>JBMZAB010000091.1:0-1592 GCA_049610985.1 Flavobacteriales bacterium | reverse complement strand
ACCTCTACCACCTCGACCGCATGTTGGTGGCGCTGGGTCAAGCGGGGGTGTTTGACGAAGTGGAAGGGGTGTTGGTGGGGTCGTTCACAGACTTGAAGGACAACACCAAGGCGTTTGGGCAAGCGGTCGACAATCCTTTTGGCCGGACGGTTCGGGAAATGGTGGAGGAGCACGTGGTGGCCCGGGGATGCGCGGTCGAATGGGACGTCCCCACAGGTCATGGCCCGCGAAATGCGCCATGGGTCTTGGGTTGAGCGGACCGACCTCTCGGAGCATTCTCGCGGGCAGGGTTGAGCGTACCTTTCGCCCATGTTTGGAAGCATCAAAGACCAGTTGACCCAAGAGCTTGCCGAGATCGAGGCAGCGGGTCTGTACAAGCGCGAGCGCGTGATCACCTCCGCGCAGGACGCCGAAATCACGTTGGACGACGGCAGCCGCGTGCTGAACTTTTGTGCCAACAACTACCTCGGACTGAGTTCGCATCCGCGCGTGGTCGAGGCCGCCAAGCGGGCCATTGACACCCACGGGTTTGGCATGTCCAGCGTCCGCTTCATCTGCGGCACCCAAGACATCCACAAAGAGCTCGAGCAACGCATTGCAGACTTCCACCACACGGAGGACACCATCCTGTACGCCGCCGCCTTTGACGCCAACGGTGGGGTGTTCGAACCGCTGCTGACCAAGGAAGACGCCATCGTGAGCGACAGCCTCAACCACGCCTCCATCATCGACGGCGTGCGCCTGTGCAAGGCGGCGCGTTACCGCTACGCCAACAACGACATGGCCGAGCTCGAGGAGCGCCTGAAAGAGGCCCGGGCCAATGGGGCGCGCAACATCATCATCGTGACTGATGGCGTGTTCTCGATGGACGGTTACGTGGCCCAAATCGACAAAATCTGCGACCTCGCCGACACCTACGAAGCCATGGTCATGGTGGACGAATGTCACGCCACGGGCTTCATCGGGAAGACCGGACGCGGCTCCATCGAGCTTCGGAACGCGCTCGGTCGCGTGGACATCATCACCGGCACCCTCGGCAAGGCCATGGGCGGGGCGATGGGCGGCTTCACCACGGGCAAGCGCGAAATCATCGACATGCTGCGCCAGCGCAGCCGTCCCTACCTGTTCTCCAACTCCCTCGCCCCAAGCATTGTTGGCGCGTCCATCGAGGTGTTCAAGATGCTGGACGAAACCACGGAATTGCGCGACACCCTCGAAGAGAACACCGCGTACTTCAAGGACGGATTGCGCAAGGCGGGCCTCCCCTTCAAAGACGGCGAATCGGCCATCGTCCCGGTGATGCTTGGCGACGCCAAACTCTCCCAAGTCATGGCCAACGCCCTGCTTGAAGAGGGCATCTATGTCATCGGCTTTTTCTATCCCGTGGTGCCCAAGGGCGAAGCCCGAATCCGCGTGCAGCTCAGTGCCGCACACACCAAGGCGCACTTGGACCGGGCCCTTGCCGCCTTTGAAAAGGTGGGCCGAGACCTCGGCGTCATCTCTTGAACTGAGGCGTGATGGCATCGTCCCCCCAACGCATTGTGGTCGTGGGCCGAGGCCTTGCGGGTGCGCTGGTCGCGTGGCGATTCATG
>JBMZAB010000090.1:0-1822 GCA_049610985.1 Flavobacteriales bacterium | reverse complement strand
CCCGCAATGGCGACACCGACGTGTGGCTGACCTACTCCGACGATGGGGGAGAGACATGGTCGACGACCCGCCGTGTCAATACGGACGGGGCAGACCGCGACCAGTTCTTCACGTGGATGACGGTGGATCCCGTCAGGGGAGATGTGCACGTCGTGTTTTACGACCGAAGACACAACGACACACGCGAGGACCGCTCCACCCACGTGGTGGTTGCGTCCAGCACCGACGGGGGCGAGTCCTGGACCAACCGCACGGTGTCGGAGACGCCCTTCACGCCCGAAGGCAAGGTGTTCTTTGGGGACTACAACAACATCACCGCGGTCGACGGCCACGTGCGTCCGATTTGGACGCGGGAAGAACTCGGGGTGTTGAGCGTGTGGACTGCGCTGCTCGACTTGCCTTAAGCCGGATACCGCGCCTCAAACGCGCCTCGAATGCGCGCAGCAACGTCCGCGAGCTCTTCCTGCGTGACTTGCAGTTTGGGCCGCTCAAAATTGATGTCGGCCACCGCGTTGAGGGGAATCAAATGAACGTGGGCGTGGGGGACTTCGAGGCCAATCACGGCCTGTCCCACCCGTCGGCACGGCATGACCTCTTCCATGGCGAGGGCGACCTTTTGGCTGAAGACATGAAGTTCCCCCAACAGCGCAGGCTCGAGGTCCCAAATGCGGTCGACTTCCACCTTGGGAATGACCAGCGTGTGTCCTGGGGCGAGCGGCATGATGTCCAAAAACGCCAAGAACGACGCATTCTCGGCCACGCGGTGACAGGGAATGTCCCCCGCCACAATCTTGCTGAAAATGGAGGCCATCAGCGGGAGATCTCCAAAATCTCAAAGGGAATGACGCCTGCAGGCACCGACACCTCTGCAATGTCTCCCACGGCCTTGCCAAGCAACCCCTTTCCAATCGGACTGTCGACGGATATCTTCTTCTCGGCGAGGTTGGCTTCGTTCTCGGCCACCAAGGTGTAGGTCACTTCGGCCCCGTTCTTCTGGTTCTTGATGCGGACCTTGCTCAGGATGAAGACCTTGCTGTTGTCGATGTCCGAGTCGTCGATGACGCGGGCATTGGCAAGCAGGTTTTCCATCTTGTTGATTTTGGCCTCGAGCATGCCCTGTGCTTCCTTGGCGGCATCGTATTCGGCGTTCTCGCTCAAATCCCCCTTGTCCCGTGCCTCGGCGATTTGCTGCGAGATTTTGGGACGCTCCACCGTCTTCATCTGATGGAGTTCATCTTTCAGATTCTGGAGGCCTTCAGCGGTGTAGTAAGAAACGTTCGACATGGTGTGTGATTCAGAAAGGAAGGTTGGTGGTGCGCTTTCGCGCGACGTCTCCCGCAATGGGGGAGAACACAAACGAGAGGGCGCGTGGCCCTCTCGTTCATGAAAATAGGAAAGATTCCGCGGATGTCCTCTTACAGGGAGATTTTCACGCCGAGCGTGTGGGTCCCGTTGAAGGGATTTGTCGTGCGGTAGCTGTAATCGAGTTTCAAGGTGGCGCCCTCACCTGCAGGGAGGTTCAAGCCAATGCCACCGGCAGGACCGGTGTACGCCGTGGTCACGTCTTGGCCTCCGATCAAGCCTTGCTCCCAGAGGTAGCCTCCGCGGAGCACAAGGCGGTCGCCGAGGTTCGCTTCCAAGCCGCCACCAAACTGGTCCTTGGTGAAGCTGTTGGACACGAACTGGCCGGTGGCAGTCACGACGGTGTTGTCGTTGGACACGACGTCCACAGCGACACCGATGTTGACCAAGGAGGGCAACTCGTACTTCTCAGAGCGTTGGAACACCGTCAGCGCTTCGTCGGCACCTTGGGGCGTTGCTG
>JBMZAB010000089.1:0-1896 GCA_049610985.1 Flavobacteriales bacterium | reverse complement strand
AACGTGATGGCTTGCAAGGCGCCTTCCGCCAGCGTGAACGTGCCGAGGTTCAGGTTCTCGGAGGGCACAGTCACAGTCAGCGTCGCGCCGTTCCATCCGTCGCCGAAGCTGTCGGTCATTTCCAACACGAGACAACCTTCCACGTTGTCGACGCAGAAGAGCTCGGTGTAGGTGCTGTAGTCCCCGAAATTTTGTCCGGAGACCAACACACCGTTGTCGTCAGATATGGTGTAGGAGATTTCACCTCCCCACATCTGGGTGGTGAGGGTGGCCAAGACTTCCGTGCTGCAATCTTGGGCTTGGGAAGTGGATCCCCATGCAAGCATGGCGATGGCCAGAAGAGAAGAAAGGAATGTGGGTTTCATGACAGACCTTGAGGTAGCGATTTTGGGGTTTGAATCTAGAACACCTCAAGGCCCAGAAGGTTGCCTCAGGGAATCAACTGCGCTCCGAAAGTTCCAGCCACCTCATTTCTGCCTCTTCCAATTCCTCGGCAACTTGTCCGAGTTCTTCTCCAAGGCGGGTCAAGGTGTCCAAGTCTTGCTCCCCCTGGAGGGCTGTGGAAAGCTCGTTGCGTCGGGCTTCCAACTTGGGGATGGCCTCGTCGAGCGCCTCAAACTCCAGCTTCTCCTTGTAACTGAGCCTCTGAGAGTAGTCACCGCGCACTTCGACAGGGGCGTCAGCTGACTTGGCAGACGCAACAATGGCCGCCTTTTCTGCTTGGGCACGTTTCAGCGACTCGGCACGCGCCGCTCGGTATTGACTGTAGTTGCCGGGGTAGTCTCGAATGGAGGTGGCCCCGTCTTCGCCGACCACCCAGACGTGGTCCACGAGCTTGTCCATGAAGTACCTGTCGTGCGACACGACCACCAGGCAGCCTGAAAAGTCCATCAAGAATTCCTCCAACACGGACAGCGTGAAAATGTCCAAGTCGTTGGTGGGCTCGTCCATCACTAAAAAGTTGGGGTTGCGCATCAACACTCTGAGTAAGTGCAGGCGCTTGCGTTCGCCGCCACTCAGCAACCGAATGTGCAGGTGGTGCATGGCATGGGGGAAGAGAAATCGCTCTAGCAATTGGGCTGCCGTGAGTTTGGCGCCACCTTTCAACGGGATCCAATCGGCGATGTCCCGCACAGCATCGATCAACTTCCAGTCGGGGTTGAATTGTCCGCCTTCTTGGTTGTAATGCCCAAACACCACCGTTTCTCCGACCACCACCTTTCCTGCATCTGGTTCCGCCAACCCCAAGATGAGTTGAAGCAAGCTGGATTTGCCGGAGCCGTTCTGGCCCACCAGCCCAATGCGCTCACCGCGCTTGAAGTGGTGGGTGAGTCCCTCGAACAAGACGCGTTCGTTGAAGGCGCGTTTCACTTTGTGCAATTCCACCACCTTGCCGCCCAGTCGTTCAGGAATGACCGTGAGGTGCAGGGGGTCTTCTTGCAGCCGCTTCGCCGCCGCCTTTTTCAAATCTTGAAAGCGGTCGAGCCGGCTCTTGCTCTTGGTGGTCCGGGCGGAAGGTGTGGCGCGCACCCATTCAAGCTCCCGCTTCATGTGGGACCGGGCACGTTCTTGCACGGCTTGGGCGTTGGCCCTCCGCTCAGCACGCTTCTCCAAGAAATAACTGAAGTTGCCGTGGTAGCTGTGAAGCGCATGGTCCTCCAGCTCCAGGATGCGGTCGCACACGTTTTCCAGGAAGTAACGGTCGTGCGTGACCATCAGGAGCGTTGTGCCCATCGAGGCGAGCCGTTGTTCCAGCCAGGCAATCATGTCAAGGTCCAAGTGGTTGGTCGGCTCGTCGAGGATCAAGAAGTCCGGCGATTCCAACAACACCTGAGCCAACGCCACCCTTCGTTTCTCTCCACCGCTCAATTGGCCCACCGGCCGTTGGAGGTCGTG
>JBMZAB010000088.1:0-1932 GCA_049610985.1 Flavobacteriales bacterium | reverse complement strand
ACCAACAACATGCAACAGGCGGACACGGGCACCAAGATGATTCACTTGGGCAAGCGCACGCGTTCGACCATCATTTCGAAGGGCATCTCGGCGGGCAAGTCCCAAAACAGCTACCGCGGACTCGTCCAAATCATGCCCAACGCCGACCATGCGCGGAACTTCAGCCAGTGCGACAGCTTGCTGATGACCGACCGCTGCGGCGCACATACGTTCCCGTACATCGAAACGAAGAACCCCACGGCGCAGGTCGAGCACGAAGCGACGACCAGCAAGATTGGGGAAGATCAAATCTTTTACTGCCTCCAGCGCGGCATCGACGAGGAGCAGGCCATCAGCCTGATCGTCAACGGCTACGCCAAGGAGGTGCTCAACAAGTTGCCCATGGAGTTTGCCGTCGAGGCCCAAAAACTCCTGGCCATTTCACTCGAAGGATCCGTAGGCTAATGCTGACCATCAAGAACCTCCACGCGCAAGTGGAAGACACCCCCATCCTCAAAGGACTGAACCTCGAAATCGGTCCCGGAGAGGTGCACGCCATCATGGGCCCCAACGGCTCTGGAAAGTCGACCTTGGCGTCGGTCCTCGCCGGCCGTGAAGACTACGAAGTGACGGCCGGCTCGGTCGACTTCGACGGCACCGACCTCCTCGACCTCGACGCGAGCGATCGGGCCCGCGAAGGCCTGTTCCTGGCCTTCCAGTACCCCGTGGAAATCCCCGGCGTGAGCAACCTCAACTTCATGAAGGCGGCCATCAACGCCAAGCGGGAGCACCAAGGCTTGGAGGCCATCTCGGCCAAGGACTTCCTCGCGCTCGTCAAGGAGAAGTCGGCCCTCGTGGAATTGTCCGGACGCCTTCGCGACCGCAGCGTGAACGAAGGGTTCTCGGGCGGCGAGAAGAAGCGCAACGAGATCTTCCAAATGGCCATGCTCGAGCCCAAGCTCGCCGTCCTCGACGAGACGGACAGCGGCCTTGACATCGACGCCCTTCGCATCGTGTCCGAAGGCGTGAACGCCATGCGCGACGCGGGACGCTCGTTCTTGGTCATCACGCACTACCAGCGCCTCCTCGACCACATCGTGCCCGACCACGTGCACGTGTTGAGCGACGGCCAAATCGTCAAGTCCGGCCCCAAAGAGCTCGCCCTCGAGTTGGAAGCCAAGGGCTACGACTGGATCAAAGAAGAAATCGCCTGATGTCCGCAGCCAACGACAAAGCGCACGCGTTTGTGGCGGGGCTTGCGGCGTCCGCGGGTTTGGCCCCCTTGGCCGAAGCCGGGCGTCAAGCCATGGCCGACTTGCCGGTGCCGACCCGAAAGTCGGAGCGCTGGAAGTACAGCCCCTTGACGCCGATGTTGGCGACGCCCGTGCGCACGGCGCCGGCACCTGAAGGCTGGCCCGAAGACGTGCCGACCAACCCCATTCCTGGACTGGACGCGTACCGCATCGTGTTGCTGAATGGCCAAGTCGTGGCGGAAGCGTGCGACTTGCCCGTGGCCGACGGTGTGGTCTGCATGCCGCTTTCGCAAGCCATGGCCGAAGGCCGAATCGGCGAAGGCGACGAAGATTGGTCGGCCTACCACACCCGCGAGTGGGTGGGTGCCGTCAACGCAGCCCATGCCCAAGACGGACTGTTCCTGAGCTTGGAACGCGGAGTGGTCCTTGATCGGCCGGTGTTGGTCCACCACCACACCACGGGAGACAACGTGGCGTCTTGCCCACGTCACCGTGTGCACGTGGGCGACAATGCCCATGCAGAGGTGGTGCTTTGGTCTTCTGCACCGGAAGGTGCGAGCGGCATGGTGAATGCCGTCCTGGAAGGCAAGGTGGGTGCGGGTGCGCGTTTGGGCGTGGACAAGGTGCAGCATGAGCAAGGCGCCGTCTTCCACCTCGCGCACGAGCACGTGACCCAAGACAAAGACAGCACCTTCCGAAT
>JBMZAB010000087.1:0-1965 GCA_049610985.1 Flavobacteriales bacterium | reverse complement strand
TAGAACACCAGCTGTTCATCTCGGGTGTCCCGAAGCAACACGATTCGGCCATGCGGAAAGCCCTCCGCATCAAGGGTGTTCAAGGTGAACGCCGTCGGATCTGAAATGCCCGCATCCACCGCCTCCTTCACCCACTGTTCCAACAACGCCCATGGCCCTTCGGCCACGGCCGATTCATCAAGCGCGCCTTTCGTGTAATCTGTTCTGCTGTGCAGGCTCATTCACCCAAAGTTCGGGTCCACAACGTCTCTCCAAAGGTGTCTTTGACCTCGATGGTGCAACTGCGGTCCTTGCGCGACCCTTCAAACGACAACTTGGCGTAGTTGCGTTGCTCTACGTACGTTCCGTCCACCCGGAGGGAATTCCCCTCTTCTCGTGCGTGTCCCGGTCCAGAGGTCAAGGGACTTACCGTCAAATCGTACACCATGCGCCCATTGGAGAGTTCCATCTCCGACAACTCTGTGGTGTGACGGTCGCCAGAGAGAAAGACCACGCCACGAATGTCCTCCTCTGCCAAACGGCGAAGGATTTCTTCGCGCTCTGACGGAAATTGAGACACGTTCTCGTACACCGCGGCGTCGTTCAACACCTGACCGCCGATGCACACGAATTTGTAGGGTGCACGTGACTTCTGGAGGGCTTGAATGAGCCAATCAATTTGGGCTTGCCCCAGCACTTGTGGCGTGTTGGTTTTGTTCTGGTGATTCACCCTGTAGGTCCGATTGTCCAACAAGAAAAATTCCATGTCGACGAACCGGAACGCGGTGGACACACATCGCGGAGACTCGGGCAGTCCATAGCTCGGGTTGCTCCAGAACGTTTTGAATGCTTCCCTGGACCAGTCCGCATGCACCCAACTTCCATCGCTGTCGTTGGGCCCAAAGTCGTGGTCATCCCAGATCGCATAGTTGGGACACGTCTTCAGCAACGGCGCCATCTCAGGGGTTTGGCGGGTGTGGCTGTAGCGGTGCAAAAACCCGGAATAGGACTGAAAGTCCACTTCACGCAAGTAGATGTTGTCCCCAAGCCAAAGCATCATGTCTGGCGCCTCCGCAGCCATGCTTTCAAAGATCTCATACCCGCCTCCGTAAGGCCGGCCTGGACGGTCGTATTGTGCCTCATTGATGTAGGCACAGCTGCCCGTCACGAAGGAAAATGGCGGCGGATCCATGCGGTAATCCCAAAGCACTTGGGTTTGCACCTTCACAGAATCAGAAATCTCCTCACCTCCCACCACAAACTGCACCTCATACCTGGTGCCGGGCTCAAGATCCTCCAAGCTGACATGTGCCGCATACGCTTGTTCACGTGCCGTGTTGGAAGTGGCTGTAGTCATCCACACTTGTTCGCCCTGCGCCTTGTACTTCACAAAGACGGCCTCTGGACGCGTGGTCTGAATCCACAATTGGGCTGAGCGCATGCTGACGTGGCCAATCATGGGGCCGCTGGCCACAGACAGGTCGCCTTGAGCCACCACGGACGTGGCAAGGGTCAGCCCAAGAAGCCCAAGGAACAAACATGTGAATCGATTCATGAAGCAAAGATATCTGCGTGTGGGACGGAACCTTCAGCTGGGCACAAAAAAAGGGGAACCAATTGGTTCCCCTTTTGAAAGTCGTTGTTGATCTCTTAGCGAGTGACCACGAAAGTCTGAGCAGAAGAGAAGTCCACGTGCTTGGCAGACAAGTTGTATGTGCCAGCAGCGAGGTTGTGCTTCACCAAGATGCGGTTGCCGCCAACCACGTCACCTTGAGTGTACTCTTGAGTGAACACAACCTTTCCGCTAAGGTCAGAAGCCTCAACCACGATGTTCTCCTCACCCAAAACGATGTCCTTGTCGAACTTCACGCTGAACGTGCTCTCGAACACAGGGTTGGGGAAGATGCTCCACTTCGTGTCTGCCGCGATGCCAGTGAGGCCTTCAGTGGCAGCGCCTTCGCAAGTGCCGTCGTTGTAAGTGGCATC
>JBMZAB010000086.1:0-2051 GCA_049610985.1 Flavobacteriales bacterium | reverse complement strand
TGGTGCCCGTGTCCGCCTGTTGCATGTTGTTGGTGACGGCCACGCTGTAGAATTCCCCCACGCTGTCGTCGCCCTTCAGCACGCAACTGGGGTACTTCCACGTCACCGCGCTGCCGGTCTCGACTTGCGTCCAGCTGATCTTGGAACGGGTGTGGCAGATGCCGCGCTTCGTCACAAAATTGTAGACCCCGCCCTTGCCTTCTTCATCTCCCGGGTACCAGTTCTGAACGGTGCTGTACTTGATTTCCGCGTCGTCGAGGGCGACCAGTTCGACCACCGCCGCGTGGAGTTGGTTTTCGTCGCGCTGTGGCGCCGTGCATCCCTCGAGGTAGCTGACGTAGCTGCTCTCGTCGGCGATGACCAGCGTCCGCTCAAACTGTCCCGTGCCGCTTTCGTTGATGCGGAAGTACGTGCTCAACTCCATGGGGCACTTGACGCCCTTGGGGATGTAGCAGAACGACCCGTCGGTGAAGACCGCCGAGTTCAATGCCGCGTAGTAGTTGTCCCGAACGGGGACCACCGACCCGATGTACTTCTGGACCAATTCAGGGTGCTCCTGAACGGCCTCGCTCATGCTGCAAAAAATGATGCCGAGCTCCGCGAGTTTGTCCTTGAAGGACGTGGCCACACTGACGCTGTCCATCACAAAGTCCACCGCCACTCCGCTGAGGCGCTTCTGCTCCTCGAGCGAAATGCCCAGCTTGTCCATCGTCTTGCGCAGTTCCGGATCCACCTCGTCCATGGAGGCGAGTTCCTTCTTCTGCTTGGGCGCCGCATAGTAGCTGATGGCCTGGAAGTCTGGCTTCTCGTATTGGAGGTGCGGCCACTCGGGCTCCACCATCGCCTGCCACGTCTCGAACGCCTTGAGGCGCCACTCGAGGAGCCACTCCGGTTCGTTCTTCTTCGTGCTGATCAGCCGAATGATGTCTTCGTTGAGTCCCGCCGGGGCCTTGTCTGAGTCGATGTCCGTGGTGAACCCAAACTCATACGCCTTCCCGGTGACTTCCTCCAGAATCTTGTCTTCTCCGTCGTACGCCATGGTTGTCCGTTGTCAGAGTGAAAAACTCTCTCCGCAGCCGCAGGTTCGATTGGCGTTGGGGTTGTGAAACTCAAACCCCTTGCCGTTGAGTCCCCCGCTGTATCGCAGCTCTGTGCCTACGAGGTAGAGAAAGCTCTTCTTGTCGACGACCACCTTCACGCCATTGTCTTCAAACGACTGGTCGTCGTCGTTCATCACGTGGTCGAAATCCAGCTGGTACATGAGACCGCTGCATCCGCCACCCTTCACGCCCACGCGGACAAAACTCCCTGCGGGGCGTCCTTCTTCTGCGAGCAGGCGCTGGACCTGGTCGCGTGCGTTGTCATTGACTTTGATCATGTGTGGAAAACCTGCGGCAAAAATACCCTTTTTGGGGGATGCAAAGGTACGTTGTTTGGATTCAATCCAAATAAGCTTGTGACCCTGTTTCCACCGGCTGCGTCGCATCTTTGGGGCATGGCCGGCGCACGCAAGTCTCAACCCCGTCGCTCGAGGGCGCAACTCACCACCCAATTCACCACGGTGGTGGGCATGTCTTTGACCCTGTTCCTCCTCGGCATGTTGGGCCTCGCCGGACTGCTGGGACAGTGGGCCACGGTGCAGTTGAAGCAGCGGGTCCACGTGCAGGTGTACCTCCAGCGTGAGATGACCCAAGCCCAAATCGACGGCACCCGCCTCGCCCTCGCCGCCGACCCGAGTGTCGCGGCCGCCACCTACCTCGATCCTGAGGAAGCCGCTTCGGAACTCGAAGCCGAGTTGGGCGAGTCTTTTGTGTCTTTCCTCGGCTACGTTCCTCTCCCTCCCGTGGTGGATGTCGTGGTGCGTCCCGATCACGCCACACCGGAGGCCCTCGCCGAGGCGGCAGCGCGGTTCGAAGCCACCCAAGGTGTGGCAGACGTGTCTTGGAACGGGGATTTGTTGAGCGCCATGCAAGCCGGCATCGACCGCTTGATGCCCGTGCTCATGGGCGCCGCCGGGCTGTGCCTGCTCATTGCCTTGGCCCTGCTCAACA
>JBMZAB010000085.1:0-2077 GCA_049610985.1 Flavobacteriales bacterium | reverse complement strand
CCGGAACGCTCATCAGGTAGGACATGAGCAAGCGCATTTTCGCGTAACCGTCGTCTCCGCCGTGCTCGATGTCTCGTGTCCAGCCTTGGAACTTCATGTCTTCATTGACGTCGAGCGTGCCGTCGGCGAGAGAGGTGAAGCGCGGGCGGTCTTGGTTGCCCGTGATGTTCCCCATCAAGTGGTGCGCACCATACGTGGCCAGGCTGGCTTCGTTGGTGGCGACCAGGTCGGTCCAAGAGCCCTCCTCAAAGGCAATGGCGCCCACCAATTTGTCGTAGAGGTTGAAGTCAAATTGCGCGTCGAGCATGCCGCTGGACAAGTAGCTTCCGATGAGGTCGGGACTTCCATACGTCTCGCCGATTTGGAAAAGGCGCTTGCCGGTTTGGGCTTGCGCGGCTTTGAGTTTGGTGGTCAACTTCCGCCAAAACACTTCACTGATGTGCTTGGTGGCGTCGTGGCGGAATCCGTCAATGCCGCTGTGTGTGGCCCACCACGCCGCGCTGTCGGACATGGCTTCGGCCACTTCAGGGCGCTCCAAATCCAGGGTCGGCATGAACGTGTCAAACCACGTGGTCAACCGGTACTCGTCCCACCGTTCGGTGTTCAGGGAGCCGTCGGGGAGGTAGAGTTCGGTTGTCCAATCGGGATGGACATCCATCAAGGGGTGATCCTCGTGGACGTGGTTGCCGACGTAGTCCAGCAGCACATTCATGCCATTCTCGTGGGCCAGGTCGGTCAAGTGGGTCATGGCGTCGTTGGACCCAAACCTGCGATCCACTTCTGTGCAGCTGACGGGCCAGTAGCCGTGGTACCCGCTGAACCGGCTCGTGACGTCTGTCCGTGTGCTGTCCTGCCAGTATCCCCAAGCACCTTCGGCGTTTTGGGTGACGGGAGAGATCCAGACCGTGTTCATGCCAAGGTTTTCGAAGTAGGCGTCATCGACTTTGGCAGCCACGCCCTGCAAGTCGCCGCCAAAATGGTTGGCCATGGGCAAGATGTCGGGGTCGTTGACCGGCTCGTCGTTGTCCTTGTCGCCGTTGACAAAGCGATCGACCATGAGGAAGTACATGGTCGCGCTGTGCCAATCGGAACGCGTGAGTGTGGCCGGGTCTTTCACGGGGGTGTTGCCTTCTGTGGGGATGAGCAAATCCTGTGAGATGCCTCCTTCATGGGCCGCCCATGCCCGCACGTGGTGCCGGCCCGCGTCAAGTCCAGAAAGCATGACCGGCAAGGTGATGGCGTCTTTGTGCGCCCCGTGATGCACCAGCATGTTGTCGACGGTGACCAAGACCTCGGCCGCACCATCCGTTTGAAAGAACAACTTGCCGTCCTTCTCAAAGGCTTGGAGTTGGGGCGGGAGAGGCGCGGTCACACGCACTGCGGAGTTCCATCCACCCATGCCGTTGGACATGCGGTCTTCGTTCGCAGGATCGAGGATCCATTCGCCATCCACCACCCATTGGTAGGGGTGGTTTCCGGGACGAAGGATGGCCTCGTACGCGTAGGAACCGTCCCCCGCTTTCTTTGCCGGTTGGGGAGTCCATCCTGTGAGGTCTCCCACGATTTCCAGGGAGGACTTGGGTTGAGGCGTGAGGGAAGCGTCGAAAGTGAAGGTGTGGCGGACTTCGCCTTTGGACAGCACGGGAACCATGCGTTCCTCGCCCAGCACCTTCAATTTGAGTACCCCCAAACCGCTTTTCGGCGCGCCAGGAAGGGTGATTTGTCCATCCTGCATCAGGAGGGTGTCGCAGGCATCAGGCGAGGTGCAGTAGACGACCTGGTCGACGGTTTCGCCAGGTGCCAACCAGTCTTGAACAATCCACGTGGAAGAGGAAGCTCCCACTTGAATGGGCATGATGGCGCCCCATGAGGGCGGGGAGGGATTCTCCGAGGCAGGTTGACATCCGAGAACGGCAAAGGCCATGGCTATTGCCACGGCCTTTGAAGTCGATGGGAAGAAGTTCATCGGATTATTCGCAATCGAGGAGCGGGACCCCTGTTTCGTAATAAATGCCATCCCATGGTGTGGTGTCCGGGGGGTAGGTGAATCCGGGCTTCAACGGGTAGCAGATGAGCG
>JBMZAB010000084.1:0-2271 GCA_049610985.1 Flavobacteriales bacterium | reverse complement strand
GACGACGCCGAAATGGAAACCAACCCCCGCGCACGAAGCGCGCGCCTTCGCGTGGCGGAACGAACCGAATGGATGCCATGAAGTTGTTTGGATTCTTTCGGCGCTCGAAAAGCGAGGACCAAGCCCCTCGCGGCAACCGGACGTTGACGCCCGCAGAACTGGCCGCGCGCGAAGCGCAGCAAGAAGCCCAAACGGAGGCTGCACGCGCCAAGGCCGCGAAGGCTGCCGCGGCGAGCAACCCCAACCGCCTCCGGACGTCGGAAGAATTCCGGACCGAGCAACGGGACAAGAAAGAGCGTCGCCGCAAGCGCCGTGCCGACAACCAAATCGGCGGCTTGATTCGCGAAGTGTTGAGCGGCGAGATTCTGGCGCGAGAGGCCTTGGTGCGCCAAGTCCCCTTCCTGTTGTTCGCCAGCCTCTTGACGATCCTGTACCTCGGTTTGGGCTACCAGACCGAACGCATCCTCCGCGACAAGCAACGCACCCTCGACAAACTCGAAGAAGCGACCGCGGAGGAGAAAACCCTTCGCTCCGACTTCGAGTCTCAGCTTCAGCAAAGCCGTTTGGCCCGTTCCACGGCTGAACTCGGCCTGGAGCAGCCCACTGAACCGCCCATCCTTTTGCCCGCCGACGAATGAACGCTCCCTCCAACACAGGACGCATTTGGCTCGTGTTTGTGGGCCTGACCGTCATAGGCTTGATGGTGTTTGGCCGCATCCTCATGATCCAAACCGTGGAGCACGACACGTGGGCCAGCCGCGGGGAAGAATTCTCCACGAGTGTGCGCACCATCGAACCCGCGCGCGGCCAGATCGTGTCCCGCGACGGCAGCCTTCTCGCCACAAGCGTCCCCGTCTACGACTTGCGTTGGGACGCCAAGTGCGAAGGCATGCGTTGGGACATGTACGATGCCCAAATCGACACCTTGTGCATCGCCCTCGGCTCCGCCATTGGCAAGAGCCCTTCGAGCCTGAAGGCCAAATTCGACAACGCCCGCAACCGCGGACACCGCGGCGCCTTGATTGGACGAAACATCCCCTTCACCTCCTACCAAGAGCTTCGCGAATTGCCTTTCGTCAAGCTCGGACGCTACAAGAGCGGCCTGGTGTTTGAGCGTCGTGAAAACCGCCGCCGCCCCTTTGGCAAGCTCGCCGCGCGCACCGTAGGCATCGACCGCGAACACCAGCGCGTCGGGATTGAGCGCGCCTGGAACGACGAGCTCGCGGGTGTGGAAGGACAGCAATTGTCGCGCCGTGTGGCCGGCAACCAATGGATGCCCGTGACGGACGACTACCTCGTGGACCCCGTGGAGGGTTTGGACGTGGTGACCACCCTCGACCTGCACTTGCAAGACGTGGCCACCAACGCCCTCGAGCAACAATTGCGTCGACACGAAGCAGCCTGGGGCACGGTGATTGTGTCCGAAGTCTCCACCGGGTACATCCGCGCCATCGCCAACCTGACGCGCCACGAAGTTGAAAGCGGCGCCGTCGAATACTGGGAAGACTTCAACCACGCCATCGGAACGGCCGTGGAACCGGGTTCCACCTTCAAGCTCGCCAGCTTGATGGCATGCATGGAAGCCGGCATGGCCGTCACGGATTCTGTCGACACGGGCGACGGGGAGATCTACTTCTACAACAAGCGGATGCGCGACAGCAACCACAAGGACGGTGGCCACGGTGAAATCTCGCTGGGCAAGGTCTTTGAAGTCAGTTCGAATGTCGGTTCAGCGCTCGCTGTGAAGACCACCTTTGAAGACAAGCCCCAGGCGTTCTTGGACGGACTCAAGCGCATTGGGGTGGCTGACAAGACCGGCATCCGGTACGTGGGCGAAGCCGAGCCCAAGGTCAAAACCTCCACAGACGACCGCAACTGGACTGGCCTGAGCTTGACGCAGATGGCCATCGGTTACGAGGTGACCCAGACGCCCCTGCAAACCTTGGCGCTCTACAACGCCGTGGCCAACAAGGGCAAAATGATGCGCCCCCAGCTCGTGAGCGAATTGCGGTCGGGATCCGAGGTGATCAAGAACTACCCGCCGTTTGTGCTGAATCCCCGCATTTGCAATGCCACCACCCTCGCGGCATGCCAATCCATGATGGAGGCCGTGTGCGACCCACAAGGCGAAGGGACGGCGCAGCGTCTGTTCAAGGACAAACCTTACACCGTCGCAGGCAAAACGGGCACCGCCCGCATCGCAACAGGCCGCGGCTACGAACAAGGCCGTTACCGCGCGTCGTTTGCAGGGTACTTCCCCGCCGACAACCC
>JBMZAB010000083.1:0-2349 GCA_049610985.1 Flavobacteriales bacterium | reverse complement strand
GGCCACGCCAAGCCGCACTGGGACATCGCCAAGGAATTTGACCTCATCGACTTCGACCTGGGCGCCAAAGTCACGGGTGCTGGATTCCCGTTCTACAAGGGCAAAGGGGCCAAGCTCCAGCGAGGACTCATTCGCTTCTTCCTCGAGCGCGCGGACGAATCCGGATACACGGAATACATCCCGCCTCACGTGGTGAATGCCGACTCGGGCTACGGCACGGGTCAGTTGCCTGACAAGGAGGGGCAGATGTACCACATGCAGGACGACGACCTCTACATGATTCCCACAGCAGAGGTGCCCCTGACCAACATCTTCCGCGATGTGGTCTTGAACGCCAGCGACCTGCCCCAAAAACTGTGCGGATACACCCCCTGCTTCCGTCGTGAAGCTGGCAGCTACGGCAAGGACGTGCGCGGCCTAAACCGCCTTCACCAGTTTGACAAGGTGGAGATTGTGCAGGTGGCCCATCCCGACGAGAGCTACGCCACGCTGGACGCCATGGTGGAGCACGTCAAGGGATTGCTCGAAGGACTTGAATTGCCCTACCGCATCCTTCGCCTCTGCGGCGGAGACATGGGGTTCACGAGTGCCCTGACGTACGACTTTGAAGTGTGGTCTGCCGCGCAGGAGCGTTGGTTGGAGGTCAGCTCAGTTTCCAACTTTGAGACGTTCCAGGCGAACCGTTTGAAGTGCCGCTTCAAGGACGAGGACGGCAAGAACAAATTCGTGCACACCCTCAACGGATCGGCCCTCGCCCTGCCACGCATTGTGGCGGCGCTGCTCGAGAACCACCAAGACCACGACGGCGTGGCCATGCCCAAGGCGTTGGTGCCCTACGTTGGATTCGAGCGGATCGACGCATGACAAGACAGATCCTCTTCCTCTTGGGAACCGCAGCCTTCATCAGCTGCAGCCAACCTGGCGACACCCACCTCGGCGACCTTCGCGACGCAGAGCGCGACGTGAACGCCAGCATGTCCATCCTCTCCGCCTGGAACGTGGACAGTGTCGCGGCAGCACGGGAACGCGTGGCGATGCGTTTCCAAGATTTGGATTGGCTCGTGGCAGATTCGTCCTTGGTCTACACCGTGGAAGACGGACAGCTCATCGGCGACTGGGCGCGCGTCAAGCGCTTCCTCAAAGATGGACCCACCCGGTTGACCACCCTCGACACGCAAGGCGAACTCTGCCTCTCTCAATTGGACAACCTCATGCAAGCCATTCGCGGAGGCGCGACCGAGGATGCCAACGGCACGCCCATGGACGACGCCTACTTCGACAAGCAAGCGGCGCGTGAACTGAAGGCGGTCGAGCAATGGAGCCTTGCGGTGGCCGAAACCGAGCGGTTGATTTCCCTCGGCATTGAACTCGAAGCCGCCACGCGCGCTTCCATTGACAGCCTCATTCGCGTCAAGCGCGCCGAATGGGCGGCCACCCTGTCCAACGAGAACGGATCATGAACCCAGCCAAGCCCATGCCGATTGTCCAACGCCTGCTTCAGGTGGGGTTCCTGCTCGCGTGTTTGGGCTGGATCACGCCCCAAGCGGCACACGGTCAAACGGATTTGGAGCTCGCGGAATTCTACTACAACGAAGGCAGTTACCCGCAAGCCAAGCTCTACCTCGAGGGCATTTGGAAGAAGAACAAGACCAACGCCGTGTACACCATGTACTACGCGACGCTGCTCGCGTTGGACGACTTTGACACGGCGGAGAAAGTGGTGAAGGAGCGGCTCAAGCGCCGCCACAAAAACTCGCGATCCACGGCCCTCGTGGACCTCGGGTCGCTGTACCTCCACTTCGACCGTCGAGAGCAGGCCTTGGAGGCCTTCATGGAGGCGCTCGAAAACCTGCAACCCGGCCGGCCTTCCGCCGTATCCTTGGCCAACGCCTTCATCAAGCTCGACGAGCTGGACATGGCCCTCGCCACCTACGAGCGTGCAGAGAAACTGGGCACGACAGGCTTCGATTACGAACTGGCCAACCTCCAAGGCATGCGGGGCGACTTCGAAGGCATGGTCGATGCCTACATGGCCTTGCTCAGCACCAAACCCAATTACCTCCGGACCGTCCAAAACAGCCTCAACCGCAACTTGCGGCTCACGACCATCGAAGACAACCGCGAATTGGTTCGGGTGTCGCTGCTTCGCGCCATTCAGAAGTACCCCGACAACACGGTGTTTCCCGAGTTGTTGGTGTGGCACTTCAACCAGATTCGGGACTTTGCCTCCTCGGTGGTCCACGCCAAAGCCCTGGACCTGCGGCTCGATGAACAGGGCGTGCGGCTGATGGAACTGGGCAACACGGCCCAGGCCAACGGCGACACGGACACCGCGCTGGAATGCTACCG
>JBMZAB010000082.1:0-2456 GCA_049610985.1 Flavobacteriales bacterium | reverse complement strand
TGGCGGCCATGCCCAACATCGCCACGGTGCAGAGCATGTTTGTGATGAAGGACATCCTCACGCCCTGAGGGCGTGTCAGGCTTCGATCGCCGCGATGCCAGGCAAGGTTTTGCCTTCAAGCACCTCCAGCATCGCCCCGCCGCCGGTGCTGACGTAGCTCACGTCGCCGGCCAAGCCCGCCTTGTTGATGGCCGCCACGGAATCGCCTCCGCCGATGAGGGTGAACGCGCCGTGCTCGGCCGTGACTTGGGCCAAGGCCGCGGCCACGTCGTTCGTGCCTCCGGCAAACGCGTCCATCTCAAACACGCCCATGGGGCCGTTCCACAGGATGGTCCGGCTGTCCAACACGGCGCGCACAAAGCGCTCTCTGGTTTCTGGTCCGATGTCCAAGCCCATCCACATGCCGGGAATGGCGCCTGTGGGGTGCACTTCGGTGTTGGCGTCGGGGGCAAAGTCGTCCGCGCACAGTGTGTCTGTGGGGAGCAGCAACTCCGTTCCCGCGGCCTCCGCCTTGGCGAGGATGGCGCGCGCCTTGTCCAGCATGTCGTCTTCCACCAAGCTCGTGCCGATGCTGCCGCCTTGGGCCTTCACGAAGGTGTACGCCATGCCGCCGCCGACAATCAGCTTGTCGACGCGGTCCACGAGGTTCTCAAGGATGCTCAGCTTGCTGCTCACCTTGGCGCCGCCGATGATGGCGAGCAGGGGCTTGGCCGGCGTCGAGAGCACCTTGTTCAGGGCCTCCACTTCGCCTTGCATCAACAGCCCAAACGCCTTGTCCTCCGGGAAGAACTTCGCGATGACCGCGGTCGAGGCGTGGGCGCGGTGGGCGGTCCCAAACGCGTCGTTCACGTACACGTCGCCGCTCTCGGCGAGTTGGCCTGCGAAGAACTCGTCCCCGGCCTTCTCCTCGCCGTGGAAGCGCAGGTTCTCCAGCAACGCCACCTCGCCAGGCTCGAGGCCTTGGGTGACGTCAAGGGCCTTGTCGCCCACGCAGTCCTCCGCAAACTTCACAGACCGCCCGAGCAACTCAGACAGGCGTCCGACCACGTGCTTCAACGACAACTCCGCGCTGGGCCCCTTGGGCCGACCCAAGTGGCTCATGAGCACGACAGAGGCGCCGCCGTCCAGCAACGCTTGGATGGTGGGCACCGCCCGGCGGATGCGGGTGTCGTCGGTGATGTGTTGGGCGTCGTCCAGGGGGACGTTGAAATCCACGCGCACCAACGCGCGCTTGCCTTGAAGGTCCAGGTCGTTCAGGTTCATGTTGAAGAGGTCTTCGGAGTGAAGGGTCAAGCGGAAAACAAGGAGGCCATGCTGACCAACCCGTCCACGTAGGCGTTCAATTCGGCAATCGGGATGCGCTCCTGCTGCATGGTGTCGCGGTTGCGCACGGTCACAGCGTGGTCCTCGAGGGTGTCGTGGTCCACGGTGATGCAAAGCGGCGTGCCAATGGCGTCCTGGCGACGGTAGCGACGGCCGATGGCATCTTTCTCGTCGTATTGGACGTTGTGGTGGAGCTGCAGCTGCGCCAGCACCTCGCGCGCCTTTTCAGGCAGGCCGTCCTTTTTGATGAGCGGCAACACCGCGGCTTTCACCGGCGCCAGCGCGAATGGAATGCGCATCACCGTGCGCGTGCTGCCATCCTCCAGCGTCTCCTCGCGGAGGGCGCTGCTGAGCACGGCCAAGAACATGCGGTCCAACCCAATCGAGGTCTCCAGCACGTAAGGCACGTAGCTCTCTTGGGTCTCCGGGTCGAAGTAGCGCAGCTTCTTGTTGCTGAACTCCTCGTGTTGCTTCAAATCGAAGTCCGTGCGCGAGTGGATGCCTTCGAGCTCCTTGAAGCCCATGGGGAAGTTGAACTCGATGTCGCACGCGGCGTCGGCGTAGTGCGCCAACTTGACGTGGTCGTGGAATCGGTAGTTCTCCTCACCGAGCCCCAGGGCTTTGTGCCACTTGATGCGGGCCTCCTTCCAGTGGTTGTACCACTCGGTTTGGGTGCCGGGCTTGATGAAGAATTGCATCTCCATCTGCTCAAACTCACGCATCCGGAAGATGAACTGGCGTGCGATGATTTCGTTTCGAAAGGCCTTGCCAATCTGCGCGATGCCAAAGGGAAGCTTCATCCGCCCGCTCTTCTGCACGTTCAAGTAATTCACGAAGATGCCCTGCGCCGTCTCTGGACGGAGGTACACCGCGCCGGAGTCGCCGCTGACGGCGCCGAGCTCGGTCTTGAACATCAAGTTGAACTGGCGCACGTCCGTCCAGTTCTTGGAGCCGCTCACCGGGCAGGTGATGCCCAGGTCCTCGATCAACGTTTTGACCGCACCCAAATCTTCCGCATCCATCGCCGCCTTGAACTTGGCGTTGATGCCGTCGATGTCGCCTTGGCGGCGAAGCACCTGGGGGTTGGTGCTGCGGAACTGCGCCTCGTCGAAGTCGTCGCCAAACCGCTTGGC
>JBMZAB010000081.1:0-2505 GCA_049610985.1 Flavobacteriales bacterium | reverse complement strand
AAAGGCGTGGGCCACAAGGACAATTTCTACCACACCTTGGAAGTGTTGGACAATGTCGCCGAGCACAGCGATTCCTTGTGGTTGAGGTGGGCGGCCATCATGCATGACATCGCCAAGCCTCCCACCAAGCGGTTCGACACCAGATCGGGTTGGACGTTTCATGGGCATGAAGACCGAGGGGCCCGCATGGTGCCCAAGATTTTTGCGCGCATGAAGCTGCCCATGGACGCCAAGATGAAGTACGTCCAAAAGCTGGTCCTCCTTCACCTACGTCCCATCGCACTCACCAAGGACGTGGTGACTGACAGCGCGGTGCGGCGGTTGCTGTTTGAGGCAGGGGACGACATCGACGACCTGATGATCTTGTGCCGCGCCGACATCACTTCCAAAAACGAGGCCAAGGTGGAACGCTACCTCAAGAACTACGATGTGGTGGTCGAAAAGCTTCGTGAAGTGGAGGAGAAAGACCACATCCGCAACTTCCAACCCCCTGTTTCTGGGGAGGAAATCATGGAAGCGTTTGGCATTCCACCCTCAAGGCCTGTGGGCGACATCAAAAACGCCATCAAAGAGGCCATCCTGGATGGAGACATCCGAAACGACGTGGTCGAGGCGAAGCGGTTGATGCTTGAGCTGGGCGCGCAAATGGGGCTCACCCCTTCCCCTTCCAACCGTCCTTGAGGGTCACCGCACGGTTGAACACCGGCTTGCCTTCTTGGCTGTACTTCGAATCTGCCGCGAAATACCCGAGTCGAGTAAACTGCCAGGTTTGACCAGGCTTCGCAGAGGCCAACACGGGCTCCACCTTGCACCCCTTCAAAATCTCCAAGGAATCGGGGTTCAAAAAATTCATGAAATCTTGCCCCTTGTGCCCGTCGGGGCTGGGGTCGTTGAACAGGCGTTCGTACAAGCGCACCTCGACGTCTTGGGCATGCGTGCGCTCCACCCAATGCAGGGTGCCTTTGGCCTTGATGCCACTTGTGTCTGAACCTGACTTGCTGTTGGGGTGATATTCGACGTGCACTTCAGTGACGCTGCCCGACTCGTCGGTTTTGTGGTCCACGTAGGTCACGATGTAGGCGCTCTTCAACCGGACCGACCGACCCGGTGCCAAACGGAACCACTTCTTGTTGACCCCTTCCACTTTGAAGTCCTCTGCCTCGATGTAAAGCTCTCGTCCAAACGGGATGTCTCGTGTCCCTTCGTTGGGGTTTTCGGGGTTGTTGACTGTGGGCAGCATGTCCACCTGACCCTCCGGGTAGTTGACGATCACCATCTTGATTGGGCGCAACACAGCCATGGCGCGTGTGGCGGTGGCGTTCAGGTGATCTCGGAGGGCAAACTCCAACAACCCCACGTCGATGACATTGTTTCGTTTGGCCACGCCCACCCGATCGCAAAACTCTCGGACGCTTTCAGGCGAATACCCCCTCCGTCGCAATCCGCTGAGCGTCGGCATGCGCGGGTCGTCCCACCCATCGACGACACCCTCCTCCACGAGACGGAGCAGCTTCCGCTTGGACATGATGGTATAATTGAGGTTGAGCCGCGCGAATTCACGCTGTTTGGACGGGAAAATACCCAGTTTCTCAATGTACCATTCGTACAACGGGCGATGCACCTCGAATTCAAGCGAGCACAAGCTGTGGGTGATGCCTTCGATGCTGTCCGATTGACCGTGTGCAAAGTCGTACATGGGGTAAATGCACCACGCATCGCCCGTTCGATGGTGGGTCGCAAATTTGATGCGGTACATCAAAGGGTCTCGCATGTGCATGTTGGCGTGGGCCATGTCAATCTTGGCTCGGAGCACCATGCTGCCTTCAAGGTGCTTGCCCTCCCGCATCTCCTGGAACAAGGTCAAATTCTCCTCCACCGCGCGGTCACGAAAAGGACTCGCCTTGCCAGGCTCCGTGGGGGAGCCTTTTTGGGCCGCAATCTCCTCTGCCGATTGTTCGTCGATGTACGCGTCGCCAGACTTGATCAATTGGACAGCGTAACCGAACAACGTCTCGAAGTAGTCGGATGTGTAGAACTCGCCGCCGTTCCATTCAAAGCCCAACCAAGCGATGTCTTCTCGGATCGCATCTACGTACGCGGTGTCCTCCTTCACCGGATTGGTGTCGTCAAAGCGCAGGTTGACTTGGCCATCGTATTCTGCCGCCAAACCGAAGTTGACGCAAATTGCTTTGGCATGACCGATGTGAAGGAAACCGTTGGGCTCCGGCGGAAACCGCGTGTGAACCCGACCGTCGTGCACGTTGGCTTCACGGTCCGCATCGATGATCTGTTGGATGAAATGGCGCCGTGCCGTACCCCCCCCAATGCCTTCTGCGCCCTTGTCAAGTCCACCGTGTTCCATGACCCAAAATTACATTGCACCTTCGCGCCGATGACCAATGCACCTGAGATTCGATGGCGTCTGCGACATGAAGGTCAAATCGTGGGATACGAGCGGCACGTGGGATCACGCGTTTGGTCAAGCAAGGACGGCCTCTGGTGGCG
>JBMZAB010000080.1:0-2531 GCA_049610985.1 Flavobacteriales bacterium | reverse complement strand
ACCACGCTTTGGATGGGAATGCGGTCGCGCGTCAAATGCACTTGAAACGGCGCATCGCGTCGGGACAAACCCAAGGTTACTTCCGTGCCTCGCGGTCCCTTCAGCAGTTCCATGACCCGTTGGTTGTTCAGCTCGGGACCAGAAATGGGCAGCCCTTCAACCTCGAGAATGCGGTCGCCCGCCTGGATCCCTGCCTCTTCCGAAGGTCCCCCAGGAATGGCCGCCACCACCATCAACGTGTCGTCTTGGATGATGAACTCCACGCCAATGCCTTCGAAGTTTCCCTCCATGTTCTCGGACATGGCGGCCAGTTCTTCGCCGCTGAAGTACACCGTGTGCGGGTCCAATTCCTCGAGCATGGCCTCGATGGCGGCATCCACCAACTTGCCCCGGTTGAAGGTGTCCACGTACAAATCTTCGATGCGGTGAAGCACATTCAACAGGCGCGCTTGGTCGCCTGATGCGTTCCAGTGGCCGTGAAACGCCACGCGGGAATCCGCATTTCCACCGCCGTTCCAACCGCCACATCCACGTCCGAGCCACAGTCCTGCAACGAGGGCCACGGCCAAGGCCAAAGGTTGTCCATTCTTCATTCTGACAGATGAACGATTTCGACCCCGGCTTGGTTCAAAAAGTCCAAACCACTGGGGTCTTTGTACGCATCTGCATACACCACCCGAACGATGCCCGCCTGGTGAATCAGTTTGGCGCACTCTCGGCAGGGCGACAAGGTGATGTACAATGTGGCGCCCTCTGCGCTGTTGTTGCTCTTGGCCAACTTGGTGATGGCGTTGGCCTCCGCGTGAAGGACATACCAATGCGTGGTGCCGTCCTCCGCTTCGCAGACATTGGGAAACCCACTGGGCGTGCCGTTGTAGCCGTCGGCGATGATCATTTGGTCTTTCACAATGAGTGCACCCACTTGCTTCCGCTCACAATGCGAAAGGAGCGCCCATTCCCGGGCCATGCGCATGTACGCAGCGTCGTAGCGCTTTTGCTTGGTGTCTTGCTTGTCGGCGGCCATCACAAGGCCAAAGGTACGCCTTGGAGGCAGCGCCGCGGCCCCTCCGTTGTAGCTTGCAGCATGCGCATTTACACGAGGACAGGAGACGACGGCAGCACGGGCTTGTTTGGCGGTGCACGAATCGGCAAGGACGACCTTCGGATCGAGGCCTACGGCACCATTGACGAGCTCAACGCCTGGATCGGCAAAATCGCCACCCACGATGCGGCGGAGCCCCTCCGCATGCCCTTGCAGGCCATCCAAAGCGAACTGTTCACCCTAGGCAGTCACTTGGCCACCACCGACCCCCACTGGGCTGCCAAGTTGCCCGCGCTCAATCCCCAAGGCGCCGAAGGACTCGAGTCTTGGATGGACGAATTGGAATCGAGCTTGCCTGCGCTCTCCAGCTTCGTGCTGCCTGGCGGACACCCCGCCGCCGCGGACGCCCATGTGGCGCGCACCGTGTGTCGAAGGGCCGAGCGTCGTTGCGTTTCGTTGCATCGGGAAACAAAAGTGGACCCTGTGGGGTTGACCTACCTCAATCGACTTTCGGACGCCTTGTTCATGGTTGGCAGGTGGCTCACCCATGCCACAGGCAACCAAGACATTCCCTGGAAACCCAATGACTGACGCGCAAAAGACGGCCCAAGACTTGACTCGCATCGAGATTCGGTTATTTTTGCGCGCTGACAGACAGGTCTAAGACCGCTTAAGCAGGACACCATGTATTGGACACTCGAACTTGCCTCATACCTCGAGGACGCCCCTTGGCCCGCCACCAAGGACGAGCTCATCGACTTCTCGATGCGGACCGGTGCGCCGTTGGAAGTGGTGGAGAACCTTCAACAATTGGAGGACGACGGCGAGTCGTTCGACACCATCGAGGACATCTGGCCTGACTACCCTTCCAAAGAGGACTTCTTCTTCAACGAAGACGAGTACTGACGAGCTTCTTCCAAAAGCCTTGCGACCAGGGTTCATTCCTTTTTTTGGCAAAAGAAAAGGCGGGACTTTCGCCCCGCCCCACTTGACATTGAACTCAAACGGATCCGAAAATCCGTTTGTACCACACCAAAGGAGACCAATCCTTTGGCTAGAGCAATGTGATTCAATTGTTTGGGAAAAACAAACGAACGCATGCTTTTTTCTTGAATTGCCCGCCATTCATGACACATAATGGCCTTTTTATGGGTTAAATCGTGCGATTCATGCCCTTATGCTGGCGATTGCAGCACACGACGCCACGTGGCTCCTGCACGCTGTTCCACGAGCACCTCGCGCCCCTTCGTCAGATCGTCAAGCACATTTCCATCTCCATGTCGGACCGTCAAAAGCGTCAAGTCGTGGGTCCATTCCAAGCGAAACCCTGGGCCCAAAGCCTCTTGGAGGCGTGCCATTTGGGCGTCGTTATGGTCGGCCAAGACCCCAAAATGGGTGGCGCTCTGCTGCATGAGGCGAACGTGAATCCCTGAATCGCCCAACGCCCCAAACACCTCGGTCAGGTGGTCCTCCACCAAGAAACTCCCGT
>JBMZAB010000079.1:0-2677 GCA_049610985.1 Flavobacteriales bacterium | reverse complement strand
AAGTGGATGCCCAAGGCGTTCCAGAAACTGGGGGAATCCTTGTCAATGGCAACCTGTTCCCGATTGACGGGGCGTTGATTTCAGGGGAGCTGGAGCTGCCTGCGGACGGCACGTGGGTCAACCTCGATGTGTCGTTTGAAGACGAAAGCACATGTGCCACGTTTGTGGGAAGCGCGGTGTTTGGGCCAGGGCCCTGTGAAAACACATGCGCCAACGACGTCAACGGGAATGGCGCTGTGGATGTGGCCGACGTGTTGCTTGTGTTGTCCGACTTTGGGTGCGCAACCGATTGCAACGACGCCACCGACGTTGATGGAGACGGGGGCATCACGGTGAGCGATGTGCTTGCGCTGCTCAGTTCTTTCGGTCAGGCCTGCTGAATCAGACCATCACTCCACCATCTTCCCCGGGAACTTTCCCGTGCCATCGAATTCGAAGCGAACGCGAAATTGCTCGATGTCGGGCTCGGCAGGAAAGATTTGGAGGTTGATGGACCCAGAAACGTCTCCAGACGTGGTGACCTGGGCCAGCATGACCTTGCCATCGATTGGCGCGCCGTTGGCCGCCGTCCGCAACACGAACCAACTTCCACCGGTGTGGGTCGCGACTTCAAGTGACGTCTCGCCGTTCACGGTGAAGAAATCGTCCCAGGGCTCACTGGGGTCTTGGACCATGGTGGGATCCTCCGCACGCATCACGCCACTCAACTTTGCGCTCGTGCGCAGTCCAATTGTGGCGTAGGTGTCGTCTTGCATGTCGGGCATCAACTCAAAGAATTTGGGGTTCATGCCCGCGCTGGACCAACTTCCATTGTAAGGACTGTTGAACACCCCCTTGGGCGCACGCAATTCAAGGGGATGGGTGTCCGTTCCGTACACGGCGCTCACCCTGTCGCTGTCAGGCAACAACGCGTGGATTTCATAACGCACCAGTCCTGGCTGACGGGCCTCCGTCTCGAGCACCTCCAGCATGTAACGTGGGGAAGCAGTGTCACCATCCTGCGCCCACGAGCGCGAGCCTGGCAAGCACAAGGCCAATCCGAGGGCCACAGTCGAAGGAAAGAGTGAAAGCCTCATGCTCATGGGAATTTGGGGAATCGTGAAAAATCTCGAGGGCGCTTCTCGAGGAAGGCGTCTCTCCCTTCCTTGGCCTCCTCCGTGCCATAGGCCAACCGCGTGGCTTCTCCGGCATACACTTGT
Source organism: Flavobacteriales bacterium (assembly GCA_049610985.1). Taxonomy (GTDB): domain Bacteria; phylum Bacteroidota; class Bacteroidia; order Flavobacteriales_D; family Sanyastnellaceae; genus UBA11663. Next base: position 1,478 of record JBMZAB010000079.1, on the reverse strand, counting down.
TGACCCACCAACCCGTCGTCAATGAGGTTGAACCCAAACTTGAGCATCTTGATGGCCGTGGGGCTCTTGGTCATGATTTCCTTGGCCCAAGCAAAGGCGGTGCGCTCCAATTCTGCGTGCGGCACCACGGCATTCACCATGCCCATCTCATACGCTTCCTGGGCGCTGTAGGACGCCCCTAGGAAGAAGATTTCGCGGGCGCGCTTTTGGCCCACTTGACGGGCCAAGTATGCGGAGCCAAATCCGCCGTCAAAGCTGGCCACGTCGGCGTCCGTTTGCTTGAAAATGGCGTGCTCCTTGCTGGCCAAGGTCATGTCACACACGACATGCAGGCTGTGCCCGCCGCCCACAGCCCAACCTGGCACCACGGCAATCACCACCTTGTTCATGAAACGGATTTGTCGCTGGACGTCCAAGATGTTGAACCGGTTGACCCCGTTCTCGCCTTTGTAGCCGCTGTTGGATCGGACATTTTGGTCGCCACCGCTGCAGAACGCCCAGCCGCCGTCCTTCGGCGAAGGGCCTTCTCCTGTAATGAGAACGACACCAATCTCCTGGCTCTCGTGGCAGGTGATCAACGCTTCCCAAAGCTCATCCACAGTCTTGGGTGTGAATGCGTTGCGGACTTCAGGGCGGTTGAACGCGATGCGCGCCACCCCTTCGTGGACTTTGAACGTGATTTCCTCGTAGTCCTTGACCGTTTTCCAGGGAAGCTCTGACATGCTTTCGGGGTTTGTTCCAAAAATACATCACCCCCTGGGCAGGTCAGGCAGACTCGCCCTCAGGCTGTCAGCAATCCTGTCCGAATGCCGCAAGCAAAGCCAGCACGTCGGAGACAATCACGTTGCCGTCTCCATCGACGTCAGACTCGCAGCTTGAAGTGCACCCGAACTCCGCCAAGACCGCCAAGATGTCGGCCACAGAGATGGCCCCATCGCCATTGACGTCCTCGGGGCACACGACCTCTTCTTCGTCTGCATCCAACGTGCCGCTGCAATCGTTGTCAATCCCCACCGCGGTGCCAGGAGCCCCTGGATACATGGTGCTGTTGGCGTCGTTGCAGTCGCCGGATTGGAAGGACGCGTTGCCAGGCAACACACCGTTGCAAGACACACCGGTCTCCACGCTGCCGTACCCGTCGCCGTCGCTGTCGAGGTAGTACGTTTGGCCGTACTCGCATGAGCCGTCATCGGAGGTGGCTTCAGCGTCGTAGTTGCACGCGGTGCTGTCAATGCAACCAGGCACGTCGTTTCCTGCCTCGACGCAGAAATCGGTCACAGCCTGAGATCCGAAGTTCCCTCCGTCGACCATTTGGGCAAGCACGTTGCCGTCGCCATCCACCAAGGTGTAGTTGCCAACCACACCACTGTATTGCAAACCGTCCCCGTAGCTGTCGTTGACCGTGAGTGTATAGCACCCCGTCGCCACGCATGACTCTGCCGTGTACGTGGTTTGCTGGCCGCTGTAAGGTCCACCTT
>JBMZAB010000078.1:0-2770 GCA_049610985.1 Flavobacteriales bacterium | reverse complement strand
GCCACGCATGACTCTGCCGTGTACGTGGTTTGCTGGCCGCTGTAAGGTCCACCTTCCATCACGGTGGTGCCTGCGTCGTCGGTCACGGACCAAGTGGTTTCTCCGGGGTAATTGTCGGTGAGCAACGTAAAGGTCAAGGCCACGCCGGACAACACGCATGAGCCGTCGTCCACCACCGCACCAGCGTCGTAATTGCACGCCTGCGGGTTGGTGCAGCCGCCACAAGAACTGTTGTCGCCGCCGCACACGCCGCACGCATCGTTCTCGGCGCAGCTTCCGTCGTCAAAGATGGCCAACGGGCTGTAGTTGCACGCCGTGGGGTCGGTGCACCCTTCGTCGGTGTTGAATCCAGTGGGATAGCCGTCCAAGACGGTGGTGCCAGAATTCGTCGGGTCGAGGTACTGGCTGACCCCCAATCCCCAGCTTACGTTAAACCGGCCGTAGAAGTCGTAGGCACCGTTGTTCACGCTTCCTGAGCAGGCCGCAGCCCCGCCGTAGAGTTGGCCGATGATCCTGTGGTTTTGGTCAAACAAAGGGGAGCCTGAGGAGCCAGGTTCTGTGACACCAAGTTCCCAAGCGTCGATCCACCAGACCGCGGCGCCACCTGTGGAGCTGGTGTACGGGCTGTCTTCCTCAAAGCAAATTTTCTTCACGTCGCCGGATGGGTGGTGAATGCCTGTGGCATTCTCTGGAGTGGCACCTGAAGCGTCCCAACCAGCGTATTCCACGTCCCAGCTGCTGGGAGGCGTGCTGCTCAATTCGATCAAAGCCACGTCTGCCCCGCCGTCGGCCACCAGAAGCGCTCCGCCAGAGATGCTGTTGTTGGTCGGCCCTGTGCTGCCCGAGCAGGTGCTGCTTTCGTGGTTGAAGTAGTAAGTCCACGTGTTGGGGTTGCCCAGACAGTGGTTGGCCGTGAGGAAATACGGCGTCCCGTCGTTGGCCGTGTTGTTGACCAGCGATCCGGTGCATGCCGCGAATCCACCATTCACGATCAGCGCAACCGCCTTCTTTTCAACCTGCCAGTCCGCCCCTTCTGGACAGTTCACGTTGATGTTGCATGCACCGCTGTTGCCAAAAGGTCCAGCAGCGCTCTTGGCCGCATCCAATTCGGCTTCTCGCTGCAGCAAGGAGCGATACCCTTGAACCACTTGGGAAATGGCAATTTGGCCTGGGTTGTTGAGGCCTGCTGGCTCCCGGTATTCCAAAATGATCTGATCGCCCTCCATCAAGCTCAAGGCCAGGCCACCCCACTCCTTCACGCTCAAGTGGTTGAACGCCCCCTTGAATTCCGTGCGGTCGGCGTTGTACATGAACAATTCCCCGCCTTTGGGAACCTGGAATTCCTCAAGGTAAAAGCTCAGGCTCGTCGCCCCCTCCGCGTTTACTCCCAAGCGCCAGACACGCAGGCCATCCTCTTCTGACCAGCTTCCCGAATTGTTCAGGTTGAAATCAACTTCATGCTCAATGCCAAACCGCCAAGGCGCGTCCTTCATGGTCGCAGTCACTTTGTCCTCCTCCGCAAGCTTGTCAAGGTTCAGGGCTCCAAACGTCTCCCATACCACGGTTTCTTGAATCGGCTCTCCCCAATGCAAAGGTGTTCCACCTTGTTCGATTTGTCCGAGCGCCCATGTGGGCAGCAACAACGCAGCACATGCTGCAAGGGTCTTGATGTGGTTCATGGCAGTGGTTTTCAGACTGAACAAGTTAGGGCGAATTCCGGAAACCCGGCCAAGCAATTCACCAAGGCAACTTCAGCGCGCGCACCTCCTGCTCGTAAAACGCCTGAAGCTGATCCACCACTCTTGCCTCCAAGGGAGTCTTCATCGCGTTCAGGTTGTCAAGCAACTGCTTTTCCGAAACCGCGCCTGGGATGACCGTGCTCACGGCGTCGAACGAGGTGCAAAACGTCAAGGCCGCCGAGACCAAGGATGGATGGCCAGAGACAATTTTCTTCACGCGGTCCACAAGGCCGGCGCGGGTGCGCTTCTCGTCCGCGGACCACCTGCCACGGACGCCCGTGAACATACTTTCGCCATTGTACTTGCCCGTGAGCCAGCCGGAGTCGAACGGAATCTTGGCGATGACTGTCGCGCCCTTCGCTTGGATCAAATCGAACGACCTCGAGCAATCCTGGTGGAGGATGTTGAAGAAGGATTGGATGACCTTGGCATTCGTCGTGTTGAGCAAGGTGTTGATCTCGTCCTCAAAATCCACAGACGCCCCGTAGGCCCTAATCTTACCCTCTTCCTGAAGGCGCTCCAAGATCTCATAATGGTCGTTCTGGTTGCCATCGAGCAACTCGGCGGGGGGGCTGTGGATGATGACCGAATCCAGGCAATCCACGTTCAGGCGCTTCAACGTGCGCTCGACCGAACCCTTGATGAGATCCGAGCTGAAATCCACCTCGCCGTTGTCCAAACGGCCGAACTTTGAATTGATGACCACCTTCGATCGATCGAGGGTCTTGAACACCTTCCCAAGGCGTTCCTCGCTCGTGCCCATCCCATAGTTGGGGGCCGTGTCGAAGAAGTTGATGCCCTGGTCGAGGGCCGTCCGGATCATCCTCTCTGCTTCCAAGTCCGACACCGCCTTCCATCCCGACTCCACACCGAGCTGCCAGGCGCCAAAACCCAATTCCGAAATCTCAATGCCGTCTTCGAGGTATTTACGTGTCTTCATGGGTCAAGGTCAAACTGCACAAGGGCGGCAAATGTCATGCACATGGATGAATCACACGGAGCCTAGGGTTTTTGTGAATGTAAAATCACTC
>JBMZAB010000077.1:0-2846 GCA_049610985.1 Flavobacteriales bacterium | reverse complement strand
CCACGCTTGGAACTCCGCAGCATCCTCCCGAAATTCGCCGACGCTCATTTGACCCTCAAGGGTTTTCACGGACTCCTCAACCACCTCCATGCCTGATTCATCCACCCGAATGCACACGCTCCTTTGCCGAGGCTGGGTCGCGATGTGCCTGGCCCTGCTCACGGGAGGATTGACGTGGGGACAAGAGACCGATTTCAGTCCGTTTGCGCGTTTTGGATTGGGCACCGCCCAAGGCAACCTCACGCCGGCTTTGGCCTCCATGGCGGGAATCACCTCCGTGTCGACAAGCGGCCTCATCGTCAATGCAGACCAACCTGCGGCAGCGGCAGCCTTGTTGAACCCCACTTTCCAAGGGTCCGTTCACGTGCAACGCATGGAACTGAGCGAGGGAACGCAAATCGCCAATGCCATCACCGGAGGGCCTGGGAACTTTGGCTTGGTCGTCAAACAACCACGTTCCCTGAAAGCCCTTCAATTGGGCTTGACCCCCATGACGTCCAAATCGTTTGGCGTGAGCCGAACCGTGACCGACACCACCCTGGGCGACATCCAAGAGTCCTACGTAGGGTCGGGTGGATTGGCCCGTGCCTACCTCGGGCTCGCACACGGCTGGCGCGGACGAACCTGGATTGAGGCCGGCGCAGCCGACAGCGTGTTGATCACGGCGCGGGGTTTGGACGTGGGCTTCCAGGTGGACCAATGGTTTGGGGATGCCATCCAAACCTCTGCGCTGGACATCCAAGACATCTCCTTCCGCGACGTTCGGAACGTCGTGTCGTCGCGCCACCGCTCCACGGGTTGGGTGTTGGGCGCCGAAGCCTTCCACGTGCTCCGTGCGAGGTACGATGAGTTCAAACAGTTTCGCGGAAGTTGGACCCTGCGCTTGGGTGCCACATGGAGCCCGACGCGCAACCTGAACACCGACTTCAGCAGGCTGGTCGAATCCACTCTGATTGTGAACGGTGCCGTGCAGGGCATCGACACCTCGGCCTTCGAAGAAGCCACCCTCACGGGTGGGGTTCCGCAAGCCTGGACGCTTGGCGGTGGACTGCAATGGGACGGTGGCCGAGGCAACCGCGTTGGCGTGTTCTTCGACCACAAGCAGCAGGCTTGGGGAGAGGCAAACCAAGATTTGGGCCACTTGATGGATGGCTCTGCCCGATGGGGCGACGCCGTCTCGACTTCGGTCGGCGTGCTCTGGACGCCCAGCCGCAAACCCGGCAAACTCAACCGATCGACCTTCCGTGCGGGGTACATGCAGGCCGTGCTGCCTGTCGTGCTTGACGCCGACGACATGACGTCCCACCCGCTGGAGGAGTGGCGCGTCAGTTTGGGCATGAACACCCCACTGAAAGGCAGCCGAAGCGCGAGCCAACTGCATCTTGGCATGGATGTTGGTCAACGCAGCACAGATTTGACTTCCGTTCACCAGGAATTCAACCTTCGCGTTCATGTCGGCGTCACCCTGACGCCCTTTGCAAAGAACCTTTGGCTGACCCCCCGGTTGTACGATTGACAACGCACCACAGACAAACCATTGAACCTGAGAAATTTGAACCCATGAAGGCCCTACAGACCCTCTTTACCGCCCTGGCCGTGTTGCTTGCGACCACCGCGAGTTTGGCCCAAGACGAACGCTACGGCGACACCCCGGAACAGCAGCTCAAGTGCAAGGAAGCCTTGAGTGTCTACAAGTCTTACAAGAAGCAGAAGAACTACGACGAGGCTTACGTCCAATGGAGAAAGGCCTGCGAGGTGTGCCCAGAAACGGCGAGCGAAGGCTTGTATGCGGACGGTGCATCCTTCATCGGCAAGGAATTGAAAAAAGTGGAGGACGAAGACCCTCGCAAGGCGGTCTTGGTGGACAGCCTTCTCTACTTGCACGACAAGCGTATGGAATTGTACCCAAGCACCAAGCGCAGCCCCAACAACCGTTGTGAAGTGCTCGGTCGGAAGGCCACCGACTTCTACAAGTACAACCGTGACCGGCACCAGGCGGCCTACGAGATGTTCAAAGAGAGCATTGATTGTTTGAAGGAGGAATCCTCGGCCACCACCCTGTACCAATACTACACTGCCAGCTTCTACACGATGAAGCGCGAGTTGAAGGGAGACACGGTGGCGCAAGCCAACATGCGCGCCCAAATGTTGACCGACTACCTCGCCTTGACGGATTACGTGCAAGCCGGTTTGGCTCGTGCCCAAGAGGCGGGCAAAGACCGCGACGTCAAGCGTTACGAAAAAGCCAAGGGCAACATTGAAACGGTGTTTGTGGCCATCGCCGACTGCGCCGACATGGTCCCCGTGTTGGATGCCGCTGTGGCAGCCGACCCCGACAACATGGATCTGAAGCTCAAGGTCCTGCGCTTGCTCAACAAGAAAGAGTGCACCGACAACGACTTGTTCTTGCCTGTGGCCACCGCTGTTTACAGCGTGGAGCCCTCCGCACCTGCGGCCTACGCCATCGGCATTGGCTTTGCCAAGGCGAGCCAACTCGACTCGAGCTTCACCTACATGGAAGACGCCGTGAACCGTTGCGGCGATTGCACCGAGAAGTTGACCTACCTCTTGAAGACAGGCCAAATCGCCAGCGCCATGGGCCGCACAAGTACCGCCCGCAACTATGCCCGTCAAGTGTTGGCCGTCGATGCTGAGAACGCGGACGCCTACATGTTGATTGGCGACGCCATTGCCGGAAGCTCTGCCGCTTGCAACGACGGTGCGTTGGGAGGGCGTTCGGTGTACTGGGTGGCCAGCGACTACTACGCGAGAGCCAAGCGATTGAACGAAGAACTCGCCGAGAAGGCCAGCAAGAAAATGGCCAACATGGCCAAGCAGTTCCCCAC
>JBMZAB010000076.1:0-3287 GCA_049610985.1 Flavobacteriales bacterium | reverse complement strand
ACAACGCGGTACACGCGCAACCTGCACGTGGTGCGTTGAATGGGGAAAACCCTTTGAAAACAACACCAAGCCCGGGCCCTGTGCCCGGGCTTTTTCTTGGACCTTGCATGCATGTCTGAGACCTTGCTCACTGAGTTGAATGAGGGCGTGATGACCCTCACGCTGAATCGCCCTGATGTCTTCAACAGCTTCAACCAAGAAATGGGACGTGCCTTCCAAGCCGCCCTGGACGAAGCGGCCCAAAACGAGGCGGTGCGCTGCGTCGTCCTCACCGGAACGGGACGCGCCTTCTGTGCGGGACAAGATTTGAAGGAGGTCACCTCAGAACACTCTCCCGGATTCAAAGTCATTGTCGAAGAGACCTACAACCGAAGCATTCGAAGGATTTGTGACATGGAGAAGCCCGTGGTGGCTGCGGTCAATGGGGTGGCAGCCGGCGCCGGGGCCAACATCGCCTTGGCGTGCGACTTTGTGGTGGCCAAGTCGTCGGTCAAGTTCATCCAGGCGTTTGCCAACATTGGGCTCATCCCCGACAGCGGTGGAACCTACTGGCTCCCTCGGCTCGTGGGCATGGCCCGCGCCAAGGCGTTGACCATGCTCGGCACCCCTCTCCCCGCCGCGGAAGCCCAAGAGATCGGCTTGATCCACCAAGCCGTGGAAGAGGAAGCCTTTGACGAGGCCGTTCGCACCTTGGCGTCCAAACTGGCGCACATGCCCACGCGGGGGCTGGGACTGACCAAGAAAGCTCTGCACGCCGCCATGACAAATGACTTGCACTCGCAGTTGAAACTGGAGCTCGACTTGCAATTCGAAGCGGCAGAAACGGACGATTACGCGGAGGGCGTGCAAGCCTTTTTGGAAAAGCGCAAACCCCAATTCAAAGGGACATGAGCGAGGACTGGAAGGACGTGAACGTCACGTTGCCGGACGACGACCAACGCGTCTTGGGCTTCATTCCTGGGAACAAGGTCTACTTGCCCGGCAAAGATTTTCAATTTGAAACCCGGGAGGTGGTCGTCTTGCGGTTTTGCAAAGACTTTTACGCCAAGAATGAGGAGAAGCGTGCCAAGCACGGCCTTCACTTTTGGGCGGGAGAAGGCAACAGCAACCATTTTTTCAGCGACGTCACGCATTGGCGCCCCATCCCTGAAGGCCCTTCGCAAGAAGCGTAATCAATCGCAGGTGCTGCCCATCGCGACCAACATCGCCATGAGGTCGCCCACGCTTACGCTGCCATCTCCATCCAAATCCCCGGGGCAAGCACTGCCTTGTTCGAAGATGCACGTGCCGTCGTCGTCGTTCGCATTCGAACTGTAGTTGGTGGCTTGGGAATAGGTGCATCCCGCCACAGACCATCCTTCGCACCCTTCATCGGTCACTGCCCAAGGATTGTAAGCCACATCCATGGGGTCTGTGCATCCCGGACAACCAACTTCCTCGTTGAAACACACCACCCCCGCATCGACCAGGTTCGTCCCGCCTTCGATGGTCAGGATTCGAGCATCCACTTCGGCCACCCCATCGGGTCGAACAAACCGGTAAGCATGTGACCCCAATCCCAGGGCCAAGGAAAATTGCGCCGTTTCCCATGCCGCATTGGTCGGCATCACAGAGGACGCATTTTCAAAATTGGCATCGGACACAGACGTCCACTCCAATCCACATGCCATGACGTCCCATTCTCCACCCTCCTCTTGGGAAATGTCCACCTTGAACAACGCCAAGTAGGTGCATGAGCCGTCGTTGACCGTGGCTTCCAAAGCAAAATTCATTGCGGCGGCATCCGTGCACCCTGGGACAGCATCCACCCCATCGCAATCTTGGTCGATGCCGTCGAGTGGAATGTCGTTGGCCCCGAGATACACCGTGGCATCGGCGTCATCGCAATCGCCGTCTACGTCGGTCCACCCATCGCCATCAAGGTCAAATGCGCAATCCTCTGCGTCGAGCAACCACGGGGAATTGGACACATTGACGGCGCTTTCCTCGGTGCAGCCGGAGAGCATCCCCGTGGGATACTTTCTCGCCCTGTACAATGTCGACCCGTCGGTCAACCGCACTTCAAACGCAATGTGGCCTTCGGGCGTCACTTCCGTGACTCGGGTCCCGAATTCCCCGGTTTCTGCCGTGCCCCAACCGATGAGGGTGTTGCCGTTTTCGAGACGAATGGCACTGCCCTGTGCAGCGGCGTAAATGTCACTTGGGTGGGCAAATTGCCACGCATTTTGGGCCGTGAAATTCACAGTGTCCAAGGCGAGCTCCAACGCCCTGGACAAAAATCCACTGTTGTCCAACACGCCATTGTCAAACATCAAAATCCGACCGTTGCCCACGTCGTGAACGTCGTGTTGCATGTGAAACCCATCCCACCCCGGATCGTTGAGGCTGAAATCGCTGTCTTCTCCCCCAAGTTTCCAATGAATGGACCAATCGTCGGGCCTCAGGCGCACGATTTGGTTTCGGTTGCGGATGCTCAGAAGCACCCCGCCGTGTTCATCCAATTGCACAGCGTTCCAATGCAAGTGGTCCACAACCTCAAAATCAAGGTTGTCGACACTGGGATCCACGGGCATGTGGTCAAGGCCGCTCCACTCTTGGAGGATTTGTTCTTGCGGGTCCAAATGAAGCAGACGAGGGTTGAGAATCTTGGCGTTCGAGAGGCCACCGATGCTGGTCAAATCTTCGAACACCTCCTCGAGCAGCACCACGAGATACGTCCCGTCCTCGAAGCGATGAACGTCATGGTAATCGTCGTCTGGGACAAACGTTTGGGTCAAGGTGTCCAGCGGGTTGAACGCGGCATCCACCACAGTCCACTTTCGCAAAGTGTAGTTGTACCATACGAATTCACCGGGACCCCATGGTTTCATGTAGAATCCACGATACGGCGTTTGCGCAGCCCATGTCAAGTTGGCTTCGTCGTCGACGAGCGTGGCGAACATGCTTGTGGGGCTTTGGACGAGGGACAGCAGCAAGTCGCCCGACTGTACAGGCCAACCTGCAGGTGCCCCGTTGTCCAACACCCCGCCAGGTGGAACCATCACGTCCAAGTCAAGATCTCCCAAAGCACCTTGGCCCAGGACGCCTTCATGGCCCAACCAGGCACACCACCCCAAGAGGAGGAGGGCTGTGCGCAACAAGGGACGGAGAGACCACATGCTTTCAAAGATAAGCGGGGCTCGAAAGCCCGGTGAGGCCATTCACATGAACTGAGCCACGGCGGCCATTCCTGCCGTCTCCGTTCGCAACCTCAGCTCGCCAAGGTGGACGGGTGTCGCAGACCGAGC
>JBMZAB010000075.1:0-3372 GCA_049610985.1 Flavobacteriales bacterium | reverse complement strand
GTCGGTGGCCTCTTGGATGGTTTGCACGAAAGTCGATGAGGAGTTTCCGCATTGGTCTTGTGCAATGAAGGTGCGCGTGAGCACCACGGACAACGGACAGCTTCCGTCGCCATAACTGTTGGTCACGTTGACCACCACATCGGAACACAAATCCTCCGCGACCGGCTCGTCAAAGACTTCGCCGTTGATGTTGTCGGTGACAATCAACTCGTCTGGGGCATTGAGCCAAATGGGAGGTGCATTGTCCTCCACCACAATCACTTGTTCCACCTCTGTGACGTTGCCGCAATCGTCGGAAAGCGTCGTGATTTTTTTCTCTGTGAACTCACTGGGGCATGTGCCTGGCAGCGTCACAAACGCAGGCTGGTTGACCAGGCTTACGGCCCCACCACATTCGTCTTCGGCGACGATGGGTGGAAACACAACATTGTCGTTGCACCCCAAGAACAAGGTGTCCAATCCACTGGAAACCACAGGGACGAGGTTGTCGACGACTTGAATGGTCTGCGTCATTTCGTTTTGGAACCCCTCGCAGTCTGTGATGAGCCACGTGCGCTGGATGGTGTAGTTGCCCGGACAGTCGCCAGGGAACGTGTTGGTTGTGTACACGACCTCAACCTCCGAGTTGTCGTAGCAGCTGTTGGGAAAGAGGTTGTGGTACGCAATGGCCGCAGGTGCAGCTTGGGTGGCCACAACCGGGGGTTCCGGGATGTTTTCACAAGACACCGTCATGTCTTGAGGCTGGGTCAAGAACTGCGGCAACATGCTGTTGCCGTCGCAATCCACGTCGTTGCTCTGAGGATACGTGCAAGGGAATCCCGGCAACGGTGGGTCGGTGGCCTGCGGGTTGTAGTTGCATGCCCAGGGTTCTTGGCATCCAGGCACTTCCAGTTCGTTGCAAATCAAGTCTCCGTCGAAATCCAGGTAGCAGTTGCCATCGCAATCGTACAGCCCAGAGGGATAGTAGTCGATGGCGTACTCGCAGAGATCGTTGTTGGCGATGGTGGCGGTGGGCTCAAAGTTGCACGCTTCGGGGTCAAAACAATCACCATCGCAAAGGCCATAGAACGTCATCTCCATATCATAAATCACCGTGGGGGCGCCCGTGTAGGCATTTTGCAACACCACGGTCCAAACGCCACTCCCTTCCAATCCAGCGCCGTTCACATTGATTGTTGCTGTGTAAAATCCATCAGCCAGAGAATTCCAATTGTTGGGCCAAGCACCGCCACCACCAGTCCCCAAATTCGTGCATCCGCCCGTAGGTGGAATGTTCCACCCACCCAAAACCAGGCAATCGCCATTTGGCGCATAGACGTAAACCATAAGGTCAGAAGCATAAGTTAATGCCGTGCCAACCCCATCCCAGTTCAGGTTGAACTCAATGGACGACAGATCTCCTACCAGTTCGATCGATTCAGAATCGGTTTGAGGTGCGGCCAATGCACTGTACATGTCCCAAGTATAATTGCAGGGCTGCGCCACGGCAATCCCAACAACGGACATCAGCATGAAGGAGAGAAAAATGCGCATGGTGTCGAGAGAAGGTGGAATTTACAACACTTCACGTCGAAGCATCAATTCGCAAGGGCGCAAAAAAAAGGCCCCACTGCACAGAGTGAGGCCTTTGAAGTTGATTGTCAAGTGTGTCAATGGGCAATCACGAGGGACTTGATCTCCTTCTTGCCTCCGGTCGTGACAATGACTTGATACATGCCATTCGCCAGGTCTGCGGTGGAGACCACATGACGCGACTGAAGGTTGTCCATGCTGTACACCTCCCGCCCTGTGGCGTCTTGGATGCGCAGGCTGGCGAATTGTGTGCCAGGCAGCTCAAGCACCACTTGGTCATTGGCAGGGTTGGGGTACATCGCGATGGCCACTCCTTCGGACGTCATTCCACTCACGATGGCCTCCACCTCGAGGATGAAGGTTTCACCTTCGCAGCCTGCTGTGGTGATCTCAGTGACCTCAATGACGCCCTTGCTGGCTGTCCACATCACGCTGACGGATTCGGTGTGCTGTCCCGCCATCAAGGTGCCGCCCTGAACATGCCATTGAATGGAAGCGCCAGAAGTGCCTGTGATGCTGTACTCCTCTTCCTCTCCAACATCGACAGATACCGCTCCGGTGATTTCGAGGTCCAGCAAGAATTCACACGCCGAAGGGTCGTGGAGCGTGGCTTCGGGATCAAAGTTGCACGCGAAAATGCTCATGCATCCCAAGCAGCCGTAATCACAAGACCCGTCGTCCTCGGTGGCCCAGTGACTGAAGTTGCAAGAAAGCATGTCTGTGCATCCGCCGTTGGCATACACACACGTTCCATTGTTGTCGGTGGCGTCCACGTTGAAGTTGACGGCAACCGCATCGGTGCACCCGGGAATTTCAAACAAGTCACACACCCCATCCAAATCGGCGTCGTTCACACATTGGCCAGTGCAGTCCAATCCTTCCTGAGGGTATTCACAACTGTCGTCGAGGATGGACGCGTTGGCGTCGTAGTTGCATGCGTTGGGCATGGTGCAACCAGAGGACAGACAAGAAATGAACTCGCACGTGCCGTTGTCGGCGTTGGCCACTTCTTCAAAGTTGCACGCCAATGGGTTCGTGCAACCCGAAATCACCACTGTGCACGAGTCAAACTCACATGACCCGTCGTTGGTGTTCGCACTGGGGTTAAAGTTGCAGGCCTCTTCCAACGTGCAACCAGGGGATACGCATGAATCGAAGTCACATGAACCATCGCTGTACATCGCGTCGCTGTCGTAATTGCAAGCCGATTCCATCAAGCATCCACCTGGGATGCATGTCTGGCCTTCCGCATTGAAGAACAAGCAAGGCTCATCCGAGGCTCCGTAATTGCATGCCATCTCGTGGTAGCATCCCATTTCTGCCGTTCCGTACAAGCATTGGAAGTCACAGCTGCCGTCGTAGTAATCTGCGTTGGAGTCGTAGTTGCACGCGAACGGAATCACACACCCTCCAGTAAGGACCAAGCAAGAGCCGTCGTCCTCCGTGGCGAAGGGGTTGAAGTTGATCGCGGCCACGTCCATGCAGCCAGGGATCTCGAATTCGTCGCAGATGCCGTCCCCGTCGGTGTCGTTGTTGCACACGCCGTTGCAATCCAAGAATTGGTTCAACGGGAATGTGCATGAACCTTGAGAATTTAAGGTGGCGTCTGGGTCAAAGTTGCACGCTGTCGCATCCATGCATCCCACACATTCGTCGAATTCGCACGTCGACAAGTCGACAAAATCCGCGTCTGGGTCGTAGTTGCACGCGAAGTCCAGCAAACATCCACCCACGAAGCACGATCCATCGTCTTCTGTGGCGTTCTGGTTGTATCCAGGATTCAACGGATCCGTGCACCCC
>JBMZAB010000074.1:0-3413 GCA_049610985.1 Flavobacteriales bacterium | reverse complement strand
CTGTAGGCCAAGCTGAGGTCCCGCTGCGTGCTGTACGGTTTGGTCGGGATCACCTCCACCTTCCCCCGTCGTTCCCGGGCGTGGTATTCGAGGGCCTCTCTCTTCAAATTGTTCTGCTGCATGAATGGACGAAGTTCACCACGAAGGTCGCTCGAATCATCGCCCCATCACCAAAGGATGCACATCATGACGTGCACAAGGTCATGGCCTGGAAGACGCGACCGAAATCGAGGATGTGAGGAAGTCGAAGCGCCGCCCGAATCAGCGGATCACGAGGCGCTTGGTCGACACGGCCAAGCCGTCCACCTTGTAGCTGACAAGCCAAATGCCGTCCGCCATGCCGTCGAGGTCCAAGCGCTGAAGGGTGGCGCCTGCCTGCACCTTTTCCGTGCGGCACACTTGCCCGACCAAGTTGCGGAATTCAATCACCCCGTCACGTGCGTTTTCGAAGCGAATTTGAACCGCATCCGAGGCGGGATTGGGCATCATTTGGGCGATGCCCGTCTTGGCCCGGACGGGGGATGTCACCGCGTCCACAGAACCCGTCACCACGAAGGTCAATTCGTGGCATGCGCCGAGGCTGGGGGGACCGTCTTGGTGGAAACAGTATTCCAGGGTCGTGGTGCCCGTGACGCCGTTGGGGTAGAAGTCACTCACGAAGGTGTCTGTGGTGTCTCCTGGCTCCAAGGTCACGAAGAACCCAGGAATGGCCGGAGAAGCATCCGTTCCAAAATTGAAGCACGACTGGCCCCAGCAGAAGCGCTCGTATGAACCTTCCAACGGTACGCCATCTTCATCGGTTTCAAACGGGTAGTTGAAGGGAGACACGGTGTCCACCAACGTGCGCGTCACCATGAGATCGAGGGTGTCTTCCGTGTCGTTCAACACATCCCAATACACGGCCACCACTCCCGCAGCCCCGAGCGTGTCAAGGTCAATGTACACGGTGTCCGTGGTGCCCAACAAGGTCGGTGCTGAGAATTGCGCCTGTGCAGACAACGACAAGAACAATCCCAAAATCCCGAAAAAGCGAGTGAGGTGCTTCATGCCTCAAAGATACGTCACACCAAGTCGCCCGGCCCACGCAACGCATGGACGGTGCGCCGCGTTTGACAAGCGTGAGTGTATTTTTGGCCTGAACCTTGCAATCTCGACTGCACAACTGAATGCCCCTCCCATGACCCGAATCGTCCTTTTCCAAGCCCTGTGTCTGTTGACCTCGGCCGCTTGGGCCCAATCCTTGCCCAACGTCAGCCTCAAAGACATTGAAGGCAATGCCATTCAAACCGCAGACCTCGTCCAAGAAGAAGGCCCCACGGTCTTTTGTTTTTGGGCCACGTGGTGCAGCCCGTGCAAGCGCGAGCTCAACAACTACGCAGAGCTCTACGAAGACTGGGTGGATGAAACGGGCGTCAAAGTGGTTGCGGTGAGCATCGACGACATGCGCTCCATGAATCGCGTGGCGCCCTACGTCAACAGCGTGGGATGGGAATACGACATCCTCCTGGACCCCAACCGCGACTTTGCAAGGGCGTTGAACGTCAACAACGTGCCGCACACCTTCGTGGTGGACACCAAGGGGAACGTCGTGTGGTCGCACAACAACTACGCAGACGGCGACGAATACGAACTCTACGAGGAGCTCCTCAAGCTCAGCGAATGAATCGCGCTCACGCCTCCCTTCTCTGGGCCCTGGGCTTGACGATGCTCTTGGGGATGCCCCACGCGTGGTCGCAGTTTGGGCAGGATGCTCCTGCGCCTTCTGTGTCGGGCAACGTCGGCATCTTGTGGCAGAGCTACGCCGAGGATTCGCTCATTGGCGCCGTGGTGCCACCTGCGAAGACCGGTTACAATGCCTTCGCCAACGTCCTTTACAACCAAGGCAACTTCAGCGCCGGGGTGCGCTATGAAAGCTACCTGAACGCGGTCATTGGTTTTCCTGGGCGTTTCAACGGGAGTGGCGTGGGGTACCGATTTGCGCGCTACAACGACCCGGAGCGCGGGGTGGACGTCACCGTGGGCAACTTCTACGACCAATTTGGAAGTGGCTTGGTGTTCCGATCCTATGAGGAGCGCAACTTGGGCATCGACAACGCCATGGATGGGTTCCGACTCATCTTCAAGCCCATCGAAGGTGTGCAGGCCAAATTCATTTACGGCAAGCAAAGATTTGACTTCGACAACGGCCTTGTCAATGGACCTGGCGTCGTGCGCGCGGTGGACGTGGAAACCGACCTCAACGCGATGGTCGAAAGCTGGAAAGACAAGCCCTTGAAAGTCGTTGCGGCTGCCAGTTTTGTGAGCAAATTCCAGACGGGTTCGCCCTTCAGTGTGGACAGCCTCGTGCTGGCCATGCCACAAAACATTGGCTCTTGGTCCTACCGGATCAACGCCATCCGAAAGGGTTGGACCGCGAGTGCCGAATACGCCGGGAAAATCAACGACCCCAGCGCCGACAACGGCTACACATTCCGCAATGGAGAAGCATTCTTGGCCACCCTGGGGTACAGCCAAAAAGGACTGGGCGTGTTGTTCACCGCCAAAATGGTCGACAACATGAGCTTCCGATCGGATCGGGATTTGCGCTTGTTTGACCTGCCCATCAACTTCATTCCCGCGGTCACCCAACAGCACACGTACAATCTGGCGGCGACCCTCTACCCCTACGCCACGGTCATCACAGGCGAAACGAGTGCAAGTGCAGAAATTTTCTACACCATTCCCAAGGGCAGCAAACTTGGCGGCAAGTATGGCACCAAGCTGAGCGCCAGCTTCGCCGCGGCCAACAGCCTGGACACCACGCAATACAGCAGCCAATCTCTGGAAGGCGCGCTGTACGGATACCAGCGAAACAGCTGGGGACCTGGGGACGAGCTCTACGTACGCGATTTCAACGCGTCCATCAGCCGCAAACTGAACAAGCGTTGGAAGGCCAAATACACCTTCTATCACTTTGACTTCAACACGCTGACGACCCCAGTCACGACGGACTACAAGGGCATTGTCAACGCGAACATCCACGTGCTTGAAACCCAGTGGAAAGTGAAGCCCAAACAGAGTTTGCGGACAGAAATCCAAGGCCTGTGGGTCGGCGAAGACAAGGACAACCCGGACTTGCTGCAAGACAAAGGCCACTGGGCCACGTTGCTGATGGAATACACCTGGTCGCCCCACTGGTTCGTCAGCGTGCTGGACCAATACAACTTTGGCAACAACAACCCTGCCCAGCGCATCCATTACGTGTACGGCGCGGCGGGTTACATCAATGGACCCCACAGGCTGAGTGTGGGCTATGGAAAACGCCGCGAGGGCATCTTCTGCATTGGCGGAGTTTGCCGGGCCGTTCCTGCGTCCAATGGCTTTGAATTGACGTTCACAAGCAGCTTTTGACAACACCTGTCCAATCCTCCTTA
>JBMZAB010000073.1:0-3437 GCA_049610985.1 Flavobacteriales bacterium | reverse complement strand
CCGAGGTTGCCGCCCATGCCTTCTATCCCGACCACCACGCCTTCACCCAAGCCGATGTCACCCACTGGCTGGCATGGATGAAGGAGGCGGGGATTTCTTCTTTGGTCACCACAGAAAAAGACGCCGTGCGATTGCGTCCCTTTGAGCACATCTTGGAAGACGTCGACGTGTGGGTGCTGCCTTTGACGCTGGTTTGGCATACGGAAGCCCGCGTTCAGGCGTTCCTTGAAACGTGGACGCAGACCTTACCTTCGCAATCCAAACCCCCTCAGTGACATGAAACGCATTTCCTTGATTTCCGCCATGCTTTTGGCCGCGCTTTCCGCAGGTTGGATGGGCTGTGAAGCGCCTGCCCCAAAGACAGCTCCAGGTTCCATCGGCGGAAGTATCGCAGGGTTGGACGCCGGCACGGAGGTCGTGTTGCGCAGCTTCAACAATGGAAATTTGGTCAATGTCGCCTCGACGACCCTTGACTCCGCAGGCGGATTCACCTTGACGCCCGCCAAGCCCTTGACCCGAGGGTATCATCAATTGCTTGCAGGACGTGTGCACCCCCTTGTTTTGATCACCGACCAAACGGAAGGTGTCACCGTCGAAGCCACGGCGCGGGCGGGTGAGAACTACATGGTGGGCGCCTCCATTGCCGGTTCGCCGGAGTCGGTCACCATCGCGGAATACTACGAAGCCATCATGCCGCTGCAACAGCGCATCAAGCAAGCGGAGCGTGACGCCCGCACCTTGAATGGGGACAAGCGCGCCGCGGCCAAGGAAGCCGTGACCGCCAAAGTGGACAGCATCAACGCCTTGAGTCTCGCCTTTGCGGAGAAGCACAGCGGCACCCTCGCCGCCTTGAGTGCCTTGGAGAGCTTGGATGCGGGTGCCCACAAGGATTTGTTCAAGGCCAACATCGAGGCCTTGAAGGACGAATTCCGCAACTCCTTTTACTTCGGCAAAATCAAGTCTGCATACGACCGCGCGGTGTTGCCACGCAACATGGAGCTGCCCAACCCCACGAAGCAAAAGAAGCGGGGGGGCAAAAACAGCAAGTACGGCCAAGGAGACATGGCGCCGGACATCGTCATGAACGATCCCGACGGCAACGAGCGCAAACTCAGCGACCTTCGCGGCTCCGTGGTGCTGTTGGACTTCTGGGCCTCGTGGTGCGGTCCCTGCCGCCGGGAAAACCCGAGCGTGGTTCGGGCGTACGAGAAGTACAAAGACCAAGGCTTTGAAGTCTTCTCTGTGTCGTTGGACAGCGACGCCAACCGCTGGCGCAAAGCCATCGAGCAAGACCAACTGACGTGGCCCAACCACGTGAGTGATTTGCAGGGATGGCGCAACGGTGCTGCGCGTGAGTACGGCATCAGCAGCATTCCCCACACCATGCTCATCGACCGCGACGGCGCCATCTTGGCCACGCACCTGCGTGGCAGCGGCGTCGAATCTGCCTTGCGCGGGGTGTTCGGCAAGTGATGTCGCACTGCGTCCATTTGGCCTCGGACCTGCACTTGGGTGCAGAAGCGGCGATGTCCAGCGTGGACCGCGAACGCGCCTTTGTCACATGGATGCGAGACGCCGCACGCGGCGAAGGCTTTGCGCAAGGGCGCCCGGCCACGGAACTGCATTTGGTCGGCGACCTCTTCGATTTTTGGTTTGAGTACAAGCGCGCCGTGCCCAAGGGTGGCGTCCGCTTGATGGGTGCCATCGCCGAATTGACCGACGCAGGCCTGCCCATCCATTTCCACGTGGGCAACCACGACATGTGGACGTTTGGCTACTTGCAAGATGAATTGGGGGTGCACGTTCACCGAGAACCTGTTGTCCAAACGTGGGATGGCCTCACCTGCATGGTCGGCCATGGCGACGGCCTCGGTCCTGGCGACCGCGGGTACAACCGCCTCAAGCGCGTGTTCACCTCGCGCGCATGCCAGGCGGCCTTTCGCTTGCTCCACCCGGACCTTGGCATGGCCCTGGCCCAAGCGTGGTCCACGCGAAGCCGCCAAAAGGGCGAGTTGCCCCTGTCCACCGACCTTCACCAAGAGCACCTCTATGCTTATGCGCTGGACCACCTCCAACGCGCAGGCGGGACATCGATCGACGCGTTCATCTTTGGACATCGACACCTCCCCCTCGACGTACCCATCGAAGGACACGAGGCCCGGTACATCAACGCGGGCGACTGGCTCACCCACTTCAGCTCCGTGGTCATTCAGGACGGCCGTGCCGAATTGATTCGCCACACGCCCGGCGCATAACCGTCCCCTTCTACGATCAAGCAACAAAAAAGGGACCCTCGGGTCCCTTTTTCAATGCGTTGGTGGGTCGACTCAGCGACGGACCACAAACTTGGCCGCTTTCACCGCGTCGCCTTGGCTCATCCGAACCACGTAGTAGCCGGAAGGCAACTCGCGAACGTCTGTGCGCACTCGGTCCACGCCACCCACGTTGGTCACGTCGTTGACCCAGCGACGACCGGTGAGGTCGAAGATTTCGACTCGGGCCTGACCCTGCCATCCAGCAGTGGGCAAGTTGAGCTCCTCCCCGACCACAGGGTTCGGGAAGACGTTCCATGTGGCCTCCTCCGCGACCAATTCTTCTTCCTCCACATCGGAAGCGATGCCGTTGACGAAAATGCCGCGGCCGTGCGTGCCGGCGTAGATGGCACCGCCGTTGGTGATGTTGCTCCATGGGTGAGAGCTGCGGAACTGCTGCTTGAGGTCGAACACAGGTGCGGTCACACCGTCAGGACCATTCTCCATGCCGATGTTGCTGATTTCCCAGTTGGCATCGCCATTCTTCACGAAAATGCCAAACTCGGTG
Source organism: Flavobacteriales bacterium (assembly GCA_049610985.1). Taxonomy (GTDB): domain Bacteria; phylum Bacteroidota; class Bacteroidia; order Flavobacteriales_D; family Sanyastnellaceae; genus UBA11663. The sequence continues at coordinate 617 of JBMZAB010000073.1, read as the reverse complement.
CCCACCACAATTGTGGAGGGGTCGTTGGCGTCGATGACCACATCGTAGCAAGGAATGTTGTTGAAGTTGAGGCCCAAACCGTTCGGACCGTTGCCCGTCCAGATGTTGTCCCATTCCACGTCGTCGCTCAGGGCGTTGAACGTCTCACGCACCTTGCCCGCACCGTTGGCGCCGTAGCCACCCACAGAGATGACCACGTGGTTGGGATCGTTGGGATCCACACTCAAGCCAGTCACAGCAGCACCCGCGCTGCTCAAGATGTTGGTCACCTCCAACTCGCTCACATCTTCTTGGCTGTACACGTTGCGCAAGCCAGTCACACGCGTGACCTGGCCGTTCCAACCGGTGTAGAACATCACATCGCCGGCTTCTTCTCCTTGCTCCACAAACTCGATGGCCTTGGTGCCAGAGAATCCAGCAGGTGCCTCTGCAATGCGAATCCATGAAGGCGTGGTGTTGAAGTTGAGCGCCTCACGCGTCATCCACACTCCCAAACCACCATTCAAACCCAACACAAACATGCTGTTGTAAGGATCCTTTACGCGGATGCGCTCAGGAATGTTGTAGAGCACGTCTGCAGCGTGCACGTACACCGTGTCGCACACCTCCGTGGTGTT
>JBMZAB010000072.1:0-3608 GCA_049610985.1 Flavobacteriales bacterium | reverse complement strand
ACCGCTGTAGCAGCTTTTGCAGAGCTGAGCCTAGCCACTCGGCCATCGGACCCTTCCGTGGCAATTTCTCGCCGTGGGTTTGCGAATATACGCAAGTGGGTCCTCTTGGGTTTCGTTTTCTTGGGATAAAATCCTGAAAGGCGCGCAGGCCGGGCAGTTCAGGGGGTGGATGGATGCCCTACTTTTGCCGTCATGAAGAGCTTGAGTTGGGTGCCCAATGCGTTGACCCTTGGCAATTTGCTGGGGGGTGCGGTGGTGTGTTGGGCGGCGGCGTCTGGCGAATTTTTGGGACAGGCGTTGCTGTGGGGTTCCGCAGGTGCAGACATGGCCCTCGCCACCCAAATGGTGGCCGCCGTGTGGATGTTCGCCATGCTGTGCGACGCCTTCGACGGCTGGGCGGCCCGGAAGTTGGGGGTCGACGGCGCGCTGGGCGTGCAGTTGGACAGCCTGGCCGACGTGGTCACCGGTGGGTTGGCCCCGGCCATGGTGGCCATGCGCTTGTTCCAAGACGACGGTGGGCCGGGCTTGACCTGGGTGATGTTTGCCAGCTTGGGGGTGGCGGTGGCGGCCGCATACCGGCTCGCGCGGTTCAACGTGACGGCCGAGTCAGGGGAGGGAGACACGCGCTTCGAGGGGCTGCCTGCCCCGGCGGCTGGGATTTTTTGGATGGGCGTGATGCTGGCGTGGGGAGAATTGCAGGGAGGGCCTGATGTGTTGCTCCCGGTGGCGTTCGCGTGGCTGGGTGTGGTGGTGGTGCCCCTGGCGATGGTGAGCACCCGCAAGATGTGGGGCTTGAAAGGCTTCGGGAAAGAGCCCGGCGTGGACACCTGGCGCGGCGCACTCATCCCCGCAATGGTGGGGGTGGCTGTGGGGACGTGGATTGGGCTGGGAAGCGTGTTCCTTGCAGTGCCCTTGTGTTTACTTTTGTACCTCGGTTTGGCCATGGCAACCACGCCTCAAGGGTCCGCCGGTTGAGATTCACAAACACGCATTCACGCACATGAAATTCCGCGCTGCCATCGACATCATGCCCCTTCCCGCATTGTTGGATCCCCAGGGCAAAGCCGTCAGCACCAACCTGCCCAACATCGGGTTGTCGGACATCAGCAACGTGCGCATCGGCAAGCACGTCACCCTTGAAGTGGAGGCGGACAGCCGTGAGGCGGCCGATTCTCAGGTGAACGAAGCGTGCACCAAGCTCCTCGTCAACGAGATCATGGAAGGGTTCACCTTCCGACTTGAGGAGGTCAAGTAAACCTGACGAAGCTCAGAGCAAGCCTGCGGCGCTGAGGAGCGCGTAGAGCTGCGCTGGGGTGGCCACACCCTCGATGACCGCCACGCGGTCGGTCCACGCCCGGCTGTCTTCCTTGTACACCCCAAACGTCGGCGCCCCGGATCGCGAAGGAAACGCAGGACGTTCTTCCCGCAACGTGTACACCACGTCCATGGGGAAGGTGGAGTCGCCCAGGAAGATTTGGCCTTCAGAGAAGGTGTAGAGGATGCCGTCTGAGAAGTGCGTGTCGCCCAACACGAGTTGGCCTTCGCGCACGGTGTAGGCGATGTCCAGGGCGCTGGAGCTGAAGCCGCGATGGAGGTGCACCTCGTCCCACATGCCGTCGTCTTGCAGGGTGAAGGCGACCTCGCCAGACCACGTCGCGCCCCTGCGCACCACGTTGTTTTCGACGTGGGCGATCATGTCCCGGAAGACGAGTTGGTCGTCGGGAAACAAATGCACGCGCTGGCCCCAGCCCAGGGTCCAGGTGCACAGCGTCAGGAAAGCGGCAAAGAGGATTCTCACACAGGCAAGTTCGCCACCTCGCAGGCGACTTTCCAAGCTTGGGTGGCGTCAGCGATCAAATCCTCGGGATGCTCCAAGCCCACCGACAGACGTACGAAGCCTTCGGTGACGCCGGCGGACGCTTTGACGTCGGCCGGCACGCCGGCGTGGGTCATGCTTGCCGGATGCTCGGCGAGGCTCTCGGTGGAGCCCAGGCTCACGGCGAGCTTGAACACCTTCAACGCGTCGAGGAACGCAAACGCGCCCTCGCGTCCGCCCGGAACGGTCAGGCCCACCATGGAGCCGCCGCCTTTCTGTTGGGCTTGCGCAATCGAAGCGTCTTCACCCATGGCCGTGAGGTCTTCCACCCACGCGGACTTGACGGCCTCGGCGCCGCACATCTCGCGCAAGTGCGCCAGGAGCAGGCCTGCGTTTTCTTGTTGCCGCTCGATGCGCACGTGCAGGGTTTCCATGGAGCGCGCGAGCATCCACGCGGTGTGCGGGTCGATCATGCCGCCGAGGAACGTGCGGAATTCTTTCACCTTGGCGATGGCTTCCGCCGTGCCCGAGGCGCCGCCGGCGATCAGGTCGCTGTGGCCGCCGAGGTACTTGGTGGCCGAGTACAACACGATGTCCGCGCCCTCTTCCAAAGGACGTTGTAAGACCGGGCCCAAGTAGGTGTTGTCCACCATGACCAGGATGCGGTGCGACTCGGTGCTGTGGGTGGCCGCCCACTCGGCCGCCGTACGGATGCGCTGGATTTGCATCGTGGGGTTGGCGGGCGTTTCGAGGTAAATGATGCCGGGCAGCTTGCCGCCTGTGGCGATCAAGTCGAGGTCCAGTTTGTCCAGCCCTTCCAGCTGGTGCACCTCGCGGCCCATGGTGGGCATGACTTCGTCCAAGAAATGGTGCGTGCCGCCGTAAAGGGGCCCGACGTACCACACGGGGCGGTCGGCCCCGGACCACGCGAGGAGGGTGGTGCTGATGGCGGCCATGCCGCTGGCGAACAGGGCCGAATCTTCGCTGTCGTCCCATGCGGCGAGGCGCGCCTCCGCCATCCGGAGGGTGGGGTTGCCCAAGCGGCTGTAGATGAACCCGTCGGGCGGGGTCTCTGCACCTTCCACGCCGTACGCCGTTTCCATGTGGGCGGCGCCTGTTCGGGCGTCAGGGAACACGAAGGTGGATGCAGGATGCAAGGGCGGCTTCACCGCCATGTTGGCCTCATCGGGCCGGTACCCCGCGAACATTGCACGGGTCTCGAGACGAGTTTTCATGACCAGAAGGTTGCGACATCTGTCGTCTGTTGTCAAACCAAACAGAACAAATGTCTTTTTTTATACAAAAACAACGACATTTGTTTTGCATGGACGCGAAAGTCCAGGACAAAAGGAGAACATCTGAACCTCATGGACGCACTCGACCACGCGATTTTGGAGCATTTGAAGTTCGACGGGAGGTCAAGCATGCAAGACCTCAGCGAACTCACGGGCTTGAGCCGAAGCGCGGTATTCACCCGCGTCAAGCGCCTCGAGGACCAGGGCGTCATCACCGGCTACACGGTGCGGCTTGACCGCAAGAAGCTCGGCAAGGAGATCCACGCCTACTGCAACGTGTCGTTGAAGCTCCACGAACGGGAGTTGTTGGAAGAATTCGAGGGTGCAATCGGCCGGCACCGCGAAGTCCGCGCATGCTACCACCTCACTGGCGAGTTCGATTACCTGGTGGAAGTGGAGGTCGCCAACATGGACGCATACCACCGGTTCATCACCCAGCGTCTGGCGGCCATGCCCAACATCGCCACGGTGCAGAGCATGTTTGTGATGAAGGACAT
>JBMZAB010000071.1:0-3723 GCA_049610985.1 Flavobacteriales bacterium | reverse complement strand
GCACATTTCGAAGTGCACATTGGCTTGCAAAACGCAAGCCCTTGCGTATCTTCGCCGTCCGTTTTGACGGATATGCTTTGAAGGGCATTTAGCTCAGCTGGTTCAGAGCGTTCGCCTCACACGCGAGAGGTCACTGGTTCGAGTCCAGTATTGCCCACAACCACAAGCCCCGCACGCAAGTGTGGGGCTTTTTGTTGGCTTGTAACAATAAAAAAGCGCGCTTCACAGCGCGCTTTTCCTCTGGGTATTTGGCTGGCGTTATTAGAAACCGTAGCTCACGCTGAGTTGGAAGTTTGGCAGAACACGACCGAAGCCAAACGTATCACCGATGTCAGATGCAAGGTTTCCGGTTCCTGTGATTGTCGGACCGCCAGTATGCAAGGCACCAATGTCAAAACCCACTTGGATGCCCTTTACAGGTTTTGCACCAACGCCGACACCGAGGTAGCCTACGGGGTTGTTTTGATATCTCACATTGTAAGTATGGCTGGCGTCTGCCTGATCGGTCAGTGTGCCTTCGATGCCACCAATGCCGATTCCTGTGTTGATTCGAAACCAATCGGCACCTTCAAATGGACGGTGGTTGATGAAAAATCCAATCCAGTTGGTTTCACCTGTGGCGTCGAATGTGACACCGCTGATTTCTGGACTCACAGGATTGTCTCCAGAGAAGGCGCCGATGCCAACGAAAAGGCTCGTTTTCTCGGAGAGATTGTGGGTGAGATTGAGGGAGGGGCCAAACGGGCTGATTCCCAAGCCCACGCCGTATTCAGCGAAATCAGAGGTTTCCTCTTGGGCGAAAGAAGGGCAGCAAGCCACCAGGACTGCTGCAAGAACAAGAATTGAATGCTTCATCGTAGAAAGTTTTTATGAATGCTTTAAATATGAGCCGCTGACCTCTGTCAAGTGTTGGCTCCAGATGAAGTTGTCAACTTATCATATTGGATTTAAACGAAAAAGAGGAGCAAATGCTCAAGCGTGGAAGTGATGCCGGTCGACTGTGCAGATGGCCGTGCGGTACGACGCGTACCATTCTGCGTGGCCTTTGGCTTTGGCCTCGCGATGCAACGGATGCTGCGACCACGCCTCTACCGCGTCGTCGTCTCGCCAGTAGCTCATGAACACCGAGCCCTCGTCTTTGCTGGCGTATTCATGCCCGAGGTAGCCATCCATGCCCATCGCCGCGGCAAGGGTGTCGTCGTCCATGCGGCGGTATTCGGCCATTTGGTCCGCACTCAGCCCTTCCTTCAGGTGATGCACAAAGACAACCACCTTGTTTCCCGGTTGGAGCTCCAAGTTGGGGTCAGGCAGCCTCATTCGATGCCGCTCGTGGTGGGTTCACGGAGGATGCGGTAGGCCGAGGCCAGGTCGCTGAACACCTGGGTGAAGACGATGTCGCCGTCGTCGTTGAAGTCGAAGGATTCGTAGATCCACAACTGGACGGCCTTGCGAGAGCCGTCCTTCGCCGTCTTGGACACTTCCCAAAGGAACATGCCGTTCACCGACCCGTTGGGCCGTTGAGTCTCGTGATCCACGCCTGGCAAGAAGTGGGGAGGCTCCATCAACTCGTAGTCGAATTCAGCCCAAAACGCGTCGTACACCGACCGCATCTTCTTCCTCGACAAGGTCGTCGGGGCGTTCACCCCAGTACCTCGCCACACCGCAGTTTCGGCAAACCCGCCCCAAAACGCCGCGGGGTCTTCTGCTTCAAACGCCCTGAACACGGTTTCCACGGTTTGGGCGTTGCGCACGAACGCAAGGGAGGCAGGGTCGGTCGAACTGCACCCCGAGGTGCCTGCCATGGCACCCGCGGCCACCCAAGTCAACACAGTGGATTTCTTCATGGCACCAAACTACAAATGGTCGCATCTTTGCGCTCGCTCAATTTGTGCGCGGGGCCCCGTAGTTCAAGGGATAGAATAGGCGTTTCCTAAACGCTTGATCCAGGTTCGAGTCCTGGCGGGGCTGCATGATATTCTCCTTGGTTCGGACGATGGCCGGCATCCTTGCCCTTGCCTTTGCGTTTGTTCTTCCCTTTCGACTGGGAAGTTCGAAGCCTCCAGAGCACGTGGAACTGGTGGTGCTGGGCAACGTCCAAGACGGTGGTGCTCCACACATCGGCTGTGGACGACCTTGTTGTCGCAATCTGTTTTTGCGGCCGCGGACTGAGCGACGAGTGGTGTCTTTGGGCCTCATCAGTCGGGTTTGGGAGGAAACCGTGTTGTTTGAGGCCACCCCAGATTTGCCCAGCCAATGGGCCACCCTCGCAGAACGGTCAGGCGTACCGCAGCCCTCCGAAATCTTCCTCACCCATGCCCATATGGGGCATTACACAGGCCTGATGCACCTTGGGAGAGAGGCGTTGGGTGCGGAAGGGGTTCGCGTCAGGGCCATGCCGCGCATGGCGGAATTCTTGGCGAACAATGGGCCCTGGAGTCAACTCGTGGAGTTGGGCAACATCGATGTTTTTCCGCTGCAAGACGATCGCGCGGTGTCGGTGCTTCATGATGAGGTCACCGTGACTCCACTGCGCGTGCCGCACCGCGATGAATTCAGTGAAACTGTGGGATACCGCATCGTGGGTCTAAAAAGAAGTGCATTGTTCATTCCGGACATTGACAAATGGTCGATGTGGGACCACTCCCTGACCCAAGAACTCGCAAGCGTTGACTTCGCGTTTGTGGACGCGACCTTTTACGATGCAGCTGAGGTCAATCATCGGGACATGGCAGAAATTCCCCACCCGTTTGCGGTGGAAACCATGGCGACACTTGAACACTTGCCCTTGACCGAGCGAAGCAAAGTCCATTTCATCCACCTCAACCACACCAACCCTCTGTTGGACCCTGACAGCGAGTCGAGTCGAGAAGTTGAAAGCAAGGGGTTTCGCGTGGCGCGAGAGGGGATGTCTTTTGAACTCTGAGGTCAATCGGCAATGCAGCGCACGCTGCATCCAATCACATCCCAATACTCGGCGCGGTTGAGCTGGTTTGATCCTGAACTGAGGGTGCGCTGCATCACGTCACCGCTGCTGGTGTAGGTGGAACTCCAATACGTGCCGTAGTAATTCAAGCTGTAGTTGCTGCCATCGGGCCAGGCGTGGCCTCCACCTGAACCGTTGAAGCCGTACACGTCACTTCCATTGCCATTCTGTGCCCAGCCCGATTGAGATTTCAAAGCCTCTCCCATGCGTTTGCCGTAACCCGCCACAACCAAGTAGGATTCCAATTCCATCCAATCGAGCTCCGTCGGAACATGCCAACCTGAGGGGCACAACCCTCCGTTTTGCGATGACGTTGCTGCGATGCCATTGTAGAGGTATCCCTGGGCATTGAAGACTGAGGTCGAGTTGTTGTAGGTTGACCTTGCAGGGGTGGTCAAACTCGGAAAATTGGCAGCTGTTTCTTCGGGAATTGTGGTGCCATCTTGGAAGACCGTGGAGCGAAGATTCTCCCCAAACCAACACTGATCTCCGATGGCAACAACGGGGTAAGAGTAGTCGTCAAAATCGACACTGGAAACGCATTCTGCTGTGGTGGCCGCGGGATCATACTCGCAGCTGCCATCGTCCATGGTGGCGGACGCGTCGTAATTCAAGGCATCCGGGTCGGTGCACCCGGCACACGTCGCAAAGTCGCATGAGCCGTCATCGACCACAGCCTCTTCGTTGAAGTTGCAAGCTGCAGGATATGTGCAACCTTCCTCCTTGCTGCAACCGAAGAG
>JBMZAB010000070.1:0-4155 GCA_049610985.1 Flavobacteriales bacterium | reverse complement strand
CCATGTCGGTGAGGTCCGGGTAGCGCACGATGGTGCTGATGGCGTTGGAGGCGGCCTTTTGCTCGCACCACGCATGGTCGGTCAAAATCTCCGAAATGTTGCCCTCCACGAGCTTCACCCAACGCGGGTCGGTGGGCAGCTTAAGCCCCAGCATCACGCTTTCCTGTGCCATGGCGCAAAAATAGGGCGGCCCATGCGCCCGACGGATGCTCAGAGCTTGCCCTTGTAGGCGATGCGCCTGGACGTTTTTCGGGCCAAAACATGGAGCAATCTCGACTCCCCCACCCACGGCGACCGTTGGATGCGTTTGCGGTAGTTGCACTGCAATTCCCCGTACTCGGTGTCGTAGACCTCCAAGTCCAACATGGCGTAGGAGTACACGTTGTTGGAACTGCTTTGGGTCATCCACGACACGGCCGCGGCCATCAGCATGGAGGGCTGGCGGGCCTGCACCGTTCCCGTGACGATGGCGTCCACCCCCAGGAGCTTGGCCACCTCTTGGGGCGTGCGCTCGGTGAGGTTGTCCAAGGTGATGTCGTTGTCGTTGAGGATGGCGTTCGTTTCTGTGGTGGGTTGCACTTGCACGATGAACATGCCGCGCTCGGACCGCTTCAAGAACCAGGATTCCAAGGTGGCCTGCATTTCCAACCCACGCAGGTCCGCCTCACGCCGGATGTCCGCGTCGTCCTGCATCATCGACTGCAGGGGCGAGACGAATGCGGCGCCTTTGAACGGCAGGATGGCGATGGTCGTGTGGGTCAAGGCCAATTCTCGGAAGCCCTGCAGCTCGTAGAGCTGGGTTTGGGCGATGGTTTCGTTGGGGAGCAGCGTGCTCCAGCCGAGCAGGGCGGTCGCCAACAACGTGAACCATGGTGGTTGTGAGGTCATGCGTTTCGGGTGACTCGGACCATCGATCCGGTGGACAAATCGTGGCCTGCCTGCGCCCGCAAGCACAGTTCCCCGGCCTCGATGGCGGCGTCGGGCAACGCGAGGGACCACATTGTTTCCAACGCGCTCGGCGGAATGCCGCTGTAGGTGTTCATGACCACGAACCCGCCGGGGGCCACCAGCGAGGCGACGACGTCGATGAGGTCGAGGAGCTGGTCCTCCAACTTCCACTTTTCACCCTTGGGGCCCAAGCCCCAGGTGGGCGGGTCGAGGACGATGCCTTGGTAGGTGTTGCCTCGCTTCGCCTCCCGACGTGCAAATTTCATGGCGTCCTCCACCACCCAGCGGATGCCGTCCAGGCCGCTTCGCTCCATGTTGGTCCGTGTCCAATCCACGACCTGTCGGATGGCGTCGCAGTGGATGACGTCGGCGCCGACTTGGCGCGCGGCGAGGCTCGCGCCGCCGGTGTATGCGAACAGGTTGAGGAACTTGTCGCCAGGCTTGAGGTTGGCTGCCAAGAACTCCCAATTGTCAGCCTGCTCGGGGAAGAGGCCGACGTGCTTGAATTTGGTCATCTCCAACCCGAAGGTCAAATCCAAGGCGTCCGACTGGTACCGCAAGGGCCACCGGGTGGGTGTGCCAGGGGCGGAGCGCCACTTGCCGTGGGTTCGGCCCGTGGGCTCGAACGTGGCGTCGGCCCGGGTCCAAGCGTGGGGGTCGCCAGACGGCTTCCAGAGGGCGAAGGGGTCGGGACGCACCAGGGTCAGGTCTCCAAACCGCTCGAGGCGTTTGCCGTGGCCGGAATCCAGCAAGGCGTAGTCGCGCCAATCGGCGGGGAGAAATCGGGTCGTCATGGACGCGCAAGTTCGCCCACAAGCCGCATCTTTGGGTCATGGGCAGGAAAGGCAGCCGCGGCGGACGTGGCGACAAGTTCGTGGGCCGGGGACCCGGCCACGGACAACCGTCCAAGCGGGGCTCGAAGGGCCAGCGCGGGATGCACAGCGAGTCGGACTACGGCTCCCCCACCGACTTGAGGAAAGCCGTCCTGCGGGTGTTTCGGCAGCGCGCCGGCAAGGCCCTCAATCACAAGCAAATCTCCGGGGCGCTCGGCATCCTGAACCACGATGTGCGTCGGGCGGTGATGGCGCTCATGGAGGAATTGGCCGAGAAGGGCCAGCTTGAAGACCTGGGTCATGGCCGGTACGTGATGGCGGCGCCAGAGTTTGACCCCTCTGCAGGAGGGAACGAAGGCACCATCCAAATTTCCCGGATGGGCACCGGCTTCGTGCGCATGGCCGACGGGAACGAGATCCGCGTGCCCAAGAACAACACGGCCGACGCCTTTTGGGGAGACACCGTGGAGATCGAGTGGTGGCAGCGCGGCCGGCGCTCGACGCCCCGTGTGAAGCGCGTGACGAAGCGTCTGCGCGAGCACTACGTGGTGACGGTGACGCTCGTGCGCGACTACGGGTTCGGGAAACCCTCCGACCAACGCCTCCACACCGACTTTTTCATCCCCGCGCGCCACCTGAATGGGGCGACGGAAGGGGACAAGGTGTTGCTGTCGCTCGAGCAATGGGACGACCCGCGGGACCAGCCCATGGGCCGCGTGGTGGAAGTGCTGGGCCAGCAAGGGGAGCACGAGGTGGAGATGCACGCCATCCTGGCGGAATTCGGATTGCCTTACCAGTTTCCCGCCGAGGTCAGCGCCGCCGCCGAGGCCTTCCAGGCCAGCGACCCCGATAACCCACACGGACTCGACCCCAAGGAAGTGGCCCGTCGGCGCGATTTCCGGGAGGTGCTCACCATGACCATCGACCCGGCCGACGCCAAGGACTTCGACGATGCCCTGAGCTTGCAAAAGCTGGAGAACGGCCATTGGGAAGTTGGCGTGCACATCGCCGACGTCACGCATTACTTGCAACCAGGCTCGGTGCTGGACCGGGAGGCCGTGAGCCGCGCCACGAGTGTGTACCTCGTGGACAGGACGATTCCGATGTTGCCGGAGGTGCTGTCCAACGACCTGTGCTCGTTGCGCCCCCACGAAGATCGGTTCGCGTTCAGCGCGGTGTTCGAGATGAACGAAGCGGCGGAGGTTGTGAACCGGTGGTTTGGGCGCACGGTCATCCACTCGGACCGGCGGTTCGCCTACGAGGAAGCCCAAGAGCGCTTGGAAACCGGGGAGGGCGACCGGGCCGAGGAGTTGAAGGTGTTGGGCGACTTGGCCAAAAAGCTGCGCGCCAAGCGCTTCAAACGCGGCGGCATCGACTTCAACACAGAAGAAGTGCGGTTCCAACTGGACGAGGCCGGCCGGCCGCTGAAGGTGGTGGTGAAGCGGATGAAGGAGGCCAACAAATTGATCGAAGATTTCATGCTGTTGGCCAACGTGGAGGTGGCGCGGTTCCTGGCGAAGGTGCATCCAGAAAAGCAGGTGCCCACGCGCACGGCCGTCTACCGCGTGCACGACCGTCCCGACCCGGAGAAGCTGAAGCAGTTGCGGGTGTTTGTGCGCCGGTTTGGCCATGAAATGCCCAAGCCCACGACGGGCAACGCCGAGTCGTTGTTGCGCGATTTGCTGACGGCGACCTCGGGCACGCCGGAGGAGAACACCGTGAAAACGATGGCCATCCGCACCATGGCCAAGGCAGAGTACAACACGGAGAACATCGGCCACTACGGCTTGGCCTTCCCATACTACACCCACTTCACCAGCCCCATCCGACGGTATCCTGACGTGATGGTGCACAGGTTGCTCCAGCGCTACCTCGACGGCCAAGCCAGCGCCGAAGCGGGCCCCTTGGATGGGCGATGCCACCACAGCTCCACCATGGAAAAGCGGGCTGCGGAAGCGGAACGCGCCAGCATCAAGTACAAGCAGGTGGAATTCCTCAGTTCTCGCATCGGCGAGACGTTCACAGGGCTGGTCAACGGCACCATTGGCAAAGGCCTTTTTGTGGAGCTGGACGGCAACAAGTGCGAAGGCTTTGTGCCCAAGCAAGCATTCCCATGGGACCAATGGGTGTTCGACGAAGACCACATGATGTTTGAGGGCCTGCGGTCGGGGACCAAAATTGGCCTCGGCGACAAGATCACGGTTCGGGTGGTGGCGGCCGACTTGGCGAAGCGGCAACTGGAGTTCGAGTGGCTCGAAGAGGGGGCCGACGGCACGACCGAGGCCTGATTCTAGAGGGACGAGTGTACCTTCGCGTTGCACGCGCCCTTAGCTCAGTTGGTCAGAGCAGGAGACTCATAATCTCTTGGTCGCAG
>JBMZAB010000069.1:0-4621 GCA_049610985.1 Flavobacteriales bacterium | reverse complement strand
ATGGGGAGCATGCACACAGGGTTGGAAGAGGTGCGTGGCGGGATGCACAGGCTGGCGGAGTTTTACGCCCAACGCGCGGCTGGGGAAGCTGGGTTGATTGTGACTGGGGGGGTGGCGCCCAACCGTGCAGGAGTCACGGTGTGGGGGGGAGGCCGCATGTCCCGACTTGGACACGCCAAGGCGCACAAGCAAGTGACCCACGCGGTGCACCAAGAGGGAGGCAAAATTGTGATGCAAATCTTGCATGCCGGTCGGTATGCCTACACGCCGTTTTGCGTGGCGCCAAGCGCCTTGAAAGCGCCCATTGCCCGATTCAAGCCCCGTGCGTTGACGGCGCGCGGTGTGGAGCGGACCATCCGTCAATTCGTGAAGTCTGCGGTGCTCGCCCGCGAGGCTGGGTACGATGGGGTGGAGGTGATGGGGTCGGAAGGGTATTTGATCAACGAGTTCGTTGCGGCCGAGACCAACTACAGAAACGACGCCTGGGGCGGCGACTTCGAACGGCGTTGCCGGTTCCCCATCGAGATCCTCTCTCGGATGCGCGAAGCGGTCGGCCAGGATTTCATTGTGATGTACCGGTTGAGCATGCTCGACCTTGTCGCAGGAGGAAGCGACTGGTCGGAGGTGGAAACGCTGGCCCAACACGTGGAGCGTGCCGGGGCGACCATGATCAACACGGGAATTGGGTGGCATGAAACGCGCATCCCGACCATTGCGACGATGGTGCCCAGGGGCGGTTTTCAGTTTGTGACCCAAAAATTGATGGGCAAGGTCCAAGTCCCGTTGGTGACCACCAACCGGTTCAACACCGCGGAGGACTGCGAAGCCGCTTTGGCTGCAGGTGCGGCCGACATGGTGAGCATGGCCCGGCCATTCTTGGCCGATCCGCATTTGGTGAAGAAGGCCCGGCTGTCGAGGCCCAAGGACATCAACACGTGCATTGGTTGCAACCAAGCTTGTTTGGACCATGTGTTCCAAAACAAGGTGTCATCCTGTTTGGTCAACCCCAGGGCGTGCCACGAAACGGAGCATTGGCGCATTTCAACCCCCAGCGGTCAACACGACACGGGAGTGGCCCGCACGGGGTTGTCGTTGGACCACGGCCAAGGTCTTCGTGTCGCGGTGGTGGGAGGAGGTCCCGCGGGCCTCAGCGCAGCCCTTGAACACGCCCGAATTGGGGCCGAAGTCACGTTGTTTGAGCGCCAATCGAAGTTGGGAGGGCAGTTCCTCTTTGCCCAGCGCATTCCCGGCAAGGAAGAATTCAAGGAGACCATCCGCCACTTCGAAACGCAATTGGCCCATGCAGGGGTGGAGGTCTTGTTGAACACGTCAGCCACCACGGCCAGGTTGGCCGGGTTTGACAGGGTGGTGTTGGCCTCGGGGGTCACCCCCAGGTCGCTCAACATTCCAGGCGCAGATCGGCCTGAGGTGGTCAGTTACGTCGACGTGCTCCAAGGAAAAGTTGTCCCTGGAAAGCGGGTTGCCGTGGTGGGGGCTGGGGGCATTGGATTCGATGTCTCGGATTTTTTGACCCACGATGCTGATGAAGCAGGTTTCATGAAGTCGTGGGGGGTGGACGAGTCACTCCAAAACCGCGGTGGTCTTGGCGCGGCGCAGCGGCAAGTTGCACATCGCCAGGTGACAATGTTCCAGCGCAGACCAGGCAAAATGGGAACGGCGCTCGGCAAAACCACAGGTTGGATTCATCGGCTCACGTTGAGGCAGCGCGGGGTTCAACAGGTGTCAGGCTTGGACTATGTCAAGGTGGACGACCAAGGGCTTCATGTGAGGTTGCAGGATGGCTCCATGCAGATCCACGCGGTGGATCATGTCGTGGTGTGTGCAGGCCAGCTCAGCCACAAGCCCGATGGACTTGAGCATCCGAACATGGTGGTTGTCGGCGGTGCGCGCGACGCCCGTGGCCTGGACGCGCAACGGGCCATCCGTGAAGGACTCGAGTCGAGTTACTCTGCCGTGCACAATGCCGAGACGGCAGACCGGGCTTCTTCCATGGTGGCCATCACGTCGTGAGGGTTGGAGGCGAGGGGTGCGCCAAGCCGGACAACCACCGCCTCGTCGGACTTTTGGAATCCCCAAGCAGAAGGGGGCAGATGGCTGTGTGTGCCTGAAATGTGCATGGGCACCACGGGTGCACCTGCGGCAGCGGCCAGGTGAAAGGCTCCTTTTTTGAATGGCTTCAAGGATCCGTCTGCGCTTCGGGTGCCTTCAGGAAACACCAACACGCTCCGGCCATTTTTCAACGTTTGGGTCAAGGCTTTCACGGCCTTGTCGGACGAGGTTCGGTTGCCGCGTTCGACGAAAATGGTGCCGGCCAACTCGTTGATTTTTCCGAGCAGGGGCACCTTCCGGATGCTGGCCTTGCTCAAAAACACGATGGGGGTGGGGCTGGCGGCGAACGCCGCGTTGATGTCCAGCAGGCTGGTGTGGTTGGCCACAAGCACAAGCCCCTGGTTTGATTTGGCGAGGGCCGCCGTGTCTGGATGAATGTGCACTTCAGTGGTCACCCCCACCACGTGCCTCAACAGGGGCACACTCCATCCACGGCGTCCGATGTTCCACATCACCCAGTCGCCGTCCACCAACCGGAGCCCCATGGCCACAATGCCGAATGCACTGCATGCTGCGGTGTGAAGCACGGCCACCAGGGTTCGAAGTGCCCGCCCAATCATGCGTTCCATAGGTTCATGTTCAGTTCTTTCCACTGTCCCGGCGCCAGGTTGTCCAGTTTCCAAGGCCCCATGGACACGCGAATGAGCCTGAGTGTGGGCAGCCCCACGGCGGCGGTCATCCGCCGCACCTGCCTGTTCTTGCCTTCTGTCAAGGTCAATTCCAGCCACGTGTCTGGCACGGTCTTGCGCACGCGGATGGGCGGAATGCGGTCAGGCCATGCTGGAGTGATGACCTTGGCCTTTGCGCCGCGTGTGCGAAACTCCTTGCCTTTGATCCTCAAGGGAAGGGGGGCGCGCAATTGTTGGAGCTGGTCTTCGGTGGGCACACCTTCCACCTGGACGTGGTACGTGCGTTCATGCCCGCGCTCAGGATCCAAGAGCTGGGTTTTGAGGCGGTTGTTGTTGGTCAGGAGCAGGAGCCCTTCGCTGTCCACGTCGAGTCGACCCACAGAATAGATGTCTTTGCCCCATGGCAGCTGAAGCGAACCCAACCCTTGTTTGTGGCCTTCGTCCGAGAATTGGCTCAGAAGCCCAAAGGGTTTGTTCAGCATGTACAACTTCAAGTCGCCCATGCCGCGAAGGTCGGCATCACTCGACCCAATCCGCCACGAAAAGGTTGGTGTTGCGCGTTCTTCCGTTGTTCCGGTTGGAGCTGAAAGCGAGTTTGGTGCCGTCGGGGGAGAACATGGGGAAACTGTCAAACGCTTCGTCGTAAGTGATTTGGGTCAGGTTTTCTCCGGTGACGTCGATCATGTAGATGTTGAATGGGAACCTGCCGGTTGCGTGGTTGGAGGAGAAGAGGATGCGCTTGCCATCGGGATGGAAGAACGGGGCCCAATTGGCGCCTCCGAGCTCCGTGATTTGACGCATCTCGCTGCCATCTGTGCGCGCCACGAAGAGCTCCATGCTTGTCGGTTCCACCATGCCCTTGGCAAGGAGGCCGTTGTATTTGGCAACTTCTTCTGGCGTGGAGGGGCGAGAGGCGCGCCACACCAGCCATTCTCCATCTGGCGAAAAGAAAGCCCCGCCGTCGTAACCCAACTCAGAAGTGACGCGAACCACGTTTTGGCCGTCCAAGTCGCAGGTGTAGAGGTCAAGGTCTCCGTCGCGGGTGCTGGTGAACACCATGCGATCGCCTTTGGGGCTGACAGTGGCTTCAGCGTCGTACGTGTTGCTCACCGCAATGGCCCTCGTCTCACCTGTGTTCAAGTTCTTCAGGTACATGTCGTAGCTGTCGTAGATGGGCCAAACGTAACGGCCCTCTGGACCGCGCTCAGGCACTTCAGGACAGGCACTGTCCGCGGCGTGGGTCGATGCAAAAACCACCACGCTGTCGCCTGGCAGGAAATAGGGGCATGTGGTGCGCCCCAGGCCGTTGCTGATCTGAACCGGCTTTCGCTTGCCGTCTGCCGTGGCCTCCTCGTCCAATGGCATCACGAAGATGCGGTCGCAGGGAATGCCCGCCTGCGGTTGGGTGGTTTGGTACACCAAGGCGTCGTTGTTGAACGCCCAATACGCTTCTGCGTTGTCTCCGCCATACGTCAGTTGTCGCACGTTGGCGAGTTGGACCTCTTGGTCGTACGCCAACGAAGGCGCTTCAGACACGTCCGATTCTGCAGGGACATGTTCGGGCGACGAGCATTGGGTCAACAAGACCACAGCAAGGAGGGCAAATGTGGCAGAGGGAGCTTTCATGCCGCCAAAGTAGCTGGAACGCGACCGCGCGATGTCGTAGTTTTGTCATTCGGTTGACTTCGTCGCCTCGCTTTGGCGGGGAGGAAAGTCCGGACAACACAGGGAACCACACTTCTTGAAAGGGAAGGCGCGTCCAACGGGACGTGACAGACAGTGCCACAGAGATTTAAACCGCCGATGGCCCTCGGGCACAGGCAAGGCTGAAAAGGTGGGGTAAGGGCCCACCAGCGCAAGGG
>JBMZAB010000068.1:0-4814 GCA_049610985.1 Flavobacteriales bacterium | reverse complement strand
GAAAATGCCACGCGGCGTCGACGTCAAAGCGCTCAATTTGGGCGGAGAAACTCCAATTGGGGTCCTGGCTCATGACATGCGCAAAGTTCGTGAGGGAAGGATGCGTGCGCTCCAGAGCGCAGGGAGGAGCATGGCCACGCTACAGAGCCCAAAGGCCACGACTTCCATGGCTGCCATGCGCGGCACGTCCAGCAAGACAGGGACGGCGTCGACGTAATAGGCTTCAGGATCGAGGGGCACGCACTTCCATGTGGATTGAACTGCAATGAGGGAAAGGGCGAGGACGTTGCCGACTGCAAAACCCTGGCCGAGGATGCGAGTGGCGTGCCACATGAAGGTGCGGACTACCGCTTGGTCGGTCATGCCCAACGCTTTCCACAGCCCCACCTGCGCCCGCCGTTCGAGCATGATGATGAGCAAGGCGCTTGTCATGTTGACGATGGAAATGAGGACCATGAGGCCTACGATGACCTCCACGTTGAGGTCCAGCATGCGCAGCCAGCTGTACATCTCGGGATGCTGCTGGTCCACGCGGGTGGCCGACCAGTCATAGGGGATGGTGCGGAATAAGGATTCTTGCACTTCAGGAACGTCTGCGAGCGAGGTCGTCCACACGTCGTAGCCGTCGGCAACCCGCCGGTGGGAGCCTGCGGACACCGACGCTTGCCATTGGCCCTCAGCCCACCACAGCCGGGCCGTGTCGGCCAACGATCCCGTCCCTGCGATCCACAGGTGGGTGTCGTGGCGAGACAAGTCTTGAAGCGAGAGGGAGCGGCGTCCATGGCCGGATTCAGCCCAACGCCCTCTCCATCCCAGCCCCCGCGGGTCCCGCCCAAAGACTTGCCCAACGGCACGTGTTGGCTGTCCAGCGTCGTCTTTGGACAACACGATTTGGGCTTCCGCGCCGCGCGCCGCGGCGTCCTGCATTTGGGCGGCGGAGATCCACACTTGCCGCTGATCAAATTCTTGAAGGCCGGTTTGGTAGATGCCGGCCACCGTCATGGGGCGTGGACGGATGTCCTCCTTGCCCAAGACCAAGTACAACGTGACCTTGTCTCCCGTGTCCACGTCGAAGGCACGCGCCAAAGGTTCTCCAATCAACACGTCCCTTGGACCCTGGGTGGTCGCCTCAGGCATGCGCCCCCGAAGCAACCCGCCTTCGATGCGGTCCAGCATCGATGTGCTGTCGACCCCTCGAACAACCACCCCTTGCAAGGCGTGGGGAGATTCCAGAATGCCCGCCCGCTCATGGCGCAGGGCGACTTGGGCGACCCCTGGAAGTTGACGAAGGCTGTCGAGCATGCTCGGGGTCCACACCAAGCCGTCAGCCGAGGGGTCGCTTGGCGCCACTTGGATGTGACTGTCGAACCCGACCACCAGTTGTTTGACCTCATGCTGGAAGCCTTGCACAATGGCCGAGGCCAAAACCATGAGCGCCACCCCCAACGCGACCCCAGCTGTGGCGATGCGGACCACCGGCCTGGCGCCCAGGTTGCGGTTGCTGCGGGCCATGCGCTGGGCCAAGATTCTTTCCACGCTCACAACCTGAAAGGTAAGGACCTTGCGGGGCGGTCTGCATGGGGCCGCGCGCTACTTTTGGACGCATGAACGTGCATGACAACATCCTGGGCACCATCGGCAACACGCCAATGATTCGGTTGAACAACGTGACGGCGGATTTTCCTTGCCCCGTCTGGGCGAAGGTGGAGTACTTCAACCCGGGACACAGCGTCAAAGATCGGATGGCGCTTTCCATGATTGAGGCCGCCGAAGAAAGCGGGAAGTTGCAGCCGGGAGGCACGATCATCGAATGCACGTCCGGCAACACGGGCATGGGGTTGGCCTTGGCTTGCATCGTCAAAGGGTACAAGCTGATTTGTACTACCAACGACAAGCAAAGCAAAGAAAAGGTCGACGTGTTGAGGGCGATGGGGGCGGAGGTGCATGTGTGCCCCACGGCTGTGGCGCCCGAACACCCGGACAGCTACTACAGCGTGGCGGAGCGCCTGCACGCGGAAATCCCCAACAGCGTGTGGTGCAACCAGTACGACAATTTGGCGAACCGCGCCGCCCACTACCGCAGCACAGGCCCGGAGATTTGGAAGCAGACCGAGGGCAAGGTCACGCATTTCGTCGTGGGCGTGGGGACGGGCGGCACCATCAGCGGCACGGCCAAGTATCTGAAAGAGCAGAACCCCGACATTCAGATTTGGGGCATCGACTCGTACGGATCCGTGTTTAAGAAATACCACGAAACTGGCGAGTTCGACGAGGCTGAAATCTACCCGTACATCACCGAGGGCATCGGAGAAGACATTTTGCCCAAAAACGTGGACTTCTCCCTGATTGACCACTTTGAGAAGGTCACGGACGAGGACGGTGCCCACGCCGCACGGGAGTTGGCCAAGCAAGAAGGTCTCTTGCTCGGATACAGTTGCGGAAGCGCCTTCCAAGGCCTGCGCCAGCTGAAAGACCGCCTGAAGCCCACGGACATGCCTGTCGTGTTGTTCCACGACCACGGTTCTCGCTACACTGGCAAGGTGTACAACGACGATTGGATGCGCGCCCAGGGATGGCTCAAGTGATCCCCTCCGACCAAGTCAGTCCTCTGCAGTCCTGAAATCCAAGTTGTGCCGAACGCCGACCAGCAAGGTGCGGTTGCGCTCGGCACGGCCGTCTCCTTTCCAGAGCGCTTGCTGCAGGTATCCCAATTGCAGGGCGGTGCCATTGGCGAGTTTGTGGTTCAACGCCAAAGACAGCCGGTTTTGCTGGAGCAGGTTCTGCACGGGGTTGGTCAACGCACGAAGCCCCACAAACGCCTCTTCGTAGGCAGACAACGACCACGCTGGGTGGTTGGGCACGGGCCAGGTGATTTGCACGAAGTACCGAGCCCGATGTTGCCAAGACGCGCCTGAAGGACGGTCCATGTAACGCTGTTCCAAGCGGTACCGGTGCATCCATTTGAAGGAGCTCGTGGCGGATTTGGTGATGAATTGCTGCCAAATGCGGTGCTCGTCAAAGGTTTCCCCAATGGGTTGTTCCCCGTAGGGGTAGCTCCGGATCCAGCCGTACCCGGCCGTGGCGGTGTGCTGGTCGTCCCGAATCCAGTCGAGGCCCACCCGCAGGAGGGACTGTTGCCAGTCCTGGCCCAGACCGGTGCGGCGGAATTGGTACTCGGTGTGGAGCGCCAACGATTCGTTCAATCGGTGGTTCCCGAAGGCCATGTACCACGTGTGTTGGTGGTCGGCCACCTCGCGGCTCGTGGAATCTTGTTGGCCCCAAGCCTTGAAGGCGAAGAGCGCTGTCAGTCCGACCCCGAGGATGTGTTTTGCGGAAATGCTCATGCTTTCTTGAACGTGCGAACGGTGTTGGCGATGATGTCGATACACGCCTCGAGTTGGTCTGCGGTCATGACCAGGGGAGGGGCAAATCGGATGATGTTCCCGTGGGTGGGTTTGGCCAACAACCCGTTGTCCTTCAGTGCCACACACAGATCCCAGGCGGTACTGCTTTCAGGGGTGTCGTTGATCAACACCGCGTTCAGCAGTCCACGTCCACGTACCCCCTTCAGCAAAGGGCTCTCGTCAACCAAGGCCTTCATGGCCTCGCGGAAGCGCGCCCCCAAGGCGCGGGCGTTTTGGGCGAGGTGCTCGTCTGCCACCACGGCGAGGGCTTCGGTCGCCACAACGCCCGCCACGGGATTGCCGCCGAAGGTGGAGCCGTGCTGGCCTGGGTGAATCACCCCCATCACAGCGTCGTCGGCAAGCACAGCGGACACAGGATAGGCGCCGCCACTGATGGCCTTTCCCAGGATCAAAAGGTCTGCTTTGACGTAGGTCTCTTGGCGTTCGCACTTGGCCTCGCAAGAACAGTTGCCGCAGGTCGCGAGCAACGCGCCGGTGCGGGCAATGCCGGTTTGGACTTCGTCGGCCATGAACAACACGTTGGCCGCCTTGCACAGGGCGTGGGCGCGGCGCATGTAGTCGTCGGCAGGGACATTGACTCCGGCTTCTCCTTGGATGGGTTCCACCAGGAATCCAGCCACGTTGGGATCTTGGAGGGCAGCTTCGAGGGCGTCCACGTCGTTGTAGGGAATCACTTCGAACCCTGGGGTGTATGGGCCAAACCCACCTGTGCTGTCCGGGTCGGTGGAGAAGGACACGATGGTTGTGGTTCTGCCGTGGAAGTTCTCTGAGCACGTGACAATCTTGGCAGCCTCGGCAGGCACACCTTTGATGTCGTAGGCCCACTTCCGCGCAATTTTGATGGCCGTTTCCACCGCCTCGGCGCCCGTGTTCATGGGAAGCACCTTGTCGTAGCCAAAGTATTCGGTGACGTACTTCTCATAGGGGCCGAGGATGCTGTTGTAAAAGGCGCGCGACGTCAACGTCAACTTGGCAGTTTGATCTTGCATCGCCTTGACAATGCGTGGATGGCAATGCCCTTGGTTGACGGCGCTGTATGCGCTCAGAAAATCGAAGTACTGCTTGCCTTCCACGTCCCACACATGCACACCTTCCCCGCGGTCCAGCACCACTGGAAGTGGGTGGTAATTGTGCGCGCCGTGCGCGTCTTCCAGGGCCATCAAATCGGCGGAGCTGAGCGGGGTGGTCGTGTTCATGCCACGAAAATAGTGTGCGCTTTGGCCACGATGCATTGCCGTAGGAGATGGACACCGTACTTTTGCACCCCAAAAGCAAGACAACCAATCTTTTTACCCATGGCGACCAACCGCACATTCACCATGATCAAGCCCGATGCCACAGGCGCAGGCAACACTGGCAAAATCATCGACCGCATCATCGAGGCGGGCT
>JBMZAB010000067.1:0-5130 GCA_049610985.1 Flavobacteriales bacterium | reverse complement strand
AAAGCAAGCTCATCATGCAGGTGCACGATGAACTCGTGGTGGACGCCGTGGAGTCGGAATTGGACGACGTGAAAGACCTGCTGGTGCGGTGCATGGAGCGGGCCGTCAAGCTCTCCGTCCCCCTCGACGTGGAGGTCTCTCACGGCCAAACTTGGCTCGAGGCACACTGACCTTTTGGGTGTTGTCGGTACACAACCCGACGTGCAGAACTTTTCAGGGCGGTCATGCGTAAGCTGGGGAAGCACTCCCAATTTCGTACCAATCCCAACACGCATGAAGAAGCTTCGCAATTCCTTGTTTCTCAGCCTCGCCGCCGGCATGATCGTCTTGGCGGGCTGTGGTGGACCTCAGGGGCCAACCACCTCAGGAGACTCCCTGTCAGAAGGTGCGTCCGTGACCCAACGGACCAAGCGCCTCAAAAAGATTTTCCGCGCCGCCCCCACCCCGATGGAGACGGCCCGCATCGTTCAACGCACAGGCGCGTCCTTCTCTTTGGACCACCTCCACTCGGCCATGTCTGCCTCCAACTACGTGACGGCCGACCGGCAAGCAGTGAACCTGGGCATCTACGGCGCAGATCTCAGCTACGCCACCATTTTTGAAGAAAACGCCGTGTCCCTGACCTACCTCGAGGTGGTCAAGAGCTTGGCACGTGACCTCGGTGTGGGCGACGTCATCGGAGACGACATGCTCGAGCGCGCCGAAGCCAACCGCGCGCGTCAAGATTCCTTGGTGGCCATTGTCTCTGAAGCCTTTTTCAACTTGAACGAGCGCCTCAAGTCCAACGGTCAAGAAGACCTGAGCGGCATGGTGGTTGCAGCCGGTTGGTTGGAAAGTCTCTACCTCGCCACGCGTCACAGCGACAGCGCCAACGAGGAGCTCCGCACGCGCATCGCCGAGCAGAAGCTCGTCATGGAAGACGTCATCGACCTGGTGAGCAGCTACGAGCAATCTCCCGGTTTGGCGAATGTCATCCAAACCCTCGAGCCCGTGGTGGCTGCGTTTGATGCCGTCACCCGAGAGGAGGCGAGCAGCGACATCAGCAAGAGCGGAGGCGCCATCATCATTGGCGGCGGACCTCGCTACACGGCGAGTGAAGAAGTTTTGGCCCAAATCACCGAAGCGGTGACCACCGCACGTAACCAACTTGTGAAATGAGCGTAAAGTCCATCAACATGAAGCAAACCACTCTCCTGCTCGCCTTGGTGACCCTCTTCGCTGCACAAGCCAACGCGCAGTGCCGCAACTTCACCAAAAAGAACTGCCTCCCTCTCTTGGAAGGCTACGTCCAAAACGACAACTACAACTCTGCGGTCCTCATCCCTGGAGATGAAGCAGAACTCGAACTGACCTTCCTTGGAGGCAGCGACTACCGCGTGGCCATTTGCGCCCACCCCGTGCTCGGCGCGGTGGAATTCGACGTGGTCGACGAACAGAACATCCGAATTTGGAGCAACTCCGACGGGTCCGACCACTTGGACTTCCGGATGGAAAACGCCCAACGACTTCGTTTCCGTGTCAAGGTGCCCGACACCGACGCCGCCATCTTGCATGAAGGCTGTGTGTCCATCGTGATTGGAAGCAAAGAGTGACCCTTCCCTCCTAACCTGCTGGAAGACAAAAAAAGAAAGCCCGCCAAATGGCGGGCTTTTTTGTGTCCATGAGGTGTGTGCTTACTGAATGACCCAGCGCCACGTGCGCTGCGCCCCTCCTGCCGTTGTCAGGCGAAGCAGGTACACTCCTGGGGTCGTAGGGGCGTCGACTTGCCAATCGTGACTGCCCGCATACAAGGTCTGTGGGGTGGAAGAAAGCACCCGACCAGACGCGTCCTGAAGGGTCAATTCGGCCACGCCACCCTCTCGGGTTTGGAAGGAAATGACCGACGACATGGCCGCGGGGTTGGGCGCCAACGTCCACGACTTGGTCAAGCCGTTCATCGCTTCCGCCACGTCGGTGTTGCCAAATCCTTGCACGTTGATGTCGTCGAGGTAAATGTTGTTGCCCAGGCGGCTTTCAAATTCAAATTGAACGCGGAAGAATTCCGTGAGGTACTCTTCGTTGTCGAGTACGATGGTGTACTCATTCCACTCTTCAGGCCCAGAAGGTTCCCAAGGGAACGGTGTGGGGTCTGCGGAAGGCAAATCCGTGAATCCGCGGTGCATCCGACGGAGGTCCCAATCGTTGCCGCAGTCGCCCGTCACACTGACGCGCAAACGGTCATCCGTCTCGGAGGCCTCTGACGTGCCTTTGTGCACATAGGCCCACTTGTAGTTCACGTGGATCTCGGTCATGCCACTCATGTCCATGGTGGCGGTGCGGAGGAAATCGTCGTTGAACTCCACATTGTTCCCCCAGTTCTCGATGAACATGCAGCGCGAGCCTGTGGCCGCGGCATCGTCGGTCAGCTCCCAAGTACCATCGTTCAGCGGATCTTCGATGAACCATTGGTTGCTCGGGAATTCGCCAGCCTCGAAGCCTTGGCTCAAGGGCAAGTCCATTTCGCCTGCGTCCATCACGTAGACGGCTTCTGAGACCGTGCCGGCCACCTCGTCCGTGCCGTTGCCGACCGTCAAAGTCACGTCGTACAAGCCCGCTTCCGTGTAGGTGTGGTACAGCTCTTGCACGCCATCTCCTGCCGCGCCAGCCGTGACCGTGCCATCTCCAAAGTTCCACGACCAGCTGGACGGACTGTGGTAGCTCTGGTCGGTGAATTTGACGCTGTCTCCCACACAGATGAGGCGTCGGTCGACATCAAAGGTGGCCTCGCACAAGATGTCTTCGCCAAGCACGCCTGTGGCCTGAAGGTTGGCCGCCGTGGACAACTGGTTGCGCTGGGCCACAGAGGACAGGGCTGCGGTGCGCATGCGGTCCTTTTGGCCTTGGGTAAACATGCGACCGCAGTAGCTGTAGTCCATGTAATTCTGCACATTGTCCAAGGAGCCACACGTCTCACCGTAGAGGTTCCCACAATTGGTCCACCCGATCGTGTTGGGGGTGTCCGACACGTTGTCGTCCTCGTCGCAATTGTCTGCAAGACCCGGGTTGTTGCTGTTGCCCCAGGGGTGGCGAAGGTTGAGCCAGTGGCCCACCTCGTGGGTCAAGGTGCGTGAACGGTACAGGTTGGAGGTTCCGATGGACCCGCAGTAGGTGTGCTGCAAGACGATGCCGTCTTGGTCGGCGTTTTGGTTGCCGTTCACCGAACCGGGGTAAAGCGCATAGCCCGCGGCACCCGCCGCGTATTCGCACACCCACACGTTGAGGTACTTGTTGCGTGGCCATTGGATGAGCTCTTTCATCTCGGAGTCTCCGACGTACGTCAATTCACTGACGATGCGGTTGATGCCAGGGTGGCAGTTGCCGTTGGGATCGCGCTGGGCCAAACGAAACTCGATTTCAATGTCCGCCACAATGTCCTCGAACTCGGGAATGACTTCGTCGATGTTGGCGTTGAGTGCGCGAAAGTTGGTGTTCAACACATCCACCGCATCCTGAACCTGGGCCGAGGAAATGTTCTCAGGACCGTTGAAGTGGATGACGTGGAAGACAATGGGGATGATCAACACATCTTCCCGTTGGGCTGCCGTGGCACCTTGTTGCGTTTCAAGCTCAAGCGCACGTGTCGCCTCGATGGCGGCGTTGCGCGTCTCAGGCCGACGCAAAAACAACATCTCTTCCGCGTGATTCAAGCCACAAGGCGTGACGCCGTCGTGGGTGTGTGTTTGGGCGATGAAAGACGTGGACAGCAAACTCAAGAGCAACGTGAGTGTCCAAGGGCGGAGAGAGAAGGTCATGGATTCGAAGAATCAATCAGGTTTGCAGGGACGGCAAGATACGTCCTTCCCTTCTGAGACCTGAATCGGCGACGTTGGGTTGCGTGCTCAGGGACGCGAAGCGCCTTGGTGGGCCTCCAGCCTCAGGCCGATGTTGGCCACAGAAGGCAACGGATCTTGACGCATTCCGTGCTTTACTTCGAGGCCGTATCGGCCCTTCAGGGGGAATTGAACCCCTTGATTCAGCATGAAACGCTGGTCCACCAAGTCCCCAAATCCACTCCCGCGCCAGCGACCGCGCTCGTCGGCCAAGGTGCATTCCACCGTGTCCACGCGCGATTTCCCGTTGGGAAAGCGGTAGGTCAAGAAGACGTAGAGGTTGGAGTAGAGGTAGGTTTGGCTGTGACGAACGTCAAGCAGGACGTCGTGGCGTTCAAGTGTGTCTTGGATGTCCCAATGAAACACGGCACTTTCCGCGCTCTCCCACCCAGACAGTTCGATGTCTCGGGTCTCTGCCAACAACGGGGGCTCGCTGCATCCACAGATGGCCACGGCGCCCACCGCGGCCGCCCACCACACCCTCACGACTCCGAAGGTTTGTTGCCACCTTTGGAGCCTTGTCCGCCTCGACGGCGACGGTTGCCTCGACCGCGACTCGACTTGGAACCCTCGGACTTCCCTCCCTCGGAGGCTGAACCTTTGGGGGAGCGCTCGCCGCCTTTGCCGCGCTTTCCTCCCTGAGCGGAGGCCTTGTCTCCACCGGGCTTTCCGCGGCGCTTGTTTCTGCGACGCTTGCGCTTGGCTTCGTCAAAACGCGTCAGGCTTTCCTGGCCCACCACATTGCCGAAGCTTGAATCCACTTCTTCGGGTTCTTCCTCCAGTTCGTAGGAGGCAAGTGAGCCCACGACATCCCCTTTGGCAGAAGCGGCGATCAACTCGTTGGCGTCTTCGACGTTCATGGCGATGGGCGACGCGCCGGGCTCCCCAAGCTGCAGGAAGTAGACAAGACGCTTGAAAATGTCCATCTTGAATACCACCGCCTTGCCCTTGGGCGTGCGAATCTTGGCGTTGGGAGAAGGGAATTCCTTGACCGCCTCCACATACTGGTCGAGCTCAAAATTCAGACAGCACTTCAGCTTCCCGCATTGGCCGGCAAGCTTGCCAGGATTGAGAGAGAGCTGCTGGTACCGTGCTGCACCTGTGCTGACGGAACGGAAGTCCTTCAACCAAGACGTGCAGCACAATTCGCGACCGCACACACCGATGCCGCCAATGCGCGCCGCTTCTTGGCGGGCTCCGATTTGACGCATGTCGATGCGGATGTCGAAGGTGCTGGCCAATTCCCGGACCAAGTCTCGGA
>JBMZAB010000066.1:0-5499 GCA_049610985.1 Flavobacteriales bacterium | reverse complement strand
GGTGAGGGAATCCCCTACGGGCTACAAGCAAGAAAGGCACCCAACGGGTGCCTTTTTTGCGTTTTGACCGCCGTGGAACGCTTGCTTTACGGTGACGCGAGGAGCGCTAAAATGTTGCTGCCGTGTGGCGGCGGTGCCTTTCGCCGTTTGGGCAAGAGGCATCCCATCCTCCTTCCATAGAATGCGTTCAGCCCAGCTTCAGGACGCCCTTAATCAACTCCCCTGTGCCACACGACTGAGCAGGGCTGGGCGATTTGGGTGAATACCCAAAATCGGAGTACATTGCGGGAATTGGGTAATTACCCAAATCCTAAATGTTTAGATTTTGAAAGACCTGAAATACCTCTTTGCCTACACGATGCCTTTGGCCGTGTTTGTGTCCTTTGCCTCGCATGGCCTCTGGACATACACCACCGTATTTTACGCCTTCATCGTCATCCCCCTCCTCGACTTGATTACGGGGGAGACCACGGACAACCTCGAAGCCGATGAGGCCGCCCACAAGAAAACCCAGTGGATTTTCGATGCAATGCTGTACCTGAACGTGCCCATTGTCTTCTGCATTCTAGCATATGGATTGCTTCAGGTGCAAACGGGGAGCTACGAGCGCTTCGAGATGATCGGGCTTGCCTTGTCCGGAGGCATCTTGCTGGCCACCAACGGCATCAACGTCGCCCATGAACTTGGCCACCGCAAGTCGATGGTGGAGCGTCTCATGAGCAAGCTCCTCTACATGCCATGCTTGTACATGCACTTCTTCATCGAGCACAACTACGGACACCATCTGCGTGTTGCCACTCCGGAGGACGGGGCCACAGCCCGATACAACCAAACTGTTTACGGCTTCTGGTTTACTTCCGTCACCCGGCAATATGTGAGCGCCTGGCGAATCCAACTCGACCTCCTCAAGCGGCAAGGCCTGTCCCTGTTCTCAGTGAAAAACGACATGCTGTGGTACCACCTCATCCAGCCGGCGTACTTGTTCGTCGTGTATCTGATGTTCGGCACGGCGGGATCGCTGTTCGCCACAACGGTCGGGGTCATCGCCTTCCTCTTTCTCGAGTGCATCAACTACATCGAGCACTATGGCTTGCGCCGCCTCAAGACGGAGTCTGGACGCTATGAGATTGTCCGCCCGCACCACTCGTGGAATTCCAACTTCAACATCGGCCGGATCGCGTTGTATGAGCTCACCCGACACAGCGACCACCACTACAAGTCCACGAAGAAGTACCAAGTGCTGGACAGCCATGACGAGAGTCCGACTTTGCCCCTCGGTTATCCAGCCTCCATCCTGCTCAGCCTCATACCTCCCATGTGGTTTCGAGTGATGAACCCACGAATTCCGGAGGAGATGAAGGCCCACCTCGCCCATGACTGAAGTCGCATCGAGACAGCTGACGACCGCCACCCTCGAACGGTTTTCGTTCAAAACGCGGGACAAGCTTCTGGAGGCCAGCCTGGTCTTGTTCAATGAGCGTGGTTTCGGTGCGGTCACCACTGCATCCATCGCAGAAAAATCTGGTGTGCTTGAAGGTTCCCTGTGGTACCACTTCCGGACCAAGAAGGACATTCTTTTGGCCCACATCGAACTCCTCGAGCAGGTGTTCGAGGGGGCCAACCTCAATGCAGAAGCCACCGACGCGGAAACAATTGTTGCCGGCATCTTCGCTTCTTACGACGTGATATGGGACTTCCGCTACATCCTCCGCGACGACTTCGGAGCTGTGCTCGAGGCCAATGAGCCCGCCTTGCAGACCTCCCGGGTCATCAACGATTTTCTGGACACGTGGACAGAAGACCGCATCCGCCACGCTGCTGAACATGGCCTGCTTCACATGACGCCGTCAGAAATGGAGGACCTCTCGGAAATCATCCTTGTCATTGGTCGGTATTGGCTGGACTTCTCTGGCAAAAAGTACCCCGACGCCGACAGCCTCAAGCTCCGACACAAAGGCCTCAAGCACATCTTCACGGTGCTCAGTCCCTACCTGTTGCCAAGTTCGGCGCACTTGATTCAAAGTCGATTGTCCAATGAAAGCTGATCTTTTCAGCGGAGAACATCGCGAACGGAGGATGTCTTATCCGAACTCTAAAATGCGCAAAGCGTGTTCGCAGCGTCCTTGTTGAATGGAGGCCAGGTCAAGCCCTTAGAATGTCCTGCTCGTCACCAACCGGCGTCGTCAGCCAAGGCCTCACGGATCAAGTCTTCGGACCGTCGAGAAACTTCTTTTCGCGTCCAATGCTTTTCGGCGATTTCGTGGGCAGAGATGGGCTTCAACACCTTGACCACGAGCACTTTTTGCCGCAATCCAAGCAGGTTGGAAAGGTGCTGAACGATGGATCCATGTTTCACGAGGTAGGTGAAGGTCATTCGCTGTGCAGGGCTGACGGCATGACCATTGGCGTGCGTCCATCGGAATGCCAAAGGCTGAATGCCTGCATTCGAATCAATTGCAATTTTGAAGAAGGGTGAATGAAAAGGAAGGAGTTCAATGCCGTCGCCCGACTTTCCTTCTGGAAAGAACCCCATGTTCACCTTCGATTGGGTCATCATGCTTGTGGCGGGTTGCAGGAGCTCCACGATCGACTTGCGCCTGCTTCGATCCACAAAGACGAATCCCAGCAGCTCCATCACAGCTCCAATGACCTTCATGTTTCGAATCAGTGCATTGGAAATGACCATGCACGGGCTGATGGCCATGTGAAGTAGGGAGTCTAAAATGCCCTGGTGGTTGCTCACAATCAAGTGGCGAGAGGAAGGGATGTTGCCATGAACCACAAGCTTCACGCCTACAATCCTCATGAGCAGACGGGAGAATGGGTGGATGACAAATCTCACGTTGAATCGGAGAAAGAGGTGCTTCGGCAACAACGTGAACACGAGCCTCAGAAAGAGGCTCAAGAGGACCAAGATGAAGACGGCAAGCAGGATGAAGGTCATGCGAATGTTTGCAAGCACCTTGGATCCCTTCAGCATGTCTGAGTGAGGCATGGACTCCGTCATGCGGATGAAAATAGGATGAAGTCTTGAGAATGCATCAGCTCACAGGCAGTCGCTCTTGCCTTCAAACTTGGGAGGCTGAGTTGCCGGATTTGGATTCAAACCAACTGCGGTGGCGATTCCAAATGCTGAGGTACCGGTAGAATGGCACCGAGGGAAAGATGTGATGCACTTGGTGGTAGTTCTGGGACAAGAAGAAGAAGGCGAGGGTTTGGCCTTCGATGTTCCGGGTGGCCTTGAACGGGTCCTCGTGAAGCGGGACTTGATGCGGCCGATGGGGGAGGTAGTCGAAGAGGAAGGCCAGCATGGTGTTGGCCAGCCGGGAAGGGACGATCCATGCCCACAGGACGGCCCACCCGTGGCCGTTCAGGGCCAACGCCAGGGCCGTGCCGTACAGCAAAACCAAGGTGATGCCGACTTCACGTTTTCGGGCCTTGACCGTTTCCTTGACGACGGTGGCGCTCACCACCCAGTAGCGCCACTCTTGGGTCATCCAACGAAGTGGAAGCAGATACCACGGTCCTCTGCCGCTCCAGAAGTCGGGGTCGTGGTGTGGGTCGTTCGTGTGCTTGTGGTGCGCCAGATGCAGCCTGCGAAAGGCGGGGAACGGCGAGAACAGCGGGATGCCACACGTCCGTCCCACGAGTCCATTGAGCCATGGGTGCGCCCTGGACACCGAGCCGTGCACCGCGTCGTGTTGGGGGGTGAAGGAGACGTACGCCAAGATGGAGTTGGCAAAACAGGCCACCCAAAGTGGCAAGACGCCTTGCGTGGCAAGCCAGCCCACGGCGCCCCAGAGGCTGAACGTCGTGGCGGCCAACAACACGGTGGGCAGCGCAAGGTCCGGCGACCTCAACGCGTCCCTTCCTGGAGGAGCGGGGGTGGGGTCAGTGGCCATCGTTGGGGAGTTGGTTTTGTTGGCGCAATTCATCGGCCATGCCGTGGATGGCCGCTTCGGTTTGTTCCGTGATGTCGTCTACCGACGTGCCTTCAGGGAAATACATGGGGTCGCCCATCACCAAAGTGCCGCCCAACGGCACGATGATGGACCGGCCTTTGGGCAGGTTGCGGTAGAGGCCGTCGAGGTAGACGGGGATGACGGGGACGTCGGGGTGACGGGAGGCCAAATGCCCCACGCCGCGTTTGAAGTCGGCCATCACCCCTGGGACGCCTCGCGTGCCCTCGGGGAAGAGGATCAGGCTGTGCCCTTGGCGAATCATGGCGTCAAGGAGTTGTACAGGATCCACGTCGGCCTCGCTTTTGGAGCGAGAAATGAGCACGGCGTTGACCAGATTCTTCATCGACCATCGCCGGAATCCTGAATTGCCAAAAAAGTCCTGCGCCGCCACGGAATGGGTGAGGTGGATGCGGTGCGAAGGAACGATGGTCATCAGGGACATGCCGTCCAGGTGGCTGTTGTGGTTGGCCACGTAGATGACCGGTCCAAGCGGGTGCGGCGTTTTGCTCCAGTGGTAACGCAAGCCGATGATCACCCCAAACACAGTCCGCCACATGACTTTGTACAAGATCCAAAGCAGCCATTGACGGCCCTTGGGCACATGGGCGTCAAACAACTCAGAATCGATCGGATCGTTCGTCATGAAAGAGGATCAGGCGGCCATGG
This sequence comes from Flavobacteriales bacterium, assembly GCA_049610985.1. Classification (GTDB taxonomy): domain Bacteria; phylum Bacteroidota; class Bacteroidia; order Flavobacteriales_D; family Sanyastnellaceae; genus UBA11663. The sequence continues at coordinate 871 of JBMZAB010000066.1, read as the reverse complement.
TGACGCCGAAGAAATACACCAAATGAAAAAAGGGTGCGGCCGCAGCAGAGAACCCGTCAAGGCGGTCCAAATACCCGCCGTGGCCAGGGATGGCGTTGCCTGAGTTTTTGATGCCGAGATCCCGCTTGATGCCCGACGCGATGGCGTCGCCCATGAAGCCCATGACAGCCACGCAAAACCCGGTCAGCGCCGCTTGCCACGGTTCGAGGGGCGTCAAGAACCGGAGTCCCACAGCGATGAGCGTCACGGACAGCACCCCACCCACCAGTCCTTCCCACGTCTTGTTGGGACTGACCTTGGGGAGCACGGCGCGCCTGCCCAGGGTTTTGCCCCACGCAAATTGCAGCACGTCGTTGATGCCGACCAAGAAGATGAGGTACAAGAGGAGCCCTTGAGGTCCGGCCGTGAACCCTGGGATGTCGGGCATCTGAAAAAGCAGAGCCAAATGGCTCATCCCGTACACCCACGCCACCAAGGAGTAGGGCATCAGGGAAATGGAACGCACGATGCCTTGGGTCTCGCCTTTCACCACAAGCAGGAATGGGATGAAGACGAACATGAGGACCGGGATGAACGCCAAAAACAAGGTGGTCATGCCCAGGTAGGCGAGGGTGTATTGGATGGGGATGACCCCGTAGCACACCAAGACGACGTTCCGCTCACGGACGTCCAGTTTCAGCAAGGGGTACATCTCCCGACACAGGGCAAAACTCAGGAACGCCAACCCCACGTGGGTGACGATGGGGTGGGCCAAGGTTGTGGCGAGGAAGCACACGCACATGATCCACCACGAACGCGTTCTCACCAGCAATTCTTGGACGAGTTTGCCCGGCGCGATGAAGTTCCAGAGGTTCCACGCCACGGAGGAGGC
>JBMZAB010000065.1:0-5597 GCA_049610985.1 Flavobacteriales bacterium | reverse complement strand
GGATGAGTCTGCTTGCAACTACGACCCTGAAGCCAACTACGACGATGGGTCGTGTGGAGAAGACCAATGTGGGGTGTGTGGTGGCGATGGAAGTTCATGCTCAGGGTGTTTGGACTCAAGTGCGTGCAATTATGACTCAGACGCCCTTTTTTCGGACGGCTCATGTGATTTCACGTCGTGTTATGGCTGCACAGACGAGGAGTCGTGCAACTACGATGAATCATCGACAGTTGACGACGGCTCCTGCTTGGCATTTGATGAGTGTGGCGTGTGTGGGGGATTGGGGGCTGTTTTCGAATGCGGTTGCGCAGACATTCCTCCAGGGGAGTGCGATTGTTCGGGCACGATGATTGACGCGTTGGGTGTCTGTGGTGGGACGTGCGCTGCTGACATGAACAACAACGGTTTGTGCGATTCAGACGAAGTGACCGGCTGCACAGATGAGTCTGCGTGCAACTATGGTTCTGACGTCACGTTTGACGACGGTTCGTGTTTTTATGCCACCGAGATCATGGATTGCAACGGGGACTGTGTTTTCGGAGAGTTGGTAGGAGGTGAGTGTTTCAACCCTGCGTATCTCCTGGAAGTGGAGGCTTCGGAGCCTGCTGCGGCTCCGGGGACTGTCTACCGTTTCTACGTGCGGTCGAACGACCCCACCGACAAGATGGCGGCGGTGTTCGGCAACAACGAGAAAGCGCTTGTGATTTCTACCCCAGATGGGATTTTCAATTCATTCCTAAACAGCTCTTGGAATGCGTCAGGGGTCAACGCTGCGTTGTTCGGGTTCTTTCCAGACTTGCAAGACGACAGTTATGCAACCATTGGCCTCGACGGCCCCGCCGCGTTATTTCCAGGAGCTGAGGACCCCTCTTTGGTTCAGGACGTAAGTCTTTCGCCTACGGTGAGCGGATACTTTCAATCCGGAGGGACAGAGCTAAGTGTCAACACGCTTACAGGTGCTTCGTGGTATGTGTTGAACACCGCATCGAACTCTTTGCCCGACGAAGATGGTCGATGGCTGATTGCGCAGATCACCACCACGGGTAGCATTTCTGGTCAGCTTAATTATCAGATTTTCCCATTGGGTGTAGGTGCTGATCAGGTTCAGATGTCGATTGAATTTGGCGGTGCAGGCCTGTTTGCTTCAGGCTTCCAGATAGAGTCTGGTTGCACGGATGAGTCTGCTTGCAACTACGACCCTGAAGCCAACTACGACGATGGGTCGTGTTATTTCGCCATCCCTGGATCATGCGATTGTCTGGGGAATGTCCTGGACTATTGCGGAATCTGTGGTGGTGACGGGAGTTCTTGCAGCCCATGCGATGCGCAGGCCCAGTCACAGGCATATCCGCTGACTGTGGAAGCGTCGCCTGCTGTTGCTGCAGAAGGATTTGTTTATCGCCTCTATGTCAATTCACAGCACGAAAGTGACAAGCTTTCAGCGGTCTTTGGGAGCGACGAAGGGCCCCTTGTGATTGAGACCCCATTGGGCATTTTCAACAGCAGCTTCAATTCGAGCTGGAATGCCTCAGGAGTGAACCCCTTACTTTTCACAGCTGTGCCTGAATTGGTGGACGACAGCTACGCCACGATTGGACTTGATGGACCTGCTGCTCTGATGACAGGGGCGACCGATCCATCCGTAGCACAAGACCCCAATTTGGAGACCACCATCACCGAATATTTCACTTCAGGTGGCACATCGCTGGAAGTTGGAACCGTGGTGGGAGGCTCGTGGTACGTTCTGAGTACCGCGACGAATGCTTTGCCTGACGACAATGGTCGATGGCTGATTGCACAGATCACAACTACGGGTGAATTATCAGGCACATTGAACTACCAAGTATTCCCACTTGGTGTTGGTACAGATCAAATCCAGGTATCCATCGACTTCCATGGGGTAGGTACGTTCGGAGGGGACAACTCTGTTGACTGTGGATGTACAGATCCAGAAGCATGCAACTATGACGATGGCGCCACCGATGACGATGGTACATGTTTGCAATTGGATGAATGCGGTGTTTGTGGCGGTGGCGGAATTCCACAAGGGGACTGTGATTGTGATGGCAACGTCTTGGATGAGTGCGGCATATGTGGAGGTGATGGAGCGGAGTGTTTCACAATCGAAGGTTGCACCGACGCGGAGGCCTGCAATTACAACCCTGAGGCCAACAACGAAGACGGTTCATGTCTGCAGCTTGACCAGTGTGGCGTGTGTGGTGGAAGTGGCATCGCCCCTGGAGCATGCGACTGCGACGGCAACGTGTTTGATCAATGCTTCATTTGCGGAGGGGATGGAACCGAGTGCTCCGGCTGCATGGAAGAAGAAGCCTGCAATTACGACCCTGAGGCCTTGTTCTCGGACGACTCGTGCGTCTACGTGGAACCAGATTCATGCGATTGCTTGGGCAATGTGTACGACGATTGCGGCATTTGTGGCGGCAACGGCAGCACATGCGACCCTTGTTACGCGGCAGAGCAATCGGCGGCATACCCCCTGACGGTGGAAGTGGCGCCTGCAGCTGCTGTGGAGGGGTCGGTCTACCGGTTCTACGTGAATGCGCAAGACGCCAGCGACAAGATCTCCGCGGTCTTTGGCAGCGACGCAGGTGCTTTGGTCATCAACACCCCTGACGGCATCTTCAACAGCTCACTCAACCCGAGCTGGAACGCGACCGGGATCAACCCGGCGCTCTTTGGGTCTTACCCAGAGTTGGCCGACGACAGTTACGCGACCCTTGGCATCGATGGCCCTGCCACGTCCGTCCCAGGGGCGGTGGACCCCTCCGTGGTGCAGGACGCCAACTTGGAGCCCACCATCACCGAGTACTTCACGACCGGCGGTACCTCGCTGAACGTGAACACCATTGTCGGCGGTTCCTGGTACATCTTGAACACGGCGACCAACGCGCTGCCTGATGTGGATGGTCGTTGGCTTGTGGCCCAAGTAACCACAACAGGGGCGGTCTCGGGCGTTTTGAACTACCAAATCTTCCCGCTTGGCGTGGGCACAGACCAAATCCAAGTCTCCATCGCTTTCAATGGTCCTGGCACGTTTGGCGACAACGAAGTGATCTGCGGATGCACCGACGGTGAAGCCTGCAACTTCAGCGCCGTCGCGACCTTGGACGATGGCTCCTGCGAATTCGTGCAGGAGGGGACCTGCGACTGCGACGGCAACGTACTCGACGAATGCGGTGTGTGTGGAGGAGATGGAAGTTCTTGCGTTGAGGTTTTCGGGTGCACCGACTCCACGGCCTGCAATTACAATCCAGATGCCAACAACGACGATGGTTCATGTCTTGTACTTGATGAATGCGGCGTGTGCGGCGGAACGGGCATTCCTGAGGGAGCTTGCGGCTGCGACGGCACCTTGCCAGCCTGTGGTTACGATTGCAGCGGCGTCTGCATCCTTGACGAAGACAACGATGGCATCTGCGACTGTGAGGATGAGTGTGTTCCCGCCGCCGCCGCTGAAGTGCCTTACGAGTACAAGTTGATTGTTGAAGCCTACAACGTAGGCGCCTTGGGCACCACATACCGCTTCTACGTCAACGCTGAGGACGAGACAGACAGGTTGTCTGCGGTGTTTGGCAATGACCAGGCCAACCTGTTCATCAACACTCCTGAAGGCATATACAACAATGCCTTCAACTACATATGGAATGCTTCTGGAATCAACCCGTTACTTCTTCCATCCTTTCCAGATTTGGCGTTTGACAGTTTCGCTACAATTGGACTTGATGGTCCAGCAGCAGGAGTGCCAGGAGCTGAGGACCCGTCTTTGGTGCAAGACGCGACCCTCTCACCAAGCGTGAGCGAGTATTTTTTGACTGGAGGTACGGAATTGAGCGTCACCACCCTCACTGGCGCTTCTTGGTATGCACTCAACACAGCTGCCAATACCCTCCCAACCAATGGTCGTTGGTTGATTGCGCAAATCACCACGACTGGCCCCATCTCAGGTACGCTCAACTACCAAGTCTTCCCATTGGGAGTGGGTGAGAACCAAGTTCAAAAGTCTGTTGACTTTGACGGAGAAGGCGAATTCCCGCAATTCGTGACGACGGTGTGTGGTTGCATGGACCAAACAGCCTGCAACTACAACCCTGAGGCCAACAACGAGGACGGTTCATGCTTGCAGCTTGACGAATGTGGCGTGTGTGGCGGTGAAGGCATCGCCCCTGGTGCCTGCGACTGCGACGGCAACGTGTTTGATCAATGCTTCATTTGCGGAGGGGATGGAACCGAGTGCTCCGGCTGCATGGAAGAAGGAGCATGCAATTACGACCCTGAGGCTCTGTTCTCGGACGGTTCTTGCGTTTACGGCGAGATTGACGAATGTGGTGTGTGTGGTGGAAATGGCATCCCCGAAGGTGCGTGCGGCTGCGATGGCACGCCACCTGCTTGTGGCTACGATTGCAACGGCGTCTGCATCCTTGACGAAGACAACGATGGCATCTGCGACTGCGAGGATGAATGCGTTCCCGCCGCCGCTGCTGAAGTGCCCGACGAGTACAAGTTGACTGTTGAAGCCTACAATGTGGGCGCCTTGGGCACCACCTATCGCTTCTACGTCAACGCTGAGGACGAGACAGACAAGATGTCTGCAGTGTTCGGCAATGATCAAAAGAACCTGCTCATCAACACTCCCGAGAACATCTACAACGATGCCTTCAACAGCTCTTGGAATGCTTCTGGAATCAATCCGTTACTTCTTCCATTCTTTCCAGATTTGGCGTTTGACAGCTTCGCCACAATTGGGCTTGATGGTCCAGCTTCAGGTGTGTCAGGAGCCGAGGACCCCGCTTTGGTGCAGGACGCAAGCCTCTCACCAACCGTGAGCGATTATTTTCTGACAGGCGGCACGGAATTGACGGTGAGCACCCTCACCGGCGCTTCTTGGTATATACAGAATACTGCGGCCAACGCCTTCCCAACCGACGGACGTTGGTTGATTGCGCAAATCACCACAACTGGTTCCATCTCAGGTACGCTCAACTACCAAATCTTCCCCTTGGGAGTTGGGGCAGATCAAATCCAAAAGTCTGTTGACTTTGACGGAGAAGGCGAATTCCCACAATCCGGAACGGTGACGGTGTGTGGCTGCATGGACCAAACAGCCTGCAACTACAACCCTGAGGCCAACAACGAGGACGGTTCATGCTTGCAGCTTGACGAATGTGGCGTGTGTGGCGGTGAAGGCATCGCCCCTGGTGCCTGCGACTGCGACGGCAACGTGTTTGATCAATGCTTCATTTGCGGAGGGGATGGAACCGAGTGCTCCGGCTGCATGGAAGAAGGAGCATGCAATTACGACCCTGAGGCTCTGTTCTCGGACGGTTCTTGCGTTTACGGCGAGATTGACGAATGTGGTGTGTGTGGTGGAAATGGCATCCCCGAAGGTGCGTGCGGCTGCGATGGCACGCCACCTGCTTGTGGCTACGATTGCAACGGCGTCTGCATCCTTGACGAAGACAACGACGGCATCTGCGACTGTGAGGATGCGTGTATTCCCGCCACCGCCGCTCAAATGCTCACTGACGAGTACAAGTTGACTGTTGAAGCCTACAACGTGGGGGCCTTGGGCACCACAT
>JBMZAB010000064.1:0-5848 GCA_049610985.1 Flavobacteriales bacterium | reverse complement strand
TCCACCGACGGCGACACCCACCTCGGTGGCGACGACTTCGACCAAGCCATCATCGAGTGGCTCGTGGACGAGTTCAAGGGCGAAAACAGCGGCCTCGACTTGAGCAAGGATCCGATGGCGCTCCAGCGCTTGAAGGAAGCGGCTGAGAAGGCCAAAATTGAGCTCTCCAGCACCACGAGCACAGAAATCAACCTGCCTTACATCATGCCCGTGGACGGCGTGCCCAAGCACTTGGTGCGCAGCCTGAGCCGTGCGAAGTTTGAGCAGTTGGTGGACTCCCTCGTCAAGCGCAGCATCGAGCCATGCATGAGCGCCTTGAAGGCCGCAGACCTCGACATGGGCGACATCGACGAAGTCATCCTCGTGGGTGGTTCCACCCGCATCCCTGCCGTGCAAGATGCAGTGAAGGCCTACTTCGGCAAGGAGCCCTCGAAGGGCGTGAACCCTGACGAAGTTGTTGCGGTGGGCGCGGCCATCCAAGGTGGCGTGTTGACCGGCGACGTGAAAGACGTGTTGCTCCTCGACGTGACCCCACTTTCTTTGGGCATCGAGACCATGGGCGGCGTGTTCACCAAGCTGATCGAGTCCAACACCACCATCCCCACCAAGAAGTCGGAGACCTTCTCCACGGCGAGCGACAACCAGCCCAGCGTGGAAATTCACGTGTTGCAAGGCGAGCGCTCCATGGCTGCCGACAACAAGACCATCGGCCGCTTCCACTTGGCGGACATTCCCCCTGCCCCACGCGGTGTGCCTCAGATTGAGGTGACCTTCGACATCGATGCAAACGGCATCATCAACGTGGGCGCCAAGGACAAGGCCACCGGCAAGGAGCAGAGCATCAAGATTGAAGCGTCAAGCGGCTTGAGCGACGACGAAATCGCCCGCATGAAGGCAGACGCCGAGGCCAACGCCGACGCGGACGCCCAAGCCAAGGAGCGCGCAGACGTCCTCAACCAGGCCGACGGCATGGTGTTCCAAACCGAGAAGCAGCTCAAGGAGTTTGGCGACAAGATTCCTGCTGAGAAGATGGCGCCCATCAACGAGGCCCTCGAGAGCCTCAAGAAGGCGCACGCCGCCCAAGACGTGGACGCATGCAAAGCCGGCTTGGAGACCTTGAACACCGCGTTCCAGGCCGCCAGCCAGGAGATGTACGCGGCGCAGCAAGAAGCCGGAGGTGACGCCGCGGGTGCCCAAGGGCAGCCTGCCGGTGAAGCCGCTGGCGACGATGCGGAAGTGACCGACGTCGATTTTGAAGAGGTGAAGGACAACTGACCTGAGCCCTGTGAACATGGAAAGGCCCCGCTTCGGCGGGGCTTTTTTGTGGCAGCTTGAACCCTGGATGGACAAGCGTGTTTCACCTTTGCATCATGGACGTCCCCGCCCTTTGGAAACGCGCCGCGCGCGCCGTCTTGGCCACCTTGGTTTTGGTCACCGCATTCATGGGGTGGCAGGCGTCCCAGCTCGAATTCAACTACGACTTTGAGCAGTTCTTTCCCGCCGACCACCCCGAGACCCAGTTTTACCGTGACTTTCGCGACCGGTTTGGGAGCGACAACGACTTCTTGATTGTCGGCTTCGAAGGCGACAGCCTGTCGCAGGCGCTGCTGGCCGAGGTCGATGGCCACGTGCAAGCCCTGCGCGACCTCCCGGCCGTGGAAAGCGTGCAGTCCCCCACCCGACTTGACTTGCCTGTCCGCGATCCCCTGAGCGGAATGGCCTTCCAGCGGCCGCTGTTGGACTGGGCAGATGCTGAGCTGCTGGAGAAGGACCTGGCGAGGCTCCGGGCGCGTGACGACGTCATGGGCAACCTCGTCAGCCCCAGCGGCCGCGCCGTGGCCCTGACCCTCCAGCACGCCCAAGGATTAAGCAAAGCTGGGTGCGACAGTCTGGCCGCCGCAGTGCTCGCCTGGAAGGCCGAGGCCGAGCGCGGAAGCGTGCATGTGAAAGGTGTCCATGTCGCCGGCCGGGCCGTGGCCCAGGACTACTACGTGGGCGTCATGGAACGCGAGGTTAAGTGGTTTGTGGGCGTGGGCATTGTGCTGCTCATCGCCTTCTTGTGGTTCGCCTTCCGCACGGCGTGGGGCGTCATGGTGCCCTTGGCCGTGGTGCTCGTCAGCGGGCTGTGGACGTTGGGCATCATGGTGGCGACGGGCAAAGCGGTCGACGTCATGACAGTGGTGTTGCCGACCATCCTCTTTGTGGTGGGCATCTCCGACGTGGTGCACGTGCTCACGCGGTATTACGACGAGCGACGGAGCAACGTCTCCCACCATGACGCCATGCTCAAGGCCTTCCGGGAGGTCGGACTGGCCACCTTCTTGACGTCCGTCACCACCGCGCTCGGGTTCTTGACACTTTTGACAAGCTCCATTGGGCCGATCCACGACTTTGGGCTGTACGCAGCCGTGGGCGTGGGCGTCGCCTACGTCCTGGCCTTCACCTTGCTGCCTGCCGTGATGGTGCTGGCCCCGCCGCCTGCCGTGTCGCGCCAAGGCACCGGGGTGTTCTGGAACCACACCTTGTTGCGGCTGTTGCGGTGGACGCTTCGGCACAAGGTGCCTTTGGCCGGGCTCTGGGTGTTGGTGGCTGGCGCCTCCACGGCCTTGTCGACCCAGTTGCGCGTGGACAACAAGCTCATCGAGGACTTGCGCGAAGACGACCCCTTCCGGCAAGAGTTCGTGTTCTTCGAGCGGGAATTTGCGGGGGTGCGGCCGTTTGAGTTGTCGGTGACCATGCCCGAGAATGTGCAGCAAGCCGACATGCTCATGGCGCTGGACACCCTGGAGGGGCATTTGCGCGAAGACTACGGGGTGGGCGCCATCCTGGGTCCTGCCACCGCCGTCAAAATGGCCCACCGTGGTTACATGGGCGACCGCGAAGACCAATACAAGGTGCCGCAATCCGCAGGAACACTGAAGCGCATCCTGAAATTGTTGGAGCGCTCTGGGCAGTGGTCCGCCATGGTGGCGCAGGACGGCAGACAGGTGCGCATCCTGGGCAAGGTGGAAGATGTGGGCTCCCAGGCTCTGGCCCTTCGCAACGACGCCCTCGATGTCTGGTGCCAGGAGAACATGCCCAAAGGCACCGAATGGCACGTCACCGGCACAGCCCACTTGGTGGACGTGAACAACGCCTCCCTGGCCTCGGACATGGTGGGCGGCCTGGGCCTCGCCCTGGCCGCGGTGGCCCTCTTGGCAGGGTTGCTGTTCCGCAGCGGGGTCATGGTGATGATTTGCTTGGTGACGAACGTCTTGCCGCTGGCCATGATCGGGGCCATCATGGTGATGTTGGGGCTCGACCTGAAGGTCACCTCGGGCATCATCTTCACGGTGGCGTTTGGCATTGCGGTGGACGACACAATCCACTTCCTCAGCAAGCTCCGCCTTCAACTGGCGCAGGGCAAATCGCTGGCGTGGGCCGTCAAACGCAGTTTCCTGTCCACGGGAAAGGCCATCATTGTGACGAGCTTGATCCTGTGTGGCGGCTTCCTGACGCTGACCTCGTCCTCGTTCCTAGGCACCTTCCACATCGGGTTGCTCATCAGCCTGACGCTGCTTTTCGCGGTGCTGGCCGATCTGACCTTCTTGCCATGGCTGGTCTTGCGTTGGTTTAAGCCCCAGAAGTGACGAACTTCCGGGCATGAGCCATGCCTCCCGCAGATCTTTCCTGAAGAAGCTCGGTGCGACAGCTGCCGCATTGGGCCTTTCCCCTTGGAGTTTGGAATCCATGCTTCAAGCCCAAACCACCTCCCCCACCCAACCCGCACGTCCCCTGTCCGGACAGGCGAAAATGATCGCCACCTGGAACCACGGCATCGAGTGCAACGCAGCCGGCTTCCTGGCCTTGCAGCAAGGCGGTGGCGCCATGGACATGGTCGAGGCTGGCGCCCGCATCGTGGAGTCGGACGGAACAGGACTGAGTGTGGGCATCGGCGGCCTGCCAGACCGCGACGGACACGTCACACTGGACGCGTGCTGCATGGACGAAACGGGCAACGCCGGCTCAGTGTGCTTCGTTCAAAACCTGGCCCACCCCCTGTCGCTCGCACGCAAAGTGATGGAAGACACGCCCCACGTGATGTTGGCCGGCGCCGGCGCGGAGCAGTACGCCCGCGAGCTGGGCATGGACACGTGCGACCTCCTGACCGAACAATCGCGGCGGGCGTGGATGGAGTGGCGCAAGACGTCCAACTACGCCCCTCTCATCAACATTGAGAACCACGACACCATTGGCATCTTGGCCTTGGACGACGAGGGCAAGATGGCCGGTGGATGCACCACAAGCGGGCTGGCCTACAAGATGCACGGCCGCGTTGGCGACAGCCCCATCCTGGGGGCGGGCCTCTTCGTCGACCCTGAAGTTGGTGGCGCGACCGCCACAGGACTTGGTGAAGCGGTGATGAAGACCGTGGGGTCCTTCCTCGTGGTGGAATTGATGCGCCAAGGGCGCTCGCCGCAAGACGCGTGTGAAGAAGCCGTGCACCGCATCATGGAGCGCATGCCAACGGCCGACTTGCAGGTGGGATATTTGGCCTTGGGGAAAGACGGGAGCCACGGCGCCCACGCCATCCACGGCGGATTCAATTACGCCCTCACGACGGCGGACGGCGGGCGCATGATCGACGCCACGCACGGCTAACTTCGCACCATGGCCACCACCTCTCCGGGTCAATCCTTGCTTCATTGGTTCCTGTCCATCCGGCCGTGGAACGTGCTCGCCATGGGTGTCATGGTCCTGGTGGCGATGCGCTGGCTGGGGGTTCCGGCGCAAACCCTGGCCGACCGCGCCATGTGGGGCTGGCTGGCTGTGCCCATGCTGGTGGGGGCTGCTGGGAATTTGATCAACGACTTCTTCGACGTCAAGGAAGACCGAATCAACAAGCCCAAGCGCGCGCGCATCGGGCGCACCCTGAAGCGCCGTGTGGTCATCGTGACCCATTGGGGGTTGTCCGTGGCGGCCTTGTGCTGGAGCGGCGCGCTGGCCTCCAACCTGGGCTCGTCCTGGCCCATCGTGTTCACTGCCGCGCTGTCCGTCGTGTTGTACATCTATTCTCCCATGCTGAAAGGCCGGGGCATCGCCGGCAATTTGGCCGTGTCCGTGTGCGTGGCCGCCTTGTTGGTGTGGGCGCGCATGGCCACTGGCCGTCCGTTGGACTTGAGCGAAAGTGCAGACCAAATGTGGCTTCTGGCCACCGTCACGCTCTGGGGGCTCAACGTCACGCGCGAGTGGGTCAAAGATGTCCAAGATTTAAAAGGCGATGCCGAGGCAAGGCACCGCACGATGGCCCTTCGATTGACACCAGGTCAAAATCACAAAGGCATCGCAATATGCTGTGTTCTTTGTTCAGGGCTTGGGTTTTGGTTCAGTTCAATGTTGCACAATTTGTCTTGGCCGATGTGTTTGTGGGCAGGTGCATGTTTCGGGTGCCTCCTGGCCGCTTTCCGCTTCAAAGTCACGAGCTTATCTGCCTGGCTTAAAGTGCTTATGGGGCTTTTGTTTGTACTTATGATTTGAAGGACTTAATGTGCGCTTAACTGCAGAGACATCGTGAGCTGACTTTGAGATTTCTTCGTGTTCACATGGCAAGCTCTCTGTGTAACATTTGAGTTGCAAACGCTTCAACCAAGGGTAAGAATTCCTGAACGGCGTCCGGTCGACGAGCGTGGCAATTTGGGCGGCGAAATGTCAAATTCAAACCCCCAAACCATGAAACATTTGTTTCTCGCGGGGGCTGCGCTGTTCTTCAGTGTGGCCTCCTGGGCCCAATGCGACTGTCCTCCTTTGGCGGATCGTCCTGAGGTCGTGATCTCCGACGCCGGTCAAGGAACCGGCACAACCACATGGA
>JBMZAB010000063.1:0-5939 GCA_049610985.1 Flavobacteriales bacterium | reverse complement strand
TGAGGAAGGGCCTGGAAATTGCGGTCGAGGGGCGGTTGACGTACCGGACGTACGAGGATGGAGAAGGGCAGACCCGGTACATCACGGAAGTGGTGGCCAACGAGATGCTCATGTTGGACAAGCGTCCGGCCCACGCGTGACCGTTCGGGGAGGGTCCATGTCGGGCCTTCCCCGTTTCTTCCCCCTGCATTGCAGTCTAGAATGGTTCTGCTTGGCGCCCGGACTGGGGTGGCGTATTTTTGAGGGACCTATCTACGCCCTACGCAATGAGCTCTTCTGGAATCTTGAAATCTTCCATCGCGAAGAAATATGCCATGGCCCTGACAGGCCTTTTTCTTTGCCTGTTTTTGGTGGGCCACCTGCTCGGAAACCTCCAGCTTTTCATCCCTGGTGAAGAAGGCCAAACGGCCTTCAACGAGTACGCCCTGTTCATGACCACGTTCCCCGCGGTCAAGGTGCTTTCGTACCTCACCTACGCCAGCGTCCTGTTCCACCTGGTGGACGGGGTGGTGCTGACAATGCAGAACCGCAAGGCCCGTCCGGTGCGCTATGCGGTGGAAAAGGGGTCGGCCAATTCCGGATGGAGCAGCCGGAACATGGCGGTCCTCGGCACCATCGTGTTGGTGTTCATCGTCACCCACATGCAGAACTTCTGGTGGAAGATGCACTTCAGCGACATGCCGACCCAAGTGGTCGACGGCGTGGAGTTGAAGGACCTCCACACCGTGGTGTTGGACTACTTCAACCCTGCTGTCAACAGCATGGCCGCCGCGGCTGTGGCGCTCTACGTGCTGGGCATGGCGGCGTTGGGCTTCCACCTCTGGCACGGATTCGCGAGCGGATTCCAGAGCCTCGGGGTGCGCCACGAGACGTACACCCGCTGGATTGAAATGGTGGGCAAGGCGTTTGCGGTGGTGGTGCCACTCGCGTTCGCGTCCATTCCGTTGTACCTCTTCATGACCCAAGGCTGAACCCATGCTTGATTCAAAGACCCCCCAAGGTCCCTTGGCGGACCAGTGGACCAACCACAAAAACAACATTCGCCTTGTCAACCCAGCCAACAAGCGTCTGATCGACGTCATTGTGGTGGGCACGGGATTGGCCGGCAGCTCTGCGGCCGCGTCTTTGGCTGAGATGGGATACAACGTGAAGGCGTTCTGCTTCCAGGACAGCCCACGTCGTGCACACTCCATCGCAGCCCAAGGCGGCATCAACGCCGCCAAGAACTACCAGAACGACGGCGACTCGGTGCACCGACTCTTTTACGACACGGTCAAGGGCGGCGACTACCGCAGCCGCGAGGCCAACGTGCACCGCTTGGCGGAAGTCAGCACGAGCATCATCGACCAATGCGTGGCACAGGGCGTGCCCTTCGCCCGTGAGTACGGCGGGTTGCTTGACAACCGCTCGTTCGGTGGGGTGCAGGTGAGCCGGACCTTCTACGCGAAGGGCCAGACAGGCCAGCAACTCCTGCTCGGGGCCTACTCGGCGTTGAGCCGCCAGATTTCCAAGGGCAAGGTGAAGATGTACAACCGCCACGAGATGATGGACGTGGTGATTGTCGACGGCAAGGCCCGCGGCATCATCGCGCGGAACCTCGTCACCGGTGAGATTCAACGCCACAGCGCCCACGCCGTGGTCTTGGCCTCAGGCGGGTACGGCAACGTGTTCTTCTTGAGCACCAACGCCATGGGATCCAACGTCAGTGCGGCGTGGAAAGCCCACAAGAAGGGCGCCTACATGGCCAACCCTTGCTTCACGCAGATTCACCCCACCTGCATCCCTGTGAGCGGCCACTACCAGAGCAAGCTTACGTTGATGTCTGAGTCGTTGCGCAACGACGGACGCATCTGGGTGCCAGCCAAGGCAGAAGACGCCGAGGCGGTGCGCAAGGGCACGTTGAAGCCCACCGACATCAAGGAGGAGGACCGCGATTACTACCTCGAGCGCCGCTACCCTGCGTTCGGCAACTTGGTGCCACGTGACGTGGCGTCGCGTGCCGCGAAGGAGCGTTGCGATGCCGGGTTTGGGGTCAACGAAACGGGCGAGGCCGTGTTCTTGGATTACGCCAGCGCCATCGAGCGCTACGGCAAGACCGAGGCGAACGTGATGAACCTCGAGAACCCCAGCGACGAGAAGATTCGAGAGCTCGGCAAGGCTGTGGTCAAGGCGAAGTATGGCAACCTGTTTGACATGTACCGCCAGATCACCGACGACAACCCGTACGAGACGCCCATGAAGATTTACCCCGCGGTGCACTACACCATGGGCGGCTTGTGGGTCGACTACAACCTCATGACCACGGTGCCTGGGTTGTACGCAGCAGGAGAGGCCAACTTCTCCGACCACGGCGCCAATCGCTTGGGGGCTTCGGCGCTCATGCAAGGCTTGGCCGACGGGTACTTCGTGTTGCCTTACACCATCGGCGATTACCTCGCCGACGACATCCGGACGGGAGCCATCGCCAACGACACCCCAGAATTCATGGAAGCGGAAGCGGCTGTGAAGGACCGCTTGGAGAAGTTCATCGGCAACGACGGAGACACCCCCGTGGACGACTTCCACCGCCGGTTGGGCCGCATCATGTGGGACAACTGCGGCATGGCCCGCAACCGAGAAGATCTGACCCAGGCGATTGAGGACATCTCTGCCTTGCGCGACGAGTTCTACACCAAGGTGCGCGTGCCCGGCAAATTGAACGGATACAACCCTGAGTTGGACAAGGCTGGCCGCGTTGCGGACCTGTTGGAATTGGGAGAGTTGATGTGCAAGGACGCCTTGGAGCGCGAGGAAAGCTGCGGCGGACACTTCCGCGAGGAGCACCAAACCGAGGAAGGGGAGGCCCTGCGTCGCGACGACGAATTCACGTTCGTGAGTGCGTGGGAGCACAAGGGCGCGCCCAAGGACGCTGAACTCCACAAAGAGGAGCTCGTGTACGACAACATTGAATTGAAGCAGCGTAGCTACAAATAATCAGGAAGACCCAGAACGATGAATCTGACGCTCAAAGTTTGGCGCCAAGACGGCCCAGAAAACAAAGGACGACTCGAGACGCACCAGCTCTCAGGCGTGACCGGCGACATGTCTTTCCTTGAAATGATGGACGTGCTCAACGACAAGATCATCCGCGAAGGCGGCGATCCTGTGGTGTTTGACCACGACTGCCGCGAAGGCATTTGTGGCATGTGCTCTATGTTCATCAACGGTGAGGCCCACGGGCCAGGCCGCGGTGTGACGACCTGCCAATTGCACATGCGCTCGTTCAAGGACGGCGACACCATCACCATCGAGCCATGGCGCGCTTCAGCCTTCCCTGTGGTGAAGGACTTGGCGGTGGACCGCAGTGCGTTTGACCGCGTGATTCAAGCGGGCGGATACGTGTCGGTGAACACCAGCGGCGAGACCCTGGACGCCAACGCCATCCCCATCCCCAAAGCTGACGCGGACGAAGCGTTCAATGCGGCGACTTGCATCGGATGCGGTGCCTGCGTGGCCACGTGCAAGAACGCCTCGGCGATGTTGTTTGTGTCGGCCAAGGTGAGCCAGTTTGCGTTGCTTCCTCAGGGTCAGCCTGAGCGCAAGCGCCGCGTGACCCGCATGGTGGAGCAAATGGACAAGGAAGGCTTCGGCAACTGCACCAACACCGGTGCGTGTGCGGTGGAGTGCCCCAAAGGCATCGACCTGAGCAACATCGCGCGCATGAACCGCGACTTTTTGAGCTCGTCGTTGACCGGCGAGTGACCTGAGTGACAACCCTTTTGGAATTTGGAACGGGATATCGTACCTTTCGGGGCATGATGCCCCGTTTTCTTTTGCTCTTTGCTGTGGCTCTGACAACTTTCTCCACCCAAGCCCAAAAGGCCGAACTGACGTTTGGGGTGTCGGGAATCTGCGGCATGTGCGAAGACCGCATTGAAGCAGCTTTCGACCAGAAAGGCATTGTAGCTGCGGACTACGACCTCGAGAAAAAGACGATCCACGTGGTCTACAAGGCCAAGAAGTGGAACGAGGAGCGTCTCCACAAGCTGGCCACTGGCGTGGGCCACGACACCGACAAGTACAAGGCCACCGATGAGGCTTACGCCAACATGCATGGGTGTTGCAAGTACCGCGATCCCAAGTCGTGTTCAGACTCATGTGGCGAAAAGCACCGATGACAAGGGCCTTTTGGCTTGGTGCTGTGGTGGCGCTGTTTGTGGGCATGGCCTCCGACGCCAATGCGCAGAAAACCCTTCGAGGCAAGGTGTTTGCCCCAGAAGACCATTCAGGTCACGACCATGCGCCAGGAGCAAATGAAGGCAAGGAATCGTTCGACCCGTTGCCAGGAGCGACGGTGACGTGGAAAGGAAGCGAGAGTGGGGCCGTGACGGACGCGTTCGGGTTCTTCCAAATCGATGTCCGGCGAAACCCTGACACCCTTCGCGTGAGCATGGTGGGCTACCAAACCGTGGATGTGTATTACAGCGGTGAGGGCTACTTGGACATTCCGCTTGAGCCTGGGGTGCTGCTTCAATCGGCAGATGTCGTGTTCGAGGAACGCTCACAGAGCGTATCGCTGCTCAACCCCCTAAACATTCAGCAATTGAGCCGGAAGGAACTCTGCAAGGCGGCGTGCTGCAATTTGAGCGAGGCCTTCGAGACAAACGCTTCGGTGGATGCCAGCTTCACGGATGCCGTGACGGGCACGCGGCAGATTCACATGTTGGGTTTGGCGGGCAAGTACACGCAGTTGCTCGTGGACAACCTTCCCGGCCCGCGAGGTTTGAATGTGGTGCAAGGGATGGGATTCATTCCGGGGCCGTGGATTGAGAGCATTTTCATCTCCAAAGGAGTGGGCACCGTGATGTCAGGCTACGAGAGCTTGACGGGCCAAATCAACGTGGCCCATCGAAACCCTGAAACCGCCGAACCGTTTTTCTTGAACCTGTTTCTTGGCGGGTCTGGACGAATGGAATTCAACCACGTCAGCAGACATGGCGTGGGCCGTCGATGGGACACCGTAATCATGACCCACGGAGAGTACGGGCAACGCATCAACGACCGAAACGGACCGGACCTCGACGGCGACGGTCGCGGGGATGGCGACGGGTTTTTGGACACGCCGTTGCGAAAAGATGGGGTGTTTCGGAACGAATGGCGTTTTGTGGGTGATCGAGGGTTGCGTGCCGAGTTTGTGCTTTTGGCCGTGGACATGGAACGGGAAGGCGGAATGGTGCCTGGCGACATCGTGGCCACGCCGTGGGTGGCGAGCACCGAGATCCAGCGCGCCGAGGTGAATGCCAAAGTCGGATACGTGTTGCCCGGTCAAGAAGGTCGATCATGGGGAAGCCAATGGACGGCGTCGACCCATCGGCACTGGCATGGGTTTGGGAACCGGTTTTACGAGGGGCAGCAAAACACCTTCCGAGCTAACGTGTTGCGAAGTGGGTTCTTGGGGTCGGAAGACCGCCAGTTCAGCGCAGGAGTGAGCTACCTGTACGACGATTTTTTGGAGTCTGGAACGTGGAACGCGTCGCCGACAGAAACCAATGCATCTGACACCACGTGGATGCGCACCGAGCACGTGCCTGGGGCCTTTTTGGAGACCACGTGGACGGGCAATCCCCGCGCCTCGGTTGTGGCGGGCTTGCGCGTCGACCAGCACAACATTTGGGGGACCATTGTGACGCCCCGTTTGCATGCCCGGTGGAGCGCGACTGAGCAGACGTCGCTGAAATTGGTGGCTGGGACCGGGTTCCGTACGCCCAATGTGTTGATGGAGGAGTTGGGGGTTTGGGCGAGCAACCGTACGTGGAAGGTGAACGAAGCGCTCGAGCCAGAAAAGGGCTGGAATGCAGGGTTGAACGTCACGAGCAAGTTCAAGTTGTTGTTTCGCGATGCAGATTTTTCGGTGGACGGGTACTGGACGGAATTCCAAAACCGCGCCGTCGTGGATCTCG
>JBMZAB010000062.1:0-6752 GCA_049610985.1 Flavobacteriales bacterium | reverse complement strand
CGTCGCAGCCGCAAGCTCCCTCAGGAATGCCCGTTCCGCCGCACACGCCGCATTCGTCGAGAACGTTGCCATCACAGTCGCAATCGCCTTCAGGGGTGTCAGCACAGCCACACTCGTAGATGGCACCAGGACCGTTCAACACACCGCATTCGTCGATGCACGAGGAGTTGTCTCCATCACAAACACCGCACTCGTCGAGCACACCGTCGCAGGCAGAGATTACTTCACCGCCGGCGAAGTCCCAAGACTGCTGAATCTGATTGGCTCCTACGCCCAGAGGAAACATCTGCGCATTCAAAGTCCCGGACAAGTCTCCTGCCGTGGTGATTTGGGCTACAAGCCAACGGCCGTCCGTTGGCAATGCGTTGGAAGCTGTGTTGAGTACATACCAAGAAGCGCCTGTGAGGGTGGTGACGCTCAATTCCGTTCCGCCCGTCACAAAATAATCGCTTACAGATGTAACTAAGTCATTGTCTTGTACCAGAGAGGGGTCCTCAGCTCCTGGCACCCCTGATGCTGGTCCACTCAGTCCAATGGTTGCGTAACTGTCATCCGCCAAATCTGGAAATACAGGTAACAAGGCTGGGTTGATTCCAGAAGCATTCCATGAGCTGTTGAAAGCATTGTTGTAGATGCCTGCGGGAGTGGTGATGATCAGGTTGTCCTGGTCATTGCCAAACACCGCAGATATTTTGTCTGTATCGTCCTGAGCGTTGACGTAGAATCGGTAAACTGTACCTGGGGTAGTTGCAGCTGCTGGTGCCGATTGCTCGATGGTGAGGTTGTATTGAGACAAACCGACCGACCCTGCACAAAAAGTGAGAAGTGTCGCCAAGATTGAGCGGTGCGCGGAGCTAATTTGGAACATGTTGTTCTGCGTTTTTTTTTAAACCGCCGTCAATGTACAGAAGGAAGGGAAAGGGACTTTCGATGAAGGCGTGTGTTTTTTCGACAAAGTCTCCAATCCCCCCTGACGAACCATTCATAACCAACCACTCCACCCCAATTCAAACAATCTATGATGTCAAGTCGTTGTCTTGTCGTGAGAGCCATCAGAATTGCGGCATTTGTAGGGGTTTACGCAGGTTTGGGACCAGCATTTGCCCCGCTTGCCCAGGCGCCGTCTGCCACACTCGAACCTGTGCCCTCCCCTCCTGCTTACACGGAACCTGACGCTTGGACGGTGTGCGCGGGACTTGACCCCACAGGACAAGACCGAATTTGGACCAAAAAGCGCAAGTGGCACGACCGACGAGACCGTCGAGAGGATGTCGACGTGTTCTACATCCACCCCACGATGTACATGGAAGGTGCGGCATGGAATGTGGGGCCAGAGGATCCCTCCATGAATGACCTGGTCGACGAATGGCCGGTGCGTCACCAAGCCTCGATTTTCACCTCGGTCGGTCGGTTGTACGCACCGCGGTATCGTCAGGCGCACATTCGCATATTCAGCCTCGGCGACTCGTTGAGTTACCTCGCCGCAGAAGTGGCCTACAGCGACGTCAAAGCGGCGTTTGAGCACTATCTGACCCATTGGAATCAGGGGCGGCCGATTGTCCTCGCGGGACACAGCCAAGGCGCATATCACGGCCGGACCTTGCTTCAGGAGTTCTTTGAGGAAGGTGCGCTGGCAGACCGGCTGGTGGCGGCCTATCTGCCGGGTATGGACATGTACCCTGAGGAATTTGAGACGATTCCGCTTTGCAGCACGCCCGAAGAGACGGGATGCCTGTGCACCTGGATGACCTATGCCGAGGGCCATCGTCCAACATGGCTGAACGCCAAGCTCGCGAAAGGCCACTCAGCTCCCATGTGCGTCAATCCCATCACATGGGACAAGTCAGAAGGGTGGAGTCCGCTGGACGAGCATTTGGGTGCGGTGATGCCCAATTTTAGGCCCACGAAGTCCGGCACAATTCAATGCCGATTGACGCTGGATGGTGTGCTGGAAGTCACACGTCCTCAGATGCTTGGAGGGAAACTCTTGGACCGAGAGGATTGGCATGAAGGCGATTTCAATTTGTTCTGGTTCAATGTGGAAGAGAACGTGCGCAGAAGGACCCAAAATTGGCTTTCCAGCCACAACAAACCACAACCTGCTGAATTGCCGTAAATTGACGAACCAATAGCACAAACCATGCGCCTCTTACTGACCACCATGTTGGCCTTGGCCGTTTCGATGACTGCCGGAGCACAATCGTCGCTTTTCCAAGCCTCCAAAACTGCACCTCGCGCAGCCACGTTGGATGCAAAGGACACCCAGGGATTGCACCTGAATGAGGCGACTTTCAGCCGCATTCGCACTGAACGGCCGTCCTCGCTCCGGATTGAGTTGGCCATGCCCCATGGCGAAACCGTCATCACTGAATGGGTGGCGTTCAGCAACCTCTCGGCTGACTTCTCCATCGGGCGCCAAACGGTCAACGGCAGTGTGCAAGAGGCCTATTGCCCAGGGGTTTACACCTATGAACTTGAGCACGCCGTAAGCTCCAACGGGAGCACGGTGTCTGGAGACGGTTTCACGGGGGTGCTTGTCGTGCACCGCAACAGAGTGCTTTCCACAATGATTTTAGATGGACACCAGTGGGAACTCGCCCCTGAGGTTCTCGACTTGAGGAGCCAAGACCTCGTGCAAGACTATGTGCTATTCGATGTCGCCCAAAGTGCTGGCACCAACTCCTTCACCTGCGCCGTGCAGGACCAGCACAACCGGATGAACCGCATGGACCGCATGCAGCGTTCGTTGGTCCGTGAAAATGCCAATCCTGATTGTGTTGAAATCGCCTTGGACGTGGACAACTACACATTCGGGACATTCGGCAACAACTGCAATGCCGCTGTAGATTGGGCTGTCGGTGTGTTGGCCGGGGTGGATTTGATTTATCGCAACGAGCTCAACGACCTCATCACGCTCCAAGCGACGTACGTCAATGTTTGGGAAACGCCGGAGCCGTGGGCCAACATCTCAAACGATGCAGGCAACATGCTCGACTCATTCCGATCAACGTGGCTGACGGACAGTGATCTCAATGCGCAACAAAGGGATTTTGTGCATCTCATGACGAGACGAGGAGACTCCGGGACAGGTGGAATCGCATATTTGGATGGCGTTTGCAACAGCTATGGATACGGATTCAGCGCTGGCATGAGTGCAGCCAGCGACTTCATTCCTCTCCCCTCCTATTCTTGGAACCTCGACGTTGTTGCCCACGAATTGGGGCACAACTTTGGCTCCAACCACACGCATTGGTGCGGATGGAATGGCGGAGCAGACCATCCCAGCGGCTCAGCTGGAGGCGCCATTGACGGCTGCTACGATGCTGAGGGCTCTTGTTCGAACGGCCCAAGTGTAAGCTCTGGCACCATCATGAGTTATTGCCACCTCAATGTGGGCAAGACCCTTGAATTTCACCCGATTGTAGAGCAACAAGCGTTTTTCCCATCCTTGACCAACGCACCCTGCCTCGGTGGATGTGCGCCGACAATCACGTCATGCGATATTGGATGCACCGATGCCTCAGCGTGCAACTACAACGCGAATGCCATCGAAGACGACGGCTCTTGCGCTTACGATGTCGACGAATGTGGTGTCTGTGGCGGCAACAACGAGTCTTGTGGAGGGTGCACGGACCCCTCGGCTTGCAACTACGATCAGAGTGCACCTGTGGACGACGGGTCATGCACCTATGCCCCTCCCGGCTATTCATGTGATTGTGCAAGTGACATTGCACTGGTTGCGGATTTGGGTGCCGGTCAAAGCAGTTCCAGCACCCTCGATGCCACTGGCAACTTGGCCGCCATTGAGGTGACGTTGGACTGGACAAATTCAGCCAATGACGGCAGCTGGGCAGGCGATGCCTTGATGGAAATCAGTGCGCCTGACGGTTCATGCTTTGCAGTGGGGGGGTACAATGTGTCCAGTTCTTGCACTTTGGGCTCATTCGCGTGGCCTTCTGGTTGGAATGTTTCAGGTTCAGGAACGTTCACCCACTCCATCGATGTGGACGATTTGGGCATGGGCGGTGATGGACTCTGGCAGTTGAATGTGATCAATGGATGGACCAGCTCTGGCGGGGTGAATTACGACTTCAACGTGACCCTGTCCGGTGTTTGCACTGGACCTCCAACAGAAGGGGGCTGCACCAACCCTGAAGCATGCAATTACGACAGCTCTGTCGAGGTGGATGACGGTTCCTGCGACCTCGGCACCCCGGCCTACTTCGACGGTGACGGTGACGGATATGGACAATTCTTTGCGCAGTACTTCTGTGGGTCGGTGGCCCCTGCCGGGACCGTGATCCTGGATGGCGACTGCAACGACGCCAACAGCACCATGTATCCAGGGGCACCAGGAACCGCCATCGGCATCGACAACAACTGCAACGGCGTCATCGATGCCGACGAGGAAGAGGTTGTTTGCCCTGAAGACGTCAACAACGACGGCGCCATCACCGTGGCGGATGTCTTGGCCCTGCTGTCAAGCTTCGGATGCCTGGAAGCTTGTGAGTACGACGTGGATGAAGATGACGCCATCTCTGTGGCAGACGTGTTGTTGGTCCTTTCTGCCTTTGGCCAAACCTGTGAATGATGAACGAAAAAAACACCTCCTTGAGCAAGTCCCTGTTGTCATTGGGTGCATGTCTGATTCTGGGTTTGGGGCAGGCCTTGGCCCAAGAATCGACCTTGTTCCGACAGGTTGACGACATCGACGCGTCACGAATGCTTCAAGAAACCCTTGTCGATGTGTCTGCGGGTGTGGTCTTGGACATGCGCCCCGTGGTGCACGCAGCGCTTCGCAACAAGAATCTCGGATCGTGGACGTTGGATCTACCCTGCCCACCTGAATTTCAAGCGGAGCACAACATCTCCTCGTGGCACCTCGAAATGACGCGCTTCTTCGCGCACCCCGAAATCGTCACAGTAGGGTTGACATCGGAGCGTGGTTTCGAAGAACTCCAATACGTGCCAAAGCTGCAATCCTTCCGGGTGGCGATTGATGGCAAGGCGGTGGGCAGCCTGACCCTGATGCACGACCACGTTGTCGGTTCTTTTCACCAAGATGGACGGCAATTTGACGTCATGCACAAGACGGGACATCGATACGTGCTTGCCGACATGAACCAACTCCGTCACCACGAACCTTTTGAGTGTGGCGTCGTGGACTCGGACAAGTTGCCGGTTCGTTCAGACCGTAAACGAAAGTCGACGGCTGAACGGATGGACGGCGGATGCGTGGAGATTGCGCTTGATTTGGACTTCTTCACTTGGTCCACCTTCAGCAACGTGGACAACGCCACGGAATGGGCACTTGCCATGATGGCGGGGGTCGAGGCCATTTACACCCAGGAACTGAACGGATTGGCTTTGCTGCAGGCCTCGTACATCCACATCTGGCAGAGCAGCGACCCCATGAGCGCGTATGTTGGAGATGCCGGGGCCATGTTGGACAGCTTCCGAAACACGTGGCAAACCAACAGTGCTTTGAACTCCGTGCAACGGGACATGACGCACCTCATCTCCAAGCGAACCAACACCGGCACAGGAGGCATTGCTTGGCTCGACGTGAATTGCGGTTCGTTCGCCTATGGCTTCAGCGCCAACTTGACGAACACCACCAATTACAACATCAACAGCTACTCCTGGAACCTCGACGTGGTGTCGCACGAGCTCGGTCACAACTTCGGGGCCAACCACACCCATTGGTGCGGGTGGCCTGGAGGTGCCATCGACAATTGCGCTTCTGCAGAAGGCGGCTGCTCCAACGGCCCCTCAGTGGGATCTGGAACCATCATGAGCTACTGTCACACCACATCTACGGGTAAGACGCTTGTCTTCCATCCCCTGGTGGAAACCTATGCCTTGGAACCTGGCATTGAAGGTGCGGGCTGCTACACGTTCTGTGAAGAATACACCCCGCCTGAGTGTGCCATCACCGGCATCACACCCGGCAACCAAATGGCATGCGACCCCGTCACGGGATTGTACACCCAGCAAATCTTTGTGTCTTTCGAGTACCCGCCTGCAGATGGCTTCATCAATGTGAATGGTGCGAATTGGGGCTTCAATTTCAGCCCGCAGGCCATCACCATTGTCGGCGAACCGGCCAACGGGGAAAGCGTGGACGTGACGGCTTTTTTCACAACCGAAGAAGGCTGCGCGTTGAGTGTTCCGGATGCGTACACCCGACGTGATCCGTGTTGCGGCAATCTTCGCTTCTCATTTGTCGATCCAGAGGCCAACATCTTGCGCATTCGGAATGTTGCCGATTGTCCAGCAGACATCAGCGGATGGGGAGTTTTGTCCGCCACCGAGCCCTACCATCAGCTGACCGAATTGATTGCCCCTGGACAGAACACCGAGGTTGGGCCTGGAGAGGAATTTCAATTGTCTTGGGCGTCCGGCCTTGCCGGCGATTGGCTCATGCTCTTCCTCCCGACCAACAGCGCACATGACTATGTGCAGTGGGGCCCAAATGGCTCGCCTCTGTATTTCGAGGTCTACGACGAATTGGCAGGCATTTGGCCCACCGGGAACAACTCTTACATCCAAGCCCTCCCTCCCTACTCGTACGAAGGAAATGGGAACTATGGGGTGGACACCTGGAGTGGCGAGGCCTTCCCTTGCCTCATCAATGAGGTCACGGCTACCGCTTCCGAATGCGATCCAGCCACAAACACGTACACACTCGCCTTTGAAGTGGATGCCCAAGGCGTTCCAGAAACTGGGGGAATCCTTGTCAATGGCAACCT
>JBMZAB010000061.1:0-7175 GCA_049610985.1 Flavobacteriales bacterium | reverse complement strand
TTGACCACGACGTACCTCATCAACAACTGTGGGGAACAGGTCCACCAATGGGAGAGCGCCTACAAGGCGGGACTCATGGCGTATTTGATGCCCAACGGCGACTTGATTCGGGCCGGAAAAATTGACAACTCCGTGTTCACGGCTGGGGGGACTGGAGGCATTCTGGAGCGATTCAACTGGGATGGAGACTTGGAGTGGAGCATGCAGCTTTCGAGCGACACAGCATGCCAGCACCACGACTTTGCCGTCATGCCCAACGGACACATCTTGGCGTTGTTGTGGCGCAGCTATCCCGGTGAGCGTTGGGTGTCGGAAGGCCGCGACCCGGCCCTCACCTCACAGAATGTCTGGGGAACGTGGATTGTGGAAATCGACCCTGAAGCCCCACAAGAGGAGGCCATTGTGTGGTCCTGGGAAGCCATCAATCACCTCGTGCAGTCCTTCGATCCCGACCGACCGTCGTTCGGGAGCCCTGACCAGCACCCTGGGAAATTGGATGTGAATTACCAGGCGTTTGCCGACGACCCCGACTGGCTGCACGTGAACTCCGTGGCCTACCACCCCGAGCTCGACCAAATCATGATCAGCTCAAGAGATTTCAGCGAACTCTGGATCCTGGACCACAGCGTCCCGGCCGAGTTGACGTCCACCGACGCAGGAGACTTGCTGTACCGATGGGGCAACCCCGCCTCCTACAACCGTGGCACCCTTGACGACCAAGCGTGGTTCAACCAGCACGACGCGCGATGGCTCGACGACGGCCGAATCATGGTGTTCTCCAACGGAAACGACCGGCCGGCGGGCTTGTTCAGCTCGGTGGAAATCATCAACCCACCCCTGACCGAAAATGGTACCTACACGTTGGACGACGACAATTCGTGGGGGCCGATGGGGGCCGACTGGGTGTACCCCGCCACTTTGGACGCTTCCTTTTTCTCCCAAAACACCTCTGGCGCCCAACAACTCCCCAACGGCAACATCCTCATCACCGAGGGGGCATCTGGAGATGTCAGGGAAGTCACCGTGGACCACGAGATCGTCTGGCGGTATGTGAACCCCATGGGCACCTTTGGGACCACTGTGCAGGGCAACAACCCCATTGTGAATGGAGTGTTCAGGGCGGAGCGCTACGCCGCGGCCTATCCTGGTCTTGCGGGTCGTCACCTCACGGGCAACGGCGTCCTGGAAATGGACCCTTCCCCCCAGCCGTGCGAACTGAACCCAGAGCCAAGCTGCCCCCCGGACTTAAACATGAATTACCTCGTCGACGTGGGGGACTTGCTGGCCTTGCTCTCCAGTTTTGGTTGCACGACAGGCTGTGAAGACCAGGACATCGACGGCGACGGCGCGGTGTCGGTCCCTGATTTGCTCGCCCTGTTGGGCGTGCTCGGCTCAACGTGTCCTTACTGACACCGCGCCCCGCCACAGCGTGACATGCTCGAGGAATGAAAAGCCCGATGCACTGGGTGCACCGGGCTTGGAGTAGCGGGGACAGGACTTGAACCTGCGACCTTCGGGTTATGAGCCCGACGAGCTACCAACTGCTCCACCCCGCGATGAGGTTCCGTTGCCTTCTTGCCTGAGTCATGACCTCGGCGACAGCGGACCGCAAATGTAAACAAGGTTTTTCCATCTGCAAGCGCCGGGGGCGGTTTCCGTGCGCTTTCCCGGGGGGACCTGTACCTTTGGACCTCGAAAATGTCCGCCGTGTCTGACAACGCCCCCCTCCCTCCCATGCCCCACGCCACCTCCGCACAACCTGTGCCAGAAGGCCACCGTGCGGGGTTCGTAAACATCGTGGGCTCGCCCAACGTCGGCAAAAGCACGTTGATGAACAGGTTGGTGGGAGAGCGCTTGAGCATCATCAACGCCAAGGCCCAAACCACGCGCCACCGCATCATGGGCATCGTCAACGAAGACGACTACCAAATCGTCTACAGCGACACCCCCGGCGTGCTCGACCCCGCCTACAAGTTGCAGGAGGGCATGATGAAGTTTGTCAAAACGGCGTTGCAGGACGCCGACGTGCTCCTCGTCGTGACCGACGTGAACGAGCAAGGCATGGCGCACCCGGAAACCCTGGAGAAGATTGCAGCGATGGACGTGCCGACGTTTGTGCTGGTCAACAAGATTGACCTCGCGACAGACCAAACCGCCGTCGAAGCCAAGCTCGACGCTTGGGCCGCGAAACTCC
Organism: Flavobacteriales bacterium; assembly: GCA_049610985.1. GTDB lineage: Bacteria > Bacteroidota > Bacteroidia > Flavobacteriales_D > Sanyastnellaceae > UBA11663. Next base: position 4,981 of record JBMZAB010000061.1, on the reverse strand, counting down.
CCCGCGCCTCGGTGGTCCCCATCAGCGCGCTCCACAACTTCAACGTGGACACCCTGCTCGAGCGCATCGTGCAGCAGCTGCCAGAAGGCCAGCCCTTCTTCCCCAAGGACGAATTGACCGACAAGCCCATGCGCTTCTTCGTGTCGGAAATCGTCCGGGAGAAAATCCTGACGCACTACAAGCAGGAGATTCCCTACAGCTGCGAAGTCGTGGTGGAGGCCTACGAAGACACCCCCGACATCACACGCATCCGCGCCGAGATCCACGTCGCGCGCGAGTCCCAAAAGCACATCGTGGTCGGCGCCCAAGGTCGCATGATCAAGCGCGTGGGCATGGACTCTCGGAAGGACATCGAATCCTTCCTTGGCAAGAAGGTCTTCTTGGACCTGTACGTCCGCGTGGACAAGAACTGGCGCGACGACGAGCGCAAGCTCAAGCGCTTCGGATATATGGACTGACCTCGGCCATGGTCCTCTTCCCCCCTGCCAAAATCAACCTCGGGCTCGACGTCCTCGGCAAACGCCCGGATGGATACCACGCGTTGGAAAGCATCTTCCTTCCGTTGGCCTGGACAGACATTTTGGAAGTGGTCGTCGACCCCCACGTGGCGGCAGGCGACATGAAGACCACCTTCACGGGGCTGCCCATCCCAGGAGCTTCGGAAGACAACCTGGTCGTGAAAGCCCACCGCATCCTGGCCAAACAGCACGACCTGCCTGGCTTGCACCTGCACCTGCGCAAAAACCTGCCCATGGGCGGCGGCATGGGCGGCGGAAGCTCGGACGGCACGCATGCGCTTCTGGCCATCAACGATGTCTGCGAACTCAGCTTGTCCCAGGATACCCTGCTTGCCCATGCGGCGGAACTCGGAAGCGATTGTCCCTTCTTCGTGGACAGCGCACCCGCCATGGTGACAGGCCGCGGGGAACACGTCGCCCCCTTGGGCTTCGACTTGCCCTTAGATGGAGTTTGGGTCGTGGTCGCCAACCCAGGCATCCACATCTCCACCGCCGAAGCGTTTGGCGGACTCACGCCCACGGACAGAACCACCCCTTGGGACCAATTGGCCACCACCCCCGTTGTGCAGTGGCACACCCTCATTCGGAACGACTTTGAATCTGGCGCGGTCGAGCGTCACCCGGCCATTGGCGACCTGATGCAAGCCCTGCGCAACGCCGAGGCATCGTACGTGCAGATGACTGGAAGCGGCTCGACGGTGTTTGGGCTGTTTCACGATGAAACCCTGGCCAGAGCGGCCGGGACCGCATGTGGCGCCCAATTCGTGGGGCCGCTCAGCGCGTGAGCATGAACACGGTCTGGGCCCGCTGCTGGTTGGCCCCTTGCGTGGAAAGCAAATAGATCCCTTCCGACCATCCCTGGGCAGGCAGAACGTTCGCGCCAGGGGTCAACTCCCCCGTCCACACGACCCCGCCTTGTCGGGCACGCACCACGGATTGCACCGGCGTCGAACCATCCCAATGCACGTGAACCATGCCCCGAGCCGGGTTGGGGGAAACTTGAACGTCCAGTCCTTCGGCCCGAGGCGGTTCAGCCACAGCTGTCGCAGGGTCTTCCACCGTCCCAAACACCAACTCCTCGTCCCCTTCCTGGTACGCGGCCCAAATGAAGTAGACCAAGAACATCTCGTCGGTGGTCAAAGACCCGTAGGTCACTTCTTGAGGTGGGTCGTTGGGGTTCAGGGGATTCCACACCGTGTTGTCGTAGACGCCTTCCGTCTTGAACACCGTGCCTGCCGGCACATGAACCGGACTGAGGAACCGGTAGTAGAACTGCCACTCAAAATCCCAATGGGGAATGTCGATCAAGGGAATGCTGTCCCCGGCCGGCGTCTCCATCCACACCTTGTACGATTTGCCCAGCAGGTGCATGTGGGGACAGATGCTGAGCAAGCTTTGGTCTGCATTGAACACGACAGCTTCCTGATGGAACGTGGTGATCTCGTCAGGCGGGATGACCAAAGGACCATCCGTCATCGCCCCGTTGCCCAAAAGCCACCCCACTGAGATGGTCCGGATGTTCTCCTCCAGCTCGTCCACCCATTCAAGGTTCATGACCGTCTCGTCAACCTGCCCGGCGAAATCAGGGCCGTAGTGGATCTCGATGACCAAGTCGGCGCCAGGCGGCACCGGGATCCCCCACCCGTCCGGGTAACGTGCGGGCAAGGCGCCAGGCTGCCAAGCGTTGATGTACGTGGTGTTCGTCGGCCAGCCGGTGCTTCCATTGAAGCCCGGCAACGGGTCCGCGGCGTCCAATTCTGCAGACTGGCCTGTGACGTCCACGAAAATGTCGGCGTGGTGCACGGCCGCCGGCAAGCCCGGCACAACCTCCACAGCCTGGATGTACCGCGTCTCGTCAAAGTCGGTGGGCACCACAAACCATCGGTACTCCTCCGCATTGGACGGCAAGGTGTAGGCCTGGAAATTGGCCACGAAGTCCACACTCTCCAGCAGCGACCCCTCCGGCCCAAACGACGGCAACTCCACCTCCACCGATTCGTCGCCGTAGGCCATGCCGGTGTTGTACCACTCAGTGAACAACGCCACATCCGTGTCGCTCAGGACGTTCTCCCCCACAAAATGGCGGTACGCCGGATCTGCCGGCCATGGGGGCATTTCCCCTTCCTGCATCACGTGCACGTCCATGTTGGCCGTGAAGAACACGTCCTCGTAGGTCATCAGCGGAAAAGGCCCTGCCCCTCCGTTGTGGTGGCAATGCGCGCAGTGCGTGTGCACAATGGGTGCGATGTCGTCCACCCACGTCGGCAGCAAGGTTTGGGCCTGGGCGAGCTCGGCCCACACCAGCCCGAGGGTCAATCCGATGAACGACTTCCACGACATGCCTCCAAAATACGTCAAGGCCAGGCGGCGTCACTTCACTTGGGCGCCCGGGCGTAAAGCCATCCGCCCAAGCCTGCAAAAAGCACGTTGGGCAACCACGCCGCCACGAACCGGATGCCTTGCTCGTTCAGCGGGAACCAAGGCGGCACCGCCACGGCCGCGGCCCACACGGTGATGACCTTCGACGCGAACACGTAGGTGAACCCGATCAGCACGGCCGCAAACAAGTGAAGCCCCATGCCCCCGCGCATCCGACGCGCCGCAATGCTCACCCCTATGAGGGTCAGCACCAGAATGGCCGCGGCGTTGGCCGTGCGGCTGTGGAGGGTCAATTCCAAATTCGCAGTGTCCGCCCCGCGCAAGCGCACCTCGTCGATGTGCTTCCTCAACGTCCACGTGGGCATGGTTTCCACCACCTCCTTGCGCTCCGCAAAATCGTCGATGCGCATGGTCAGGGCGGTGTCCATCCGGGACAGGAAGCGGTGGCGTTGGCTGCCGTCGGGGTTGAAGTCACGAACGCTCGCGTTCACCAAGCGCCACGTGCTGTCCTTGGCCATGTAGGTCGCCTTCGCAGCCAGGAGCCGCTGTTGAAGTTCAGGTCCGTTCCACTGTTCCAGTTGCAGCTTGTACCCTGTGGCCCGGCTGTAATTGACGCTGCGGAAGTACACCACCGTACCCGGTTCCACCTCCCGGTAGAGGTTGCGGTCCTGAACGTGCACTGTGGTCTTCACGAAGCTTTCTTCAAAAGCCAATTTTTGCTCGTTGGCCTTGGGCACAATCACGTGAGCGAGCACCAGCGCAAGCACCATGAGCAGTCCCGACGCCATGAAATACGGGCGGAACAAGCGTTTGAAAGGCATGCCTCCGGCAAGCATGGCGACGATTTCGCTGTTTTGGGCCAAGCGACTCGTGAACCATATGATGGTCAGAAACACGATGAACCCACTCAGCAACGAGGCGAAGTGGAAGCACACGTTCAGGTAGTACAGCGCCGCATCCCCCAGCGGCGCATTGTGCTCCACCAGTCGGCTGACGCTCTCCATCAAATCGAAGACCACGACAACCATGCAGAACACACCCAGCATGAACCCAAACGTGCCGAGGAACTTTCCCACGATGTAGCGGTCAAGTCGTTTCATGTCACACGCGCTGGGCCAGTTGCACCACCATCTTGTCCTTCCATGGACGGAAGGTGCCGGCTTGGATCTGCTTCCGTGCCTCACGCACCAGGTCGAGGTAGAAGCACAGGTTGTGCACCGAGCCGATGTACAAAGCCAAGAGCTCGTTGGCGTGGAACAAGTGCCGGACGTAAGCCTTGCTGTACATCTGGTCCACCGGGGCCGAGCCGCTCGGGTCGAGGGGGCTGGTGTCGGTTTTCCATTTGGCGTTCTTCATGTTCATGATGCCGTTCCACGTGTAGAACGTCCCTGTCCGAGCATTCCGTGTGGGCATGACGCAATCGAACATGTCCACCCCCAAGGCGATGTTCTCCAGGATGTTCACGGGCGTGCCGACGCCCATCATGTAACGTGGCGCATCTTCCGGCAAAATCGCACATACCTCCTCGCACATGGCGTACATGTCCTCGTGAGGTTCGCCGACGCTCAAGCCGCCGATCGCGTAGCCCAACGAAGGCACCTCCGCCACGGCGTGCGCCGACGCACGTCGCAAATCTGGGTATGTCGACCCTTGCACAATGGGAAACAGCGCCTGCTCGTGGCCGTACAGCGGCTCGGTCTCTTTCATGCGCTTCACACAACGGTGCAACCAACGGTGGGTCAGCTCCATGCTGTTCTTGGCGTACTCCCGCGTGGACGGGTAGGGCGGGCACTCGTCGAAGGCCATCACAATGTCCGCCCCGATGCTCCGCTGAATGTCCATCACCTTCTCCGGCGAGAACAAGTGCTTGCTCCCATCGATGTGGCTGCGGAACGTGGCTCCTTCCTCTGTGATTTTCCGATTCTCAGCCAAACTGAACACCTGGTACCCCCCGCTGTCCGTCAAAATCGGCCGATCCCAATTCATGAATTTGTGGAGCCCCCCCCCCTCTTCCAACACCTCGGTGCCTGGGCGGAGGTGCAGGTGGTAGGTGTTGCCCAAAATGATGTCCGCGTTCACCGCTT
>JBMZAB010000060.1:0-7653 GCA_049610985.1 Flavobacteriales bacterium | reverse complement strand
GGGCTGGTGGTGACGGTGGGCACCTTGTTGTTGTTGGCCCCGCACCGTCAGGCCTTGCACGACAAGCTTGCGGGCACGGCGGTGTTCCTTCGGGGCGACGTGTTCAAATGAATTGGCCGTCGGCCATCCGCAACGTGCGGTCGGCCCTGGCGGCCAGCGACTCGTTGTGGGTGACCAGCACGATGGTTTGGCCTGAGCGGTCTCGCAACTGAAAGAAAAGGTCGTGCAACGCCTCCGCGTTTTCAGAATCCAGATTTCCTGAGGGCTCGTCGGCCAAAAGCACCTTGGGGCGGTTCATGAGTGCCCTTGCGACGGCCACGCGTTGCTGTTCACCGCCAGACAGTTCAGAAGGGTTGTGTGCGAAGCGGTGCCCAAGCCCGAGTTCTTGAAGCAAGGCCTCGGCTCGGGGTGTCGATTGGTCGGTGGATTGCCCAGAAATCCAAGCGGGCATCATCACGTTCTCCACCGCGTTGAATTCAGGGAGCAACCGGTGCGATTGAAACACAAAGCCCAGGTTTTCATTGCGGAACCGGCTAAGCGCGCTTCTGGACATGCCGTGCACGGGCGTGCCGTCGATGTGCAATTCCCCTTGGTTGGGGACGTCCAACGTGCCCAGGATTTGGAGCAACGTGGATTTGCCAGCGCCGGAAGCCCCGACAATCGCCACAACCTCTCCCGATTCCACCTTCAAATCCAAGCCCCGAAGCACCTCGAGCGCCCCATAGCTTTTGACGATGTTCGTGGCTTGAATCACGCCTCCAAGCTACTACCTTTGCGCCCGATTCTCACAACCCCACGGACATGAACATCCACGAGTACCAAGGCAAAAGCATCCTCCAATCTTTTGGCGTGGCCATCCAACGCGGAAAGGTGGCTGACACCCCTGAAGCCGCCCACGACGCGGCGGTCGCATTGGCAGAAGAAACCGGCACGGAGTGGTTTGTCGTGAAAGCCCAAATTCACGCAGGTGGGCGAGGGAAAGGCACCGTGACAGAAACCGGTTCACACGGCGTGGTTTTGGCCAAGGGGTTGGACCAGGTCAAGGACAAGGCCCAGGGCATCTTGGGTGGCCACTTGGTCACCGCCCAAACCAACGCCCAAGGCAAGCAAGTCAACAAGATTCTCATCGCAGAGGACGTGTACTACCCCGGCGACAGCGAGCCAGAGGAATACTACATGAGTGTGCTGCTCGACCGCGCGTCTGGCAAGAACATCATCATGTACTCCCCAGAAGGGGGCATGGACATTGAGGCCGTGGCCGAGAAGACACCACACTTGATCTTCAAAGAAGAAGTCGACCCTGCTGTGGGCTTGCAAGGCTTTCAGTCGCGTCGCATTGCGTTCAACCTCGGCCTTTCCGGCCAAGGGTTCAAGCAAATGGTGAAATTCACCCAGGCGTTGTACGCCGCCTACGTGGGGTGTGACGCGGCCATGTTTGAAATCAACCCCGTGTTGAAGACGTCGGACGACAAGATCATTGCGGTGGACTCGAAGGTGAGCCTTGACGGCAATGCGTTGTACCGTCACCCGGACTACGCGGCGATGCGCGACAAGACTGAGGAGGATCCCACAGAAGTGGAAGCGGACGAAGCCGGACTCAACTACGTGAAGCTCGACGGCAACGTGGGCTGCATGGTGAACGGTGCCGGACTGGCCATGGCCACCATGGACATCATCAAGCTCAGCGGGGGAGAGCCTGCCAACTTCTTGGATGTGGGCGGCACCGCCGATGCGGCACGCGTGGAGAAGGCATTCCGCATCATCCTCAAAGACCCTGCGGTGAAGGCCATTTTGGTGAACATCTTCGGCGGCATTGTGCGTTGCGACCGCGTCGCCCAGGGGGTGGTGGACGCATGCAAGAACATGAGTGACATCAACGTGCCAATCATTGTGCGCCTTCAAGGCACAAACGCCGAAGAGGCCAAGGCCATCATCGATGAATCAGGACTGGAAGTGCGCAGTGCCATCTTGTTGAAGGAGGCCGCCGATGCCGTCGCCGACGTGCTGGCTTAAGCTTCCATTCACCGCGGCACCCGCCGCGCCATGTGAAGGCCATCTCGCAGGGGCAACAACACGTTGTCCAACGCCGGATGGCCTTTCATGTGCGCATTCAATTCGTGGATGCGCATCGCTTGAGGATCGTCTGAGTTGCCGGCGGCCACCCTGACCACGTCGCCCCACCAGAGCACGTTGTCCACCAAAATCCACCCCCCGTCGAGTACGTGGTCGATGGCCCAGTCCACGTAAGCGCGCTGGTTGGCTTTGTCCGCGTCGATGAACACGAGGTCAAACAAAGTTTGGTCTTGTTGGAACAAGATGTCCGATTTCAACACGTTCAACGCCTGGCCCACGTGTCTGCGGATGCGGTCTGCACAGCCAAGTTGAGGCCAGTACGCGTCGTGCAGGTCGTGCAACTCGTCGTCGATGTCCACGGTGTCGAGGCGGCCTTCTGGGGCGAGGCCTTCCGCGAGGCAGGCGGTGGCGTATCCTGTGAAGGTGCCCAATTCCAGGACGCGCTTGGGCGCAACCATGCGAGAGACAGAGGCCAAAAGTCGGCCCTGCAGTTCGTCGCAGAGCATTTGCGGTTTCACGGTCTGGGTCCACGTGGCGCGGCGCAGTGCCGCCAACCCTTCAGGTTCAGAAGAAGACCATTCCGTGGCGTAGTTGTGCAGTGCGTCGTCCAGGCCGTGGGCACCGAGTTGAGGAATGCGGGGTGGTTTGCCTCGTCGTTTGGACATGCCACAAAACTATCACGGACCCGCGGACCGTGCGTACCTTCGACGGCCATGGGCAAACGCAAACAAGGTCGCATCCGCACGGAGTCAGACGGCATGGTGTTCAGCACCAATCCCGGTTTTTCGTGGGACGTGGAAGAGGAGGAGGGCGAGGCCTGGTCGGTGGAGAGGGCCGCCACCTTGTACGTCAGCTTGGATCGCAAGCAGCGCGCCGGCAAGCCTGTGACGTTGGTGGAGGATTTTGACGGGCCAGCCGTGGAATTGCTCGATTTGGGCAAGCGTCTGAAGCAGCTTTGTGGCGTGGGCGGCTCGGTGAAAGACGGATGCATTTTGATCCAAGGAGACCACCGTGACAAGGTGGTGTTGCATTTGGAAAAGCAGGGCTTCAGGACGAAACGAAAAGGCGGATGAAACTTCATGCCAAAACCTTGGCCGGCCTCGAAGATTTGGTGGCCCAGGACATGAACGAGGCCGGCGCCACAGAGGTGGTGGTCGGCAGGCGGGGCGTGTCTTGTGAGGCGGACCTTAAGGCGATGTACCACCTCTGTTTGCACAGCCGGTTCGTGCTGCGTGTCTTGCGGCACCTCACCGAATTCAATGCCAAAAACCCGGACGACCTCTACCGCCAAAGCGCCCGTTTCGCGTGGGAAGATCTGATTCCTGTGGACGGCACCTTCGTGGTGGATGCGACTGTGCACTCGGAGGTGTTCACGCACGACCATTTTGCGGCACTGCGCTTGAAGGACGCGGTGGTGGACCGGTTTCGAGGCAAAACAGGGCAACGGCCGAGCATCGACCGGGTGCGCCCTGACGTGAGGCTCCATCTGCACATCGCAGGAAACAGAGTGACCTTGAGTGTGGACGCCACCGGTGCGCCCCTTTCTCACCGTGGCTACCGCCCACCCAAAGCCAAGGCGCCCCTGAACGAGGTTCTCGCCGCGGGTTTGCTGGCCTTGAGCGGGTGGCGCCCAGGGACGCCGCTCATCGACCCCATGTGCGGTTCGGGCACGTTTTCTACGGAGGCGGCGCTCTGGGCGTCGGGTTTGCCCGTGCAAGCGGGACGTCGGCAGTTCGCCTTCATGAAGTGGAGCGACTTTGATGCGGGTGCTTGGCGTGAAGTCCGCGACGAGTCCATGCACGGCGTCGAGCCTGTGGAGACCTTGATTTGGGCCTCCGACAACCACCCTGGCGCCATCCGTCAGACCCGGCACAGCCTGGAAGAAGCGGATGTGGACGGCATGGTGAAAGTGAGTCAAGCCGACTTTTTCAACCTGCGTCCTCCCACAGAATTGGGGGTGGTGGTGATGAATCCTCCCTACGGAGAGCGCCTGGATCCCGGGGACGTGGTGGGCATGTACGAAGGCATCGGTGACCGGTTGAAATTCAACTGGGCGGGCTTTGAAGCTTGGGTGATAAGCTCCAACGAGGAAGCGTTGAAACGGGTGGGTCTCCGGCCCCACAAGCGCATCCCAGTTTACAACGGCGCGCTGCCTTGCAAATGGGTGGGCTTCCAGATGTACAAGGGCAAGAAGTCGGACCAACACAAACGGCCTTCCCAATGAACCAAGCAACGAATGGCCCCAAACCCTGGGTGCTCATTTCCGGGGCGACGTCCGGATTCGGGGAAGCCACGGCTTTGACGCTGTCGGCGTCCGGGTGGAACATCTTGTTGGCGGGTCGCCGGCAAGCCAGACTTGAACGTGTCTCAGAGGCGTGCCGCGCGGCCGGCGCTGAAGCGCACATCGCCGCATGGGATGTCCGCGACCGAGAAGCCACCGACGAAGGTGTCGCCAAATTGATGAACGCCGCAGGGCTGGGTTCGGGCGATTCGGATTGCAAGCTTCGTGCGCTGGTGAACAACGCGGGCCTGGCCGTGGGGAAGGGGCCTTTTGACGAAGGCCTCGACGACGACTGGTCGCGCATGCTGGATACAAACGTCAAAGGCCTCCTTTTTTTGGCTCGAGCATGTGTACCTTATATGTATGCTGGCTCGCGGATGGTGAACATGGGAAGCATCGCAGGCAAACAAGTGTACACTGGAGGAAATGTGTATTGCGCGTCCAAGCACGCGGTGGACGCATTGAGCCAAGCCATGAGAATTGACCTCGTGGACCGAGGCATCGGGGTGAGTCAAATCTGTCCAGGCGCGGCCGAGACGGAATTCAGCATGGTGCGGTTCAAAGGAGATGTCCAAGCTGCTGAGGCGGTGTACCAAGGATACGACCCGCTTGTGGCGCATGACATCGCAGAAGCCGTTGAATTCGTGCTTTCACGCCCTGGGCACGTGTGCATCAATGACATGGTCATCATGCCCACCGCCCAAGCAAGTGCACACCATTGGAACAAACAACCTTCATGAGATTCAAATTCGGAAGCGCCGCGGCCCTTTGCTGGGCCTTGGTGTTGGGTTGCGGCGGCGACACGGCCGACCTGGTCGTCCGCAACGCGCACATCGTGGCCATGGATGGCCGCGGCACAACCGCCCAAGCCATGGCCGTGAAAGATGGATGGGTTGTGGCGCTTGGCAAAGAGCAAGAGGTGCTCAACGCCCACCGTGGCGCTTGTGTGGTGGACGTCATGGGGGCGACGGTGTATCCAGGGTTCATCGACGCGCACAGTCACCTGCTCGGGTACGCCCTGGGCTTGGCCCATTTGAATGTGGTGGGAACCGAGTCCTACGAGGAGGTGGTGAGCGCTGTGGCTGAGGCGAGTCCTTCAGCGTCGGGTTGGATCCGAGGCCGAGGTTGGGATCAAAACGACTGGGTCAACCGCGACTTCCCTGACCGCGAACCCTTGGACAGCTTGCACCCCAACACCCCGGTGGTCTTGCAACGGATCGACGGCCACGCCGTGCTGGCCAACCGTGCGGCGCTGGAGGCTTCGTCGATGTGGGATGTCGGTGAGGTTCCGGGTGGCGAAGTGCTCCGCAGGCCAGATGGCACGCCCACGGGCGTGTTGATCGACGGGGCGGCCGATTCCTTGCTCGCACGCATCCCCAAGCCAGGCCGGATCGAAAAGCAACAGGCTTTGGCCAAGGCGGGGCGCAACTTGCTGGCCTGCGGGTTGACCACCGTCACGGACGCTGGATTGGATTGGGCAGACATCTTGCTCCTGGATTCGTTGCACCAAACAGGCGATTTGAATCTCCGTGTGGTCACCATGGCCAACCCGACACGGGCCAACCTCGACTCCATGGTGACCCACGGCGGTCTGCGCACAGACAAGCTGGTGGCCGAGTCGTTCAAGTTCTACATGGACGGTGCATTGGGGTCGAGAGGGGCGGCGCTGCTTCAACCGTACGACGACCGACCCGGTCACCGTGGGTTGTTGCTGCAGGATCCCGACGTGTACCGGGGTCAGTTGGCCGAAGTGCTTGACGCGGGTTTCCAAGCCGCGACCCATGCCATCGGAGACAGTGCGGCCCGGCTTGTGCTGAACATGTACGGCGAACTCCTTGGTGGGCCCAACGATTTGCGCTGGCGCATGGAGCACGCCCAGGTGATCCATCCTGACGACCTCTCCAAGTTTGGCATGAACGCGGTGATTCCTTCTGTGCAGCCGACCCACGCCACGTCGGACATGTACTGGGCGGGGGAGCGGTTGGGCCGGGCGCGGATTCGTCGGGCGTACGCCTACCAAGACCTCCACGGTCAGCTGGGCATGTTGCCGTTGGGCACCGATTTTCCGGTGGAGGACATCGACCCGCGCAAAACGCATTTGGCGGCGGTGGCTCGACAGGATGCCCAACGCTCCCCCAAGGAGGGTTTCCACCTCGATCAAGCCCTCACGCCTGAACAAAGCCTGCTGGGCATGACCCTTTGGGCGGCGCTTGCCTCGCGCATGGAGGCAGAGGTGGGCTCGTTGGAGCCTGGCAAGCGCGCTGATTTTGTGGTGGTGGATCGAGATTGGCTTTTGTTGGACGATCCGCACGAGGTGCTTTCTTCCAAGGTGCTTCAAACCTACGTGGATGGAAAGCTGTTGCATTCCTCCCAAACGCCCATTGCACCATGATCCGCATTGCGTCTTTTTTCGGCATTTTCACGGCTGCCGTCCTCGTGGCGTACTTCATGTACTTCCGAGAGGCTCACGATCTCCCGGTGTACGAGCCGGCCGACCTCAATCCGGCGTTGGTGGATCCGCAAGCGTTGAGGCAGGAGTCGCATCGCATCCTCGACTTTGAATTGGTCAACCAAGAGGGGGACACTGTTCGGCGCGCCGATGTGCAGGGCCAAATCCTCGTGGTCGACTTCTTCTTCACCCGTTGCGCCACCATTTGTCCCAAGATGACAGCCAACCTCAAGCGGATTCACGACCGCATCGAGCCCTCTTGGCCCGTTCAAATCATGAGCCACAGCGTCACCCCTCAAGCCGACAGCGTGTCCGTCCTTCAGGCTTATGCCAACAAACAAGCAGCCAATCCCGACCTCTGGTGGTTCCTGACGGGGCCGAAAACGGACATTTACAAGCTGGCCCGTAGGTCGTACTTCAGCTGCTTGGATGAAGGAGACGGCGGATTTCAGGACTTCGTGCACACGGAGAACATCGTGCTCGTGGACGACCAAGGGCGCCTTCGTGGCTTTTACGACGGCACGGACTCCAAGGCTATGTCTCATCTGTTCAGCGACTTGAGTTTTCTGGTCCAACAAAAGGCTGAAAAAAACTGAGTGTTCTTTTGGTGGGGCAGAAAGACCCGGTATCTTTGCGCCCGCTTTCAACGGAAGGCAAGTCACTTTTGACAGACGGTTGGAGAGGCAGCCAAAAAAAATTCATCAACGTTTGGTGGATGAATTAGGTTGACTACCTTTGCGGCCGCTTTCGAAGGAAAGCAAAACAATCTTTGACAAATCGAACGACTTAGATGGGCGAAAAAAAAACCACCAAAGCCTTGGTGGTTTAAAAAGACGACCTACCTTTGCCG
>JBMZAB010000059.1:0-7838 GCA_049610985.1 Flavobacteriales bacterium | reverse complement strand
GCAGGCGAATTTCAGGATTGGGATCCCGCTGCCACAGAGTTGATGGACCCCGATGGCGACATGGTGTACGAAACCGTGCAGTCTTTCGACGCCACCGGCTTGTCTGAAATTCAGTTCAAGTTCATCAACGGCAACGCCTGGACAGACCTCTTTGAGGTTATCGACGGCGCATGTGGCGAAGACGCCTTCAATAACCGAGTTTTGACGCTCGACAGCGAGAACATCTTGCTCGCGGCTGACGCCACTGGAGGAGCTTACTGCTTCAACTCATGCTCGGCATGCGTGGCTCCCTTGGTGGTCACCTTCACGGCCGACATGACAGTGGTGTCAAGCGTCTCGCCTGAAGGCGTGCACTTGGCAGGTACGTTCCAGGGGTGGGATCCTGCGGGGACGCCTTTGATGGACAACGGCGACGGCACTTGGAGCGTGTCTTTGGAAGTGCCTCCAGGCACCCACGAATTCAAGTTCATCAACAGCAACGCATGGGACGGCAACGAAGAGAACATGGAAGGCTCTGGTTGCAACAACGGCGGCAACCGCATCGCGACGTTCGACGACATGAACAACACCTACACCGCGTGCTTCAACACGTGCCCAGGTGAGTCGTGCACCCCAGACCCCGACCCAGCCAACATCACGTTCCGTGTGAACATGGCTGAGCAGGAGTTGACCTCCGACCAAGTGGTCTTTGTGTGGGGTGGATTCACAGGTTGGCAAGGCGGTGCCATTGAGATGACCGACGCCGACGGCGACGGCGTGTGGGAGCACACCGAGAACATTTCTGGCGGCGCCAACATCGATTACAAGTACAGCATCGGTCACCCCAACGACAAGGGCGTGATCGAGGAATCAGGGGTGTTCGTCATGGACGGCGACACCACCAACTGGACCCTCGCAGGATGCGGTGTGGACAACGGCTTTGGTGGGTTCAACCGCCGTCATGTCCGTTCTGGCATGGACGAGGTGCTCGACGTGGTGTGCTTCAACACCTGCTCGGACTGCGAAGGCAGCGACGCATTCGTCCAGGATTTGACTCAGGCCTTGTTGTTGTTCCCCAACCCTGCAGAAGGACGCGTGGTCGTGGCAGGATTGTCTGGTGCCGCCCAAATAAGTGTTGTCGACGTCCAAGGACGCGCAGCGCGCGTGTGGGATAACCTTGTCTTGAACGGCCAAACCGAGTTGTCTCTGGAAGGCTTGCGTGCAGGGTTCTACCACGTGGTGGTGGAGCAGGAGGGTGCGCGTGGCGTTCAGCGTTTGGTGATCAAGTAAGACTCCATTCTCCCTTTGGAAAAAGCCTGGGCTTCGGTCTGGGCTTTTTTTGTTTGAGAACGAGAAGAATTGGTCTGGCCAAGGTGCAATGTTCAAAGGAAGGGGTGGCTTGCTGAAAACTTCCCGCAGCAAGGGCGAACCTCCGTGTATATTTGCGACAAACTGATTCACAACCTAAACCTTCTTCATGAAGCGATTGTACACCCTCGCGGTGGCCATGGGAACTGCAGTTCTCGCCACCGCCCAAATCACCGGAATCTCTGTAGAGACGGTGGTCGAGCACGATGGCATGGTCATCCCTGAGCTCGCCGGCCACACCACGTACCGCGTGTACGCCGACGTGACGTCGAGCACCGATTTCATCTCGGCGGTCTACGGCAACCAAGACTCACCCTTGATGCTGGGCACGGACGGCGCGTTTTTCCACGACGCCACCGCAGGCAATTTTGCCCAAAACGTGGTGCCGTCGTTGTTCTCCGTTTTCCCAACCTTGGAGTACGACAGCTGGCTGACCATTGGCATTTCCAACTCCGACGAGGGGTCGTCTGTGCAGAACACCCCATCCACCCTCGTGGATGCCTTCGCCGCATTCAACGCGGGTGACGGATTTGTCGTGAACGACCCCATTGGAGGGTCGTGGTTCAACCTGCTTCAGTGTCTTTCGACCCTTGAAGAATGCGCCATGGAGGATTTGGCCTTCGGTGGGGCGGACAACCGCGTGCTGCTCGCGCAGTTGACGAGCACGGGCGACGTGTACGGCGTGTTCAACATGCAGGTCTTCCCTGCGGGTGACCAAGACGAAGAAATCAAGCAGACCTTGACGTTCTCTTCGGACGATGCAGATTTGTTTGGATGCACCAACCCTGCGGCCACAGGCAACGAGGAGGGTGAAGGCATGTACGATCCGGCCGCCACCATCGACGACTTCTCGTGTGTGCTTCCTTGTACCGTGGATTTGTCTCTGGCCAACGTCACATCTCCCACATGCCACGGAGATGCGGATGCTGATATTGCTGTGGAAGCGATGGGTGCGCAGGGTGCGGACTACTTCTACTTGGACAGCATTGGAAGCCAAACAGGATTGAACTTCGGCAACTTCGGCAACTTGTTCGCGGGCACCTACATGGCGTTCGTGGAGGACGCTGCGGGTTGTCGAGACAG
This sequence comes from Flavobacteriales bacterium, assembly GCA_049610985.1. Classification (GTDB taxonomy): domain Bacteria; phylum Bacteroidota; class Bacteroidia; order Flavobacteriales_D; family Sanyastnellaceae; genus UBA11663. Next base: position 5,408 of record JBMZAB010000059.1, on the reverse strand, counting down.
TGTGGAAGTCGTGGTTCCTGTGACCGAGCCCATTGAGGTGGTTGTTGAACTGACCGCGCCTGTCTCGTGCGCAGGAGAGGAGGACGCCGAGTTGTCTGTGGCTTCGGCCACCGGAGGCACAGGTGACTTCACCTACTTCCTGTCGATCGACCCTGAAAACACCACCATGGAAACCACATGGACAGGGTTGGCCCCAGGCCAAACCGTCTCGGTGTGGGCGACGGACAGCAACGGTTGCATCCAGCAGTCGAGCAACAGCATCGCCATCACAAGCCCTACGCCCATCGTTGTGAGCCTCGCCCCTGGGGGTCAGGGCTTCGTGGATGCCACCTGTGCGGACAGCGAAGACGGAGCAATTTACGTGGTGGGACTGGGCGGCAACGCTCCAAATACGATTGAATACTCTGTCGATGGCGTAAGCTTTGGTCCCAGCCCTCTGACCGTCTCAGGGGGGACTTACACTGTGATTGCGCAGGACGTGTACGGGTGTCAGGCGACCATTTCAGAAAGTGTGGTGGTTGGCCCTGAGGCCATCGAAGTCAACGCCATGGCCATGGCTGAGGTTTGCTTTGGAGGCAACGACGGCCAGGTGTCCTGGGCTCCTGTGGGCGGTGAAGGTGCCTACACTTACGTCTTCAACGGAGAAGCGACCACCGGGACGTCCGCGTCTGATTTGGCCCCAGGTGACTACGATGTGGTGGTGACCGACGGCAACAATTGCTCGTCCACGGCCACAGTTACGGTGGAGCCAGGTGTGGCCATTGTGGCCAGCACTGCCGTCATCGACGCAGAGTGCGCAGGTGAAAACGACGGTGAGGTGACGGTGACTGCCGAAGGCGGCAGCGGCGCTTTCCAGTACAGCGACGACGGGGTCAACTTTGCCGATGGCAACGTGTTCGACGACCTCATTGCTGGCTCGTACACCTTTTTCGTGCAAGATGAATTTGGATGCAGCGGTTCTGTCACAGCGAACGTGTCTGAGCCTGCAGCCATCGAAATCTCGGGCATCGTGTCTGAGGGAGCCATCACAGGTGAGGGCAGCATCGACATCAACATCACAGGTGGTTTGCCCCCCTATGAATACGAGTGGATTGGCCCAGGTGTCAGCGGAACCACAGACCAGGACTTGTCAGGCATTTCCACAGGTGTGTACATCGTGGAAGTGACCGACGCCAACGGCTGCAGCGCAGACGAGACGTTCAACCTGACCACTTCAGTTCAAGAAATTGCAGCTGGCGTGGTGGCCTCGGTGTTCCCCAACCCGTCGCAAGGCCTGTACGCTGTGGAGATCGCTGGGCATACCCAAGGTGCTGTAAACTACCATGTCTTGGATGCGCAGGGCCGCATGTTGACCCAAGGACAGTGGGTCGGTGCAGGCCAGTTGTTCCGCGAGACGTTGGATTTGACAGGAGCAGAAGCTGGATTGTACCAACTCGTGTTGGTGGCCCAAGGCCAGCCAACTGCAGTGCAAATTGTCAAGACGAACTGACCTCCCGTCAGTCACAACTCGTTCGAAAGGGAAGGCCACCGGCCTTCCCTTTTTCTTTTTCCGTTCCAGACATTGCAGGCTCAGCCATTCTTCTCGAACTTTTTGCGCAGGTTCACGTACAGTGTGCCAGTCAACGATTCACACATGCCCGATTTCAAGTTTTCTTGCCTTGCGAAGGCCGTCACATCCGCCTTTTTCTTCGTGTTGATGGCGGGATGGTCCCACGCGCAGAACACCTCTCCAGATTTCAGTTTGACGGTGGAAGCTTCGCCCGCTGTGGTTGTGGAGAACGCCATGACCTACCGGTTCTACGTCAACATGATGGAGGCCGGAGATCGGATGTCGGCTGTGTTTGGCAACAGCACCAAGCCACTTGTGGTGGAGGTTCCTGAAGGGGCGTTCAACGCTTTAGAGAATGGATTCTGGAGTGCGGTTGGCTTGACGCCGGGGCTGTTTTCCATGTTTCCCGAGCTGCAAGACGACACGTACGCGACGGTCGGTCTGACGGGACCCGCTTCTGAGTCGGGGGTGTTTGGTGCGGCAGACCCTCAAATGGCCGTGGACGACGCCCAACCAGGTGTTCAAGCATTTTTCACGTCGAATGGGAACGACGAGTTGCGCGCCGACTCAGAGATTGGCACGGTTTGGTTTGTGTTGAACGACGCATCCAACGCTTTTCCTGACGAATCCATGCGGGTCTTGATCATGCAAATCACCACCACTGGGACTGTGGCTGGCACGCTGAATTTCCAGGTCTTGCCCGAGGGACCTCTTGGATTGGGCACGGACGAGGTTCGTACGGTGTCGTTCAATGGAGAAGGCGTGTTTTACGACGCTGAATTTGGACCCGTGTTCGGATGCACTGATCCTGCGGCGTGCAACTACAACGAGCTCGCCAGCGACGACGACGATTCCTGCCTGCAGTTCGACCTTTGTGGCGTTTGTGATGGGCCTGGATTGGCCGAGGGAACTTGCGATTGCGAGGGCAACGTGTTGGATGCGGTTGGTGTGTGTGGCGGCGGATGCATGGAGGATGTGGACGGCGACGGCGTGTGCGACTCTGAGGACGGATGCTTGGATTTGGCCGCATGCAATTACCTCGAGCCCAACACCACAGAATGCGATTTCTGCAGCTGTTCAGAAGGGGGCGTAGAGGGCACTGGTTTGGTGCTTGAGACTTTTGCCACGGATGTGGAAGGGGGGCTGACTTGCTACCATCTCTTCCTCGACGCCGATTCTCCAGACGATGTGTTGACCGCGGTGTTCGGCAAGGCTGGTGCGCCTTTGGTCATCACGACCACAGGGACTTGGTTCCAAAATGAGGAAAGTCCGTACGATTCTCATTTGACCTTGGGAGACGGCGAACAGGATTTGTCGTTGCTCGGAAATCCGACAACGTGGGCGGCGTTCGAGGGGGGCGGAGGATTGCTTTTCAACGACGAGGTGGGAGGCGGTTGGACCATCGATGGCATCCAAGGTGCGTCAGCGGATGGCGAAAGCCGAATTTGGCTTGGGCAACTGACGACAGCTGGCGACGTGTTCATTCAATTCCAAGCCCAAATGCTGGTCGGAGGAACCTCCTCTGGTGCGGAGTTGCGCGCGGTTCAAGTCCAAGGGTCGAGCGCATCCAATTCCACCGACAACGCCTGCGGTTGCACCAATGATTTGGCCACGAATTATGACCCGTCTGCCGTTTACGATGACGGTTCCTGTGAGGGCGTGGCAGAGGGCTGCATCGACTTGGCGGCGTGCAATTTTGACGCGGCCGCAGATGTCGACGATGGGTCCTGCACGTACGCAGAAGACGGCTTTGATTGCGGGGGCACATGTCTGGTGGGAGATGTGGATGGGGACGGCATTTGCGATGCGGTGGACGATTGTGTCGACATGGAAGCGCCCGTGTGGACGTATTTCCCAGCAGACGACACCTTGTCCTGTTCTGACCCCATGCCCGATCCGTCGTTGACGATGCCTGAGGCGTCCGACGATTGCGGTCCTGTGAATGTGGAGTGGGTGGTTGACGGTCCTTTCGAATACCCCTTTGAATGCTTGCAGAGCTATCTCTGTCCGAGGGTTTACCAAGCCACTGATGCGGCGGGAAATACCCTCTTGGACACAGTGATGTTCACGGTGCTCGACCTTGAGGCTCCATTGTTCTTGTTCCCCACTGAAAACACAATTGCAGTGGATGAACTTGCGGGTGAAATGGTGCCTGCCGCAGAGGCCTTGGTGGCGGACGTATGTGACGACGCGGCAGGATATGAAGTGTTGGAAGACACCCTGAGCTACAATGGCTTGGAGATGGTCATTCAACGCACATTCACTGCCTCGGATGCCTGTGGCAACACGTCGGTGTTTGTGCAAACCATTGGTGTGACATTGGCTTTGGAAGGGTGCATGGATCCAGAGGCGTGCAACTTCGATGAAGTCGCCAACGTGGACGACGGTTCGTGCACCTACGCTCAGGGCGGGTACGCATGTGACGGTTCCTGTTTGGCAGACGCTGACGGCGATGGCGTGTGCGACGAAGACGAAGTTTTGGGATGCACGGACGTGGCGGCATGCAATTTCAGCATCGACGCCACAGAAGAAGATGGTTCGTGCGATTACTGTTCGTGTGAGCAGGATTCGTTTGAGGGATATGGATTGTTGGTGGAGTCCCATGTGGTCCACGAGGAGGGCGAACTGGCAGGCTTTACCACGTACAGGATGTACGTGACGACGCCCAATCCCACAGATGTATTCAGTGCGATGTGGGGGGATTCAGACACGCCTTTGCTCATCACCACCAGCACCTCGTTTTACCAGCATCCGCTCGGAAGCTCACTAGGACACAACATTTCGCCTTTGGCGTTTGAGCTCTTGCCCGAGTTGGAATACGACAGCTGGTTGACCGTGGGGCTGGACGGTCCAGCAGGCCCCAACGACCAAGCACCTTCCTCCATTGGAGATTCTGAGTCAGGGTGGTTGATCAACTTTGAAGCGGGTGGGGATGTTGTTCTGAACGACGAGACGGGAGGTGCCCTTTACGTGCTCAACGATCCTTCGGACAACATCGTCTCAGGCGACGACTTGCGCATTTTGGTGGGTCAGTTCACCACCGACGGCGAATTGTCTGGTCAAGTGAATTTCCAAATGTTCAACATGGGCATGGCCACGGACAACGTCGACATCAGCATTCCATTCATGGGTGTGGGTCAGGTGGACAGCGCGAGCGAAATCGTTTGTGGCTGCACGGATGACACCGCATGCAACTACAACATGGAAGCCACCAACGACGACGGATCGTGTGAATTTGTGTCCTGTTTGGGCTGCATCGATCCGACGGCGTGCAATTTTCAAGCGGACGCGACCCAGGACGACGGATCGTGTGAATTTGTGTCCTGTTTGGGCTGCATCGATCCGACGGCGTGCAATTTTCAAGCGGACGCGACCCAGGACGACGGATCTTGTGAGTACGAGACGTGCGCAGGATGCACCGATCCAGCGGCGTGCAACTTTGACGCAGGAGCCACCATCGACATCGGTTGCATTTTGCCCGATGGGAACTGCGAATCTTGCTCGGGGGAAACCGACGGAACTGGGACTGTCGTGGTGAACGACGTGGACGGCGATGGGGTGTGCGACGGAGACGAACTGTTTGGATGCACGGATTTGGTGGCTTGCAATTTTCAGGTGGACGCAACTCAGGACGACGGATCTTGTGAGTATGCGACGTGCGCAGGGTGCACCAATCCAGCAGCGTGCAACTTCGATGATGGAGCCACCTTCGACATCGGTTGCATTTTGCCCGACGGCAACTGCGAATCCTGCTCGGGGGAAACCGACGGAACCGGGACTGTCGTGGTGAACGATGTGGATGGTGATGGCGTGTGCGACGAAGACGAAGTTTTGGGATGCACGGACGTGGCGGCATGCA
>JBMZAB010000058.1:0-8185 GCA_049610985.1 Flavobacteriales bacterium | reverse complement strand
TTGAAGACGTTCTGCTCCTTGGCTTGTGGCACGTCAATGTCTGGCGGAACCGGCGGCGGAAGTTGACGCTTGATGCCCTCGTCTGAATCGATGGTGGTGGTCACCAACCAAAAGATCAGGAGCAAAAACGCGATGTCCGCCATCGAGCCTGCATTGATTTCTTGCAATTCGCGGCGTGCCATGGAACTTACTTGATTGCTTTGTTCACTTCGGCCACCACAATGGATGCGATGGCTGCCGCTCCGAGGAGGTACACGAAGTACATGCCTCCACCGGCAAACCAACTCTCGCCCTCGGTGACCGTGATGCCGCTCGCCTCGTAAGCACGGAGGACCGTGCGGTCAGCCAAGGCGTAGTAGCTGATCAACCCGAGCACCGCGAACGCGCCCACCCCTGCGAGTGTGCCCATGCGGTCTTTGAGGTTGTTTGCGAAGAAGTAAAGGCCAAACAACACTGCAGCCGCACCGCATGCGATGCCCACAGCGTAGATGATGTAAAAGAGGTTGTCAAGAAGGGCGCCGTAGCGTTCTTGACCCTCCACGAAGGTCTCATCCGCACCACTTTTGGAGGTGATCGTCACGCAGAGCACGGCTCCGGCAACGATGACCAACATCCGCACCGCGGACAGGACCGTCTTGATGGTCTTGTCGTCCATGGTTTGGATTATTTGCCTTCGAGGTTGCGCTTGTACAACAAGTCCACGAGGTCCATGCTGGCCTCTTCCATGTCGAGCACGATGCTGTCGATCTTGGACAGGATGTAGTTGTAGAAGATTTGGAGGATGATGGCCACGATCAAACCAGAGACGGTCGTGATCAATGCCACCTTAATGCCCCCTGCAACGATGGACGCGTTGATCGTGTTGGCCTCTGCAATCTTGTCAAAGGCCGAGATCATCCCGATCACCGTACCCATGAAGCCCAACATCGGAGCCAAGGCGATGAACAAGCTGATCCAGCTCAAGCCGCGCTCGAGCTTGGACATCTCCACGCTGCCGTAGTCTTCAATGGCCTTGGCCACTTCCTCGTAGCTGCCAGAACTGCGGTCGAGGCCTTGGTAAAAGATGGAAGCCACAGGACCGCGGGTGTTGCGACACACTTCCTTGGCGGCGTCCACACCCTTGCCGAGGGCCTCCTCAATGCCACCGATCAACTTGCCGGTGTTGGTGGTGGCCATGTTCAAGTAGATGATGCGTTCGATGCTCAAGGCCAAGCCGAGGATCAAGCAGATCAACACAAACGCCATGAAGGTTGCGCCACCTTCGATGAAGTACTTCTTCACGGTTTGGTGGAAGCTCAACACTTCGCGGGTTTCCACGGGCTCTGTAGCAGGTGCCGCTGTGTCCACGGCCGCAGCCACGGTGTCCACAGCCATGGAGTCCACCGCAGCGGTATCCGCCTCGAGGGCAACGCTGTCCGCAACCAACTCAATGGTCGCTTCTTCTTGTGCAGTCACAGCTGCAGGCGCTGCGAACATCACGAGCCCTGCAATGGCGAGGAGGGCAAACAAATTCTTCATGTCGAATTGAAGTTGATGAATGAAATTTAGAACTGCGGAGAGACAGGGATTCGAACCCTGGAGGGGTTGCCCCCAACACGCTTTCCAGGCGTGCGCCTTAAGCCGCTCGGCCACCTCTCCTTCCCCCGTTGGGGACGGTTGCCTTGTCAAACCACTCTAAAGTCTAAGGACACTCGAGCTACTTTAAGGCGCCGCAAATTACCTCACAATTCGCGACACACCCAAACCAATTTTCCACGTTCACATTTCCAACCCCTGCACCGCGCACGAAGTCGTCAAAGCGCCTTCAACCCAGCGGCTCCTGCTGGGCCGTGCGCCTCAGCACGCGAAGGAGTGTACGGCGTCAATTCCCCCCTCAAGTTGGAGTTCATGCGGTCGCGGATGTCGGAGAGGTCGTCGGTTTGTGCCAACACGTGCATCAGCTTGGTCAATGCCGCCTCGGTCGTCATGTCGTGCCCGGGAATCACGCCGCACCCAGCCAGCATGTGGCTCGTGGCGTACAACTCCGGGTGCACACCACCGTGCCCGCACTGGGTCACGTTGACCATGGCCACGCCACGGTCATTCGCCTCCCTCAGCAGGTCCTTGAGCAACGGGGCGGTCGGCGCGTTGCCGCTGCCGTAGGTCGCCAGCACCACCCCTCGGAGGTCGTGCCATTCGAGGGTTTGGCGCAACAAGTCCAGGGGCATGCCCGGATAGAGGGACACCCAAGCGACTTCCTGACGGAACTCCAGCGTGGCCTCAGGCCGCAACAACTCGGGGTCCGGCACCCACAAGGCCGGTTCATTGACCACGAAGTCCACGCCCGCCTCCACCAACGACGGGTGGTTGGGGCTGACCACGGCTTGCAAGCTTTGGGCGCTTTCCTTGTGCGTTCGGTTGCCGCGGAAAAGTTGGTTCCCGAAGTAGACGGCCACCTCGCGTACGGTGGCGCGGCCGTCGGTTTGGTGGGCGGCCAGCAACAAGGCACTGAGCAAATTCTCCCGGCCGTCCGTGCGGGGTACGCCGATGGGCAACTGCGACCCTGTGAAGATCACGGGCTTTTGAAGGCCGCGAAGCATGAAGCTCAGCGCCGAGGCCGAGTAGGCCATGGTGTCCGTACCGTGCAGGACCACGAATCCGTCGAAGCGGTCGTGGCATTGGACGATGGTTTGGGCCAACGTCCGCCAGTGCTTGGGCGCCACGTCGCTGCTGTCGATGGGCATGTCGAAGGACACCGCCTCCACCTCGATGCCGGCATGGTCCAATTCCGGGACGTGCTTGGTCACCTGGTCGAAGTCGAGCGGCACCAACCCGCCGGTCTCCCGGTCGCGCGTCATGCCGATCGTGCCGCCGGTGTAGATGACGAGGATGGATTGCACGTCTTGGCTCATCCTTCCACGTGCGATTCCAGGCCAAACAACTTCACCGCATTCGCCGTCGTCTGCCGCGCCACGTCCTCCACACTCATGCCGGTCAGGTCCGCCACCCGCAGCCCCACGAGCGGCACGTAACTTGACTCGTTGCGCTTGCCGCGGTGCGGCACCGGGGACAAATATGGGCTGTCTGTTTCCAAGATGATCCTCTCCATCGGCACATGCGGCAGGACCTCGTCCAACCCGCCGTTCTTGTACGTCGCGACCCCGCCGATGCCCAGCATCCATCCAGGATAGTCCAGGATGTGCCGCGCCTCGTCCAGGCCTCCCGTGAAGCAATGCACCACGCCCGTGAGGCGGTCGTCCATTGCTTCGTCCAGCACGTCGAACAACTCTTGGAACGCCTTGCGGACGTGAATCACCACCGGCAGACCGCGGTCCTTCGCCCAACCCAACTGGATGCGCAAGGCCTCTTGCTGGGCGTCAAGGGTTGAGGAGTCCCAGTGCAAGTCAAGCCCCACCTCGCCCACGGCCACCCACGGGCTGTCGGCAGCGGGCGCGTTCAACGCAGCCTCGATGGCCGCCAGCTCCGACTCCCACCCTTCGCCCACGTGGCAGGGATGCAAGCCCATCATGCCGCGGCACCGGTCCGGCCAGGTGACCATCATGTCGCGCACCCGCGGAATGCTCTTCACGTCGATGTTGGGCAACAGCAGCAGGTCCACCCCAGCTTCGTCGCAACGTTCCATGGCGTCTTTGCGGTCGCCGTCGAACGCCGGCTGGTACAAATGGGTGTGCGTGTCGATCCACTTCATCTTGCCTGCGAAGATAGTTGGAGGGGCTACCTTTGACGCGTGACGCACCAAGCCCATGACGAGGCGCCGGCTCCCCGGTTTTTGATCGCCCGGTTCAGTGCGCTGGGGGACATCGTGCTCATGCAACCCCTCGTCCATGCGCTACGCGCCCACTACGGCCCCGAGGCACGCATCGACCTCATCTGCTTGAGGCGCTCGGCTTCCGCGGCCATGCTCCTCTCCGGCCTGGACGACGTTCACCTCATCGACAGAGGCACCGCCGAAGTCGTTCCGGCCCTGAAAGCCCTGCACTTCGACTACTTGCTGGACTTCCACGGCAACGTGCGGTCGCGGTCCCTGGCCAGGCAACTCGACACCATGACCCTGCGCGTGGACAAGGCCGCCTTCGCGCGGTGGGCGCTCTTGCGCGGCTGGCGGAAGAAGCCCGTCCGCCCTTTCGTGGAACGATGCTTCGACGTGGTGCGTCCCTTTGGGGTCGTCCCTCCTACCGCTGAATCCCATGGCCCGGGCGCGTGGGGCAACTTTCAACTCGGCAACACCACTGCTGGCGTGCCCGAGGGGCACCTGGCACTCAGCCTCAGCTCCTCCCAACCGGGGAAGCACCTCTCCGACGCTGTCGTGAACGAATCCATCGACACCGCAACCGAGCGCCACGTGCCTGTGGTCATCTACGGCGGCCTGGCCGAGGCCGACCGTGCCACGGCCATCCAAACGAACCACCCTGACGTCACCCTGCTCGCCGGCGAGGTCGACTTGCAGACCACCACCGCCGCGCTGGCTCTGGCCAAGGCTTTGGTGACCGGCGACACCGCCACCATGCACCTAGGAACCGGACTGGGCGTGCCTGTGGGCAGCGTATGGGGCTGCACCCGACCAAGCCTCGGCTTGGCACCGTGGCGGCCTCATCCCGACAGCCGGGCGTTCTTGCCGGCTGGAGGCACCGCGCCGTGCAGCAAGCATGGCGCTTCGTGCAAGCACACAAAAAGCGGCGATCCGTTCGATTCGCGACGATGCGGGCAGCAGGTTGACCCGAAGGCGGTCCGGACCTGGCTCGAAAGTCTGCTTTGAAGCCGGTTGTCAGTCGAAGAGGGCCTTCAACTCGGTGGCGTCCTCTGGCTTGAGCTTGCCCGCCAGGATGAGCCTTAGTTGGCGGCGACGCAGGGCCCCATCGAAACGACCTTGCTCCGCCTCCGTTTCTGGCTTGATGGCCGGCACTGCAATGGGACCTCCCAATTGGTCGACGGCCACGAACGTGTAGTACGCCTCGTTGCAACGGCTGCGCTGGCCGGTGGTGGCGTTCTCCACGAACACCTCCATGAAAACCTCCATGGAGCTGTTGAAAGCGCGGGTGACTTGGCTTTCGATGATGACCACCTCGCCCAGTTTGATCGGACGGTCAAACGACACGTTGTTCACCGCCGCCGTCACGACCACCCTCCGGCAATGGCGGTTGGCGCTCACGGCCGCCGCCACGTCCATCCAATTCAGGAGGTTGCCCCCCATCAAATTGCCCAGCGTGTTGGTGTCGTTGGGCAACACAATGCGGACGGTGGAACTGAACGTTTCCTGGGGATGGCGCGCGTCAATCATGAAGCAAAGGTCGCCAACGCGACCCACAGCGCCGTGTTTTTTCGAAATGACTTGCCTATATTTGCGCTCCCCAACTGGTACTATAGCTCAGTTGGTAGAGCAACGGATTGAAAATCCGTGTGTCCCAGGTTCGAATCCCGGTAGTACCACAACAAACCCTCGCTTCGGCGGGGGTTTTTTGTCTGCAGTTGTGGGGCTTTCAGAGGTTCAAGGCCACCATGGTTGTGGCTGGTTGAACAATGAGATAACAGCTCCAAATTACCCCAGATCCGGGTGCAATTGGCACACTTTGCGGCACACTTTTCCTGCCCAAGCTGTACCTCCTTCGCAAAAGAGTTGAGAACTGGTTGCGGTTGGTAATAGAGAAGTCCTCAGTTCTCAATACAAGCAGCTAAAGTCACAAGCGCCAGGCGCGTAAGCCGAGGCAGCAGGTTCATAGTTGCATGCGAAGGGGAGATTACAACCAAAGACCACTGGCGCAACGCAGGTTCCGTTGTCCACGTTGGCCTCGAGATTGTAGTTAGGTGCCGTTGGATCTGTGCAACCGTCAATCTGCAACTCATCGCAGATGCCATTGTAGTCAAAGTCGTTCAAACAGTTGCCGTCGCAATCCACGAAGGTTGCAGGATACTCACAAGACCCTTGGGCCAAGATGGTCGCTGTAGCGTCGTACGTGCAAGCATTCTCATCCGTACATCCTGCACAACTTTCAAAGTCGCAAAGTCCAACAACAAGGAAATCCGCGTCAGCATTGTAGTTGCATGCAACCAGGTATGTACATCCACCGACCTGACAAGCCGTTGGATCTGAATCAGTCGCCAGAGGATTGTATCCCGGGTTGAACGGATCTGTGCAACCGTAAAAATGAACGCACACACCATCACCGTCGGCGTCATTTATGCAATTGCCGTCGCAATCGTAATACTCGACAGGGTATTCACAGAGATTGCTATCGAAAGTGGCCTCCGCGTCGTAGTTGCAAGCTGCATCATCGGTGCATCCCGCACAGGAAGTAAAGTCACAGGCGCCGGAAACCTGATAATCCGCGTCCGGGTTGAAGTTGCAAGCAATTGGAGACAGACATCCCGGCGCAAGACATGAGCCGTCGTCAATGGTGGCAGACGGATTATAACCAGGGTTAGAAGGATCCGTACATCCCAAACAAGATGCGCTATCGCCATCACCATCGTAGGTAAGCGCACAGTCCTCCTGACCAATTGCTGTTAACACAACGAAAAAGCCAAAGAGAAAAAACCTTGTCTTCATGCGGTCTAAGTTATGCTGTGAGGCAGGGTTCTCTTTCCGCCCTCAACCATGGTTCAAGACAGGCATGTCTTCCGCGGTCTTTATAGAGCACACACTTACACCATCAAAGACCCCCTCGAAGCTTCACGGACAAGAACACCCCGGGTTGTTACTCGGAGTCCTGGATGCATCGGAGTGTTGCTGCAATGAGCTTGGGGTTGTCGCCAAGACCCGAAGAGCTCGCCGTTCCCAAAAATCGCCATGCTTCTGAAGGGCTGGAATCATCCCTTGTCCAACTGAATTCATATGGGCCAAAAGGTCCGTTGTTGATGACCGTAAGTTCACAGCAATTGACGTAGCCATGAAGAAGGCTTCCGTAAGGGTGTTGAACCAATGACCCTGGCATTGGGAGGGATTCGTAATCAGACACGCTCGGCACCTGCCACCCTGATGGACAGACACCACGACTGTCAACCGTAACCCCCCACTGGTAGTAGAACACGTCATTTGTTGCCACGTGACCTGTGTCGGAAAAAAAATTCATGGCAGGCAAAGAGTCTCCGTTCGAATAGGTTGCTGTCCTCAGGTTTTCTGCAAACCAACACCGACCTGCGATTTCCACAGTCTCATAATCTTGGCCCTGATAACCCAGCGCCTCTCCACACGTAAACTCCATGTCTGGAGTGCATTCGTATCCAAACTCCGCCAACAACCCAATCAGATCCGCCGAACCAACGGCACCATCGAGGTTCCCGTCATAAGCCAACGAACAACTCTGTTGACCATTGGGGGTGAGCTCGACTGAGTCTTGAACGCACCGGATTGAAAACCCGTTAAATGGCTGCGTGTTGGATCTCCATATGCCGGATTCATCGTCTTCCAGTCTCCGACACCACGCCGATTGGGTGCTGCCGGTCGAGCTCCACCACCACCCCCTTGAACCTGCAGACCCGTAACTCCCTTGAGCATATCGCATGCCACCGGGAAGGGCTGTAAACCCAAAATCATCGGTTCCGTTGCCATCCAACCACTGGTTCGTGATCCAACCCGATTCAGCCTTGAGTTGTTCCCCTTCATTCGTCCCGCGCCACCCGGTGTTGGCAGCGTCAGACTCCGACACACCCAAAGTCAACTCCAACTCCATCCAATCCTCATCGCTGGGAACATGCCAACCTGAAGGACAGGCATTCCTGTAGTCGGCGGCTGCATACCAGTTGTACAATCTGCCATACTCTGGCAAAGATTGAAGCGTGTCGCACGCGTCTATTTCGGGAGAATATTGGAGGCAGTCGATGCCATCACCGTACACCGACACACGGCCTTCCGCAGGGTAATCTTGCCACTCATCATCTCCACTGACCGTTGAAATGGGATCGCCATTTGAATAAACTCTGGTTCTCAGGTTTTCAGCAAACCAGCAGCGGTCAGCGATTGAGACGGTGCTGTACAAATGGTCATCAAAAAGAAGAGGGTCTCCGCATTGGACAAAAACCGAGTCGATGCATGTGCCCACTTCGGCCAACAAATCGATTAAATCCGCCGACCCAACCACACCATCGCCATTGCCGTCGTAAGTCAAATCACACTCGTCTTGCCCAAAACAAGCTGTTGCAAAGACCACTGCCGTAAGTGTGAGGATGTGCTTCATGACAACAGGTTATT
>JBMZAB010000057.1:0-8786 GCA_049610985.1 Flavobacteriales bacterium | reverse complement strand
GCTGTGGCTTCGAGCTTTTGGAAGGCTTGGAGGCTTTCGGAGGCGTAGGGGACGTCGTCCATCTGGGCCACGTGCCTCACAAATTGATCCCAAACCCCGTCGGTGAGCTTGAAATCGGCGGCGTTTTCTGGTTTGGCCAACGCGTCGCGTTGGGCGACGGCAAAGTCGAACAGGACGCCTTGTTTTTGAAGCCCGGCCAGCACGTATTTGACTTCAGGCTTGGTCACTTCCACGTCGGGAATCACCCCGCGACCTTCCAAAACCTTGCGGCCGCTGGTCGTGTAGAAGGTGGCGAGCGTCGAATCGGCCATGGCGTGAACCTCGCCCTCCTCGTCGCGGTGGCTGTAGTCCAAGCGTTGAACGCACCGCCCGCTGGGGGTGTAGTACTTGGCGACCGTGACTTTCATGCGGGTGCCGTAGGCCAGCTTTTTGGTTTGCTGCACCAAGCCCTTTCCAAAAGATTCCTCCCCGACCACGATCCCGCGGTCCAAGTCTTGCAAGGTGCCAGCCACGATTTCGGATGCGGACGCGGACTTGCCGTCCACCAAAATGGCCACCGGCAGGTTGGGTCGCAGCGCGCTTCCTCGCGTTTGGTACGACTTGTTCCAGTCCGGGCGCTTCCCCTTGGTGCTGACCACCTCTTGCCCTTTGCCGACAAATAAATTGACCATGGCGATGGCTTCCCGGAGCAATCCTCCTCTGTTGCCACGCAAGTCCACCACCACATGCTCGGCCCCCAACGAATCTGTGAGGTTGATCAGGGCTTTGCGGACGTTCATGCTCGCCGTTTTCGTAAACGAGTTCAAGGCCAAGTACCCCGTCTTGTCCGTCAGCATGCCCTGGTATGGCACGTCCGGCACCTTCACCTTTCGCCGCTCCAACGTGAAAGACATGGCGTCCGCGAATCCAGGCCGTTCCACCAAGACGGTCACTTCGGTGCCCGTGGCGCCTTGCAGAAGGTCGCCGATTTGGTCGGTGTCCAGCCCAATCAACGCACGGCCGTCCACTTCCAACAGGACGTCACCCAAGCGCAAGCCGGCTTCTGCCGCGGGCTCACCCTCCAGCAGGTTGACGATCGTGGTGCGGTCGTTTCGCGTTTCGATGCTCGCGCCCACGCCTCCGTATTCGCCCGTTTGCATGAAACGGACGTCTTCCATTTTGGACTCCGGGAAGTACCTGGTGTAGGGGTCGAGTTGGGCGAGCATGGCTTTGATGCCGGTCTCCATCAATTCCCCAGGGGCCAATTCATCCACGTAAAAGAGGTTGAGCTCTCGGAAAGCCGACTGCATGATTTCCAACTGCTTCGACATCTCGAAGTAGTCGTCTTTGGCCGTGGTGGTGGCCATCCACAAGACCATTCCTGCTGGAAAGGCCAACCAAAAAAGCGTGCGACGCATGGTGCGGGGTTGGGCGGGTGGGACGTGTTTTCAGGCCATCCCCTTCGCCGCGCCTGTATGCTGGGCCAACGTGCTTGCGGCGCGACGCACCCAGCGGCGGCAGTCGTCAAACGAAGGGACTTCCTGTCCAACAAAGATGAACACCACGGCCCATTGGGGTGCCCCGGGTTCCCAATTTTTGGCGAGGGTGCTTTTCTCCACCCGCCAGGCTTCCCGCAAAAGCCGTTTGATGCGGTTGCGGTCCACGGCCCTGCGAAACCGCTTCTTGCCCACCGTGAAGGCCGCTTGGAAAGGAACGTCTTGGGTGAGGGGCGCGGCTGTGGCCCGAACCAGCACAGGGAACGCCTTGATTTTGACCCCCTGTTTGAAGGCCAATTCCATCAAGGCGGCCGACTTCAGCCTTTCACCCTTGTGTAGGGAATGCACTCAGCCGGTGATGTGTTGCTCAATGGCCATGGACATGGAGGGGGCCTTGGCGGTCGGCGCGTTGATGTCGATCCTCAACCCGGCCGCCTCTGCAGCTTTGGCCGTGGTCGGCCCAAACACCGCAATCCTTGTCTTGCCTTGCTCGAAATCTGGGAAGTTCTTGAACAGCGACTCGATGCCACTTGGGCTGAAGAACACCAACACGTCGTACTTCACGTCGCTCAAATCGCTGAGGTCGCTGCACACCGTGCGGTACATCACCGCTTTGCTGTAGTCGAACTTGCCGGCATCCAACGCGTTGGGAATGCTGTCTTTGAGCAAATCGGAGCAAGGCAACAGGAACTTTTCTCCCTTGTGCTTCTTCATCAAGGTGACCAGTTCGTCGAACTTGATGGTCCCGTGGAAAATCTTGCGCTTCCTGTACACGACGTACTTCTGGAGGTAGTACGCGGTGCTTTCTGAGATGCAGAAGTACTTCATGGTGTCCGGCACCTCGAAGCGCAGTTCCTTGGCCATGCGGAAGTAGTGGTCGACCGCCAGCCGGCTGGTCAAAATCACGGCGGTGTGCTCGGCCAAATCCACGCGTTGTTGACGGAACTCTTGAGCCTCCATGCCTTCCACGTGGATGAAAGGACGAAAATCGATGGTCAGTTTCTGACGCTCAGCCAAGTCGAAGTACGGTGACTTCGCGGTGGTCGGCTTGGGCTGCGAGATCAGAATCGTGTTGATCTTGTTGGCCATGGGATTCGGTTCAATGTTCAAGTGAAGTGGAGGCCCATCCATGCCAAGATTGAGACCACCCATCCCCATTCGAGGATGCAAAGATACAGCATCCCAGGCAGGTGGGTTTGACCCGACATCAAGCTGGACGCACGAAGGGCGCCAACCCCAAGCAGCATCGCCATCCAACCCCACGTGATCCACACGGCCCAATCCGCGTGCGCCAACCAAGGCTGCATGGCACAGCCCACAGCCCACAGGGCGAGTAACAAGCCTTGCCACGTTCGGTTGTGCCGGTTCAATTCCACCACGCTGCTGGCGAGGTCCCTGTCCTTGAAGGCCACCCACCCGGCCGCGGTTTTGGCCACGGCGTCACCCAGCACGGCCAACAGAGCCCACCACAGGCCTGAGCTGGCTGTGGGAACCCAACTGGCAGTGCACAAACCAGCAGCCCACCCCAGCACGGCCACCGTGTGGCTGGTCACCACTCCAAGCGTTCTGGGGGTTTCAGAGGCGTTTCGCGCCAACAACTTCCGGGGCTGGCTCCACGCCCATTTCCACCGCTGGGTTTCCCGTTCAAATGCCGCCATCAACAACCACATGCAGGCCATGCACGCCACGGCAAGCCTGACCAAGGGCAGGTTCACGGCAATCCAAGGTTCCAAGGGAGCGACCTCCAGCATGCCGCCCAAGTTCGAGCGCCGCACCTCAACGCCCCCGGACGGCCACAAGGCATTTCTCCACAGATTGTCGTGCTCCGTCCACAAGGGGTTGTGCCCACACCACGTAGGTTCCTGGGTCCACCAAGTTCCCGTCAGAGGAGGTTCCGTCCCAGCTCCATGTTGCCCGGCCTTCCCACGCCCAGGTTTCGTCTTGGAAGACCACCTCCCCAAGCCCAGGGTCCAGCACGCCATGTTGCACGACAAGGACATGGCTCGCATCTTCTGAAGCCTCCCACTGAAACAACGCGGTTGATGGACCGTGCGTGCCAAAAGGGGCCAGGGTGTTGGTCAGACAAGAGAGCCTTGAACCCGAGCTGGGGGAGGGGGCAGAAGCGACCTGGATGTTGGCTGCGCCCGGGGTGGATCCAGGTCTCGCCGGGGCGATGCCCCAAGCTGGAGTGTCGCCCACCCGCATCCACGACCGTCCCGTGGGATCTTCGCCAGTGCCTTCAGGTGAGGCGACCTCATCCAATGCCCCGCCGGCAAGAAGGCTGAGGTTTCTGGAACCATGCAGGCTTGGGAGGTTGCCGGGAAGGCACGACACATGACTGGCTTGAATCCTGGCGGGACATTGGGCGAAGCAAATGGGGGTGTGGGCGCTCACATGCCAGATGACCTCGGACACAGGCGTGAAATCGTCGGCCTCAGGCCAGTCTTTTGAAGACCAAAACCAAGAGCTTGTGTTGCCCGGATGTCCCTGGGTGAGCACTTCTAAAAAAGTGTCGTGTCCTTCAATGGGGTGGGCCAAAACCTCGTTCCAGCGGGCCACAATCAGAGAAGGGTCTGAGGTTTGTTCTAGTTCCATTGGGAAGCTCCAAGCGGCATGGCTCTTGTGGAAAGGTGGGGGCGAACCTGGTTTTCGTGGATCCAATGATCGAATCACCCTCAATCCGTGAAGCCAGTCCAATTCCCAGTCCGTGGTGGGTGACCATCGCCCGGGGTGGAGTTCCTTTTCATCCATCCCTGCCGGCAGCACCATCAACCAATGGCCCTCGTGAATGCCCCACCTCGGTTGAATGGGTTGGAGGAGCGGGGTGGAATCGACCTGGTGTTCAAGCCATCCTGGGGACATTCCCCAAGGTGAATTGGACGTGCCCCATCCGCGGTCTCTCAACACGGCACTTTTCCCTTGACCGACGTCTTCAGGGCGGCTGAACCCACATTCGCTGTAGCTCGAAGAGGCCACTGTGAGGCCATCCGGCCGGTGCAACGTCACCCGGCCCGCGGAGTTTGTGAGACGCAAGTTGTTTCGGACCGTCCACAGCCCGGGATGGTCCAACCAGTCTGTGGGAATCCATGAGGCAAAATGGGATTTGGGCAAGGTGGATTCGACCAGGGTTTGGCCAGGTGGCCAACATGTTTGGCCCCATGCAAGGGTGTCGCCGCTGACATTGAGCCACTCCACAAATTCGGCACCCACAACGGGATGGTGCTCCGACAACAATTCAGACAGTCGAATGTCCCCTGGCTGGGCAGGTCGATGAGCCGTCCATATGGTGTCCATGGGCAGGGTGCGCCAAGGGTGGTGGCAGGCTGGGACTTCGTCGACGTGGACATGCAGTTTGGATCCAGGCCGGGCTTGGAAGTCTTCCAGCCTCCAGTCGTCGTGGGCATGGGGGATGGCGCGGAATGCGCGCTGGATTGAATCATCAAGCACGTGGACTGTGGGCGCGGTTCGCGTGTCCCACGCAAGGTGGGGCTTCAGGTGGAGCCGCAGGCGGTCGTCCACCCAGAGGATCAATGGGGAATGGACTTCGGGGAGCTCGGGGTCATGCCCCCGCCAAGCCAGACGGCCGGGTGAGGCGCCTGAGGGGTCGGGCATCCAAGTGGAGGGATGGTCGCACGACAAGGGGCTTAAAATGGACGCGCTGACGCCGTCTTGAGGCGTGTCGTTCCACCAACCCTCGTGGAAAGTCACCCGCTCAAGTTCGCCTTGCGGCCCCACCATCGCCACCGATTCTCCCTCGTCGCGCAATCCAGACCATCCTGCGGCTTTGACCACGATGGGCTGTCCGTCGCCCAAGGGCCAAGGCCCGGCATCGTCCACAACCAACCAGCATGCACCAGGGGGTACGGGTCTGGCATGAGCTCCTTCTGGCCATGACAAGGTGTGAAATTCACCGGAGTCCTCCAGCCAGAGTGCCGTCGGATCGAACGCATGTGAGCTGAGGTTGACCAGTTCCAAGTAGGTGGATTCTGGGGCATGCATTGCTGGGGTTGGGTCTGCCATGACTTCGGTGAATGCGAGGTCGCCTTGAACCAACAGACTCGAACCATCTCGCCAAACCACAAGCGTGTCCTCCAGGTGGCTGAATTGCGCGGTCTCGCCTGGGGCCAAGGGCTGGGGAAGGGTGGCGGACCAGGTGTTGGAACAGGAGCCGGGCGCCCAATGCACCAAGCTTTGAACGCCTGCCACCTCCGTCTGGGCATCCTGCGGTTGAGGTTGGGATGAGGTCCATTCTTGATGCAGGAAGACTTCAGGAGGATCCAGTTCGGATGTCCCAGAGGTCAGAGCCTGCACCGACTGCGGTTCTTCCAACGTCAGCTTCAGCCCTACCTGCGACGAGGAAGAGGGCTCTAGATGCCAACCGAAAGCCCAGCTTTGGCCATGGCTTGCCGTGCGTGTCACCTTGATGCCAAGACAAATCATGCCGGCTTCAGCGTCGAAGCCGTGTTGGACGACGCGCAAGGCTCGTCCTGCTCCATCCTGAAGGTCGAAGGACCCTTCGTCGGTGCCAAATGGCCGCCAACGCCCCTCCAGTTCAAACGGCGATGCCCAGTCGTGACATGTTCCGCCCAAGGCCAAGGGAGGGGCGTTTGGACGTTCCACGCGCAGGGAGTCTGAACTGCCCGATTCTCCGGCTGACAAGCGCACCCCAGAGGTCAGGGAGTCCCCCAAGGCCGAGAGGCCACATTGACGTGCCGCATCCACGGCACCGTCGCCTTGCAACGCGGCGAAAAAGAGTTCGCTTCGGTTGGCGCTCGACCCGTAGACCTGTTGACGCCAGTGCACGGCCACTTGGTCGGAGTTGGAGGTTGTGGCTTGGCAACCGCAGAGCACATGTGGCCCATCCGACGTGGCGTCGAGGGACCAAAGGGCTTCATCCCCGTCGAGTGCCCATTGGTCCAGGTCGCCCCACCACCACGTGGACCCCACGAGAAGGGAGTCGAACTCCGGGGGTTGCGCCTGCGCATCGGGGACGGAACACGTCCCCAACCACGCCCCCAACCCAAGCACGTCAACCCACCTGAACACCCTCCAGCCTTTCCCCTTTCCCATGGCAGGCAAACCTCTTAATTTCGCCCTGTGGCCGCACCACCGCCGGTGAATTGCGCGGGCACGTTTGCAAACTTGTCACCTCTCCAACCATGAGCAAAACCCTTCCCCAACTCCGCGTGGCTGTCGTGGGCGCCACAGGCATGGTGGGTCGGACCATGTTGAAGGTGTTGGAGGAGCGTGGCTTTCCGGTCGGGACGTTGATTCCTGTGGCGTCGGCCCGGTCCGTGGGCAAGCACGTGGAATTTGCAGGCGAGCACGTCGAGGTCGTTGATTTGGACACCGCCCTTTCGTTGAAACCGCACGTGGCGCTGTTTTCAGCCGGCGGGACGCTGAGTTTGGAATGGGCGCCCAAGTTTTCGGCTGCGGGAACCACGGTGGTGGACAACAGCAGCGCTTGGCGCATGTCGGACGACCACAAATTGGTGGTGCCTGAAGTCAACGGAGAAGTGGTGGAGGCGGAGGATTTGATCTTGGCCAACCCCAACTGCACCACCATGCAATTGGTGATGTGCCTCAAGCCCATCCACGACAAGTGGGGCATTGAACGCGGCGTGGTGAGCACGTATCAAAGCGTCACAGGAACCGGTCAGGCGGCCGTGGACCAGTTGAATGGAGAGCGCGCAGGCCTGGATCCAGCGCGGGTGTATCCGCACGTCATCGACCAAAATTGTTTGCCGCATTGCGACGAGTTCATGGACAACGGCTACACCAAGGAGGAAATGAAGGTGCATCGGGAGACCAAAAAAATCCTCGGCGACCCTTCCATCGGGTTGTCGTGCACCGCGGTCCGCGTGCCTGTCTTTGGCGGACACAGCGAGTCGGTGTACCTGGAGTTGGCCAGCGATGTGTCGCTCGACGAAGTGCGTGCGGCATGGTCGGCGTTCCCTGGTGTGGTGGTGCAAGACGCTCCGACAGACAACGAGTACCCCATGCCACGCCATGCCCAAGGGGAAGACGAGGTGTTTGTGGGCAGGCTGCGTCGGGACTTGACCCACCCGCGTGGCATCCACTTTTGGGTGGTGGCGGACAATCTGCGCAAAGGGGCCGCCACGAACACCGTCCAAATCGCAGAAATGCTTGTACATGCCGGCCGCTGGGGGTGATGCCCATCTGTGTGTGCATGTAGGTCACAAGACATGAAGGCCGTTTCCCTACAACTGTGAATCTCAAGCCCTGCCTTACGGTGGGGCTTTTTTCTGCCTACCTTTCGACCAAACACAATCGACATGACGTTTCGTTGCCTTTTCGCTGCTTTGGTCTTCGTGCTGACAAGCAACCTGCTCGCCCAAGAAACCCCTTGGCTCGGCCTCGTTCCTGAAGTGGAACACACCGAAGGTGAATTGGCAGGCATGACCACCTACCGCTTGTACCTGTACACGCTTGGGGACAACGACTTTTTGTCAGCCTGCTCAGGAGACGATGAAAATCCTTTGATTTTGACCAGCACTTCAGAACCTTCTTGGTTTCAGCATAGCATGGCTACGACAGCGCTGGCCACGGACATCAATCCGGCTTTTTTTGGGGCGTTTCCAGAGCTTGCCTTCGACAGCTGGCTAACGATTGGAGCGGAAGACAACACGGCAATCATCGACGTTACTTCGCTATCTGATCCCAATTACGACGCGTTTTATGAATTTGAGGATGGCAACAACGTCATGGCCAATGGGCCAATAGGTTGTTTGTGGTTTGCACTTCAAGGGGACAACAGTCCAGAGGCAATCTCTGGAGAAGATGAAAGGGTGCTCGTGGCGCAGTTGACCACGGCAGGTGAAATTTCTGGCCAGATTTACGTGCAGGTTTTCTTGAATTGGACGGAAACAGGAAACGACAACGAATTCCGAGAAGTTGTGACGATCCTCACCGCATGCAACGATCCTGAGGCTCTGAACTACGAACCTTTGTCGTTCAACGCCGACGGGTGCCTGTATCCCCCGGTAGATGAGGTGGCTGAGTTGCCCGAGAGTGTGGCCTTCGAGGCGTTCCCTTCTCCTGCTGACGACCGTATCACTGTGGTGTTCCCAGAAAACATGCTTCACGAAGTGGCTGGAGCCACGCTGGAAGCCACTTCGGTCGACGGCCGCGTGGTGAAGGCCTGGGTCATGAACGGAGGAACGCAAGTGCTCGACGTCCAGGGGTTGGCTTCAGGCCAATACGTGCTTATCGCACGCGGGCGTCAGAACGAGGGATTGCAATTCCGCGCCCCGCTCGTGGTCCGTCACTGAGGCGAGGCGGTCATCCGGG
>JBMZAB010000056.1:0-9316 GCA_049610985.1 Flavobacteriales bacterium | reverse complement strand
ACCTCGGCCGCAAGAGTGCACACCGCAAAGCGATGCTCTCCAACATGGCCTGCTCCTTGATTGAGCACAAACGCATCACCACCACCGTGGCCAAGGCCAAAGAGCTGCGGAAGTTTGTGGAGCCTCTCGTGAACCGTTCCAAAGACGACACCACGCACAGCCGTCGCGTGTGCTTCAGCTACCTCGGAAGCAAGCACGCTGTGACCGAGTTGTTCCGCGAAGTGGGCCCCAAGGTGAGCACCCGCGAGGGCGGCTACACCCGCATCATTCGCACAGGCAACCGCTTGGGTGACAATGCTGAAATGTGTTTGATCGAGCTCGTCGATTTCAATGAAATCTACGGACGCGAAGAGAAGAAGAAGACCCGTCGTT
The DNA here is from genome assembly GCA_049610985.1 of Flavobacteriales bacterium. Taxonomy (GTDB): domain Bacteria; phylum Bacteroidota; class Bacteroidia; order Flavobacteriales_D; family Sanyastnellaceae; genus UBA11663. The sequence goes on along the minus strand of JBMZAB010000056.1, from coordinate 8,944 downwards.
CACGTCGTGGGGGTGCCAAGAAGGCGGCTCCCGCTGCGGAAGCTCCAGTTGTGGATGACGCCGTGGTCGTGGAAGAAGCGGCGGAAGCCCCAGCAGAGGAGGCCCCAGCGGCGGAAGCCCCAGCAGAGGAGGCCCCAGCGGCGGAAGCCCCAGGAGAGGAGGCCCCAGTGGCTAAAGCATCCGACGATGCATCTGCCGCCGAAGAGGGCGCTGAAGAGAAGAAGGAAGACTGATTTCAGCTTTCTGAACGAAAAAAGGGAGACCCGCAGGTCTCCCTTTTTTGTTGGAAGTTGGTTGTTTTCTGTGAATGAGTGGCTGATTCGTATCTGTATCTTCGCGGCATGATTGACAACCCCTTGCCATCAGACGCTGCGGTGTTGGTCTTGGCCGATGGAACTGTGTTCCATGGCAAAGCAGCCGGAAGCCACGGCACCAGCTTCGGTGAAATTGCATTCAACACCGGGATGTACGGCTATCAAGAGATCTTCACGGACCCCAGTTACCACAAGCAGATTGTGGTGATGGCGACCGCGCACATCGGAAATTATGGCGTGCATGAAGGGGAGACCGAGTCTTCTGGACCCCGCGTGGCGGGAGTCGTGGCGCGCAACTTCTCGTCTGTGGCCAGCCGACCGGGCGGCAGCGGCACGTTGCAAGAGGACTTGGAGGGCCATGACGTTGTGGGCATTCGCGACGTCGACACGAGGGCTTTGGTCACGCACATTCGCGAGCATGGCGCCATGAACGCCGTGGTGTCCAGCGACGGCACCAGCGTGGAGGAGCTGAAGGCCAGATTGTCGGACGTGCCGTCGATGGAGGGCATGGAGCTTTCAAGTCAGGTGAGCGTGTCAGAAGTGCGTGAATCAGGTGTTGGCAATGCGCACCGCGTGGCGTTGTTGGATCTCGGGGTCAAGGAAAGCATCGTGCGTTGCTTGGTGGACCGTGGTTGCCATGTCAAGGTGTTCCCATGGGACAGCGAGGCCGGTGATTTGTTGGCTTGGAATCCAGAGGGCATCATGCTCAGCAACGGCCCGGGCGACCCTGCGGCGATGCCAGGTGTGGTTGCCGAGGTGGCCAAGTTGGTGGAGAGCGGCTTGCCGGTGTTTGGCATTTGTCTTGGCCACCAAGTTCTTGCGTTGAGCCAAGGGGTGAAGACGGAGAAGATGTTCAACGGGCACCGAGGCGTGAACCACCCCGTCAAGAATTTGATCACTGGAACCTGCGAAATCACCTCCCAGAACCACGGGTTTGTGATCAGCCGCGAGAGCCTTGAATCCAACGCGGATGTGGAAGAAACCCACGTCCATTTGAACGACAACACCGTGGCCGGCATTCGCCTGGTGGGACGTCCTGTGTTCAGCGTGCAATACCACCCTGAAGCCTCAGCAGGCCCTCACGACAGCCGCTATCTGTTCGACGATTTTGTCGCGAACATTGCACAAGAAAAAACCGCCGTTCTGCAATGAACAACGGCCTTCACGGGGAGTGATCCCCACAAGATTCATTTGATGAGTTACATCGATTTTGTCCACGCCCGCCAAATTTTGGACTCGCGTGGAAACCCCACCCTGGAAGTTGAAGTGGGCACCGGAGACGGTTCGTTTGGCCGGGCTGCAGTCCCCTCAGGCGCTTCCACAGGAGTGCACGAAGCGGTTGAATTGCGCGACGGTGGAGACGCCTGGATGGGCAAGGGTGTGGAGCGTGCCGTGTCCCATGTGAACCACGAATTGCAAGAAGCGCTCGTGGGCATGGACGTCACAGACCAGCGTCTCATCGACGAGACCATGCTGGAGTTGGACGGCACAGAGAACAAAGGAAACCTGGGTGCGAACGCCATTTTGGGCGTCAGCCTCGCCGCCGCGCGTGCCGCAGCGGATTGCCTTGGATTGCCTTTGTACCGCTACGTGGGTGGTGTGGGTGCACGCACCCTGCCCGTGCCCATGATGAACATCTTGAATGGAGGTTCACACGCCGACAACAAGATTGACATCCAGGAATTCATGGTCATGCCTGTGGGCGCCGAGACGTTCACCGACGGCCTGCGCATGGGCACGGAGATCTTCCACAACCTGAAGAGCGTATTGAAGGCCCAAGGCCACAGCACCAACGTGGGGGATGAAGGCGGCTTTGCCCCCAATTTGGGAAGCAATGAGGAAGCGGTGGAAGTGGTCCTCAAGGCCATCGAAAAGTCGGGTTACCGCCCAGGTGAGGACGTGTTGTTGGCCATGGACGCCGCGGCGTCCGAGTTCTACGACAAGGAGAGCGGCCTCTACAAGTTTGAAAGCACTGGCGACCAGCGGACCGGCGCGGAAATGGTCGATTTCTGGCAGGGATGGTGCGACAAGTACCCCATCGTGTCCATCGAAGACGGATTGGACGAGGACGATTGGGCGGCATGGAAGCAGCTCACCGACGTGGTGGGAGACCGCGTGCAGTTGGTGGGCGACGACTTGTTCGTGACCAACGTGCGTCGTTTGTCTCGTGGCATTGAGGAGGGCGTCGGCAACTCCATCTTGGTCAAGGTGAACCAAATTGGCACGTTGTCCGAGACCATGGACGCCGTGAACATGGCGCACCGTGCGGGCTACACTTCAGTGATGAGCCACCGAAGTGGAGAGACCGAGGACACCACCATCGCCGATTTGGCTGTGGCGTTGAACACCGGTCAAATCAAGACCGGCTCCGCGAGCCGTTCAGACCGCATCGCCAAGTACAACCAATTGCTTCGCATCGAGGAGGAGTTGGGGGCCAACGCCCAGTACCTCGGCGTGGCGTTCCGTTGATCGAGCGCAGTCCCAACACGAACAAGGCGGACCCGAGGGTCCGCCTTGTTTGCGTTTAGTCGTATTCAACGGCGTTGGAGTCCGGCCAACCCAGCTCGTCTGGCGCCAAAGTTGGAAGGGCTGGAGGTCCAGGTTTTGCCAAAGTCCCAGAGCAAGACCACTTCATGGGTGCCGCCGGCCACGCGTTGGATGTCTGTTGCGGCGAATTCGGTGGTGTACCCGATGCGGAGCTCTTCTGTGATTTGGAATTGCGTGATGGCGGTCAAGCTGTTGGCCACACGCCACCCGAACCCGACAGAAGCAACTCCGGTGAATTCGGCCAAGAGGTTGACGTCCAAGATGGACGGCACATCTGGGGTGGACCTGAACAGCACAGAAGGGTGGAGGGTCAACCATGGCGTCAAGCTGGCATGGCACCCTGCATGGGCGTACAAGTGGTTCCTGTAAAACGAGGTGATGGTGCCGTCCAATGCGTTGTCCACGACGAACAAGGTGGGGGCAGAAATCCCGACGTCCCATGTTGGGTGTCGAACCATGAGACCGCAGCCAAAGCGGGGGATCCATGCGCTTAGCTGGGTGCCTTGGTAAAGGGGGTCTGCTGGATCGATCACGTCGGCCAGGGCGAGCTGGGAGCGGTATTGCATCAGCCCGCCGCGAAGCCCGAAGCTCAATTGGGTGTCTGACCCCACACCCATGTGGTAAGCCCCTTGGGAGGCGAATTCAAAGGTGGAGTTGATGCCTATGGCGTCCACCGCTACGGTAGCACCTACGCCGAGCGAGGGGTCGTTGACGAGGCCGTGGCCCGACAGGATGCTGGTGTTGGGTGCGCCTTCAAATGCGGCCCATTGGATGCGGCGCATGGCAGTCGTTTGCCAATGCCCAGCTGAACCTGCGGCGGCAGGGTTGACGAGCGTTGTGTTGAACAGGTACTGCCCTGTGAGCACGTCCTGTTGCGCGTGCATGGGAGCCTGGCCAAGGAGGTGGACCAGAAGGGCAATGCATGCAGCTTGAAGATGGGGGAAAGCGTTCATCGGCGGAGTTCAACTGCAGCGTTGTACAGGATGCCGTTGGTGTCAAACACCACGAAGTAGGTGCCTGTCGGGAGCATTTGGTCTTGGAGGTTGGTCCCGTCCCAGGGAACCGTCACATCCGTGGACGTGAACACCAAGCTCCCCCAGCGGTCGAAGACATTCAGCGAGGTGTTTTCCAACCAGTCGCAAGGCAGGTTATCCAAATTGGGGCCCACGTTTCGGATCAGGTAGACGTCGTTGAAGCTGTCGTTGTTGGGGGAGAATCCTGTGGGCAAGTCGGGGGTTGTTGGCGGTTCGCTGATGACGATGGCTTGGTCCGCAGTTGTCGCATTTCCACACAGGTCCGTCAGGGTGATGGAACGAATCAACAGGCAGTCTGGGCCATTGCAGTCTCCTCCTTCAAACGCATCGACACAATCCCAAGTCCAGGGGTTGCACGAGTCCGTGGCGTCCACGTCGAGGTCTTCGCAGTTGGGCACTTCCACGGGGCACTCAACTTCCCAGGGCTCGAGCGCAGAACCCCACTCGGGTGGGGCTGTGTCTGCCCAGGTCACCACATAGCTGGTGTCTGCTTGGTTGCCGCAGAGGTCGGTCACGCGGTAGCTGAACGTCTTGGTCCACACGCAATCGTCCCCGTCCTCTTCTTCTCCAAGGAATTCAAGCACCAAGTCGTGCTCTGCTGTGGCGTTGTCTACGGCGTTCAGTTCGTCCACTGTCCAGGGCATGATCACGGCGTCGCAAGACACGTTGAGGTCGTCCAATGGAGAGACCACAGAAGGGGCTTGCACATCCTCCACCAAGATGGATTGGACCCAGGAGTTTGAATTGGCACATGCGTCTTCCACCGTGTACGTCCTGTGCAACAAGAACGAGCCAGGGCAGTACGTCTCCGCCGTGTCGGTGGCACAGGACAAGGTGGTTTCGCTGCATGCATCTGCCCAAACCATGGCGTCAATTGCACAGGGAGGCACGTCGTTGGGGTCTTCGACGAGAAGGTCTTCGGGTGGCAACACGATGTGCGGGGGCACCGTGTCAACATGGAAGATGAATTGAAGCCAAGGGTCAGTGTGGTTGCCGCACACGTCGCTGGCTTGAAGGGTGCGCCGCACAATGTACTCCGCGGGACAGGGGCCTGACAGGGTGTCGAACGCTTCCGTCCAGGCGTAGTCGTTGATGTCGTTGGCCAGAGGCAAGCTGTCTGAATACGCCACATCGCAGGGTGTTTCCACATCCACTGGCCAATCGACCACCTGGGGCGCCTGCACATCTGTCAAGGTCACCTGCTGCACCTCAATTTGGGAAAAGCCTGCGACGTCGGTGACAGTCCAAACCACTTCCAGCGTGTCTGTGCACGCGCCATCGCTGACCAAGGTGTCCCATGTGAATTCCACGGTCAAGTCTTCGTTGTCCGAGCAACCATCTTCAGCGTGAACCTCGGCCAGCCACTGGGCCCAAGGCAGGGCATCTCCGATGGCCAGACTTGTGTCGGAAGGCACATGGATCCACGTGGGCGGGGTGCTGTCGACGAACGACACCGTGTGGTTGGCTGTGGCGGCGTTCCCGCATGCGTCTGTCGCCGCCCACAAGACGGTCACTTCTGCAGAGGGACTCGTGGCACTTGGGACAGTATCCAACGACCAAGTGAGGAACACTTCGGAGCATGCGTCCTCTGCTTGTGCAGAGTCCAACTCCAACGGTTGGCCGCACTCCTGGGTGGTGGCCTCAGGGACCACGGTGAAGGTCGGGGGCAAGGTGTCAATCACCGTCAACGTTTGGATTGCCTCGGCTTGGTTGCCGGCTTCGTCGATGGCGACATACGTGCGGGTCCACACACCGGAGCCCTGACATTCCCCTTCGGTCCAAAGTTCAGAACTCGTCCAACTTGCACCGCCGCAGGCGTCTTCAACCACCGCCTGGGATGCGGGAAGGTCGTCGGTGCAAGACAAGGTGAGGTTCTCGGCGACAAAGGTGAAAACCGGAGGGGTGGTGTCGATGACGGCCAGTGTCTCGACCAGGGAAACGGAGTTCAGGCATTCGTCCGTGGCGACATGGGTGATGTTCAACGTCCACTGACTGCCCACCAAAACGGAATCCACTGTGGACATGTAGGTCACCTCTCCACAGGCATCTTCTGCGCTGGCCATCGTGTCTGGCCAGAGTGCCACACAAGACAAGGTGCCCTCCAAAGAGGTCGTGCCGAACACCGGTGGTACGGTGTCGACCACGGCGATGTGTTGCACCATGAGGGTGTCGTTGCCCGCGATGTCGGAGGCTTGAAACGTCCTGACCCAAGTGCCCGTGCCGCCGCAGTCTCCAGGCGTCCAATTGTCAGAAAGCCACTCCACGACCACGTTTTCGCTGCAGTAGTCTGTGGCTTGGGGCAAGACCATGGGAATGGCCTCCCCACATTGGACGCTCATGTCGGCCGGGATGAAGGTCCAGTTGGGCGGGGTGGTGTCCACGTGGGTGACCACCTGGGTGTGGAAGGCCGTGTTGCCACAGGCGTCAGAGGCCAAAAACGTGTTGAATGCCGTGTACATGCCGGTGGAGGGAAGGCCCAAAGTGTCTGCGAACCAAGCCACCTCCACCGCAGAACAATTGTCCAGCGCGGTTGGCAAAACGACGTCCATGGAAACCTCGCAATTCACCGTGGTGTCCCCAGGCAACGCTGTCCACACTGGAGGAATCGAATCCAAAAACACCACCTCAGTGCTGGCCGAGCTTTGGTTGCCGCAAGCATCGGTGGCGGTGTAGGTCCGGATGATCGTAGAGGCCGGCGTGGCGCAGCCTTGGACCGAGACCTCGTCGCTCCAGCTCAAGGTGGTCTCCCCGTTGCAGCCGTCCAACGCAACAGGCTGCGGCAACACGTCCATGTCGTCTCCACAATTCAAGGGCCAAAACGCCACGGTATTGAGCACGGGCGGGGTGTTGTCCACTTGGGTTTGGGTCTGGATTGCCTGATCCACCAAGCCTGTCTCGTCGGTCAAGTTGAAGGTTCGCACCAACGTCAGAAGGTCGCCACATGAGCCTTCAAGCGTGTCTTCTGTCACCGACAGATCCCAAGGACCGCATCCCGAAATGACGTCAGGCAAGTCGTCCTGCCAGGGTTGATCGCACGGCAGCGTGACGTCGCCAGGCACGGTGCCAAAAGCGGGGGGGGTGTAGTTCTCCACCAGCACGACTTGGGTGGCCACGGTGGCATTTCCCGCCAAATCGAAGGCTTCGTAGCGACGAACAAGGGTTTGGTTGCCGAGGGTGTCTTCCGCAGCGAGTTCTTCAGAGACGACCATGGTCACGTCTCCGCAATTGTCCACCGCCTGGGCCTGGACCAAGGCGGGAGGGAAGTCGCAAACCGTGTCCACAGGGGGCACAAATGTGAACACCGGGGGGACGTCGTCCAAGATCGTGAAGGTTTGCAGCGAGTCGGCGACATTTCCGTACACGTCGGAGACTTCAAACCTTCGAATCACTTGGTACACCCCGACCTCAGGGTGGGCCAACGTGGTGTCACTGGAGGCATAAAACACCGGAGAACACGCGTCGGTGGCCTCTGGAAACGACGTTGGAATGGGATCCTCACAAAGAAGGGTGAGGTCCTCGGGCACAAGGATGAAATGCGGGGCTTCGCTGTCGACGTTGTGCACCAGAAATTGTCCCGTCGTGGCGTTGCCACATTGGTCGGAGGCGGTGGCTGTGACCAACCGGGAAAATATGCTGCCTTCTTCGGGCACTGTCTCCTGCGTTTGCACGTCCCAAATCACGTCAGAACAGATGTCCTCGGCCAACCCAGTTCCGTCGAACACCCAGTCTGCATCGCAGGCGATTATGACGTCGTTTTCGGGAAGGGTGAGTTGTGGAGGAGTGGAGTCTCGGTAGGAAACCGTGTGAGAGGCTTCGGCCACATTGCCGCAGGCGTCTGTGGCCACAAAGGTGCGAACGATGTCCATGTTTTGGGGACATTCCAGCCATGTGGTGTCCTCCACCACCTCCACATCCCAGGTGGAACAATCGTCCTCGACTGTGGGCCATGGCAAGGACGTCTCGCTGTCGCAGGCCAGGGTCATGTCGTCGGGCACCTCGACAAACGAGGGAGGCGTGGTGTCCGAGATGATGACCAGGTGAAACGCTTGGCCCTCGTTGCCGCAAGCGTCGAAGGATTGCGCTTGACGCTCCAGCACCCTCGACCCTTCGCACTCCGAGTCCACCAAGAAATTGGTAATGTCCAAGGGCAAATCCGAGGTTGGGGTGCAATTGTCCACCACGACGAAGTCGGGATAAGCCTCGGGTTCCCCACAATCGAGGAACACGTGATCCGGCAGGGTGAAGGTGGGTGGCTCGAGGTCGCGGACCTGGATTGTTTGCACGACCGTGGTGTCGTTTCCGCATCCGTCCGTCGACACAAACGTCCGCAACACGGTGTAATTGTCGGGACATTCGCCGTCCAGGATTTCGGCGGATTCCACCACCGCCACCTCACCTTCGCAGGCATCCAACGCGTAGGCGTCGTCGTACACCAATGGCTCGTCGCATCCGAACTCCACAGACGCAGGTGCTGTCAAGCTCGGTGCAGTGCGGTCGACCACGTCCACGGTGTGAAGGTGCTCGGCGGTGTTCCCGCAGGCATCGCTGGCGACGTAGGTGGTCAGCACGCGCAATTCCTGTGCGCAAGTCCCAGGCACCACATTCACGTTGGTGTCCAGCACCCATGGAGAACAGTCGTCTACCTCCACAGGGAGGGCGGAAAGCTCGACATCGTAAGGGTCTGCAGGGCACTCGAGCTCCAGATCCTCAGGGACCACGGTGAACGTGGGTGGGTCTTGGTCTGTGAGGTTGACGGTTCGGGTGGCTTCGACGTACCCAGCTTGGTTCCCCACCACATACCGGCTGACCGCATCGAGGTCGGAGGCGCAGGTGGCTTCGTGCTGAATGCATGAATCAAATTCGACGGCGACCTGCCCAAATCCCCCATGCACAACGGACCCAATGCACATCGACCACCCGAAGTTGCCGGCCATCCCTTCGGTGTCTGTGGGGAAACCGTGGGCGTTGGTGCCGACTTGGAACGGATGGCTGATGTCGACGCTGGAGTTTTGGACGAGCAAGAACTGGCCCGCAAGGCTGTTGAGCCCG
>JBMZAB010000055.1:0-10217 GCA_049610985.1 Flavobacteriales bacterium | reverse complement strand
GGGCGGAGGTGCAGGTGGTAGGTGTTGCCCAAAATGATGTCCGCGTTCACCGCTTCCTTCAACTCCTTTTGGGGCACGGCACGCACGGTGCCAACGGTCCCCACCGGCATGAAGATGGGGGTTTGAATCGCCCCGTGGTCGGTGTCGAGGACGCCAGCCCGCGCTTTGGAGCCAGGATCTTGGGTTTTGAGGGTGAACTTCAACGCGTCGGTGTTGACGACCGCCCTGAGTCCAAGACGGTCCGTGGAACCCCAAAGGTAACTTGGGAGCATGGTCGGGACACTCTTCAACACGGTCACCGTGATCGTCGGCGCGTCGGCGGGGTTGGCCTTGGGCGCCAGGTGGTCCAACGACCTCAAGGACAAAATTTTCGCCGTCATCGGGCTGTTCACCCTCGCCATCGGCGCCATGATGGCCTTGGAGACGGAAGGCCCCATCGACTTGTTCCTGGCCCTTGTCCTCGGCACCGTCCTCGGGCACTCCCTCCACCTGCAAGCCCGGGTCGACGCCTTGACAAAACGCGCTTCTCGGGGATTCATGGAGGCCTTCATGCTGTTTTGTTTGGGCTCGATGACCTTGGTGGGATGCATGGAGGACGGTCTGCTCGGCAAGCCAAACCTTCTCTTCATCAAAGGCACCATGGACCTCTTTTCCAGCGCCTTCTTGGCCGCCACCCTCGGGAGGGGCGTGCTGTGGTCCGCCGCAGGGGTACTCGGGTTTCAGGGCACCCTTACCCTGGCTTTCATGGCGCTGGGCGAAGGCATGGACACGTCCCTCATCCGTGAGCTGAGTGCCCTGGGGGGCATCCTCATGCTCGGCATCGCGTTTCAACTTTGGGAAGTGCGCGCCAACGGCCGTCCGGCTTGGCCGCTGGTCGACGCGTTGCCTGCCCTGCTGCTGCTTCCCTTGATTCGCATGGCGCACACCTGGCTGGAAACCGCAATCTTCGGTTGATGGCTCGGAAACGCGCATCCCGCATCGACACCGGACGGCTGGGCCATTTTGTGGGCGCGTTCTTGGTGTTTGGCGCCTTGTACCTCGCATGGACGTACTGCCACGCCCATGTGGTCACACCTTGGCATGCCACAGGCAACCAGGCCGGCAAGGACGTCGCCGAGGAACACTACGCGATGGAGGTGCTGAATGCTGCGCGGAAGTACGATTTGGACTACAGCTACCTCATGGCCCTGCTCATGTTGGAGTGTTCTGGAAAAAAGCCCGCCGGTGCGCGCTTCGAGCCTCATGTGTACAAGCGGCTGCAAGAAGTGAGGGACGGCACGAGGCGCAGCTACGAAAACGTCACCCCTGCGCACCTTGCGGACGCGTCGGACGACGCGCTGAGGAACTTGGCGACCTCATGGGGGCCGTTCCAATTGATGGGGTACAAGTGCATCTTGCTGGACGTCAACATCCGGGACATCCGCGGTCTCAACGGGGTGGAACACGGGGCCGACTGGATCAACCAGACCTACGGCAACAGCCTCAGGGCGGGAAGGTTCAAGGATTGTTTCCACATGCACAACACCGGTGTACCCTACCCCAGAACCGGTCTGCCGCGCACCCACGATCCACAATACGTGCCCCGCGGTTTGGCCATGATGAACCAGTTCAGCGCCCCAGAACCGCCCGACGCCATCTTTCACTGATCCGACATGCCTGCAAACAAGTATGCCCTTCTGAGGTACCGGATCATCGACCGATGCTTGACCAATCCAGGAAAGCCGTTCCCGACGAAAGAGGAATTGCGTTTGGCCTGCGAAGAAGCGCTGTACGGGAGCGACGGGGAACACATCAGCATCAGCACCATCGAGAAGGACCTTTGGGCGATGCGCAACGAGGCAGACCTGGGATACTACGCCCCCATTGAATACCACAGAGACGAGCGCGGTTACCATTACACCGAGGACGGATACAGCATCAACGACATCCAGCTGAACGAGGACGACCTGGACGCCATTCGGTTCGCGACGAAGACGTTGATTCAGTTCAGGGAGTTGCCCATTTTCCAACAATTTGACCAAGCCCTGGGCAAGATTGCCGACCGCCTGGAAGTCTCCCCCAACTTGGATCCCGGAGGCGTGGACAAGCACGTGCAGTTTGAAAGCACCCCGCACGCGGCCGGTTCGGAGCACTTGGGACCTTTGCTTCAAGCCATCCGAGCGCACCACCCCATTTCCCTCTCGTATTTGAAATTTGCCGATGCGCCGACCGAATCCAACTACGTGCTGGAACCCTACCTGCTCAAGGAATATCGGAACCGATGGTACTTGTTGGGTTGGGACCCCAGTCGAGGCCACATCCGCACGTTTGGGTGCGACCGTATCCGCGGCATCGTCGTGGACGACGCCCAAAAGTTCCAGGTTCAGCCCACGTTTGACGCGCAGGACTACTTCGAACACGCCATGGGCATCACCGTGTTGGGAGACGGAACGCCTGAGGATGTCGCGTTCCGCTGCGATCCGCTGCTGGCGAAATACCTGACGTCCCAACCCTTGCACCATTCCCAGTCCATGGACCTCGACGAAGACGGGCATGTGACGGTGAGGCTCAAGGTCATGCCGACGTTTGAGCTGTTGCAATGGCTGCAAGCCCACGCCAGCGAACTCACGCTGTTGTGCCCTGAAAGCATCCGACGCTCCATGGTGAACAACCTCCAAGACGCCCTCGAAAGACAAAAAAATTCGGGTCCGTAAATCCATTGCGGAGTGCCTTGGTCCCTTTGGTTCAGAGAAAACAACCACTGAACCCCAACACCATGGCACTTCCCCTGAACCCCGCCCTCGTCTCCACCCCCAGCTCGATCGCCGACCTGCCCCAAGCCCGCATGTGGGTGGAGCGGTTTGCGCGTCCTCAGGGCTTCAGCCCTTACGCCTGGAACACCACCAAGCGCATCGCCATGGAAGTCTGGAAATGCCACTTCGCCGGACGCCCTTTCCAACGAACCCTCAACTTCATGCACCCCCTCTTCTACCAAATGATTCGCACACCTGAGGGCCTTCCCCTGGTTCCCGCACGGAACATGCGTGGGTTTGTTTGAAATCTGCGCGTGAGGACGATGCAAGATTATGTGTGTGAACAAGTTCCGTTTGATTTTCCGACCGAAGCAGTGTGGATCAAGGCAACCATCTTGTATGTTGCAACGTTGTTTTCATCGAATCCTTTTTGCGATTCGTCGAAACCCACACCTGCAAGATGGACCACAGCAAGCACACCGAACTGGTTCCGATGCTGCAGCAAAGGCTGCGGTCTTCCGGACCCGAAGGCACCCCGTTGGGAGGGCGCTACGGCATCCTTCTGTCGTTCACGGGCACCGTGGAACGTGACATCGTGCCACACCTGCTGCAGCTGGCTGAGCGGAGCTTGGCCACGTCAGGGTGCAGCCGAAAAGAGATGAAGCGGGTGCTGTTCGTGACCATCGAGGCCGTGCAGAACGTCATTCACCACGGCTACATCGACCCGTCCGGGGACATTGCCCTTTACCTGACGTTGGAGAACACCCCCATTGGTTTCCAAGTCCACTGCGGCAACTGGATGGCCACGTCTGACGCGACAGCCTTGTCGGAGCGGGTGTCCCACTTGAACAGCCTCAACCACGCCCAACTGCGCAAACTCTACATCGACGTGTTGTGCAATGGTGAGCAATCTGGCAACCTAGGCAACGCGGGTCTCGGGCTGATATCCATGGCCAAACGCACTCGCGGCCCCATTGAATTCGCGGCCGAGCACCCCGAAGACGGGGTGCAGCATGTGACATTGACGGCCACCATCGAACCCTGAGGTTCGCGACCTGAAACCTCCCTCAGGTCTTTCTGTCTTTTTTCTTGGCCGCGGGAAACAGGATGTTGTTCAGGATCAACCTGTAGCCTGGGCTGTTTGGGTGCAAGTTCAAATCGGTGGGCGGGTCGTTGACCAAGTGCCGGTAATCTTCCGGATCGTGCCCGCCGTAATACGTCCACTGACCCAGGCCCAACGTGCCGTGGATGTATTTGGCCGTCGGCAGGTTCCTGTTGTCCCCCATGATGGTCACGTCGGGACGGATGAAGTCCTTGCGGAAGGACGTCGTTTGCCCCATGAATCCCGCAATCACTCGTTCGTGGCTCTGGGTCAGCATCGTGGGCACGATGTCCCATTTGGCAGAGAAATCGAAGAGCGTGAAGAAGTCGTTGATGGGCTTGATGCCTCCGTGGTCTTTGGTCCCATCGATGTCCGAAAACTCGTACACCATTGGGTCCATTTCCAACCGGTAACCCTGGAAGGCCAAGCCCTTCTCGAAGTCCAGCTTGGCCTGTGCGGAGGCGTCGGCAGGGTCCCCGTCAAACATGGGCCCACAAATGTCCACCCCCTGAGCCGCAAGGGCGATGTCGTAGCTGTCGGTGCCCGAACACATCGTAAACAAGAAACCGCCACCCAAGACAAAATCGCGGATCGTAGTGGCCACTTCACGCTTCATCTCACTCACTTTTTGGAAGCCCATGAATTGGGCGGTGGTGCTTTGGCGTTCTACCTCCGCCTGGTACCACGCCGCGCTGCGGTAGGCCTTGTAGAACTTCCCGTACTGTCCTGTGAAATCCTCGTGGTGCAGGTGCAACCAATCGTACTTGGGCAGCTCGCCCGTCAAGATTTGCTCGTCGTAAACCACGTCGTACGGGATTTCAGCGTAGGTCAGCACCAGGGTCACCGCGTCGTCCCAAGGCTGCTTGCCGTCAGGGCTGTACACCGCCACCTTGGGCGTCACCTCCAACTTCACGCGTTCCATATTCACCTCCGGATCCGCCACTTCTTGCAAAATCTGAGACGCCTGCACGTCAGCGATGACTTGATGGGAGACCCCACGAATGACGCACTCATTCTGAATTTCAGGGATGTTGGGCATCAAAAAACTGCCCCCTCGGTAGTTCAACAGCCACTCCACTTCGACCCCATTCTCCAAAACCCAAAACGCCACGCCGTACGCCTTCAGGTGGTTGGTCTGACTGTCGTCCATGGGCACCAAAATCCGGGCGCCCCAAGCCACACTCACCAGGGCCAATCCCACCAGACTCAACAATCCTCTGCGCATCCAGTCCATGTTGTCGAAGGTACATCCCATTGACGTCCCCGGACCAACCATCAGTCTCAGGTCAAAACGGTGCGTCGCCCCCAGAGATGGGGTCGTCGTTCATCTTCGACGGCAAGGTTTTGGTCACCGGCGCCCCGAAAGCTGCGTTGGGCTGCATCGCGCCTCCCCCCATGCCCAGGTCGCTGAAGGTGTCGTAGTTGGCAAATTTGGCCAGGTTCTTGACGAACTTCATTTTGATCGTGTCCAAAGCACCGTGACGATGCTTGGCCAAAATCAATTCGCCCAGGCCAGCCGTGTCAATGCCGTCAGGATGTTCGGTGATGCCGTAATACTCGGCGCGGTAGATGAAGGCCACAATGTCTGCGTCTTGCTCAATGGCACCAGATTCACGCAAGTCCGACAGCAAAGGCCGCTTGTCCCCACCCCGTGTTTCCACATTCCGACTCAACTGAGACAGCGCAATGATGGGCACGTCAAGCTCTTTGGCAATGCCCTTGATCGACCTCGAGATGCTTGAAATTTCCTGCTCTCGGTTCCCCTTGTCGCTGCCCGCGCTCATCAGCTGCAGGTAGTCGATGATCACCATGTCAATGCCGTGTTGAGCCTTCAAGCGACGGCACTTGGCGCGCAACTCGAAGATGTTCAAACCCGGCGTGTCGTCGATGAACAGCGGAGCCTTGCTCAGTTTGCCACAACGCGAGTGCAGCTGCTGGTATTCGTGTTCTTCCAGGTTGCCCTTCCTGAATTTGTCGCTGTTGATTTCCGTTTCCGAGGAGATCAAGCGCTGCACGAGCTGCACGGCAGACATCTCCAAACTGAACACAGCCACGGGAATGTCGTGATCCACCGCCATGTTGCGGGCCATCGAAAGCACAAAGGCCGTCTTGCCCATGCCGGGACGTGCCGCGAGCACAATCATGTCCGAACGTTGCCAACCGCCTGTGATTTTGTCCAAATCGTGGAACCCTGAAGGCACCCCACTGACGCCGTCCTCGTTGTTCCGGGCGGCCTCAATGTCGTCCAGCGCTTGACGCATGACCGTGCTCATGCTCTCGTAGCTCTTGCGGATGTTGCCTTCCGCGACCTCGAACAACTTCGACTCCGCTTCATCCAGCAGATCAAACACGTCCGACGTCTCGTCGTACGCCTTCTCAATGATGGCGTTGGACACCCGAATCAATTCCCGCTGAATGTGCTTTTGCGCAATGATGCGGGCGTGGAATTCCACGTTGGCGCTGCTCGCCACACGAGACGTCAACGACGCCACGCGGTGACTGCCGCCGAGCATGTCCAACTTTCCGTCTTTGCGCAGTTGCTCTGTGACGGTGAGCAGGTCGATGGGCTCGGAGTTGTTGAACAGGGTTTGGATGGCGCGGAACACCTCGCCATAGGCTTCCACATAGAAACTCTCAGGCTGGAGCACGTCGATGACCGCGTTGACTGCAGATTTCTCGACCATCATGGCCCCCAAAACCACCTCCTCGAGCTCCTTCGCCTGCGGCTGAATCTTGGCACCCGGAATTGCCGGAACACCCGCGCGCACAAGGTCTCTCGGACGGTTGGACGAAGAGGTGCTTTGGGGAGAGGGAGCGTCAAACATGGGTCCGAAAGGTACATTCCCCTTTACGACCGTTGTCCACATCTTTTCATCCCTGTTTTGCACATCCACACCGCGCTGCATTGCCACGTCAAAACGCCAAACTAATTTTGACCCATGGGTGACATGATACACTTCCCTCAGGAGGAACCGGATTTCAAGGTGGCATTGTCCACCAGCATGGTGATTTTTGGCTTTGATGGCGTGGACCTGAAGATTTTGCTGGCCAAAAGCACCCGGCCCCCGTTTGAAGGTGCTCTGTTTCTGCCCAGCCGCTACTTGAAAGCCAACGAGGAGTTGCTCCTTTCTGCCAAGAAGATGTTCAACGACCTGTTTGGGTACGACAACCCCAGCATGGTGGAACAACTTCGGGCCTTCGGCCAGGTTTTTCGTCACCCCGGTGGCCGTGTGGTCAACATCGCCCATTACGCCTTGGTGAACACCGACGACTTCCGCACAGAGGAATGGGAACACCACGGCATGCACTGGGTGCCTGTGAACGAGGTCCCCGACTTGGCGTTCGATCACAACGACATCGTCAACTACGCCCGGGAGCGACTCAAGCGTCGGGTGCGTCGCCGTCCAGTAGGATTTGACCTGCTCCCCAAGGAATTCACATTGGGCCAGCTCCAAAACCTCTACGAAAAGGCCATGCGCAAGACATTCGACAAGCGCAACTTCCGGAAAAAGCTTTTCAAGTCGAAGCTCCTTGTCGACCTCGAGAAAAAATCCGATGGGTCAGGCTACGGCCAGCACAAGGGCAGTCAACTGTTCAGCTTCAACGACGAAGCCTACAGCATCATGACCCTGAAAGGGTACGACTTCGTGTTCTAAAGGAATTGCCTGGACCGAATGTCGAGGCGCCTCACAGGCCAAACGCAGCCTTGACCTCTGCCACCTTGTCAAGCTTTTCCCACGGGAACAACTCCACGTCCACCGTTTTCTCTTTTCCACCCTCGTGGGTGACGAAGGTCTTTTTGACCTTCTGCGGCACCCGGCCCATGTGGCCGTAAGCCGATGTCTCGCTGTAGATGGGTGAACGCAGTTGGAAGCGGGTCTCAATGTCAAAAGGACGCATCGGGAAAATCTCCAACAGCTTCTGTGCAATCTCTCCGTCGGTCATCGACACGTTGGACTTGCCGTAGGTGTTGACGAACAAGCCCACTGGATCGGCCACACCAATGGCGTAGGCCACTTGAACCAACGCCTCGTCCGTCACACCAGCCGCCACCAAATTCTTGGCGATGTGGCGCGTGGCATAAGCCGCCGACCGGTCAACTTTGGACGGGTCCTTCCCACTGAATGCACCACCGCCGTGGGCGCCCTTGCCACCGTATGTGTCCACGATGATCTTTCGTCCCGTCAGACCGGTATCCCCATGGGGACCGCCGATCACAAACTTCCCTGTGGGGTTCACGTGAAGCTTGTGGTCCCCAGTGAAAAGGGCTTGGACACGATCGCTCATCGATGCCTTGACACGGGGAATCAACAATTTGGCGACGTCCTTTTCGATTTGAGCCAGCATGGCCGAATCGCTCTCTCCGAACTCATCGTGTTGGGTGCTCAGGACAATGGCCTCAATGCGCAGCGGCGTGCCGTCGTCGTGATATTCAATCGTGACTTGGCTCTTGGAGTCTGGGCGCAAGTACGTCATCTCCTGTCCCTTCTTGCGGATGTCCGCGAGCTCGCGCAACAAGCGGTGACTCAACTCCAACGCCAAAGGCATGTGGTTGTCCGTCTCGCTGCACGCGTACCCAAACATCATCCCCTGATCACCCGCCCCCTGGTCTTCAGGAGCCTGACGTTCCACGCCTTGGTTGATGTCCGAGCTCTGCTCGTGGATGGCACTCAACACCCCACACGACGCCGCGTCGAACTGGTACTCGCTCTTGGTGTAGCCAATTCGCGCGATGGTGTCGCGAGCGATTTTTTGCACGTCGAGGTACGCCTCCGACTTCACCTCGCCAGCAAGCACCACTTGTCCTGTGGTCACGAGGGTCTCACACGCCACTTTGGACTGCGGGTCAAACGCCAAAAAGTGATCAATCAGCGCATCAGACACCGCATCAGCAACCTTGTCCGGGTGACCTTCTGAAACCGATTCAGACGTGAAGAAGTAACTCATCGACTAGGGGATTTGTGTTCTTCAAATGTAGGAAACAGACCGACCCTCTGGCCTCACTTCTTCCTGAAGAACAAACGAATGGGCACCCCTTCAAAATTGTAATGCTCCCGAAGCTGGTTCTCCAAGAACCGCTTGTAAGGATCACGGATGTACTGGGGCAAGTTGCAGAAGAAGGCAAACGTGGGCGTTTGCGAAGGAATCTGAGTGATGTACTTGATCTTCACATACTTGCCCTTCCACGCAGGAGGCGGATGGTGGTCGATGATGGGCAACAACACGTCGTTCAATTCGCTGGTCGGCACTTTTGACGCACGAGACTCACGCACCTCAAGGGCCGTTTCCAACGCCTTCAACACCCGCTGCTTTTTCACGTTGCTCGTGAATACGATGGGAATGTCGGTGAACGGCGACGTCCGCTCGCGGATCATCTCTTCCACTTTGTTCATGGTGTTTTGGTCCTTCTCGACAAGGTCCCATTTGTTCACGACCACGACCACCCCGCGGTAACTCTCCACCACCTGCCAGAAAATGTTCAAGTCCTGCCGGCCCATGGGGTCGCTGCCGTCCAACATCAAGATGCACACGTCGCTTTCGTCGATGGCCTTGATCGTCCGAACCGTGCTGTAGAACTCGAGGTGATCCGTGATTTGCTTCTTTTTGCGCAACCCGGCTGTGTCCACAATTTCGAAGTCGAAACCAAACATCTGGTATCGCGTGTGAACACTGTCCCTCGTTGTCCCGGCAATGTCGGTCACGATGTTGCGCTCCTCGCCCAAAATGGTGTTGATGAACGTGCTCTTGCCCACATTGGGCTTTCCGACGACAGCCAATTTGGGCAATCCCAACTCTTTGTCCTCGGGCATCCTGGGAAGTGCATCCACAACGGCATCCAAAAGCTCCCCTGTGCCGTATCCGTTGTTGGCTGAAATGCGGTAAATCTCGTCGGCCAAACCCAACCGGTAAAACTCCTCGGCGCCAACATCGTGGGCCGACGTGTCCACCTTGTTGCACACCAGCATGACCGGCTTTCCCGTGCGGCGCAACAGACTCGCGATGTCCTGGTCCAAATCCGTGATGCCCACTTCAATCTCTACCATAAACAAAATCAGATCCGCCTCCTCCAAACTGATCTCCACCTGTCCTCGAATCGCGGCCTCAAAACTGTCGTCACTCTTGGTGATCCAACCACCTGTGTCGATGACATTGAACTGATGCTCCGTCCAAATCACCTTCCCATACTTCCGGTCTCGTGTGGTGCCACTGGTGTCGTCCGTGATGGCCTCACGTGTCTCAGTCAATCGGTTGAAGAGCGTGGACTTCCCCACGTTGGGGCGACCTACGATGGCTACAAGGTTGTTCATGACTCCAGGATTCGAAAATAAGGGCAAAAAAAAAGGGGCCCCGAAGGGCCCCAAGGATGGCGTCGACATACTCTC
>JBMZAB010000054.1:0-10699 GCA_049610985.1 Flavobacteriales bacterium | reverse complement strand
ATGGCGTGCGTTTGCACCAAGGCAAGCGCTTTGTGTTCCAGCACAACGACATGGAAAGCTTCGAGAAGCAACTCGTGCGTGCCAAAAACCTCACCGATCAAACCGGCGGCGGCATCCTCGTGGTGACCGAAGGCGTCTTCGGGATGGCCGGCGACCAAGGCAAGCTTGCCGAGATCTGCAAGTACAAGGAAGAATACCAATTCCGCTTGTTCGTGGACGACGCGCACGGCTTCGGCACTGTGGGTGAGAATGGCCGCGGTGCGGGTGACCACCAAGGGTGCCACGACCAAATCGACGTGTACTTCGGCACTTTCGCAAAGGCCATGGCCACCATCGGCGCCTTTGTCGCCGGCGACGAGGACGTGATCGAGTACCTCCGCTACAACATGCGCTCGCAAACCTTCGCCAAGTCGTTGCCCATGCCGCTCGTGGTGGGGGCGCGGAAGCGTTTGGAAATGTTGCGCAGCCAGCCGGAGCACAAGGAGAACCTGTGGAAGATCGCCACGGCACTCCAAGAAGGCTTGCGCGCAGAGGGCTTCGACCTCGGGGTCACCAACTCGTGCGTGACGCCTGTGTTCCTGCACGGCGGCCTCGGCGAGGCGACCAACCTCACCCTCGACCTCCGCGAGAACTACGGCATCTTCTGCTCCATTGTGGTGTACCCTGTGGTCCCGAAGGACACCATCATGTTGCGTTTGATCCCCACCGCCATCCATACTTTGGAAGACGTTCAGTACACCATTGAGACGTTCAAGAAGGTGAAGGACAAACTCTTCGCCGGAGAATACAAGAGCGAGAAGATCGCTTCTTGGGCGTAGCCTCCGCGTTCGCCCATGCGCGTTTTCATTGAGCTGGCCTACGACGGCACTCAGTACCACGGGTGGCAGCGCCAGCCACAGTCCATCACCGTTCAAGCGGTGCTGGAGGACACCATGGCCCGCCTTTTTGGCGGGCCTTGTCCTGTCATGGGGTGTGGTCGGACGGACGCCGGCGTGCACGCGAGCTACTTCGTGGCCCACGCGGAGCTCCCGGACGGCGCCCTTGGCGGCAGGGTGGCCAATTGGGAGGAGGCGGCCATGAAGCTCAACGGCATGTTGCCGCACGACATCGGAATCTTCGCCATCCACGACGTCGGACCGAAAGCCCATGCCCGCTTCGACGCAACAGAGCGAGGCTACTGCTACTTGATCCACACGCAGAAGGACCCCTTCTTGGAGGGGCGTTCCACCCGCGTGCACGGCAGCCTGGACCTGGATGCCATGAAAGCTGGGGCGGCCCATTTGGTCCAGAAGGGCGATTTCGCGTCGTTCTGTAAAGTCGGGTCGGACCAAGGCACCACGATTTGCGACGTACGTGAAGCCCGCTGGGAAATGATCGGCCGCGACCGGCTTGCGTTTTACATCACCGCTGATCGGTTCTTGCGGAACATGGTCCGGGCCACGGTCGGCACGCTCATTGAAGTGGGGAAAGGCAAGCGATCCCCGGACGACGTGCCGGCCATCTTGGCGGCCAAGGATCGAAGCGCCGCAGGCAAGAGTGTGTCGGGATGCGGCTTGTACCTCAACCACGTGACGTACCCCGCAGACGCCTTCAGCCCGAAGGCCACGGGATATCTTTGAGCCATGGCGGAATCCTCCAAGGCGGGCAAGGTGTTTGACTGGGAGACGGTCCGCCAAATCTTGGGGGAGGTCCGTCCGTACCGGCGCCGCTTCACCTGGACCGGGGTCATGGTGGTGCTCTTGTCGAGCCTGGTGTGGATCCGTCCGGCGCTGATTCGCGAGGCCGTGGACGTCCACATCGCCGCTGGAGACATGCAAGGCCTCTTGCGGGTGTTCCTTGCGGTGGTGGGGGTGTTGGTGGTGGAGGCTTTGGTGCAATACAGGGTCACGTTTTTGGCGAATTGGGTGGCGCAGAGCGTGAGTTTGGACTTGCGCGCCAAGCTCTACCGCCACGTGTCCCGCTTTCCTCTGAAGTACTTCGACAAAACCCCGGTCGGAACGCTGGTGACCCGTCACGTGAGCGACATCGACGGCGTGGCCAACGTGTTCAGCAACGGCATCCTCAACGCTGTGGGCGATCTGTTGTCCCTGGTGGTGGTGATGGGGGCCATGTTGTACATCGACGCCTCCCTGACTTTGATTGTGCTGTTGCCCATTCCAGTGCTGCTCGTCGCTACGAGGGTATTCCAGCGTCACATCAAGAGTGCCTTTGTGGATGTGCGTAATCGGGTGTCCCAAATCAACGAGTTCGTCCAAGAACACGTGACGGGCATGCACATTGTCCAGGCCTTCAACCGCCAGGAATCCGAAGCCAAGGCCTTCGCCGACATCAACGCCGCCCACCGCGACGCCAACATCCGGTCGATTTGGGCGTTCAGTGTGTTTTTCCCTGTGGTGGAATTGCTCAGCGCGACCAGCGTGGGGCTGTTGCTTTGGTTGGGCACGGGCCAGGTCGTGCGTGACACGTTGACCTTGGGCGTGGTCTTGCAGTTCATCCTGTACGTCTTCATGCTGTATCGCCCCATCCGCCAGTTGGCCGACCGCTTCAATGTGCTGCAGATGGGGATTGTGAACGCCGACCGCGTGTTCAAGCTGTTGGCCAAGGACGAGCGTTTGGCGCCGCCGACCCATCCCCAATCGCCTCCGTGGCGCGGAGAAATTCGGTTTCAGGGCGTGTGGTTCGCCTACGTGGACAAGGAGGACGGGGAACCCGATTGGGTGCTTCGTGACGTGAACCTGCACATCCGCCCAGGAGAGCGTGTGGCGTTTGTGGGCGCCACCGGCGCGGGCAAGAGTTCCATTGTCAACCTCATTTCCAGGCTCTATGAATTTCAGCGAGGCCGAATCACAATGGACGGGGTGGACATCCGGGAGATTCCGCTCGAGGAGCTGCGCGCCCGCGTGGGTGTGGTGCTCCAGGACGTGTTCCTTTTCAGTGGGTCCTTGCGTGAGAACATACGATTGCATGACACGGCCAAAGGGGACGATGCCATTTGGTTGGCCATCGAAGCGGTCGGGGCCAAGCGTGTTGTGGACCGGTTGCCTGAGGGCCTCGACCATGACGTGCGTGAACGAGGCGCCACGTTGAGTGTGGGGCAACGCCAGTTGATTGCCTTCGTGCGTGCCTACCTGAGCAACCCGCACATTTTGATCTTGGACGAGGCCACCTCAAGCATCGACAGCGAGAGCGAGCAGTGGATCCAGCGCGCCACAGAAACGCTCACCCAAGGCAGGACCTCGCTTCTGGTCGCGCACAGGCTCAACACGGTGCGTGACGCCGACCGCATTGTGGTGCTCCAGAACGGCGCCATCGCCGAACAGGGCACCCATGACGAGTTGGTGGCCCGTGGTGAGATCTACCACGGGCTCTTCGAAAAGCAGTTTCAGTCGATGAACCTCAAGTGAGCCTGGCGCTCACCAGGTCTTGGACATCTTGTAGCCGGTGGCGGTCACCCAAGCCACGCGTGCACCTTCTTGGTTGGTGACTTCGACGTCGACATGGACGATGCGGCCGCCGTCAGCCCGGGGAATGGCCCTGGCGGTCAATACGTCGTCCACCTTCACCGGGGCCAAGTGTTGGATGGTGCTCGTCACGCTGACGGCGTGCTGCCCTTGGGCATTCACGGCAAACGCGAGTGTGCTGTCGGCCAGGGCATAGGTGATGGCGCCGTGGGCGATGCCAAACCCGTTGACCATGTCGTTGCGCACCGTCATGCGGCAAAGACACGCTCCCGGTCCGCTCTTCACCACCTCGAGGCCCAGCCATTGGCTGAAGGCGTCGCGGTCCATCATTTGGGCCACAATGGGGTGCATGTCAGCGTCGCTCATGGATGGAAGGTACGTGTCAGATGCACTTGAAATGCTCAAATGGCTCCAGGCAGGCGTTGCACTTGAAATGCGCCTTGCAGGCGGTGCTGCCGAAGGCAGACACCATGGTCGTTTGGTCGGACTTGCACGAAGGGCAGGGGACCACTTTACCTTGTCCAGTCAAGAAGGCCCGGTCTGCGCTCTTGCCTTGGGGTGGGGCGATGCCGTTGGCCTTCATTTTTTCGTGGGCGGAAGGGAGCAACCAATCTGTGGTCCAAGCTGGACTCAAGACCACCTCCACACGGGCGTCCCCTTCCAAAGCCTGCACGGCGGTGGTGATGTCTTCGGCGATGACGTCGGTGGCGGGGCACCCGGAATACGTGGGGGTAATGGTCACCACAAGTTGTCCGTCCTCCACATGCACGCCTCGGACCATGCCCATTTCTTCCACAGTCAAATAGGGGAGTTCGGGGTCGTTGACGGACCGGACTTGAACCCAAGCTTGGGCGATGCGCTCCTGGTCGGTCACCACGTGGCGTCGGGGTATGTCCTGGGCAGCACTTGCATCTCGGCAAGCATGTAGCTGAGGTGCTCGCTGTGCACGCCTTGCTTGCCACCACGGTGCCCCCAACCATCTTCAGGCACCCGCATGGTGGCTCGTTCCAAGCACGCGACCACTTTGTCGCGCCATGTGCTCTGGAGTTCGTGAAGGTCAGGCATCAGGCCGGCCTCGGTACAGGCCGTGTCGACATCGTCGGGTGTAAACAGCTCTCCGGTGTAGGCCCAGAGGCGGTTCACGCTGTCTTGCACCTTTTGGTGACTTTCAGGGGTGCCGTCGCCGAGTCGAATGACCCATTGCGCGGCGTGCTCCCAGTGGTAATGAAGTTCCTTCACCGCCTTGGCGGCGATTCCCGCCACGTCCGCGTTCACGGTTTGGCGCGCCAAGAACGCGTAGCGGTCCAGCGCGAAAGCGCTGAAGAACATTTGACGCACCACGGTGTCGCCGAAGTGCCCGTTGGGTTGCTCCACCAGCAGGTGGTTTTGGAATTCACGGTCGGAGCGGAAGTACGCCAAAGTGTCTTCGTCGCGTCCCTGGTTTTCCAGCTGGCCGGCCACGGTGAAGAAATTTCGTGCTTGGCCAATCAGGTCCAACGCGATGTTCGACAACGCGATGTCTTCCTCCAAGATGGGGCCGTGACCGCACCACGCGGACAACCGTTGGCCCAGCACCAAGGCATCGTCGCCCAACCGCAAAACGGCTGCAAAGTGTTGCGCTTCCGTCATGGCTCACATGTTGTTGACCTCGTCGGGCAACTTGTAGAACGTGGGGTGACGGTACACCTTGTCGTTGGCCGGATCAAACAAGACATCCTTGTCGTCCGGGCTCGAGGCGGTGATGGTTTCTGCCGGCACCACCCAAATGCTCACGCCCTCCTGGCGCCGGGTATACACGTCACGCGCGTTTTGAATGGCCATTTGGGCGTCAGCCGCATGAAGCGAGCCGGCGTGCTTGTGACCGAGGCCTTGACGGCTTCGGATGAACACTTCCCAGAGCGGCCACTCGTGCTTGGATTCACTCATGCCGCGTGGGTAGAAGCGTTGGTGTCCTTCTGACGGGCGCCTTCTTTTTTGGCGTAGGCGTTTGCGGCGTCACGCACCCAAGTGCCATCTTCATAAGCTTTCACGCGCGCGTCAAGGCGCTCTCTGTTGCAGGGGCCGTTGCCCTTGATGACGTTGTAGAATTCGTCCCAATTGATGGCGCCGAAGTCATAATGGCCGCGTTCCTCGTTCCACTTGAGGTCGGGGTCTGGAATGGTCAAGCCGAGCAACTCAGCTTGCGGCACCGTCATGTCGACAAAGCGCTGGCGCAGCTCGTCGTTGGAGAACCGCTTGATGTTCCACTTCATGCTCTGGGCAGAGTGGGGAGAGTCTGCGTCGCTTGGGCCAAACATCATCAAGGATGGCCACCACCACCGGTTCAATGCGTCTTGCGCCATGGCCTTTTGCTCGGGCGTGCCTTGGGCGAGGTTCAACATGACCTGAAACCCTTGACGCTGGTGGAAGCTCTCCTCCTTGCACACACGCACCATGGCGCGGGCATAGGGGCCGTAGCTGCATTTGCAGAGCGGCACTTGGTTCATGATCGCGGCCCCGTCGACGAGCCACCCCACAGCGCCCATGTCGGCCCAGGTGAGGGTGGGGTAGTTGAAGATGGAGCTGTACTTCGCCTTTCCGGCGTGAAGGTCCTGGAGCATTTGGTCCCGGGTGACGCCCAAGGTTTCCGCCGCAGAGTAAAGGTAAAGTCCGTGTCCCGCTTCGTCCTGCACCTTGGCCAGCAAGATGGCCTTCCGCTTCAAAGAGGGCGCTCGGGAAATCCAATTCCCTTCGGGCAGCATGCCGACAATTTCGCTGTGGGCGTGTTGGCTGATTTGACGGATCAACGTTTTGCGGTAGGCGTCGGGCATCCAGTCTTTGGGCTCGATCTTTTTCTCTTCCGCAACGTAGGCGTCAAAGCGTGCTTCCAGGTTCATTTCTACAGGACTCATGCGCGCGATTTTGACCAAAGTTACGCCGAGTCGTGTGTGCGTCGTTTGGTGACAATCACAATGTGCCCAAACCATGGTGTGGACTACTTTCGCCCTCATGCCGACGTTTCACGACATCCAAGTCCAAAGCGTGCACCGCGAGACCGCCGAATCGGTGGTGGTTGCCCTGGACATTCCCGACGCATTGCGTGCCGATTTTCAGTTTGCGGCGGGCCAGTATTTGACCTTGCGCACGACGATCGACGGCGAGGACATCCGCCGGAGCTATTCTCTCTGCTCCTCGCCTGGCGATGGGGCGTGGCACGTGGGCATCAAGAAGGTGCCCGGAGGCAAGTTTTCCACCTACGCGAACGAGGTGCTCAAGGCAGGAGACTCCTTGCAAGTCATGGATCCTCAAGGCCGCTTCGTGTTGGCCGAGGGCGCCGGCAAGCACCACGTTGGCTTTGCGGCCGGTTCCGGCATCACGCCGATCCTGAGTCAAATCAAGGACGTTCTGAGCACCGACGCCACTTCGAGCTACACGCTGTTCTATGCCAACAAGACTGCCGCGAGCACCATGTTCCGCGAAGCGATCCAGGACCTCAAGGACCGTCACCTCCACCGTTTGCGGGTGTTTTACCTTCTGACGCGGGAGCCTGTGGACGCCACGTTGTTGTCTGGACGTTTGGACCAAGCGCGTTGCGCCGAGCTGATGAAGGAATTCTGCAGCGGCACCTCGGTGGACGCGGCGTACCTCTGCGGTCCCGAGTCGATGATCTTGGGTTGCAAGGAGGCCTTGCTCGCCTTCGGGTTGACTGAAGACCAAATCCGGTTTGAGTTGTTCACCTCCGCAGGCGCGGCCAAACCCACGGATCCTCGCGCCGAGGCGGCCGCCGGAGACGGCGTGCCCATGCAAATCGTGTTGGACGGCGTCACCACCAGCGTGTCGCTCGACAAGGACAAGAACATGCTTGACGCCGCGTTGGACGCAGGCCTGGACGCTCCATACAGCTGTCTCGGCGGTGTGTGCTGCACGTGCCGCGCGAAGCTGGTCAAAGGGAAGGCCACGATGAACGTGAACTTCGCGCTGGAGCCTTCAGAAGTGGAGCGTGGCTACGTGTTGGCATGCCAGGCGCATGTCGACGGCGACGAAGACGTCGTGCTGGACTTCGACCAGCAATAACTCACCCAGGTGCGGACATGAGAAGGGCTGCCTCGAGAGGCAGCCCTTTGCATGCGTGGCAAGTCAAGGGCCTCAGCGGACCTTGATCCAAGGGAGTTGACGCGTGGTGCCGCGTTGCGTCACATGCACGATGTACATGCCAGGCGTCCACGACGTCGCGTCGAGAATCCAATCGCCGTCCACACCGCGGGTGTCGTTTGTCGCGTCCATCACCATCCGTCCGTCCGCGTTGAACACCACCACGATTGGCGCCGCGTCTGTGCCGCTGTGCTGGCTGCGGATGGTCAACTGGTCTTGCCCTGGGTTGGGGAAAAGCTCCAAGGTCCACCCGCTGGTGGACGTGTCGCCGAGATTGGCGGTGCCGTCGCCGTCGCCACCGTTGTCAGGGGTCTCGCATTCCATGCCGACTCCCACCACACGGAGTTCGTAATCACCTTCTTCCAGGGTCATGGTGCCTGCAGACTCCCCGTCCACAAACAGCTCGGCCATCGCGCCGTTCCAACCGTCGCCGAAGGAGTCCAACATTTCCACGGTGTAGCATCCTGCGGGGACACATCCCACAGAAGAGCCGGTGTAGCCGTCCATCTCCATGAGGAGATCGCCTTCGTCGTTGGACACGTTCAAGCCCACTTCGTCGGGCATCAAACCGCCGTCCAACACAAATTCCACTTCAAACATGCCGTCGCACAGGTTGTCGAAGATGCAAGAACCGTCGTTGATCAATGCGTCCGGGTCGTAGTTGGTCGCCACGGGGTCGGTGCACCCGAGGTACGACTCCAAGTCGAAATCGCCCTCTTCGCAGATGTTGCCCAAGCTGAACTGAACGACCCAGGTGTCTTCCCCTGAGGGCCACTCGGCGTAAGCCAAGTCCTCAAAGGCGGTGTTTACCCCAAACAACCCGTCGTTCCACTCCAGCTCGCCGTCCCAGGCTCCTGTCACCACGGCAGTGTAGCACACCCCAGGCTCGATGCAGACCTCGCCGTACACGCCGCCGAAATTGAACACGTCCTGTTGGGAGAAGACCAAGTCGCCGGCTTCCGAGACAATGTTCAAGGCGGTGGATGGGAGGGAAGTGTAGAGGTACACGTAGCCCACCTCGCCGTTCTCGCACACGAAGGGGTATTGGCATGACCCGTCGTCCACCGTGGCGGAAGGATGGTAGTTCAACGCTTCAGGATCGGTGCATCCCGGGATCGTGACTTCACAGCCGTCGGTGTTCACACCGAGCGCAAACACGGCGCTGTATTCGTCCGCCGGCACGGAGTAAGACGTGGACACCCCGTCAAGGATGACCTCAGCGCTGCCTGCGCCTGGAATCCATCCATAGTCGTTGAGGTAGAAGTTGTAGCATCCGTCTGCCACACATCCGTAGGACACGGTGGAGAACTCATCGTAGTCGTACACCAAGTTGATGTGCTGACCCAAATCTGTGGTGAGTGTCCAGTACAGCGACACAAACCCGCCAAACTCGTCCAACGAATCGGTGGCCATGGTTTGAATGACAATCTCTGTTTCCCCGGCGCCGCAAACAGGGATGAAAGCGCATGAGCCGTCGTCATCGGTGGCGTCAGGGTTGAAGTTCAACGCCTCCGGGTCGGTGCATCCGTAAATCGGCTGGTCGGCGCAATCGCCGTCCCACACAATCCACGCGTTCCAGCACTCGGCCTCGCACGCGTTGTTGAAGGTCACATAGTCGCCCATGAAGGAGTCGTACGCGCACACAGGGTCGTAGATCTCCGGACATTCGCAAGGGTAGAGGCAGTACCCGTCGTCGATGTTCGCGTCGGGGTTGTAGTTCATGGCCTCGCTATCCATGCATCCGTACACAGGGATGAAGAGCTCGCAGTCTTCCGTGTTGACCCCAATGGCGTAAGCGGCCTCAAACTGCCCTTCGGGAAAGGTGTACGTGGTGGTCTCGTCGCCCAAGGTGATGTCCACGCTGGTCAACCCAGGCTCCCATCCGTAGTCGTACATGAAGAAGTTGTAGCAGCCGTCGGCCAAACATCCGTAGGCGTTGGCGGCTTCCCACTGGCTGTAGTCGTACACCAAATCCACGTGCAAACCCGCCGCGTCGGTCAAGGTCCAATACACGGAGTAGTAAAATCCGAGGTCGACCAACGAGTCGTTGCCGTTCACTTCAATCGTCACGGCAGTTTCGTCGTCTGCACATGTCGGAATGGTGACGCACGATCCGTCGTCGGCCGTGGCGTCGGGGTTGTAGTTCACCGCTTCCTCGTCGGTGCATCCGTAGATTGGCTGGTCTGCGCAATCGCCTTCCCACACGATGTAAGCTTGGGCGCAAGACGCTTCGCACGCGTTGTCAAAGGTCACATACTCTCCGGTGAGGTAGTCGTAGCCGCACACGGGGTCG
This sequence comes from Flavobacteriales bacterium, assembly GCA_049610985.1. Taxonomy (GTDB): domain Bacteria; phylum Bacteroidota; class Bacteroidia; order Flavobacteriales_D; family Sanyastnellaceae; genus UBA11663. The sequence continues at coordinate 814 of JBMZAB010000054.1, read as the reverse complement.
TAGACGTCGTCGCACTCACACTCATAAGAACAAGAACCGTCGTCCACGGTGGCGTAGGGATCGTAGTTGAATGCGTAAGGGTCGGTGCAACCCTCGGTCTCCACAATTTGGGTCTCGCACTCGAGACCAAATGAAACCGTTTGGTGGTAACCCTCCTCCAACGAGAAGGTGCCCAACGACAACCCCAAATCGGGGATACTGACTTCCAGCGACGCGCCGTTCCATCCGTCGCCGAAGCTGTCGATCATGTCCAACTCGAGGCAGCCTGCACTGTCGCTCAAACAGAACGATGCGTAGGACACGTCGTGGTCGTTCAAGCCCTGGCCTTCGACCAACACCCCGTTGTCGTCGGACAAGATGAAGCTCACTTCCCCGCCCCACATCTCCGTCTGGAGCGTCAACAAGACGGTCACTTCGTCGCTGCTGCACTCCAACGTGCCCACACACGAGCCGTCGTCGTCGGTCGCGTCGGGGTTGTAGTTGAGGGCATCCTCGTCGGTGCAACCGTACACGGGCAATTCGTCGCAGTCGCCCTCGGCAATCACCCAAGCCTGTGCGCATTCCGCTTCGCACGCGTTGGGGAAGGTGGTGTGCTCGCCTGTGATGTGGTTGAAGGCACACACGGGCTCGTCAATGTCCTCGCATTCGCAGTCGTACGAGCACGAGCCGTCGTCCACGGTGGCTGTCGGGTCGTAGTTGAAGGCGAAGGGGTCGGTGCATCCTTCGATTTGGACTTCCTCCGTCTCGCAATCCACCCCAAACGTGATGGCTTGCAAGGCGCCTTCCGCCAGCGTGAACGTGCCGAGGTTCAGGT
>JBMZAB010000053.1:0-10709 GCA_049610985.1 Flavobacteriales bacterium | reverse complement strand
GCGTCGTCGGACCCTTGGGCGTTCATGATGAAGTCGTTGAGCGCCCCCCTCGGGGTCGTGCTGAAGCCCACGGCGTTGATGCCATCGTTGTAAGGGCTGAACCAAATCCCAAACTCATCTGAATTCTCCACGCGGTCGCGCACGCTCAGCTGCTGCAGAATCGAATCCGGTGCCGGGTCGTGCATCTGTGCCGCGATGTAGATGTTTTGGTCGTCGTAAGCGATCCACACCTCGGTTCGGTGGGTCGGCGCGCTCTGCGGGGTGGGGCGGCTCTGGGTGAAGTTGTTCGCACTAGGCGTGGTGCGCCAAGCCGATTCGTCGAGAAGCCCGTCCACAGTGGGCGGCGTGGCGATGCGAAAGGCCTCGGCCACTTGGTCGGTCAAGTTGTAAGAGGGGGTGACCTTGGTTTGGCCCCAAGACGCGACGGGCAGGGCGCATGCCAGCGCCAACATCCAAGCACAAAGGGAGGGGAGGAGGTTGGGTCTCACCGGAAAATGCGTTGCTTGTTCAGCCAGGTTTGGTAAGCGCGTGCGTTGCGCAAATGTTCACGGTAGGTCCGCGCAAAATCGTGCGTGCCGTCCCCGCCAGGTTTGGCACACATGTACAGGTTGCGGTGCACCGCCGGGTGAAGCACGCTCTGCAAATACCTCGGGTCCACAAAACGGATGGGGCCAGGAGGGAGGCCCTTGTGCTTGTAAGTGTTGTACGGGGAGTCCACGACCTTGTGCACGTCGAGCACCCGGCGAATGCTCGGGTCGCCCAGCGCGAAAATCAGCGTGGGATCCGCCTGAAGCAGCATGTCTTTCTTCAGCCGGTTGAGGTAGAGTCCCGCCACCAGAGGGGCTTCTGCAATCACGGCCGTTTCCGCTTGCACGATGGACGCAAGCACGGTCGCTTCCTTGGGGGTCAACCCCTGCGCCGCCGCCGCCGCGATGCGGTCCTCGTTCCACCATGCCCGATGTTCTCGAAGCATGCGGGCCGTCACGCCCTCGGCGTCCGTGTCCCACCACATTTCGTAGGTGTTGGGCAACACGCGCCACATCACGCTGTCGCGCGAGAACCATTCGGCCACCGCGGCGCTGTCGGCGAACACCCGGCGCGACACCGCACCTGCAATGGGGCCCACGTCTCGGCCCGACGGCACGACAACGTCCACGGCGTCCCTGTCTCCAGTCACCAGCCGCTCGGCCGAGGTTTGGACGGATTCCTCGGGGGAGAAAGTGTATTGGCCAGCCTTCAGGCGGCCGTCCCATCCCCGCCACACCACATGGCGCAGAACCCGCTCGCCAGGGGTGTCTTTCCAAGCTTCCTCGAGCGCGTCCAACCGTCCCGCCGCGTCGAGGTCAGGGGCCACTTGAACCACCACCGTGGACGCGGTCCAGGTGCCTGCCAAGTAGTGGTTCCAGCCCCATGCGCCTGCGCCAGCGGCCACCAGAGATGCGGTGGTGAGGAGTGTGAGCCAAGTCCTCATGGGGTGTCCGTGTTGAAGATGTGTTGCAAGGTGTGGACGTCGGTCCAGAGGCCTTTTGGGGTTCGGATCCACGAGGAGCGGACAGATTCGTGGCCAAAGCCGGCCTTGCGGAACAAGTCCAGGGAGCCCACGTGGCCAGCCGGGATCTCTGCGTACACCTGCCGAAGGTGAAGGTGGCTTCCGGCGTAGGCCAGCATCCGTTGAAGCGCCCCTTGCGCATGTCCTTGGCGGCGGTGCCCGGCGTCGACGTGGATCGCCACGCCGGCCCGAAGTTGTCGTGGGTCGAAATCGTACAAGTCCACGGCGCCCACGGTTTGCCAAGCGTCTTCGTGCCGGGCGTCGACCATCCACCGGATTTGGCGTGCTTCAAACAAGTCTTGGCTTCCGTCGACAAAGGCGGTCATCGCGGCCCGACTGATGGGGGAGAGCGTGGCGCCCATCCACCAGTCCTCGCCCGCGTTTTCCCACGTCATCAGCAGGTCCACGTCGGCGGGTTCCATGGCCCTCAATCGATGCAATTCCGATGTCAACACCGCGCGAAGATAGCCGTACCTTGGCGGGCGTGCCCTCCCGAGGTCGCGCGTCTTTGTTGAACCTCCTTTGACTGTTTCCATGGAATTTGAAACCACCCGATTGGAAGGCGTGATGCTGGTCCGTCCGCGCCTGTTCGAGGACGACCGCGGCAGCTTCACCGAGACTTGGAACATGGAGGCGTTCGCAGAGGTCGTGGGGGAGTCCGTGCAATTCAAACAAAGCAACGAAAGCGTGTCCCGGGCAGGCGTGCTCCGCGGAATGCACTTTCAAATCCCTCCCCGTGGCCAAGGCAAGCTCGTGCGTGTTTCTCGAGGACGGGTGTTGGACGTGGCGGTGGATTTGAGAAAAGAGAGCGCGACGTTTGGCCAGCATGTGGCGGTGGACTTGAGCGCGGAGAACCGTTGGCAGCTCTGGATTCCTGTGGGGTTTGCCCACGGATTTTTGGCGTTGGAAGACGGAGCCACTTTGCAGTATCAATGCACAGACACTTACCATCCCGAGTCCGAGCAGAGCCTCGCCTGGAACGACCCGAACTTGGGAATCGACTGGGGCGTGGATCGCCCGGTGGTGAGCGAGCGCGACCAAGCTGCCGCTGCCTTCGCGACGTTCGAGAGCCCTTTTTGAACTTGTTCACGACCGCGGCCCAGGCGCCGTTGGCAACCTGAATTCCAGGAGGTTTCTCAGGCCTCCTGCTGAAAGAACTTCACCGGTCATGAAGATGACTTGGATGCCCCGTCGACATGCCCTTGGAATGGGCCTTGTGTTGTTTGCCTCTGGCGCTTGGTGGATTGCGCCCTCAAACGCGAGCAAGGTCCCGGAATTTGAAGTGGCTCTCAAGCAGCATTCCCCGGTGATTTCCCCTGCGGTGCCCCACGATTTGGCGCTGTTTGGAGAGCCCGTGCCGTTGGACCGATTTGGGGTGGTGGAAGCGTTGGACCGCGAGTTGATCGTGAACACGTACCGGCACAGCTCCACCATGTTGTACCTGAAGCGGGCGGCCCGTTGGTTTCCCGTGATTGAGCCCATCCTGGAAGAGGAAGGGGTGCCTTCGGATTTCAAATACCTCGCCGTCATCGAAAGTGGATTGAGCCAAGTGGTGAGCCCCGCGGGTGCGGCCGGATTTTGGCAATTCATGAAGCGGACGGGCCCCGAATACGGGTTGGAAGTGTCTTCCACCGTCGACCAGCGTTACCACGTGGAATTGGCCACCCGCGCCGCATGTGGGTACCTCAAAGAAGCCCACGAGAAGCTGGGCAGTTGGGTGCTGGCTGCGGCCTCGTACAACATGGGCATGTCTGGGGTGACCAAATCCCTGGCCGCCCAACACGTGGACAATTACTGGGACCTTCACCTCAACTCCGAAACGGCCAGGTACGTCTACCGTCTGCTGGCCTTGCGTGAAGTCATGGAAAAGCCCGGCCAATTCGGGTTCCAGCTCACCGCGAAGGACGTGTACGCGCCGCTTGAAGGCCGTGAAGTGCGCGTGTCGCAAGACGTGGAAGATTTGGCCTCGTTTGCCATCGAGCAAGGCACCAACCTTCGGGAGCTGAAGGCCTTCAACCCTTGGCTCCGTCGCGATCACTTGGATGTGGGCGAGGGACAGGTTTACGTGTTGCGAATCCCTGCTTGATCCCAGCGGATCGCGCTGGTTTTCAACTTGCGGCGGTCGCCCGATCCTGTCAAGTACGCTTGGGCCATCTCGCTGTCCAGGGCCTCTTGGACGCTGTGCACAGCCCCGGCAGGCACGCGGTGTTCCAGAAATGCTGCCAGCACATCGGCACGTGAGGCCTGGAAAGCCTTTGCATTCAATTCCGCCACCAAGTCCTCGCGGTGCTTCACCCGTTCTGCGTTGATGTGGAAGCGAGGATCGTCGGCCAGTGCTTCGCATCCCAACACCTTGCACAGGGAGGTGAATTGGGCGTCGCTGCCCACGGCGAGCACGACGTCGCCGTCGTGGCACGTCAACATGTCGCCGTACGGGGCGATGTTGGGGTGGGTCGAGCCTATTCGTTTTGGAACCGTCCCTTGCATGAGCCATTGGGTTCCTTGGTTGGCCAAGGCGGTGAGCCCAGACCCCCACAGGCTGACCTCGGCGTAGCCTCCTCGGCCCGTGCGTTCCCGGTGAAACAAGCCGCCCATCACGGCCGCACGCATGTGGTGCGACGCCAAGATGTCCATCATGGCCACCGGCATTTTGGTTGCCGGGCCGTCAGGGGTTCCGTTCATTGACATGAATCCAGACTCCGCCTGCACGACCACGTCGTAGGCCAGGCGCTCCGGACGCTGCTCAAAACCGACGAGCCGCACCTGAACGAGCTGGGGAAACGCGTCTGACAATCGATCGGGCAAAAGGCCCATGGATTCGAGATCTCCCCATTTCATGTTGTGAAGGAGCACGTCGGTGTGGGCCAGGGAGTCCTGGAGCCAAGCCTGACCTTCGGGCGCCTTGAGGTTGTGGGACACGACCGTTTTGCCATGGTTGGCCGCTTCGTAATAACTGGAAATGGGGCCAGGTGCTTCTCCTGGCAACTTCCAGGAGCGGGTGACATCGCCCCCCGGGGCCTCGACTTTGGTCACATCGGCGCCGCACTCGGCCAAGAACGTGCCCGTCAAGGGACCCGCCAACACGCTGGACAAGTCAAGCACACGGACGCCTGTCAACACACCTTCCATGCCCTGAAGGTAATTGCGTTCAATCAACCTGCGGCCAGGGCTTGTTTGTAGGTGTCGATGGCCCGCTGACGTGCCATTTTGTGCTCGACGATGGGGGCGGGGTAATCCGAGGTGCCGTATTCGGGCACCCATTTGCGCACGTAGGTCAGCTGCTTGTCGAACTTCTCCAATTGGGAGGTCGGGTTGAACACCCTGAAGTAGGGCGCCGCGTCGCATCCAGACCCTGAGGCCCACTGCCAGCCACCGGTGTTGCTGGCCAGCTCAAAGTCGAGCAACTTCTCGGCGAAGTACCGCTCGCCCAACCGCCAATCCAGCAGCAAGTGCTTGCAAAAGAAGGAGGCCACGACCATGCGCACCCGGTTGTGCATGAATCCGGTGGCATTCAATTCGCGCATGCCGGCATCCACCAATGGGTAGCCTGTCTTTCCGGCCTTCCAAGCTTCGAAGTGGGCGTCGTCGTGGCGCCACGGGATGCGGTCGTATTGCGGCCTGAACGCGTTCTTCGCGCTGTGGGGAAAGGCATGGATGATGGCCTGGTAGAAATCGCGCCAGATCAACTCCGTCAACCATTTGTCGCTGTGCTTGAACCCGAGTTTGGCCAATTCTCGGATGCTCACCGTCCCAAATCGCAGGTGCACGCTAATGCGCGTGGTCCCGCGCTTGGCAGGCAAGTCGCGGGTGTCGGCGTAGTGCTTCAACACGTCGACATCGACGTGGGCTTCAGGAACTTCGATGGCACTCCGTTTAAAACCCATCTCCTGAAGACTTGGCAAGTCGCGTCCATCCCAGCCGGAGAGGGCGTCAAGGCGATGTTCAGAGGGGACGGCCTCGAGGTCGGCATCCACAAGGTTGGCGTGCCAGCGTTTGCTGTACGGGGTGAACACGGTGTAGGGGAGGCCGTCGGTTTTGGTCACTTCCCCTGGGGCCTTCACCACATGGTCTTTGTGGGTGTGGAATGCCACGCCGCGGGCCTCGAGCATCTCCCGAACCTTCGCGTCGCGCTCCAAGGCGTATGGCTCGTAATCCTGGTTCGTGTGAACTTCCACCACCTCAAACCGGTCGCAGAACGAAGCGAGCACGTCCAAGGGGTGTCCATGTTCCACCCACAAACCTGAACCGCGCTCGCGGGCTTGCATGTCGAGATGGGTCACTCGGTCGTGAAGGAAGGTCACTCTGGCGTCGTTATTCGCGTTGAGGGCATCCAGGATGGCGCGGTCAAACACAAACATGGGCAACACGAAGTGCCCTGAATTTAACGCCGCGTGCAAGGCTCGGTTGTCGTGCCAGCGCAAGTCGCGACGGAACCAATGAAGGACGATTTTTCCTTGGGGAAGAGAGCTCATGGGAAACGGAACTGTCGGACAAGGAAACGGCCCGCTCCCGCGGGCCGCCCTTTGTTCCAAGTGAATGGATCAAAACACCTTACGATCTCGTGATCCTCGCGGACCACGCCAAAAGAACAGGACATCGAGGGAAAGGTTCACGGCCCCCGAACTTTTTTCTTGAGGGCCTGTTGCAAATGGGAAGTTTAACCTCAAATCAACCCCATGAAACAATTGTTCTCCTCGGCGCTCGCCCTTGCAATGGCGTCGTTTGCAGGTTTCGCGCAGTGCGAAGCCGACCATGTGGTGGAAGCCAGCAGCTTCGTGTATGCCCCCAGCATGCTCACCATTGAGCAAGGTGAAAGCGTGGCTTTCGTCAACCTCGGCGGCACGCACGACGTCAATGGCGACGTGGACAGCCAGACCAACATGTCGTTTGGCAACCCTGAAGCCTTCTATCTCGCTCCCGTGTCCGGCACGTCAGAAGGAGAGTGCATCGGCACCCACACCTTCAACGTCCCCGGCACCTACAACTACGATTGCAGCATTGGCAACCATGCCGAATTAGGCATGGTGGCTTCCATCGTGGTGAACCCTGCTCCGATGACAACCACCGTGGTGGACGTGATTGTCAACAGTTCCGACCACGAATTGCTTGAGGCCGCCGTGGGTGCTGCCGGTTTGGTGGACGCCCTCAGCGCGGAAGGACCATTCACGGTGTTCGCGCCGACCGACGCGGCCATCACCGCGGTGGTGCAAGCTTTGGAAATCACCCCTGAGGAACTGTTGGCCTCCGAAGACCTAGGTGCCATTTTGCAGTACCACGTGGTGGCTGGTCAGGCCATGAGCACGGACTTGTCCGATGGCCAAATGATTGAGACCCTCCTCGGTCCGGACGTGACGGTGACCATCACCATGGACGGGGTGTTCATCAACGATGCTCAAGTGACTGTGGCAGATCTCGCCGCCGACAACGGCGTGGTGCACGTGATTGACGCAGTGTTGTTGCCACCGGCACCTCCAACCACCACCGTGGTGGACGTGATTGTCAACAGTCCCGACCACGAATTGCTTGAGGCCGCCGTGGGTGCTGCCGGTTTGGTGGACGCCCTCAGCGCGGAAGGACCATTCACGGTGTTCGCGCCGACCGACGCTGCAGTGACTGCTCTCGTGGGTGCCCTTGAGATCACAGCTGAAGATCTGCTCGCCTTGGAGAACCTTGGGGACATCTTGAAGTACCATGTGGTGGCTGGTGAAGCCATGAGCACGGATTTGTCGAACGGTCAAACGATCGCCACGCTTCTCGGTCCCGATGTGGCCGTGACCATCAACGATGAGGGTGTGTTCATCAACGACGCGCAAGTCACCTTCGCCGACATCGAGGCCGACAACGGTGTGGTGCACGTCATCGACGCGGTCTTGTTGCCGCCCGCGCCTCCTACCAACACCATTTTGGACGTGATCCAAAACAGCCCAGAGCACATGCTGCTTGCTGGTGCGGTGGACGCTGCAGGTTTGGCGGGTGCATTGAGCGGCGAGGACACCCTCACCTTATTTGCCCCCACTGACGCCGCCATCGCCGCCTTGGTGGAAGCCTTGGAGATCACTCCGGCCGAATTGTTGGCTTTGGAGACCCTTGGGGACATCCTCAAGTACCACGTGGTGGCAGGCCTCGCCATGAGCACCGATTTGTCAGACGGCCAAATGATCCCCACGTTGCTCGGTCCCGACGTGACGGTGACCATCAATGAAGAAGGTGTGCTCATCAACAACGCCCAAGTGACCATGGCAGACATCATGGCCGACAACGGCGTGGTGCATGTGATTGACGCGGTGCTGTTGCCTCCAACCGACAACGTGGAGGAAGCTCAGGCCAACGTGCAGTTGATGCCCAACCCCGCAACGGACGTGGTCCGCATTGGCGGATTTCAGGGCAACGCCAACGTGGTCATTCGCGATGTGGCGGGCCGTGTGGTGTTGAACAACGACAACGCTGGACAGCTCTTCAACATCAGCCACCTCGGCGCCGGCACCTACGTGGTAAGCGTCACCCAGGAAGGCGTCACCGCCACCACGAAGTTGGTGGTGCGCTGATCAGAATTGATGCAACACGAAAAGGCCTCCCCGTCGGGAGGCCTTTTTTGTTGGGACACTTCAACAATTGGGTCGCTCAGCCTTTCACGCAGCGTTCAAGTGCGTCGTCCAAATGGCCGGCCGTCCAGGCGAACCCCAAGCGGTGCAAATTTTCCGGGACGACGTGCTGTGAAAGCAGCAGGAGGGAGGCCATCTCGCCCATGGCCAATTTCAGGGCGAAGGCGGGCACGGCAGGGGCAAAGTGTGGGCGCGACAACGTGCGTGCCAAGGCTTGTGAGAATGCCTGGTTGGTCACGGGCTCAGGCGCCACGAGGTTGTGCGGACCAACCACGTGGGGGTCAGACGCGGCGTGCACCACGAATCTCACCACGTCGTCCAGGTGGATCCAACTCATCCATTGTCGACCCGAGCCCAGCGGGGCTCCCAAGCCGAGACGGTAGATGGGGAGCAACTTTTCCAGGGTGCCTCCTTGGTCAGAGAGCACCAGCCCAATGCGCATGGTCACGTGTCGGGCGCCCTCGGGCAACAAGCCCTTGGCCGAGGACTCCCAAGCTGCTGTCACGTCCGAGAGAAACCCTTCTCCCTTGAGGGTGGATTCTCCGGCATGTTCGCATTCGCCGTACAGTCCGATGGCCGACGCTTGGATGAATGTGCCAGAAAAGTCAGCCTGAGCCAGGGCATTGGCCAGCAGTGCCGTGCCCTCGGTGCGGCTCTTGAGAACGTTGGCTTTGTGAGCCGGGGTCCAGCGCTGGCCGACGTTGGCCCCCGCGAGGTGGACGACATGATGCACTCCGTGCAACGCCTCCGAGGGGAAAACCTTGTTGGAAACATCCCACACAAACGACGTGGAGCCCACCATTTCGAAGGCACGGCTGCGGCTCAGCACGCGAACTTCATGACCTTGTACGAGAAGGTGTTTGCAGAGTGCGGTGCCAATGAGGCCGGATGCGCCAGTCACCAGCCAGGTTTGAGGGGAGCATGCAGTGGACAATGGTTGCATTTGGGAAGACAACCCGGGAGAGGTCAGTCTTGTTCGGCCTTCTGCTGCTCGAACATCGTGGTGTACAACCCGCCGGCTGCAAGCAACTCATCTGGGGTGCCAGATTCCACAATCTCCCCTTCGTCCATCACAAGGATACGGTCCGCGTTGCGCAAGGAGGCCAACCTGTGGCTGACCATCAAGGTGCAAGAGGCCTCTTGTTTCTCGATGGCAGCAAGGATGGCGTCCTCGGTTTCCGTGTCCACGGCAGACAGGCAGTCGTCCAGGAAAAGAATTCGTGGGGTTTTGACCAGGGCGCGTGCGATGCTGATGCGTTGCTTCTGGCCTCCACTCAGGTTGACCCCACGTTCTCCAAGCATGGTGTCGAACCCGTGCTCAAATCCCTCTATGTCCTCCCGAACACCAGCGTCATGCGCAGCTTGGCGCACCTTTTGATCGTCAGCGTCGCCTTGGCCAAACGCGATGTTGCGACCGATGGAGTCGCTGAACAGGAAGACATCCTGAGGGACGTAGCCCAAGTCCCGTTTCATGGCGTCGAGGTCCCATTCCGGAAGGGGGGTGCCGTCCAGGGAGATGCGGCCTTCTTGGGGGTCCATCATGCGCATGGCCAATTGAAGGACGGTGGATTTTCCGCTGCCGGTGCGGCCCGTGATGCCTAGGGTTTCTCCGGCTTGCAGGGTGAACGAGACGTTGTTCAGGGCCTGGATGCCGGTGTCGGGATAGGTCCACGACACGCGGTCGAATTCGAGGGCCGGGGAGGCCGACAAGCCGTCCCTGCGTCCTCCCGTGTCTGGGGAGGTGACGGCGGGCGTGGCGTCCAAAAAATCGAGGATGCGGTTCATGGACGCTTCCGCTTTTTGGACCAACGAGGTCACCCAACCGACCGAGGCGAAAGGCCAGGTCAACAGGTTGACATAGAAGACGAATTGGAAGATGTGGCCCAGCTCGAGATGGCCGCCCACCACGCGCTGTCCGCCCACGTAAATGGTGAGGATGGTGCTCAATCCCACCAGCAAAACGATGAGCGGCATGAACATGGCTTCCACCTTCACCAGGTCGAGCACACGGACTTTGTACGCGGCTGTCTCGTCGTCGAACCGCTTGGCGGCGTCGTGTTCGCGGTTGAAGCTTTTGAGCACCCGAATGCCCGCGATGTGCTGCTGCACGAAGCTCGAGACGCGGCTTTGGGCCTTTTGGCGAGCGTCGCTCTTGCGGTGAATGTTCGCAGAGATGAAGTAAATGCCCAAGGACATGAAGGGGAGGGGCAACAGGGCAAACAGCGTCAGCACCGGATCAATCGACAGCATCACCGTGACCACCAACGCCACCAGCACCACAAGGTTCATGGAATACATGATGGCTGGGCCGAGGTACATCCGGACGTGGCTTACGTCTTCACTGATGCGGTTCATCAAATCGCCCGTGTCATGCCGCTTGTAGAAGCTGCTGTCCAGCACTTGGTAATGCCCATAGATGTCTCGCTTGAGGTCGTATTCCACCAAGCGGCTCATCACAATGATGGTTTGTCGGGTCAAAAACGAGAACCCCCCTTTGACCAAGAACGCCAAGAGGTAGAACACGGCTTGCAGGGCGCCGACCCAAAGCACAAAGTCCA
>JBMZAB010000052.1:0-11085 GCA_049610985.1 Flavobacteriales bacterium | reverse complement strand
GACGCGTTCAACTACAACCCCCTCGCCACCGAAAACAACGGTTCTTGTGTGGCTGTCAGCTTGGGATGTTTGGACGCCTCGGCCTGCAACTATGCGCCTTTGGCCAACACAGACGACGAATCCTGCGACTTCGAGTCGTGCGTGGGATGCATCCAATTCTTTGCATGCAACTTCGACCCCGACGCCACAGTGTCGAGCGGTGATTGTGTGTTTACTGAATTTGGATACAACTGCGACGGCGAGTGCTTGATTGACTCCGACGGCGACGGCGTCTGCAACCAGTTTGAGGTGAACGGATGCACGGACGAAACCGCACTGAACTACGACCCTGAGGCCACCGAGGACAACGGATCTTGCGTGGCCGTGGTCTCCGGATGCAGCACCCCAGGGGCGTGCAACTACGATCCTTCGGTGAATCTGGACGACGGTTCTTGCGAATCGGTGTCCTGCTTGGGGTGCATCATTTCCACCGCATGCAACTTCGACCCTGAAGCCACCCAAGACGACGGGTCATGCGATTTCTTGTCTTGTTTGGGCTTCGGCTGCACACTGGCGGCCGCATGCAACTATGATGAAGAAGCACTCGTGAACGACGGCAGTTGCGAATTTGAATCGTGCCAAGGGTGCCAAACCGAGGGTGCTTGCAACTACGATCCGACAGCCACCCTCGTGGGATCTTGCGACTTTGAGTCCTGCGCAGGGTGCTCGGACCCGAACGCCTACAACTACGACGAAGATGCCACCATTGAGGGCGCCTGCGTGTACGCAGGTTGCACGATTTTATATGCGTGCAACTACGACGACAACGCCAGCGTGGACGACGGAAGCTGCGACCTCGAATCTTGCGCTGGGTGCCAGATCGCGGAGGCGTGCAACTACGACCCTGACGCCACACTCTCTGGAGACTGCACGTTCCTTGTAGAAGGGTACGACTGCTTGGGCAACTGTCTGGATGACACCGACGGCGACGGGGTTTGCGACGAGTTTGAAGTGGAGGGCTGTGACGACATCGAGGCCTTGAATTTTGACGAAGCCGCCACTGAAAACGATGGCACCTGCGTCTATCCGGTGCCCGGTTGCACGGATTTGACGGCCTGCAACTTCGACGACATGGCCACCGCAGATGACGGCTCATGCGAGTACACTTCGTGTGCGGGCTGTCAGAATCCCGACGGCTGCGACTACGATGCAACTGCGTTGTACGTCGCGCCCTGTGTGTTCCCAGAATTCGGGTACGAGTGCGACGGATCTTGCACGAACCCTTCAATCTACACCTATTTGGATGGTGAAAATGCTGGTGATGTGATTTGTGAGGAATTCGTGACGTTGGGTTGCACGGACACCTTCGCGTGCAATTACGAGGAAGGCGCCAACGCGAACAACGGGTCTTGCGAGTACCTCAGCTGCTTGGTGTTCGACTGCACGAACAACCAAGCTTGCAACTACAACCCGCTTGCCGACTTCGACGACGGCAGTTGCGAATTCACCTCCTGCGCTGGGTGCACCTTGGAGGGCGCGTGCAACTACAATGCAGAAGCCACCATCCCCACATTCTGTGACTTCACCAGCTGCGTGGGTTGCTCTGAGGAAGGGGCGGACAATTACGATCCAGAAGCCACCATCGACGGAGTGTGTGTCTTCACGGGCTGCACCTCACTTACGGCGTGCAACTACGACCCTCAAGCCAACACCGACAACGGGAGCTGCGAATACTCTTCTTGCGTGGGGTGCTTGAACGAAGTCGCTTGCAACTACGATCCCACCGCGTTGTACAATGGCGGGTGTGTCTTTGTGGAGCCTGGTTACGACTGCGACGGTGCTTGCTTGGACACCGACGACGATGGGGTGTGCAACTTTGACGAAGTGGAAGGCTGCACGAACGCAGAAGCCTTCAATTACGACCCGCTTGCCACCGACGACGACGAATCCTGTGAAGCTGTCATCGAAGGCTGCACCCTCCAAGGAGCATGCAATTTCGACGACGACGCCAACGTGAACGATGGGTCGTGTGAGTTTGAGTCATGCTCAGGGTGCATTTCCAATTCCGCCTGCAACTACAATCCTGAAGCGATTTACGCGGCGGAATGCATCTACCCTGAGGAAGGGTACGACTGCGAGGGCGGGTGCTTGAGCGATGTGGACGGAGACGGCGTGTGCGATCCTTTTGAAACGGCAGGTTGCACCCTCCTCTACGCGTGCAACTTCAATCCATTTGTGACGGTGGACGACGGAAGTTGTGACTTCAGCTGCATTGGATGCACCAACACCAATGCGTGCAATTACGACCCGGCCTTCACCATCGACGATGGTTCATGCGATTACCTGTCGTGCTTGGTGTTTGGGTGTTCCAACCCTGTGGCATGCAACTACAACGATGGGGTGAACTTCGATGACGGCTCTTGCGAATTCACGAGCTGCCAAGGCTGCACGAATCCAGCCGCATGCAACTACGACCCCACCGCCACCATTGATGGGACATGCGATTTCACAAGCTGTGTGGGATGCACGAATGCCGATGCTGACAACTACGACCCTGAAGCAACCATCGATTCCGGCTGTGAATTCCTCGGATGCACCACCCCTGCAGCCTGCAACTACAACCCTGCGGCCAACGTGGACGACGATTCATGCGATTACGACTCGTGCGTGGGCTGTTTGAACGAAGGGGCATGCAACTACGACGCAGATGCCATCTACAATGGGTTCTGTGAATTCCCGGACAACGGGTTCGATTGCGATGGCGTGTGCTTGGACGACGATGATGACGGTGTGTGCAACTTGGATGAAGTGACGGGATGCACCGACCCCGACGCCATCAACTTCAACAGCCTGGCCACCGACGACGACGACTCTTGCATCGTAGCGGTGCATGGCTGTATGATCGAGGGGGCATGCAACTTCAATCCCTTCGCCAACCAGGACGACGGCAGTTGTGAATTTGCGTCGTGCACGGGTTGCTTGATCCCCGGTGCGTGCAACTACGAACCCGAAGCAACCTACCCAGGAGAATGTGACTTCGTGACGTGCGCGGGCTGCACCGAAGTCTGTGCTTGCAACTACGACGCCACAGCCACCTTCGACGACGGCACATGCGACTTCGAATCGTGCATGGGTTGCATTTACCCTGGGGCGCTCAACTTCAATGCATCGGCCACCCACGACAACGGACTTTGTCTGTTTGAGGGATGTTTGGATCCGAACTTCCCCAACTACAATCCCTCTGCCAACAGCAACTTCGACGACTTGTGCACCAACGTGCCCGAAAGCGCCGATTTCAATGGCGACGGCATTGTGCAGTTGGAAGACCTCATGATTTTCTTGAACGTGTACAACACGTTTGCGCCATTCGTAGATGCCAGCGGCCAACCCTTTGGTTGTGAAGTGGAGCCCATCGCCAACGACATCCTGTTGGCCACGGTGTCGCCTTGCGAGGGAGAAGATTGTTGCGGCGTGGGAGGCTGCAAGTACCCGACCGCCATCAACTACGATCCAGCGGCAACCCACGACGAGGGTGAGTGCCTTTTCCCGGGATGCATGGACGAAGCGGCGCTGAACTACGATGTGATCGCAACCGTGGACAACGGCACTTGCACGTACACGCCCTGCCCGGACTTCAACGGGGACGGACTGGTTCAAATTGTCGACCTCATGAACTTCCTCCTCCTGTGGGGATCAACGAACTGACACCGGTCAGACTGACGTACTTTTGCCCTTCATGGGCGCGACTGAACTTGTTTTCATCTTCGTGGTGTACCTCTTGCTCTTTGGGGCAAAAGGCATCCCTTCTCTGGCCAAGACCATGGGGGAAGCTGTGCGCACCTTCCGCAACGCCACAGAGGACATCCAACGCGAAATTCTCGCGGAGGACCGCCCCCACCGAGATTCCCAAGACTTCTCCAATGTGAAACAGTCCAAGGGAAAGGCAGACGACGAGCCGCAAGCCAACATGGGCGACGGCCCCATGAACAACCCGATCCCCTCATGATGTGGCTGTGGTTTTTGGGAGGGCTCGTGATTCTCGTTGTGGGCGGAGAATTTCTGGTGCAAGGGGCTTCGGCTTTGGCGCTCAAAGCCAACATTCCTCCCCTTCTCGTGGGACTGACCGTGGTGGCGTTTGGCACCAGCACACCTGAATTGTTTGCCTCGCTGCAAGCCATGGCGGCTGGGGATGGCTCCATCGCCATCGGCAACGTGTTGGGGTCGAATGTGGCCAACCTGGGCTTGGCCCTGGGCCTGACCGCAATTGTGAGTCCAGTGGCCGTGAAATGGGCCGACTTGAAGATGCACTGGTGGGTCATGATTGGCGCGTCGTTGGTGTTCTTGGCGTCGGTGTGGGACCTCGTCATTTCTCCACGTGAAGGTGTGGTGTTGTTTGCTGGCGCCCTGCTGTATTTGGGTGGACAACTACTTCGGGCACGACGTCACGCCGATTCCGCACAAACCCAAGACGCGGTGGAGGACATGATGGAGGACATGGGCGACGCCGGCAAGTCGTATGGCATGTTGGCTGGCCTCTTGGCCCTCGGTTGTGTGGGGCTCTATTTCGGGTCCGAAGCGTTCATCCGGGGGGCCCAGGACATTGCCTTGAGCTGGGGAATCAGCACCCACGTGGTAGGGGTGACGGTCGTGGCGTTTGGGACAAGTGTCCCTGAAATCGCCGCCTCCCTGACGGCGGCGCTGCGGGGCAACGGCCCATTGAGCATGGGCAACCTCGTGGGATCCAACATCCTGAACATCTTCCTCGTGCTTGGCGCCACGGCGACCGCCGGAGGCATCGAAGCCAGCCCGGTCGTGCCGGACCACGACATTTGGTGGATGCTTGGGGCCGCCCTCATCTTGGCGCCTATGGTGTGGCTGGGCAAGGGCCACATAGGCCGGATCGCAGGTGGCCTGTACGTGGCGACATACGCCGCCTACATTTGGCTCGTGGTGCTTCATGGCTGAGCTCTGGCCCCAAGCACGGCATGTCGTGTTGGAAGAAGACTTTCAAAGCCAAAAGGCTTCATGCTGGATTCAACCCCAAGCGTTTGAACACCTCGACTTGGCCACGTGGTGGGACTGGATCGGAAAGGCAGGCCAGGGTTGGTCGCAGAACGACATTCGGGTGTTCGGGCAGTTGCACAAGGAGCCTCGGCTGACCGCATGGTGGGGCCCGGCGTACGCCTACGCCTCGGTGCAGTGGCCCGCGCGGCCGATGAAGGGCGCCATCGCCGACCTCGCGGCCGAGGTGGGCCAGGTCACAGGCTTCGACTTCAACGCCGTCCTGGTGAACGGCTACCGCAACGGCCAAGACGCGATGGGATGGCACCGAGACAACGAGAAGGAGATTGACACGTCTTGCATCGCCAGCGTCAGCCTGGGCGCGGCTCGCACCTTCAAAATCCGAGATCGTCGAACCAAAGGGGTGGTGAACCTCGAGTTGGGACACGGCGACTTGCTGGTCATGGAGCACTTGCAGGACGTGCACGAACACAGCGTGCCCAAGCGTGCGAAGGTGCATGAACCTCGCCTGAATTTCACGTTCCGACGTTTGGTATGAGCGTTACCTTCGCACCATGTCTGTGCACAAAGAAGCCAAGCGCATCACCACCCAGGTGGTTCACGAAATGAAGCAAAGCGGCGAGAAAATCGCCATGCTTACAGCGTACGACTACACCATGGCGACGGTGGTGGACCAAGCGGGGGTGGACATCATACTCGTGGGCGACAGCGCCTCGAATGTGATGGCGGGCCACGAGACCACCTTGCCCATCACCTTGGATCAAATGATTTACCACGCCCAGGCCGTGGTGCGCGCCGCCAAGCGCGCACTGGTGGTGGTGGACCTTCCCTTCGGCACCTACCAAGGAAACTCCAAAGAAGCGCTCAACAGCGCCATCCGCATCATGAAGGAAAGTGGCGCTCATGCGGTGAAACTTGAGGGCGGACGCGAAGTGAGGGAAAGCATCGAGCGCATCTTGTCTGCCGGCATTCCTGTGATGGGCCACCTGGGGCTGACCCCGCAGTCCATCTACAAATTTGGCACCTACACCGTGCGCGCCAAGGAGGAAGAGGAAGCGCAACGCCTCAAGGAGGACGCCCAAATGTTGAACGACATCGGCTGCTTCAGCATCGTATTTGAAAAGATCCCCGCAAAGCTCGCCGCCGAAGTGACTGCAGCGGTGGACTGTCCCACAATCGGGATTGGCGCCGGCGCCGAGTGCGACGGCCAGGTCCTCGTCTTGCACGACATGTTGGGCATCACCCAGGCCTTCTCCCCTCGTTTCTTGCGCCGGTACGGAGACCTCGGAGACCAAATGTTCAGCGCCATCCGTCAATACGTGACGGACGTGCGCGCGGTGGAATTCCCGAACGCATCGGAGCAGTACTGATGGCCCACGGCGACGCCCCAAAAGGCCGCCGTAACGATGGGGCCTTCCACCGGTTTGTCAAGAAACCCAGGTCCCCCATTGTCCACAGCACCAAGGACAACCTCCAGGTGCTGTACGAGGACAACCACATCGTGGCCGTGAACAAACGCAGCGGCGACGTCGTCCAGGGCAGCGGGACGGGCGAAGCCAGCCTGTGCGAGGTGGTTGCCCAGTACGTTGCCCAGAAATACAACAAACCAGGCAAGGCCTACATCGGGACCGTCCACAGGTTGGACAGGCCCGTCTCGGGGGTGATCTTGTATGCCCGAACGAGCAAGGCCCACAAGCGCCTGAGTACGATGTTCCGCCACCGCGAAATGCAGAAGACGTACTGGGCGGTGGTCAAGCCAGCCCCACCCAAAACAGATGGCCACGTCATCAACTTTTTGGCCAAAAACGACAAGCTCAACAAGAGCTTCGCGCACGACAAGCCGGCGGACAACCGCAAAGAATGCGAGCTGATGTACGAGCTCAAAGGCAAGTCGGACCACTACGCGTTTGTCGAAGTGCTCCCCAAAACAGGCCGGCACCACCAAATCCGCGCCACCATGGCCCAGCTCGGATGTCCCATCAAAGGGGACGTCAAATACGGCGCCCGCCGAACCAACGACAACGCGTCGATCCACCTGCATGCCCGACGCATCGATTTCATCCATCCCGTCAAGCGGGAAACGATCTCCATCCTGGCGCCGCCCCCGGACGATGTTCTTTGGGACGCCTTCGTGTCGCTGGAGCGCGGCATGCGTTGACAAGTTTTGGATTCGGACGTGACCCTGGGTGCATGGAGGGCAGGGGGCGTCGGTTATTTTTGGCCTCCATTGTTCCCTGAGGAACGACATGACGAATCTCTGAACGACTCCCAACCATGAGTGCTCCTGAACATCACCGTTGCTTGATTGTGGGCTCAGGCCCTGCAGGCTACACCGCTGCCATCTACGCCGCCCGTGCGGACATGAAACCTGTCTTGTACCAAGGCCAGCAACCCGGCGGTCAGTTGACCGAAACGACCGAGGTGGACAACTTCCCAGGCTACCCCGCCGGGATCAACGGCCCTCAGATGATGAAGGACCTCGAGGACCAGGCCAAGCGGTTCGACACCGACGTGCGCTACGGCTGGGTGACCAAGGTGGACTTCAGCGGCCCTGTGCACAAGGTTTGGGTGGGCGACAACCAAGAAACCGAAATCCACGCCGACAGCGTGATCATCAGCACCGGCGCCTCCGCCAAGTGGCTGGGCCTTGAAAGCGAGTTGAGGCTGCGCGATGCGGGCGGCGGCGTGAGCGCGTGTGCCGTGTGCGACGGCTTTTTCTACCGCAACCAAGAAGTGGTCATCGTCGGAGCTGGCGACAGCGCCTGCGAAGAAGCCAGCTACCTCGCCAAGCTCTGCACCAAGGTGACCATGCTCGTGCGCCGCGACGAGATGCGCGCGTCCAAGGCGATGCAGCACCGTGTGAAGAACATGGAGAACATCGAAATCCTCTTCAACACCGAAACCGTCGAGGTGCTCGGCGCCGAAGCTGTCGAAGGCGTAAAAGTCCGCAACAACGTGAGCGGCGAAGAGCACACCGTTCCTGCAACCGGATTCTTCGTGGCCATTGGACACAAGCCGAACACAGACGTCTTCGCCGACTTCATCACCCTGGACGACCAAGGCTACATCGTGAACGCCGAGCCGGGCACGAGCAAAACGAACGTGGAAGGTGTCTTCGTCAGCGGCGACGCCGCGGACAAGGTGTACCGCCAAGCGATCACCGCGGCAGGCACAGGGTGCATGGCCGCCCTCGACGCCGAGCGCTACCTCGCCGAGAAAGGCATCCACTGATGCAACGCTGGCGCGCCCTTCCTGTCCTGGGATGGTACGCCTTGATGGCCTGTGGTGAAGGCGTTCAATCGGAAGACAACCTGCCAAGGTCAAACGGCAACATCGCCGAAGCGGTGCAAGATTCAATCTCGGACGTGAAAATCCCCCCGCTGAGGGAACTTATGGGCAGGGTCTCCCCCGCTCATGATTCAGCATTCGCACCCATTCCTTCAGAGCTCTGCAGCCGAGACGGCATGCATTTGCGGGTGGAGGCACGGGACTCGTTTGTGAGGATGCACGAGGCCGCGGCCGCCGAAGGAATTTCGTTGACAGCCTTGAGCGCGACCCGGACGTTTGGCCACCAGGCGTCGATTTGGAACCGAAAGTGGAACGGGGCCCAGCGCATGGGCATGGCGCCGGTGGACCGTGCGCTCGACATCCTGCAGTTCAGTTCCATGCCCGGGAGCAGCAGACACCACTGGGGTACGGACGTGGACATGCACAGCCTGGAGCCTGCGGACTTCGAACATGGCGAAGGGGCCAGGACCTTGGCGTGGCTTCGCGCCCATGCAGGGAATTTTGGATTTGTGGAGGTGTACACCCCTGAACCTGGCCGGCCTGGGTACCAGCCCGAGGCGTGGCACTGGAGCTACGCGCCGTTGTCCGTGCCGTTTTTGAACGCTGTGAACGAAGCCTCGCCAGACGACAAGCGCGAGGTGTTTGAAGGCTTCGACGGCGCATTTCTCGCGGACAGCGTGGACATCTTCGGGCGCTACGTCAACGGGGTGTCGGCCGAGGCCGCGGGTCGCTGAGCCTGCAGCGCGCTTTGCTATACCTTCAGGGCTCAACCTTTCGACATGACATCTTCTCAGTTTGGGGCCCACACAGGCCCCTGGATTCGGCTTGGCATTCTGGCGTATTGGACGCTGTTTTGGTTCTTCAACGTGATCGACAAAGTCGTCGGAGGCGCCCACTTTCTGTGGGTGGGGCGCGACCGCTTTGCGCAATTCCAGAAGTACTTCGCGTCGGCCGGCTTGCCCGAGCCATGGGTGGCCGACCTGGGCTTGGTGGTTGCGGCGGCGCTGGAAGTGTTCGCGCTGGTGTTCTTCACAGGCGCCACCCTTCACTTCTTCAAGCGCCGAGATGCGGCGACGCACACGTGGTTCCTGGCAGGTACAGTCACCACCCTGGCCACGTTCACCTTTTTCTCCATTGGAGACCACCTTTTTGGCGACCGCTTTGAATTGCTGGAACACACCCTTTTTTGGTTCATCAGCCTGATGTCGTGGGCAGCCTTTCACTGGCTGAACTCTGAGGCGCTTGCCCCCGCCCCACTCACCCAAGCCCAAACCTGGGGCACCTTGCTGCTCGCCGTCGTCCTCGTGTCCGTCACCACGGGGTCCATTTTCAAATACAACGCCGACCACTTCAGCCGGCGCACGTCGCCGCTGCATGCCGTGGAGGTCGGAGACCATCTGTACAAGGTTTCGTTCCCCTTCCTGGGCGGAAGCACCGTATTCGAAGAAACCCTGCGCAAGTTCAAGGACGCCCATCCCAGTGAACGCATCGACCACATCTACACCGTCCCCAACCCGCTCCGTCTGAAAAAGGCGGACGCGTTGATTTTCTACATCGCCACCGAAGACGCCGCCTCATGAATGCCTCACGCCTCCTCCGCTTGTCCATTGTCGGATTTTGGACCTTGTTCTGGGGCCTCAGCGTCGTCGACAAGGTGGTCCCTGACGTCCACCCGTTTTGGGTGGGCAAAGACTTCTTCGCCCTGTTTGTCAAATTTTTCGCTTCGCTGGGTTTGAAAGACCCGCTCTTCCCGACTGTGGCACTGGCTGGGGTCTCCGGGCTCGAGGCACTGAGCTTTGTGCTCTACTTGATCGCAGCCGTGCAGGTGGTGCGTCAAGCCTCGGACCGCGCCAACACCTGGTTCTTCCGCGCCGTGTCGACATCCATGACGCTGTTTGCGCTGTTCTCCATCGCTGACCAAACCTTCGGCGACCGCTTCCAACTCCTTGAGCACGGCCTCTTTTGGCTGGTTCTCCTCGCGTCATGGGGAATGTTCCGCATGCTGCATCAACAGCCTTTCGTCGCTGCACCGCGCCTCAAGTCTACGCCAGGGGCGCGCATTGCCCTGGGCACCGGAGTGGTTCTCACGTCGCTGGCGACGTGGTCCATTCGATCGTTCAGCCACGACACCATGCACTCGGCGACGGCACCTGTCGAAGCCATCGAAGTGGTGGAGCACATTTGGAAATTTGACTTTCCCTTCCTCGCAGACAAAGACACATGGGAAGCCACAGTCGACACGTTCAATACACTCCACCCTGAATTGGACATCACCTACATCTACACAGGACCTTCGGAGTTGAACACCAAAAAGAAAACACACCTTCTTCTTTATGTTTTCACTCGAGAAAAGTCGGCGATGGAGTGATTGTCAAAAATCCCACAGGGCGATGTTTTTTTCGCATTTGTCGAAAAAAAGTGCGTTTTGGTCGAGGAAGTTTGGGTCATTCAGAGTTATATTGCGTCCACGAGAACGAAAATCTGTCCGTATGAATCTCTTCAATACCTCTATGAAAGCCTTAGCCTTGGGCTGTTGCGCTTTCTTGTTCGGCCTCCAGTCCTGGGGTCAATACAGCATGTCGATTGAGACATCAGCTTCCGTCCTTCCAGAAGAAGGCACCGTCTACCGTTTCTACATCGAAGCGAACGATGTCACCGACAAGTTGTCTGCCGTCTTTGGCAACGACGTGAATCCTTTGGTCATCAGCACTCCGGACGACATTTACAACAATACTTTTAATAGCTCTTGGAACGCCTCTGGCTTGAGTGCGGGTCTCTTGGCCTTCTTCCCAGAAC
>JBMZAB010000051.1:0-11143 GCA_049610985.1 Flavobacteriales bacterium | reverse complement strand
TCCAACATGGGGGTCGTGGCTGGCTGATTTCTGTCCTTGAGTTGGTTACTTTTGCACTGAATTCACAACACACATGCGCATTCTTTCTACCCTTTTGGCAGCCGTGCTCCTCGCAGGATGCAGCCTGCCCAAAATGATCAAAACGGTGGAGGAGATCAACCTTGAGGTGACTCCTTCTCCCGTCGTGCTCCAAGGCAACGACGTCACCATCGACATCGCAGGAACCTTCCCTCCGAAGTACTTCGCCAAGAAGGTCACTGTGGAAGCCACCCCCTATCTCGTGTGGGAAGGCGGTGAAGTGGCGTTCGAATCCGTCAACTTCCAAGGCGAAGACGCGGCCGGCAATGGCACGGTGGTCAGCTGGGAGAACGGCAAATCGTTCAACTACACATCCACTGTCACCTACGTGGGTGAGATGAAGGACAACGCCCGCTTGGAGTTGCGAATGTCTGGCGCCCAAGGCGACAAGACTGGCGAGTTCGGCGCCATCACCCTTGCGAAGGGGGTCATGGCCACCCAAGACTTGATCCAACCCGATGAGGCATTTGTGATTGCACCCGACAACTTCCAACGCGTCATCACCTACGTGCAGGATTTGACATTCAACTATGGGTACCAAAGCAGCGTGGTCAAGAGCGCCGAGTACCGCGACGAAGATTGGAAAGCGACCAAAGACTTGTTCGCCCTTGCAGCGTCGGCAGACAGTGTGAATGTCGTCGGCGTGACCACCACGTCGTACGCCTCACCCGAAGGTGAGATTTCCTTGAACGAGGACCTCGCCATGGACCGCGCCAAGTCTGCCAACAAGGCCGTGACCCGCGAATTGGGTCGCAAGAAGCTGAACCTGGACGACGCGGCTGTTCGCGCCGAGCCCAAGGGTGAAGACTGGGAAGGATTCAAAAAGGCCATGCGCGCCTCTGACATTGCCGACAAGGATTTGATCTTGCGCGTCCTCGAGATGTACAGCGACAAGGACAAGCGTGAAGAGGAGATCAAGAACATCGCGAAGACCTACAAGGAAATCGAGAACAACATTCTCCCGGACCTCCGCCGCAGCCAAGTTGGCATTTCGTACACCGTAGAAGGTTACACCGACGAAGAGTTGGTGGACCTCGCCAAGGGCAACGCCGACATCTTGACCGTGGAAGAGCTGCTCTTCGCCGCCACGTTGTTCGACGATTTGAACGACAAATTGGAAGTCTACCAAAACACCGCACGCGTGCACGCCGACGACTACCGTGGCCACAACAACGTGGGTGTTGTGTTGACCGACCTCGGCCGCATGAAGCAAGCTGAGGAGTCGTTCAACGCAGCCAAAGCCTTGGCGAGCGGCAACGGGGTGGTGAACACCAACCTCGGCGCCATGGCCCGCCAGAACGGCAACACCGAGGGTGCCGCCGCGTACTACAGCAAAGCCAGCGGCGTTGCGGAGTTGAGCTACAACAAAGGCGTGTTGGCCATCGCGCAAGGCGACTACGGCCGTGCGATCTCAAGCATGGGTGGCAGCACCACCTTGAACTTGGCCTTGGCCAAGATCTTGAACGGCGACGCAAACGGGGCCCGCACCACGTTGCAGAACAGCGATTCAGACAGCGCCATCGCCGACTACCTGTTGGCCGTGTGTGCCGCCCGTCTCGACGACGCTGCCGGTGTGCGCAAGCACATTCGTGCCGCCATCGACAAAGACGCATCCTTGCGCAACCGCGCGTTGAGCGACCTCGAATTCCGCAACCACAAGGAGGCCCTCATCAACTAAGGCCATCCCGGTTGACCCCCATTGAAAAAGCCCGGCCAGTTGGCCGGGCTTTTTGTTGTCATGCATGTTGACTCAGGCGTGTCTCAAATGAAGGGCCGCCTGCCACAGCACCACCCCAGCGCAGACGCTTACGTTGATGCTCTGCTTCACGCCGTATTGCGGCATTTCGAGGACGGCGTCACAGAGGTCCAAGACTTCTTGCGACACACCACGTACTTCGTTGCCAAGCACCAAGGCCCATTTGTCGTTCGAGGCAGGTTGCCATTCTTGGAGCCACGTGCTGTCGTCGGCTTGTTCCACCGCAGCCACCTTCCATCCTTCTTCCTGGAGGAACATGACAGCGTCAAGGGTGTTGTCCCATGGCCGCCAAGGCACGTGACCGCTGGACCCCAAGGCGCTTTTCAAGATGTCGCGGTGCGGGGGATGGCAAGTGATGCCGCACAGGTCGAGCCCTTCGATGCGGAAGGCGTCGCCCGAGCGGAAACAGGCCCCCACATTTTGGCCGCTGCGGACGTTGTCCAGCACCAAGCGGATGGGCATGCAAGCCGCGTTTGCATAAGATTCAGCGGCAATTCGCTCCCCTTTTCCAGAAGCTGTGCCCATCAGCGAATGTGCAACGAATAGGGCAAACGGGCCTGGATGGGGTCACCCGTCTCGACCATGCGACGCACCTGCCAAAGCTCGAGAAGCATGGCCTCATCCACCCCGGTCATTCCCATAGCCTGAAGCCCCAACTCGGCCCCGGTCAAATCCTGGATGAAGGTTTCGAACGGATCGCCTGCCTCGGGAAGGGCGACGCGGTCGACGTCTTCCAAGTCAATGTCTGCCAGAGCTGCGGCATGCGCCACGGCGTCTTCCAAGTCGCCGAGTTCGTCCACCAACCCCTTGGCCAAGGCATCTGCCCCAGTCCAAACGCGGCCACGGGCCACCTCTTCCACTTCCGCTTGGGTCATGCCACGACCCTCGGCCACCCTGGAGGTGAAGGTGTCGTAGACGTCGGTCACACTTTCGTTGATGGCCGCCAACGTCACCGCATCCGGCGCAAACATGCCGTCGGGTTGACCGGCGTGGTCGTGAAGTGCCACTTCGTCGAACGTGATGCCGGCGTGCTTCTCCAACATGCCTCCCAGGTTCGGAATCATGCCAAACACCCCAATGGACCCTGTGATGGTAGTCGGGTTGGCGTAAATGCGGTCTGCTGCGCAACTGATGTAGTACCCGCCGGACGCTGCGAGGTCGCTCATGCTGACGACAAAGGGCTTGCCAGCTTCTTTGAGCAACATGGTCTCGCGCCAAATCACGTCGCTGGCCAAGGCGCTGCCGCCTGGGGAATTCACCCGCAACACCACCGCTTTGACGTCGTCGGCCTCGCGCGCCTCACGCAACGCCTCGGCCGTGGTTTCTGACCCAATGGTCGCGTTGTCTCCTTGACCGCTCTCAATCGCCCCGACCGCATAGATCACGGCCACGTTGCCTCCGAGGTTGTCGCTGTCCCCGTCCTCTTCTTCCGATTCCACTTCTTCCAACACCTTGGCCAACGCGTCCATGCCACCCAAGAACCGCTCCTCCAGCGTGTACTCGCCGAGGGAGATGAAGGAAGGCTCTTCGCCGTCCAGCTTCTTTTCCAGAAGGGCGGTCAATTCGTCTTCGTACAGCAAGCCATCCACCAACTTGGCGTCCACGGCGTCTTGCGGGCTTCGGATGGTCAAGTCGTTGGCTAGCGCGTCCAATGTGCCCGGCTCCAAGCCCCGTGCTCCTTCCACGTCCGAGGCCATGTCCTGCCAAAAGCCCGAGAGCAAGGCCCGGGTCTGTTCCTTGTTGGCGTCGCTGAAATCCTTGCGCAAGAAGGGTTCCACCGCGCTCTTGTATTTGTTTCCAGGGCCACGCACCACGGTGACGTCGATGCCCAGCTTTTCGAACATGCCTGGGTAGAACATGCTCTGACTGCGGAGGCCGTTGAGGGTCATCCCACCCTGGGGGTGCAAGTACACCTCATCAGCCGCGGAATTGAAGTGAAGTGCACGCTGGCTCATGTTCTCGCTCCAAGCCACAATGAACTTGCCGCTGTCCTGAAGGACGGCCAATCCGGCGCGCAAGTCTTCCATCATGCTGGGCATCACAGCCACGTCGGCCACGTTGAGCAACACACCTTGGATTTGGTCGTCGCCCGCGGCGCGGTCAAACGCATCCAGGATTTGGTTCAGACCCAACTGCATGCTGGGCTCCAGGCCTCCTGCG
The DNA here is from genome assembly GCA_049610985.1 of Flavobacteriales bacterium. Lineage (GTDB taxonomy): Bacteria > Bacteroidota > Bacteroidia > Flavobacteriales_D > Sanyastnellaceae > UBA11663. The sequence goes on along the minus strand of JBMZAB010000051.1, from coordinate 7,149 downwards.
AGGCTGAATGAAAACGGAGAGTCTCCTCCGCCCCGCTCCACGATGGGCGCCTCCATGGTCACCCTGAGGACGTTGGCGTCGTCGAGGTCCAAATCTGGGCCAGCAGACGCTTCCACATCGGCGAACGCACCCACGATGCCTCCCACCAACACGCCAACAAAAATGAAGATCAACACGGTGCCTGCCACGAGCAAGCCCAACGTCGACCCGATGGCCGAACTCAAGATGTTTTTTCCAAATGACATGCCCCAAATTTAACACCTCATGCCAGCCCCTGGCTACCTTCGAATGACAATGAATGTGAGAACAGTCTACCTGGGGTTGGGCACAAATTTGAGCGACCGACATGCCTGGCTGGATCAAGGGCTGGCGGCGTTGGAAGAGGCGTTGGTCGCACGGAAGTCGATCCAAGCCATGTCCATGTCTCCACGTTACGAAACGGAGGCGTGGGGCATGGCTGAGGGCACGCCGGCGTTCTTGAACATGGTGGTCGGGGTGGACACCGACATGTCTCTGGAAGCGCTGCTGTGCGTGTTGCTCGACATTGAACGCGAACACGGCCGTGTCCGCGACGCCAGCACGGAGGGCTACCTCAACCGCACGTTGGACATGGACATTTTGTGCACTTCCGAAGGAGAGACCTTGAACATCGACGGCTTGGCAGTGCCCCATCCCAGGATGACGTCGCGGCGTTTTGTCTTGCAACCCCTCGCAGACCTCGCCCCCGACTTGGAGGTTGGAGGCCAATCGGTGCGCATGGCCTTGGACGCCTGCCCCGCTGTGCCGGGAGTCGTGCCCGTCGCCACCCCATCCTGACCTACCTTCCTGACGTGTATTCAAGCATTGCAATTGAAGGAGGCATCGGCGCAGGCAAGACCACGTTCGCGACTTGGCTGGCGGAGGAGTTGGGGGCAGAACTGATGCTTGAGCGCTTCGAGGAAAACCCTTTTCTCGAGAAGTTTTACGACAACCCAGAAGCGCATGGCTTCAGTGTGGAGTTGTCGTTTTTGGCTGACCGATACAAGCAAATGCAATCCGCCATCCGCGGTCGGAATTTGTTCAAGCAGCGCATGGTCGCGGACTACAGCTTTGTCAAGAGCTTGATTTTCGCCAAGGTCAACCTGCCGAAAGACGAATTCAACCTGTTCAAAACCATGTTCACGATGATGCACGCCCAGCTCCCTCAGCCGGAAGTGGTGGCCATCCTGGACCCCGGCAGGGTGCGACAAGAAGCTCAGATTCTGAAACGGGGGCGAGCTTACGAACAGTCGCTTCCCGAGGGCTACTTGGACCGTGTGGCGACGGGCTATGCCGCCCATTACAAGCACGCACGTGGATCGAGGGTGCTTTGGATCGACACCTCCGAATTGGACTTTGTGACCCAAACTGAGGCCCTCCTCCTGTTGAAGGACGCCGTGATCGCCCCACGAAAACCGGGGGTGCACCGCTTCAAAGTGACAGCCTCATGAATGGACTTGAGGTCGTCCAGCCCGACTTGAACCCACTCGTCGACGTCGCCTCCCTTCCCAACGTGGAGGACGATGTTCTCACGCCGTTGCCGCGGGCCTACGCGAAAGCCAGGGCCTTGGTGTACGGGCTGACGTTTGTTGTGACCGGTCTGGCTTGGTTGGCCCCCTGCCTTTGGCTGTCCATGCAAGAGGGCGAACATGGACCTCCAGCTGTATTGTGGTGGATGCTGGGCGGAGCATGGACTGCGGTGATGGCATTGTGGGGTGTGGAGGAACGCATGGGTTGGCCCATGCGTGGGTTTTTGGTGCGTGAACGGGACGTGGTCTATCGCTCCGGATGGTGGACGACCCAAGTGGTGGCGGTGCCCTTTTCTCGGATTCAACACAGCGAGATCCAGCAAGGACCCCTGGGGAAATGGCTGGGGTTCTGCTCGCTGAAATTGTTCACAGCCGGCGCTTCTGGGGCCAACCTCAACATCCCTGGACTGCCGCCTGAGACCGCACGCAACATCCGTCAACTGCTTGAAGCCAACCAGGGTGTTTGACCGTCCTCAAAGGCAACATGCGCTCGGGTTGCTTATTCTGATTGGATGGCAAGCCCAGGCCGTGGTGCGCTCAACGTGGCCTGTCTTCGTGGCCTTTTACTTTCAAGGCGACCGCGACGCCCGGTTTTTCATGTGGGCCATCGCTGCAGGATGCATCTTGACGTTTTTGGGTGCGGTGTTGCACTTTGCCCGTTTCACGTTTCACCTGGAAGCCGACCAACTTCATGTCAGAAAGGGTGTGCTGGTCCGGGACAAGGTGAACATTCCCCTGGACCGCGTTCAAGCTGTCCACGTCGAGCAAAACCTGTTGCAAAGGCTCTTCAAGGTGTGCGGTTTGAAAATCGACACGGCGGGAACGGCTGGAAGCGAACTGGTCATCCACGCCCTGCCTTGGGAAGACGCCCACGCCCTTCGCAGCCGATTGCTTCAATCCGCCCAAGTCACAACCTCTGGGGTCGAGAACGAACCACGCCCTCCCGACACCGACAAACCCAACCTCGTCGCCGCCCTGGACACCGCCACCTTGTTGAAGGTGGGGCTCTCCCAAAATCACTTGTCGAAAATTGGGTTCGCCATCGGGGGCTTGTTGACGTTTCAGGGGGTGGCCTGGGAAGTCGTGGCAGGGCTTTGGCAGCAAGTGCCGTCCTTGTACAGGACAGTGTTGTTGTTTCTGTCGCCCTTGCTTTTGGTGCTCTCCCCCGTCGTGATTGCCGCCGTATCTGTGTTGATTTCAGTGGCCGCCTCGGTGGTGAAGCACTGGAAACTTCGGGTCTGGGTGGAAGCAGATGAAAACCCCAGCAAGCGTGCACTTCACCTCACCCAAGGTTTGCTGAACCGCCAAAGCATGCAAGTTCCCTTGCACAAGGTGCAGTGGATGATGTGGGAGAACACCTGGATTCGCAGGCAATTTGGATTCGACACGTTGCACGTGCGTCAGGCGTCAGCCGGAGGCACAGGCCCAACAACCGGAGCGCTGAAATTGACCATCCCTGCGGTGGATGGTCCACCCACCCGAGAGTTTGAAGGCTTGGTGTTTCCCACGTGGCCCGAGCGCCGCTTGGTCACGCTGCGTCCCATGGCCTACGCCTTTTGGATGAGGTGGTTGAAACGAAGCTTGCTGTGGTCGCCTTTTGCCTTGGTTGCCGCCTGGAACCTCGGATGGGTCGCGGGTCTGACGGCCCTTGGAGGATGCGTCGCCTGGACGTGGTTTTGGGCGCGTGCGTGGCACCGTGGCATGTGGGCCACCACCGACGGACGCCATCTGTCGGTGCACCGCGGATGGCTGTTTCGCAAGCGCGTCATGGTGGATTGGACCAAACTTCAAGCCGTCCAATTCACCCAAAATCAGATCCAAACCCGACGGGGGGTCGCGCACCTGACGTTTCACACAGCCTCCGGCGTGGCAGTTTTGCCTTACCTCCCCACGTCTACGGCGTTGCAGATTCGCGATTTGGCCTGCGCCCAGGTGAACGGTCACCGCGGGGCTTGGATGTGAACGCCAAAGTGGTGGCCAAGGGCATAGAGGGCATCGGCTTCGCCATCCCACTTCACGAATTCCTGCCTGGCCTATGGCTCACGCGCTGACACGAGGTTGGTCGTATTGATCTGAAAAGTAAATTTGAATCGATGAAGAACTTGGCCAGTTTTTGGGTGTTGTCGTTGTGCTTCGGCTCCTTATGGGGCCAGGTGGACGACGAATTTTGGTTCGTGGCACCAGAGGTGACTTCCTCTCATGGGGACAGCCCGGTGTTGTTGCGTTTTGCAACGTTTGACAATCCTGCACAGGTGGTTGTCGACATGCCGGCCAACGCGAACTACGACACGTACAACTTGAACATTCCCGCGAACAGTGCGTTGAGTTTGGACCTGACGGACTCTTTGTCTTGGTATGAAAACCAACCTTTTGACGAAGTGCTTGACAAAGGGATACACATCACAAGCACCTCGGCGATCTCGGCGTATTACGAGGTAAACCGACAAAACAACCCAGACATTTTTTCCCTCAAGGGAGGTAATGCCTTGGGCACGTCGTTTCACTTGCCTTTTCAGAATTTCACAAGCAACGGGTACATCTCCTCTCCATCTGGCTTTGATGTCGTGGCGACAGAAGACAACACCACCATCACCATCACCCCCACCCAAGACCTGATTGGACATCCCGCAGGTGTGGCGTTTGACGTGGTCTTGCCATTTGCCGGCTCCACTTACTCCGCGAGGGCCACCAGCACGTCCGCTGCGGCCCATCCCGTTGGAACAACCGTGACTTCAGACCGCCCTGTCGCAGTCACCATGCACGACGATTCATGCAGCGGGGCTGCATTCGGAGGATGCGCAGACTTGATGGGGGATCAAATTGTCCCCGACAACATTCTCGGCACAGAATACGTTGCGGTGCACGGCTATTTGGCTGGAGACGACAGGCTCCAAATTTTGGCCGTCGAAGATGGCACCGAGGTCACGGTCGACGGCGCCACGGTGGCGACCCTTCAAGCAGGTGAAGCCCACCAACATGTCTTGAACACGCCCTCGGCATTCATCGAGGCTTCGGCCCCTGTGGCCGTGTGGCAATCGACCGGATTTGGTTGCGAACTGGGAGGAGCCCAGCTGCCAAGCGTCAAATGCACAGGATCCACATCGACCGTCTTCGTGCGCTCCACAAGCGAAACCATGCGCTTGAACATTCTGGTGCCAAACGGTGGACAAGGCGATTTCCTCTTCAACGGAAACGCGGGTGTGATCAACGCGGGCAACTTCGCCGTGGTGCCTGGCAACACCGACTGGATGTTCGCGCAAGTGACCACGCTGGAAGGTCAAATCGCCGTGGAAGCCGCCACCCGCATCGAGAACACCTCAACCCAATTTCATCTGGGCATCATCAACGGCGGCGCCTCTTCTGGAACCCGATTCGGTTATTTCTCGGACTACGGCGCGCTGAAGTACGAAACGTCCTACCAGCAACTGAACCCCTGCTTGGGCGAACCGCTCGAACTCGCCGTCAATCCCATTGAAAATGGGCTTTACCAATGGACTGGGCCCAACAACTTCTCGGCCACGGGGTTGGAGGTCAACGTGGGTGTCGCCAACACCAACACAGCAGGTGTGTACGTGGTGCAGGGCTACATGGGAGAATGTGAGATTGAGAACGATTCGTTAGAAGTCGTGGTCCATCAGCCCTTGCCGCCGCCTGTCCTCAGTGGAGACATCGAAACGTGCGAAGGGTTGACCATTTCCATGGGGGCCGATTCGGAAAACGTCCTCTGGACGGGTCCTGATGGCTTTGAAGCCCAAGGCCAATACGTCGTCATTGACGACGTCACGGTGGGCAACGCTGGGGTGTACACGGCGACACTTGACGACCCCTACTGTCCCCCTGGTGCGGAAAGCACCTTGTTGGTGACCGTGGCCACGGACGAAGACCTGGCCTTTGTGTGGGAAGACGACCGTGAATTCTGCCAAGGAGAAGAGGTCGTCGTCGGCTTGCCCTCGGAAGTCTTCGGCTCACCTGAAATCAACTGGGTCTTTTACGAAGAGGGTGTGGACGAGCCCGTGGTTCTGGCCACAGGCCAAGACGCGACCGTCGCGTCGGCAGGGATGCTTGTGGTGGAGGCGTTCTCAGAGCCCCCATGCGTGGTGCGTTCAGAAGGCATCATCCACATCACGTACGCCGATTGCGATTTGGTCATTCCCAACGTGATCACGCCAGGCGACGACAACCTGAACAAGCGGTTCAAGGTGACCAACCTCAACCAGTTCCCCAACTCCACCATCCAAATCTTCAACCGTTGGGGCCAGGAGGTGTTCAGCCACGACGACTTCGGAAGCACGAGCGGATGGTTGCCTGAGCAGGACCTCTCCGACGGGGCGTACTACTTCGTGTTGCACGTGGCACGAACAGACCAAGTCATTGGCGTGCAGACCGAGAATGGGGTGACGACCTACGACCAGCCAGGGGCCATCGACCTCCACGGGTCATTCATGGTCTTCTGGTAAGTCGAGCAGACTCCCGCTTTCTTTGGCATCGAGGGTGCCGACGTCTTTCAACCGCCGTTGCATCACGTTGGTCCGTGTGCTCCTCAAGTCCTCCAACGATTTCTTGGCGGTGGTCAACTGTTTGTCCACCTTGTCCAATTGGTCGGAGAACTTGCCAAACTCGGTCTTCACGGCCTCCAAAATTTTCCAGACTTCGCTGCTTCTCTTGGTGACTGCCAAGGTGCGGAAGCCCATTTGTAGGCTGTTGAGGAGCGCCGACATGGTGGTGGGACCTGTGACCGTGATGCGGTACTTGCGCTGGAGGGTTTCAAAAATCCCCGGATGGCGCAGCACCTCAGCGTACAAGCTCTCGATGGGCAAGAACATCACTCCGAAGTCGGTCGTATATGGCGCTTCCACGTATTTCTCCGAAATGTCCTTGGCGAACTTCTCCAAGGTCACGGCCAAGGCCTTCTCCGCGGCCCGGATCGCATCCAAGTCGCCCCCCTCGCGAGCCTCAAGCAAGGTCTCGTAGCCAGTGAGCGGGAACTTCGAGTCGATAGGCAACCACACCGTGTCGTCCTCTGAATTGCCCGGCATCCGAATCGCAAATTCCACGCGCTCGCCCGACCCTGGACGGGTGGCGATTTCCTGCTCGTATTGTTCGCGCGGAAGAAGCTGTTCGATGATGTTGCCCAATTGGTACTCACCCAAGATGCCTTTGGTTTTCACGTTGGTCAGCACCTTCTTCAGGTCTCCCACCCCGCTGGCGATGGATTGCATTTCCCCCAGCCCTTTGTGCACGAGTTCCAGCCGCTCGCTCACCAGCTTGAAACTTTCGCCAAGGCGTTTCTCCAAGGTGTCCTGCAACTTCTCGTCCACCGTCTTGCGCATCTCCTCCAAACGCTTGCCGTTGTCCTCCCGAATGTCCTTGAGCTGCTTCTCGATGGTGCTCCGAACGTCCTTCACCGCGTCCAAGCTGGCCTTGCCTTGGCCGTCGAGCTGCTTGAGCAAATCTGCAAACTGCTGACGAAGGGCCTCTTGTTGGGCTTTGGCGTCCTCGTCCAAGTGCTTCTCGAACGCGGCCAAGTTGTTCCTCAATTCTTCCCGCTGCGCCTGCGCAAGCTCCGCCGTTTCCTTCCGATTCCGGGCGAATTCATCCCGCA
>JBMZAB010000050.1:0-12526 GCA_049610985.1 Flavobacteriales bacterium | reverse complement strand
TGGCCTCCATGGCGTGGGAGAGTTGGCCCTTGCCGCCGTCGATGACCACCATCTGCGGGAGCGATTCACCTTCGTCGCGCAGCCGTTTGTAGCGTCGGTACACCGCCTCTTTCATGCTTGCGAAATCGTCCGGCCCCTCCACCGTACGGATGTTGAATTTGCGGTAGTCGCGCTTGGCCGGTTTGCCGTTTCGGAAGACGACGCAGGCGGAGGCAGGGTTGGTGCCGTGGATGTTCGAGTTGTCGAAGCACTCCATGTGCACGGGATGTTCCTTCAATCGCAGGTCGTGCATCATCGTTTCCATCAGCCGGTCGCGTGCGGCGTCCGGGTCGACTTGCTCCAATTGGGCGTGCTTGTCGCGCAGGGCAAACTGGGCGTTGCGCAACGCCATGTCGAGCAGCTTCTTCTTGTCCCCCCGTTGTGGCACAAAACACTCCGCCCCCACGATGTCCACTTCCACTTGGGCCAACACGGTTCGACTTGCGACGTTGAACCGGTCCCGAACCTGGGGGATGGCTGCGGCCAAAATCTCGTCGTCAGGCTCGTCGAGGCGGCGCCGGAACTCGAGCGTTTGGCCTTGCACCACCGCCCCGTTGTGGATGCGCATGAAGTGCACAAACGCGGACTTCGCGTCGCTCACCAATCCGTAGACCTCCACGTCTGATACGGTCGGGTGGACGACGGTGCTCTTGGCTTGGAACTTGGACACGGCCTCAAGTTTGAGCTTCAGGCGCTCCGCTTCCTCAAAGCGGAGGTCCGCCGCGGCCGTGGCCATGGACGCTTTCAGCGTGGTCTTCACAATGCCGAGGTTGCCCTTGAGGACGTGGCGGATGGCGGCGATGCTTTCGGCGTACTCGGACTCGGTTTGCTTGCCGACGCAAGGGCCAAGGCAATTGCCGATGTGGTATTCGAGGCACACGCGGAATTTGCCCGAGGTGATGTTTTCCTCGGTGAGCGCCAGGCTGCACGTGCGCACCGGGTAGAGCTTTTTGCAGAGGTCCAACACCGCGTGCATGCCCTTCACGTGGGAGTACGGCCCGAAGTACTCGCTGCCGTCGCGCCGCACTTGACGGGTTGGGAAGATCCTGGGAAAACGCTCCTTCTTCAAGACGATGAACGGGTAGGTCTTGTCGTCCTTGAGTTGAATGTTGTAGAGTGGCTTGTGCTCCTTGATCATGTTGTTCTCGAGCAACAAGGCGTCGGCCTCGCTGGCCGTCACGATCCATTGAATGTCGCGGATTTTTCGGACCAACAACATCGTCTTTCCGTTGTGGTCGCCCTTGGTGAAGTAGCTCGAGACGCGCTTCTTCAGGTTCTTGGCCTTCCCGATGTAGAGCAGCTTGCCGTCGCCGTCGAAGTGCTGGTACACCCCCGGTTCGTGCGGCAATCGGTCCAAGATCGCTTGGATGTGTTCGGAGGCGGCCATGGTCCAACGAAGGTAGCCTCCGCAGTACTTTACGGGCATGAATTTGGTCACGGGCGCGACAGGCATTGTGGGCATGCCAATTGTGGTGAAGCTCCTTCAGCAAGGCCAAACCGTCCGCGCCCTTCACCGCCCCTCCAGCCATCGCCAGCGTGTCCTCGACGCGGTGCTGAAGGCGTGTCCCGACGGGCTTGACAGGTTGACGTGGTGCGAAGGCGACGTGACCGACCAGGCCAGCTTGGAAGACGCCTTGGACGGGGTGGACACGGTGTACCATTGCGCGGCCCTCGTGTCGTTCCACCCGGCAGACGCCGCGGCCATGACCCGCACCAACGCCGACGGCACCGCCCATTTGGTGAACGCCATGCTCCACTGCAAGACGCCTCGCTTGGTTCACGTGAGCAGCGTCGCCGCGTTGGGCCGCAAGGCCGGGGAGCCCACGACCGAGGACACCTTGTTCGAGGAGCAGCCGGGAACCACCGCGTACGCTCGGAGCAAGCACCGTGCAGAATTGGAGGCGTGGCGCGGTGCCGCAGAGGGGCTGGAAGGTGGCCTGGTGGTCGTCAACCCAACAGTGGTGTTGGGTCCAGGCGACTTCAGCCGCAGTTCGGGCGCGTTGTTCCGCCACATCGACAAAGGGTTGAAGTGGCACCCCACAGGGAGCAACGGCTTTGTGGCCTCAGAAGACGTGGCGGAGGTGTGCGTGCGCTTGGGCATGAGCGACGTTCGGGACCGGCGCTTTGTGTTGTGCGGTGACCAATGGCCGTACCAAAAGGTGATGGACCACATCGCCGACGCGCTGGACAAACCCCGCCCATCACGTCCCGTGCACCCTTGGATGCGCGGCCTGATCTGGAGGGTCTTCGCCGTGGCGGAGTGGATCACGGGCAAACGCGCCGTGGCGACCCGCGAGAGCATCGGCAACACGGGCGCTGACCACACTTACGACGGAAGTCGGGTGGTGGAGGTCATGGGCACGGTGGGCCCGGCGTGGAATTACACCCCGCTGGAGCAAGCTATCCAGGAGACGGCCGTGGCGTACCGCGCTCAGTTGGGCAACTGATCGCCGGCTCTGGGTCTGGCTTGGTCGGGACTTGGCGGACGGAACTTGGCCGATTGGCCTGACACGGTGGTGTCGTTGTGGTTGAGCTCGGCCTCCATGTCCTTCAACCGGTCCACCACGTTGCGCAAGACCGATTTCATGGCGGCAGGCTGTCCCCACCACCATTCGTGGCTGCGCTCAAAGCGCGCTGCACTGACGCCGGTTCTGGCCCACACGTCGTTGTACGCTTCGGCCAACCGTTGCCGTTCGTTGTCGTTGCGGTAGGTGCGCAATTGGGCGACGCCTTCCACAAGCTGAACTTCCGCGAGCACCATGACAAAGCTGTCCTTGGGCAGGACCCCAGGAGGTGGTGTGGGGTCCGCGGGACCGTCCACCGGCGGGATGGTGCACCCTGGGCCAAGCGCCATCGCGCCCAACAGGGCTGCCAGAATCAGACGATCTGCCATGTCAACGGGCGAAGATCAACCGTTCTCCCACGTGGTGGCCGTGGGTGGTTGTGATGCGTTGGCCGTCCCATACGAGGGTGCCGTTCACCCATGTCTGGTGCACGCGGCTCTTGAACGTGTGGCCTTGGAATGGGGACCAGCCGCACTTCGACATGACGTTGTCTTCGTGGACCGTCCAAGGGTCGTTTGGCTGCACCACCACCAAGTCGGCCTTCATGCCGGGGCGAATGAATCCGCGGTCGGCCATGCGGAAGAGGCGCGCCACCCGATGGGCCATCAGGTCTACGACCTTTTCCACGGGGAGCAACCCGTCGTGCACCAGGTCGAGCATGGCCACGAGGGCGTGCTGTACGAGCGGGCCGCCTGAGGGGGCCTTGAAGTAGCTGTTGTTTTTCTCTTCCTTGGTGTGGGGCGCGTGGTCGGTGGCCACCACGTCGATGCGGCCGTCCAAGATGGCTGCGCGAATCTGTTCCCGATCGTGGGCCGTTTTGACCGCGGGATTCCACTTGATGTGGGTGCCTTTGTCCGCGTAGTCGGCGTCGCTGAACCAAAGATGATGGATGCACGCCTCCGCAGTGATGCGCTTGTCTTCCAGTTCCTTGGTCCCGTCGAACAGGTCCAGCTCACGGGCCGTGCTGATGTGCAAAATGTGCAGTTGTGTGTTCAGCTTGGTGGCCAATTCCACGGCCTTCGACGAGCTGCGGTAGCACGCTTCGGCGCTGCGGATGAGTGGGTGCTGATCGATTGGCACGTGTTCTCCGTGGCGCTCCTTTGCCGCAGCGCTGTTGGCCCGAACCGTGGCCTCGTCTTCGCAGTGGGTCGCCACCAAGGTGGGGGCTTCTTTGAAGATCCCCTCGAGCACCTTGGATTCGTCGACCAACATGTCACCGGTGGAGGAGCCCATGAAAACTTTGATGCCGCACACACGCGTGGGGTCGGTTTTCAGCACCTCGTCCAGGTTGTGGTTGCTGGCGCCCATGAAGAAGCTGTAGTTCACAGGGCTGACCTCCGCGGCCCGGTCGTACTTGTCCTGAAGCAGGTCTTGCGTCAGGGTCTGGGGGACGGTGTTGGGCATCTCCATGAACGAGGTGATGCCCCCTGCCGCTGCGGCTGCCGACTCGGTGGCGATTTCCGCTTTGTGGGTCAACCCGGGCTCACGAAAGTGGACCTGGTCGTCGATGCATCCTGGCATGAGCCACTTGCCGGTGCAGTCGTGCACCTTGGCTTGCGCGGCGAGGGCTTGGACTTTGGGGTCGCTGGCGCGTTGGGCCAAATCCACCCCCACGGCCACAATGCGGTCTCCCGAGATGAGCACATCTTGCATTTTGACGGCGCCTTCGTTGACAACGTGGGCTTTGCAGAAGAGGATGGCGTTCATGGACTCAGGAGGGTTTGTCGGACGGGTAGAAGATGCGTTGGAAGCGCATTTGGAGGACCCCCAAGAGCGCTTCTCGAAAAATGTTCATGCTCATTTTGGACGTGCCCAATTCTCGGTCGACGAAGGTGATGGGCACCTCTTGGATGTTGAAGCCGTTGCGTTTGGAGCGAAGCTTCATTTCAATTTGGAACGCGTACCCGACGAATTGAACGGCGTCGAGGTCGATGGCTTTCAGGGTCTCTCGGCGGTAGCACACAAATCCCGCAGTGCTGTCTCGGACGCCCAGCCCCAAGAAGAAGTTCACGTAGAACGAGGCGCCATAGCTCAGGATGAGTCGGTTCAGGGGCCAGTTGGCCACGCCGCCGCCTTTGACGTAGCGCGAGCCCACCGACATGCCCGCACCACCCTCGTCGCATGCGTCGCGCAGACGCAACAGGTCCTCAGGGTTGTGCGAGAAATCGCAATCCATCTCGAAGATGAATTCGTAGTTGTGTGCCAAAGCCCACTTGAACCCTGCGATGTACGCTGTGCCGAGCCCGAGCTTGCCTTCCCGTTCGAGCAAGTGAATGCGCTCGGGGTGCTTGGCTTGGGTTTCCTTGACCAACGCCGCGGTGCCATCGGGAGACCCGTCGTCCACCACGAGGACGTCGAAAGGGAACGTCAGACCCATGACGGTGTCCAACATCCGCACGACGTTTTCCTTCTCGTTGTACGTCGGAATGATGACCAGACTTGAGTTCATGTGGTCATCCTCAGCAGGTTCAACTCGTCGTCGGTCAGGTGACGCCAATGGCCACGGGGCAGGTCTTTCTTGGTGAGGGGACCGTACACGACGCGGTCGACCTTCACCACTTTGTGTCCCAAATGCTCAAACATCCGACGCACGATTCGGCTCCTGTTGCTGTGGATTTCCATGCCGATTTCGTGGGGGTCGTTTTTGACGAACGAGACCTCTTTGGCCTTCACAAAGCCCTGGTCCAGCACGAACCCTTCCAACAACTTTTCCAAATCTTCTGGGGTGGCCTTCTTGGCCAAGGTGACGTGGTACAATTCACGCAGGGCCACCTTGGGGTGGTTGAGGCGTTTGGCCATTTCACCGTCGTTGGTGAACAGGATCAAGCCCGTGCTCTCTTTCTCCACGCGGTCCACGGGGGCGATGCGTTCGCGGCAAGCGTTTTTGATCAAGTCGCCAATGGTGCGCCGGCCGCTGGGGTCGTGCTCCACTGCCAAGAAGTTTTTGGGCTTGTTGACCAACACGTAGCGCATGGTCTCTGGGCGGATGGTGTCGCCTTCCACCTTGACGGTGTCTTTGGTTGGGTCCACCTTGAATCCGAGCTCGGTGATCACCTTGTTGTTCACGCTGACCACCCCGGCCCCAATCATGACGTCGGCTTCCCGGCGAGAGCAAACGCCGGCCTGGGCAATGTACCGGTTGAGGCGCATCGCGGCCGTCGAGTCAGGCACGGGGGCAAATTTGAGCTTGGGGCGCTGGGCGCCGGGTCGTCCGCGGTTGGGACGGGAGCTTGAAGGTTTCGCGCCGGGGGTGGATTTGCGTCGTCCGGCACTTCCCTTGCGGGCGCCTCCTCGGCGGCCTTGGTCAGGGTTGTGTTTCATGATGCTTCAAAGGTACGGCCTCCTTCGACGGTGAGCGCGTTGGATGGAGCGGGTGTCAAACGCGTCCGGGAAATGCATGGGTCTCGGAGAAGCTGACCCTGCCGCGACAGACTCGACCAACCACACGTCGAAGCGCAATCTCTTGGGGGTGACAGGCTGCTGTCGCACGAACGCGTGGGCCGCTTGTACGAGCCGCCGCTGCTGGGCGACGTGGGGCCACCACATCATGGGGTCCAAGGACAATGTGTCGCGCCCGGACCGGCATTTCACCTCGTGAAACACAAGGGCAGTCCCGTCCGTGGATATGACATCCACCTCCGCGCGGCGCCAGCGCCAGTTGCGTTGGAGGATGCGGTGTCCCTGTTGTTCGAGTTCTGCGACCACATGCGACTCCCCGAGGTGGCCAGTCCAGGCGCGACGTTCCAAAACCATGGCGCAAGGATGCGCGTCAAAAGGCATGGAGATGACGCCCAATTCACGGGCGAGACTCGCGAATTGAGGTCCGCAGGGTCAGGGCAGGGTCAGCGCAGGATCAGGTCGGTGGTGCCGATGACTTCCGTGCCTTCGAGGATCTCCACGAGGTAAGTGCCGGCGTCGAGGCCCAGGGTCGCGTTTCCGTCGGCGCCGTTGTAAAAGATGCAGGCGTCGATGCGGTCGCGCGCGTAGTCGATGGTGCGTGAGGCGCTGAGCTCGGTGCTTCCAGACTCGTCTGGCAACACGAGACCGGTGGGGTCCGTGATGCGCAGGTGCAAGGTCTTGTCGCCGACGGGGGCGATGCGGTTTTCCAAGATGGTGAAGCACACGCGCAGGCTGTTGCACCGGTCGGCGCGGTCGGTGTCCCGCTGGCGACCTGAGGAGAGGACACGTACGCCGGTGGGGAGGAATTCGGCCACCTGGAGGGTTTGGCCTGCTTCAAGCATGCCCTCCATGTTTTCCTGTCGCTCCACGAGGTCGGCGTTCTCTTGCGACACCGCTTCCATCTGCGCCTTCATGGCGAGGTTTTCGTCCAGCAGGGCGGTGTTCAACTGGTTGAGCGAGTCGATGGTGCCGATGTAGCCTTTCATGATGCTTCGAAGCGTCTCGGCTTCTTTCTTGGCGCGGGCAACCTCCCAATAGCCGTTTTTCACCTTGGTCAGCAGGCCGTCGATGCGCTCCTGCTGGGCGGCGATTTCCGCCAGCATCATGGAATTCTCGGTCTCGAGCGTGTCGTAGGAGAAGCGCATTTTCTCCAGGTCGAGCACCAGCTGGTCCTTGGCGAGGCTCAGTTCCGCGTTGTCGCTGTGGAGTCCGCCGATGACGTTGTTTTGGTCTGCGACTTGGTAGCCCAAAAAGGCAATCACAAGGACCAAGGAGGCGACAACAATGAGCCAGGTTTTTTGGGACATCTCAGGCATGGAGCGGGCTGTTGGTGGGCCAAAGATGCAACGAAGCTGCGGCCTGGGGGTTGGGCGTTCACGCAGTTTGGCCTTCCTCCGTACCTTGCTCATCCAAACTTCCTGACCATCAACGCCATGAAATCTCCATTGTACACTTTGCTGGGCGCCTGCCTCCTCCTCGTGCTGTCTCCTTTCGCGGCCTTGGGCCAATGCGCCGAAGGCGAGTCTGAAGTGGTCGTCGAAATTTTGACCGACAACTACCCAGGTGAAATCACGTGGACTTTGACGGGGCTGGGCGGCGAGTTGCTGTCGGGTGGCCCGTACAACAGCACAGGAACGGTGTACGCGGACACGGTGTGCATCGCCAGCGAAGAGGAGTTTCCCTGCTTGCAATTCGTGATCAACGACAGCTACGGCGACGGAATTTGCTGCGGCTACGGGCAGGGGGCGTACACGTTGTACCTCGACGGGGTGGCGGTGGCCACGGGCGGAGACTACGGCCAGCAAGACCTGGTGCAGTTCGACTGCGCACCGGGCTCGACGTGCAACGACGCCATCGGCATCGACGCGGCCGATTACGGGACAGTGATGCAGGCGGAGGACGACTTTTGGTATACGTTGACGCCCAACGCCAACGGGATGTATGAGTTCAGCTCGTGCGGTGCGGAGTGCAACACCACCCTGTACATCTATGACTACTGCAACATGGGCAACTTCGACGACACGAACGAGGGGTCCATTTACTACGACGACAACCAAGGTGGCTGCGGCGAGGCTGCGACCATGACGGTGTTGCTGGAGGGAGGCCAAACCTACTGGGTCCGCTGGGCGTCGCTGGACGGCAGCTGCGGCGGGTTCGATTGGTCGTTCAACTACATCGGACCCCCGACCGGATGCACGGATTCCGGGGCTTGCAACTACAACCCCAGTGCAGAATTGGACGACGGGTCGTGCATCTACGCTGGCGACCCCAATTGTACCGGACCGGATTTGATCGTGTTGGCGGACGTGGTGTCCAGCAGCCTGTACTCCACCACCATGAATGTGAGTGAGACGGATTGCTACATCGAGGAGGGGTGTTTGAACGGGTTTGGCCAGCGTGAGCTGATCCGGTTCACCACGCACATCAAGAACATCGGGGAGCTTGATTATTACATCGGCACCACAGCTCAAACCAACCAGACGGGCCAGTTTGAATGGGGCGAATGCCACAACCACTGGCACTACAAGGGGTACGCGAAGTACGACCTCTTCACCATGGACGGGGCCTTGATTCCCATCGGCTTCAAGAACGGATTCTGTGTGATGGACTTGGAGTGCAGCGACGGCGGCTCGTTCACCTACGGCTGCTCCAACATGGGCATCGCGTCTGGCTGTGGCGACATCTACTCCAGCGGTTTGAGCTGCCAGTGGATTGACGTGACGGACGTGGAGGACGGCCAGTACCGCTTGGTGGTCCGCGTCAATTGGGACTACGACCCGGATGCCTTGGGCCGGTACGAGACCAACACCGAGAACAACTGGGCGGTGGTGTGCATCGAGCTCGACCGTTCAGGCGGCGACTTGGTGACGACCATTTTGACCGATTGCCCGACGTTCACGGATTGCGCGGGCGACCCGTTTGGCACCGCGCTGTTCGACTGCAACGGCGAATGCGGCGGGGTGGCCATGATCGGCGACTTGAACGACGACCTCGTCCAGGACCTGACTGACGCGCAAGCCTATGTGGAAGGCGTGCTTGGCGGCGACTTGAACGTGGCCAACTGCACCGACATCAACAGCGATGGCGTCATGAGCTTGGCTGACGCGGCCTTCATGGCGGATTGCCAGTGGTGGAACGAGGCGCACACCGACCCCGACAGCACGGGCGTGCACAGCCACTGCAATTTCCCAGTCAACGACATCACCAACCCTTACGACACCACCCACTTCAAGATCGCGGAGGTGAACTGGGAGGAGAAGTACTTGGACGTCCATGTCAAGAACCCGGACGCCCGCATTTTCGGGTACCAACTTGAATTTGACGGGCTACAGATCAGCCAAACCGAGAGCTTGCTCGACGCCGCTTATGGGTACACCGGGGTGCCGTCCCACGCGCCAGGAGGCCAGATGGTGGTGACCCTGAGCTACGACGGCAGCACTGCGCCCAAGAACACGTCTTACGTGCCGCTGCTTCGCGTGCACTGGATAGGAAGCGCCAACGGCATGGTGTGTTTGGAAGGTGCCCACGAAGTCATGAACGACTTCTTGCAGAAGACCCTCGTCAACCTTGAGGAGCCTTGTCAAGAACAAAGCGCCAGCGCTTGCCCGGGCGACACCAACGGCGACCTGCAGGTCACGGTGGGGGACATCTTGGACGTCTTGAGTGAATTCGGATGTGAGGCCGCCTGCGACAACGACGTGAACGGCGACGGCGCGGTGAACGTGACCGACGTGTTGGCGGTGCTCAGCGCGTTTGGCACCGTGTGCAGCTGAGGGGTCTCAGGCCTTGAGCAGCGGCTGGTACTTGGTCCAGTTCGCGTAGACGAGCGCGGCGTTCAGGAGGAAAATCACGCTCATGATGAGCAAGTGGCTGGGCACCATGAAAAGCCCCCACATGAGCATGCCGACGGCGTACGGGAACGCCAAGGCGACGCCCAATTGCTCGCGACCTGGCAACAACATCACGACGCCTGCGATGAGCTTTGCCGTGCAGATGAAGGGCAGCAAGAATTTCGTGTCCAAGACGGCAAGGACGAAGGCTGTGGCTTCAGGCTCCGGGTACCCGGTGGCCATGATGGTCGGGTCGGCGACGTAGATGTTGTAGAGGTGCTTCAGGCCTGATCCGAGCAAGAACAGGGCGTAGACGTACTTGAGGCCGGTGTGGAGTTTCGCGTTCATGGTTGCAAGGTGGTGATTTTTCGGTAGGCGGTCTTGAAGAACGCGTCGTCAAACCGCGTGAACCCCAGTTGCGCCGCGAGGTCGTCGTAGCGCCGTTTCCAGGGTTGCTTTTTCGGGAAAAGCCGATGGCCGAGCACGCAGCGGCACATGTCCAGGATGTCTCGGTGGAGGATGTGGGTGTCGTCCAGGTCAAACTTTTCAAAATGCATCCGGGCGCTCGACAAATCACCACGAAAGGCCCGGGCCATGCACTTGAGCAAGCGTTGGGTGTGCAGTGCGGAGTGCTCGTGCCTTTGCGCAGGCTTGGTGGACATGGGGAGTTCTTTCAGGCACCAGTGCACCAGGTTGGGGTCGTTGGACGTGGCCGCGTACAAGAACAGTTCGTGCGCGAACTCCAAGTTGATGTCCGACAACGCGCCTTCGCCGAAGCATCGATCCCACGCGTCTTGGGGAGAGTCATGTACACCCGTCATCATGTGACATGCAAAGAGCCGTCCCTGCAGGATGGGATGAAAGCTCAGCGTTTGAGGTGCTTCGGGGAGTTCCCCATCCACCGGAAGGCCCAACAGGAAGTTGTGCAGCATACCGAGGCACGTGGTGAACAGCTCAAATTCAGGGGAGTGCGCCCGCCCAGGTTCCAAGGCGTCCACCTCCGCGCCGTAGTAGCCCGACAAATGGGGATAGTCGACGAACAAGGAATGGACCATGCGTTGGTAAGCGTGGTGGTTGATGAGGCCGGAGACGGACGGCAAGGTGCTTCTGGCGATGCCCATGGCGTTGCCCACGTGGACGATTTCAGAGTAGGGCAATTTGGCGACGAGGGGCTCCACGAGTTCTAGGAACGAGAGAGCCCGCGCGGTGTCTCCGGAAACGAACAACTCGCGGCCCATTTGAATGACCATGTCCGACCGCAGCGTGCTTTCTGGCATCTCGCGGAGCAGGGCAATCGCTTCGGCGTCTTGGCCCCGCGCAAAGCGCAGGTACACCTCCTCCTTGGTTCGGGTGGAGTGCAGACGCGGCGAACCGCTTGTGAAGTGCAAGTAGCTGTCGAACCCCACGAACTCGCTGAGGATGTCCAGGGATCCTCTGCTCGGCTTGACGGGTTTGGCAAGCCCGTACATGCGTCGGAGCGTGTTGTAGTTGACCACCTTGCCGGTCCGCACGGTGATGACTTCGCTCAAGGTGTGACAGTCGCCTGAGGAGCGGATTTCGACACCTGCGGAGGCGACCACTTCATTCAAAAGCCGCGCAATCATGATGAAATGTACAAAACGTGTACCGGGTTTTCGTGTCTCGTGGGCCAACTTGCGCTCGCAAAGGCGGAGACTTTGCACGGCGGACCACCTTGACCAGAACAGTTTTGTGAGCGGCCCTCCTTCCCATGCGGAAGGGGGGCTTTTTGTTGGGCTTGTTGGGCGGAACGTGGGTGTTTTGTCAAGGCGCACCCTCCGCAGGCACTTGAGTCAGGATGAACGGCAGATATTCAACGACATAGGCCGTATCTTGAACCTCCAACCAAACATTTTTCGAGATGCGCCTCCTCGTACTCAGCCTGATTTCGACCCTCCTCACCGCCACTGCGTTTGGCCAGTCCTACACACTCACTGTGGAGTCGTCCGAGCCTGTCGCGGCAGAGGGCACCGTGTACAGATTCTATGTCAACGCATTGGATCCGACGGACAAGATGTCCGCTGTATACGGCAACGATGAAGACACTTTGCTGTTCTCCACCCCTGAAGGCATTTTCAATTCACCGATAAATGGCTCATGGAATGCGTCTGGCATGAATCCAGCTCTGTTCAGTTTTTTTCCGGAATTGCAAGACGACAGTTTTGCAACGATTGGTTTGGACTTGCCGGCTTCAGAGGTTGTCGGTTCAGAGGATCCTTCCTTAGTACAAGATGAAACGCTTGTCCCTACGGTCAGCAACTACTTTCAGACCGGAGGCACACAACTGCAGGTCAATTCTCTTCTGGGTTCGTCATGGTATGTGCTGAACGCGGCGTCAAATTCGTTTCCCGATGACGATGGGCGTTGGCTGATTGCGCAGATCACAACGTCTGGCAGCATTTCGGGTCAGCTGAATTTTCAGGTTTTCCCATTTGGAGTTGGCGCAGACCAAGTTCAAACGTCGGTTCAATTTGATGGGTCAGGACTGTTTGGGGAGAGCGGCATTTTCTTTGGATGCACGGTGGAAGCGGCTTGCAATTACGATCCTGCTGCCAACTTCGACAATGGTTCTTGTTTGTACTTTGATGTGTGCGGGATTTGTGGAGGAGAAGGCAATGACGTGAACAACAACGGTTTGTGCGATTCAGACGAAGTGACCGGCTGCACAGATGAGTC
>JBMZAB010000049.1:0-14186 GCA_049610985.1 Flavobacteriales bacterium | reverse complement strand
ACTGCGAATCTTGCTCGGGGGAAACCGACGGAACTGGGACTGTCGTGGTGAACGATGTGGACGGCGATGGGGTGTGCGACGGAGACGAGGTGTTCGGATGCACGGATGATGCCGCATCCAATTTCAACCCCTTGGCCACCGAGGAAGACGGGAGCTGTTTGTATTGCGATTTGGTGTTATCTGTGGACGTGTTGCAGGAAGTGGTCTGTGAAGGTGACAGCACAGCGGTGGTCGAGCTCGCCATTGGCAATGTGGCGTTTCCAGACAGCATTGTCATCCTTTTGAATGGAGAGGTTCAGCCAGGTGAAGTGTTTGAAGGCCTTCCAGCAGGGGCTTACACTGCCGTGGTTGAGCAAGGCGCGGCTTGTGAGGCGTTGGTCAATTTCGAACTTGAGGACGGAGGCGCACTGACGATCGACGTGGTATCGGAGGACGTGAGTTGCTTTGGGGCGGACGACGGGGTGGTGGACGCGGTACCCTTGACTGGCGACTTCCCCATCCAATATGTGCTTTCCGGAGTGCTGGCCGACACCAACACCACCGGAGCGTTCGACAACCTCGCGCCAGGGGAGTATGTCCTGAATGCGACGGATGGAAATGGCTGTGCGGCAGAGCAGGTCAGTTTGACAATCGTCGAGCCTGAAGAAATCACACTCGTGGTCGACGTGACCGACGCCGCAGAAGAAGGTGCGGGGGCGATTGATTTGGAAGTGGCAGGAGGAACTGCACCATACGAGTACGAGTGGTCCAGTACAGGAATTTTCTCGTCAAATGACGAAGACATTGCGCAGTTGCCAGCGCCCTTCGCGTACAGCGTGACGGTGACTGACGCCAACGGCTGCGAAGTGGAAGGAGGACCTTATGAAGTGGACGACGTGTATGGATTGGATGACCTTGGTCAAGTCCAATTTGTGGCGTTCCCGAATCCAACCCAGGACATCTTGACCGTGGAGTTGAGCCAACCGGTGCAGCGAGCGTTGTTGACGGTGCATGACAACGCCGGACGTGAGGTTTGGCAAGGAGCATTCGTCGGGATGCGTCAGCAGCTTGACGTGTCGGGTTGGGCGTCCGGGACCTACCAAGTGCGAGTCACCCACGGATTGGCCTCAGCGAGGGCCCGGGTGCTCGTGCAGCATTGAGGGCAGAGGAGACCCTCGCGTATTCAACTGGAAACGAAGTGTCGCCGTCGTCAGGATTTGAAGCTGGCGATGGCGTCTTTCGTGAAGGAGCTCAGCACGAGTCGGCCTGACACGGCGGCACGCTCCATCAGAAGGTCGTCCCAGTGCTCCGTGCCTTCCCAAAGCACGCGCTTCAGTTCAGACATGGCTTCTGGGTTGCTCGAGGCGAGGTCTGTGGTGAGGGCATCGATGGCGTTGTCCATGTCGGACGCGTTGTCAAACACCTCGGTGTACATGCCTTGTTGTGCGGCCCAGCGGGCGTCCTTCCAAGACTTGGCATCGATGGCCAGCATGCCCATGGCCGCGGTGCCAATCTTACGCTCCACCGCAGGTCCCACCACGAAAGGCCCGATGCCCACGGCCAGCTCAGAAAGCTTGACCGATGCGAAGGAGGTGGCGTAGCAAATGTCCACGGCAGAGGCGAGTCCAACACCGCCACCAACGGCTTTGCCTTGGACGCGACCCACGACGAATTTGGGGCAGGTGCGGATGGCGTTGATCACCATGGCAAAGCCGCTGAAGAAGTCGAGTCCTTCTTGTTCGTTTTGAATGGCCACAAGTTCATCGAAACTGGCTCCTGCGCAGAAAGCACGGTCACCTGCAGAGCGGAGGACGACCACCTTGATGTCGTCGGACGTTCCCGCAGCAGAGATGGACTCCGCCAGTTTCCTCAGCAAATGCCCTGGAAGGCTGTTGGAAGCTGGGTGGGAAAATGTGATGGTGCCGACGCCGCGGTCGTCCACTTCGAGTTGCACAAACGCCCCGGCCTGGGCAATCATCGGGCGTTCAACGAGGTGAATGCCCGTTCTGAGGCTCCGACGTACACTTGGCGTGGACGTCCAATGGGCTCGCGGTTCTCGGTCATTTCTTTCCACTGGCCGATCCACCCTGGCAAACGTCCCAAAGCGAACATGACGGTGAACATGTCGGTGGGAATGCCCAAGGCGCGGTAGATGATGCCGCTGTAAAAGTCCACGTTGGGGTACAGGCCACGTTGCACGAAGTAGTCGTCGTTCAGGGCGACCTCTTCCAATTGCTTGGCGATGTCGAGCACGGGGTCGTTCACGCCCAGCTGCCCGAGCACTTCGTCGGCCGCCTTCTTGATGATGCGTGCGCGTGGGTCAAAGTTCTTGTAGACTCGGTGTCCAAAGCCCATGAGGCGGAAGCTGTCAGTTTTGTCTTTGGCCCGGTCGATCCAAGATTGGAGGGGGCTGCCTTCAGCACGGATGGCTTCGAGCATTTCGATGACCGCTTGGTTGGCGCCGCCATGGAGAGGACCCCAAAGGGCCGACACCCCTGCAGACACGGAACTGTACAAGTTGGCCTGCGATGACCCCACCACACGAACGGTGGACGTGGAGCAGTTTTGTTCGTGGTCTGCATGCAAAATGAACAGCTTGTTCAACGCCGATTCCACGATGGGGTCAACTTCGTAGTCTTCCGCGGGAACCCCCCACATCATGTGCATGAAATTGCCCACGTAGCTCAAGTTGTTCTTGGGGTACATCGTGGGCAATCCCACGTTGTGCTTGTAAGCTTGGGCAGCCAAGGTGGGCAGCTTCGCGATCAAGCGGTGGATGGTCAAATCGATGTCCGTGATGTCGCGGTTGGGATTCTGAGACTCGGGGTAAAAGGTCGACAACGACGCCACCATGCTGCTCAGCATGCCCATGGGGTGAGCCCCCAGGGGGAACGCGTCGAAGAAACGCTTCATGTTCTCGTGCACAATGGTGTGGTGCGTGATGCTGTTGTTGAAGTAAGCGAGCTGCTCCTTGTTGGGGAGGTCGCCGTAAATCAGCAAGTACGCCACTTCGATGAACGACGCTTTCTCAGCCAATTCTTCGATGGCGTATCCTCGGTAGCGCAACACCCCATGCTCACCGTCGAGGTAGGTGATGCCGCTCTGCGTGGAACCTGTGTTCTTGAAGCCAGGGTCCATGGTGATGTACCCTGTGCTGCCGCGCAATTTGGAGATGTCGATGGCTTTTTCATTTTCAGAGCCAGTGATGACCGGGAACTCGTATTCCTGGCCATCCAGAATCATACGTGCAGTTTCGCTCATGGGAACGTGGTGTAGGGTTGAGGTGTCAAGCAATGCAGACGTCTGCAGTCAGGCGCCCTTGTGTCGTAAAGATAGGGGGAACCGGGGCCTCGAAGGCGCCTGCCATCACCGCCAGGTGTACTTGAAACTGTCGCGGTATTGTTCCCATGCTTCTTGTCCTGCCCCGGGCTGGTACGCCTCGTGGAAGAACTTGAGGTACAGCTCCATTTGGCCAGGCTGCTTGTAGCCACTGATGGGCGCAATCACGCCGGCTTTTTCGTCGAAGTACACGAGCGTCGGGTAGGCGTTCACCCCGAGGGCACGGGACAATTCATGCACCCCATTGCGGCCGCGACGGTTGGGGTCGTACGTGGGGTTGCTGTAGGTCTTGCCCTGGAACTGAACATCGCCAGGCGACTCTGCGTCGAACTTGACGGCGTAGTAGTTGGCGTTGATGTAGTTGATCACGTTCGCGTTGGTGAACGTGTTCGCCATCATCATTTTGCAAGGCCCGCACCATTGGGTGTAGACGTCCATCATGATTTTGCGGGGCTCCTTCTTTTGGGCTTCCACAGCCTCTTCCAGGCTCATCCACTGAATGCTTGCCGCCTGGCCCAAAGCCGCGCTGCAAACCACCATGCACATCAAGGAGAAAAAGAGATTCCGCATGGCCGCAATATCGCAAAGAAAAAGGCGCCCGAAGGCGCCTTTCACATGCTTTTGTCTGCCAGGAATCACTTCACCCCGTGCATCAACTTGTTCAGCGGCTTGTTCAGCACCGCAATCAACACGGCAATGCCCACACATGTCCAGCCGATGGTGGAGAAAACTTCGGTGTACTTCATCAATCCAGCGGCGGCGTCAAGCTCTTCGCCAGAGTCGCCGTGGCCTCCTGTCAGGGTGGCGATGAGGCCGCCCGCGTAGTTGGCGATGGCGAAGCTCAAGAACCATCCACCCATGGCGGTTCCAGCCATGCTCTTGGGAGAAAGCTTGGTGACCATCGACAAGCCGATGGGGGACAAGAAGAGTTCGCCCGTGGTGTGCAACAAGTACAAGAACACGAGGGTCAGGAGTGGCACCATGGCTTGCTCGTCCGCGAACTGAACTCCCACAAGCGTGATCAAGAAACCCGCGCCGAGTTGCAAAATGCCCAGCGCAAACTTCATGGGGATGCTTGGGTTTTTGCCGAGCCGGTCAAGCTTCACCCACATCACCGAAAAGATGGATCCGAAGATGATGATGAACGCTGGGTTGAAAAACTGCGTCATGGATGCAGGCATGGTCCATCCAAGGATTTCGCGGCTCACGTTGCGGTCTGCAAACAGGGTCAACGACGTGCCGGCTTGCTCGAAGCAGGCCCAGAACACAATGTTGATGATCATGAAGATGACCAAGGCAATCATGCGGTCGCGCCACATGGGGCCTTCCTTGATGCCTGCACGAATCAACGATGCCGCCACGAGCGCGAAGAGGCCGGAGAGCAAGTACCTCATCCAGTCGTCATGGCTGATCAAGAAGTAGCACGCAGGGATGAGGGCGAGGGAGCCGACAGAAATCCACTGGTACACTTTCAGCGGACCAGCCTGCTTGTGACCTTCTTCTGTAATCTCCAAGCCTGGGGCCGCAGCGTAGTTCGCCCGTCCGCTCCAGAAGATGAAGAGGCCAGCCAACATGCCGATGCCGGCGAGCCCAAAGCCGTATTCGAAGCCGTAGGTCTCGCCCACAAAAGCAACCACCGTGGTGGCGAGGAGCGCGCCGATGTTGATGCCGATGTAGAAGATGGTGAAGCCCGAGTCGCGGCGAGGGTCGTTGTCCTCGTAGAGCTTTCCGACGATGGTGGAGATGTTGGCCTTGAAGAAGCCGTTGCCAACGATCAGCGCTCCCATGCCAAAGAGCATGAGCATTTCGCTTGTGGCGATGGCGTCGGGGCCACCAACAGCACCTCCCACAATCAAGAATTCTCCGATGGCCATGAGCACTGCCCCAAGGAGGATGGCGTAGCGGTAGCCGAGGTATTGGTCGGCCATTTTGCCACCGAGCACGGGGGCGGCGTAGATGAGGGCTGTGTAGGCACCGTAGATGAGGGCGGCGTCAGAATCGCCTTTGAGCAAGGATTTGACCAAGAATAGGGTCAACAAAACGCGCATGCCGTAGTAGCAGAAGCGCTCCCACATCTCTGAGAAGAAGAGGGTCATCAAGCCTTGAGGATGCCCTGCGGCAAGTTTCAATTGGGCCATAAGATCGTGTGTTTAAGGGGTTTGAATTTGCAAGTCGGTGTCTTCAGAAGTGGTCTTTCACAAAGTCCATCATCATGTTGAAGAGGTGCAGTCGGGTGTTGCCTCCGTAGATGCCGTGGTTCCGGTCGGGATAGACAAAGAAGTCAAAATCCTTGTTGGCAGAAACCAAGGCGTTGATCATCTCCATGGAGTTCTGATAGTGCACGTTGTCGTCACCTGAGCCGTGCACAAGCAAGAGCTCGCCTTGGAGTTTGTCGGCGTGGTTCACGGGGCTGTTGTCGTCGTAGCCGCTCTCATTTTCTTGCGGGGTTTGCATGAAGCGTTCCGTGTACACGGTGTCGTAGTAGCGCCAGTTGGTGACGGGGGCCACGGAGATGCCGGCGTTGTAGACGTCGGCGCCTTTGGTCATGCAGAGCAACGTCATGAACCCGCCGTAGCTCCAGCCTTGGATCCCGATGCGCTCGGCGTCCACAGACTCCCACGTGCCCAAGTGTTCTGCCAGGTCGATGAAGTCCTCGGTTTCCAATTTGCCAAGCTCCTTGTAGGTGCTGTGTTCAAATTCTCGACCGCGGAACTGGGTGCCGCGGGGGTCGCACGACACCACCATGTAGCCTTCTTGGGCCAAGTATTGGTGCCACAGGAACGTCGACCCGCCCCAGCTGTCATTGACGGTGTTGGCGCCCGGCCCGCCGTAGATGGCGACGTAGACGGGGTGCTTTTGGCCCGGCTTGTGCCCTTGGGGCATCATTTTCCAGCAGTTCAGTTCGACGCCAGCGTCGTTGGTGAACGTGAAGAACTCTTTCTCCACGGCACCGTGCGCGGCCATGGCCTTGCGCAGGCCTTCGTTGTCTTTTAAGGTGCGGATGACTTTGCCATTTCGGTCACGCAGGGTGTACACAGGAGGGGTATTCGCTGTGCTGTGGTTGTGGATGCTGTAGTCGAAGCTGTTGGAGAAGTCGTCGCTGTGGGTGCCCGGGGTGTTGTCCAAGGTGGTGACGCGACCACGCAGGTCCACGTAGCTGGTGTGCTTTTGGGTGGCGCCTTTTTTGGAGGAGGTGAAGTACACGCGCTTTCGCTTGGCGTCAAATCCCAACACGTCCACCACGTCCCATGCGCCTTTTGTCAATTGAGTGGCATTGCCTTCGAAGTCAAACTTGTAAATGTGGTTGTACTCGTCACGCTCTGAAGTCATCACAAACGAGGAACCGTCCGCGAGGAACGTCAGGTTGTCGTTGATGTCGATGTACGTGTTGCAGGTTTCCTTGAACACCTCCTTGGTGCCGAGACGATTGTTGGGGAATTCACCGTCGGTCAACAACAACCGCAAATCGTTTTGGTGGCGGTTCATGGTGAAAATGCACAGGGTCTCGGCATCGTTGGTCCATTTGATGCGCGGGATGTAGTAAGCGGATTTGGGAACCGCCACGGCTTTGTTCACGCTGTTCTGCAGGGAATAGATGTGCACGGAAACCTCGCTGTTGTCCTCTCCCGCCTTGGGGTATTTGAACGTGTAGGGGTCCGGGTAGAGGGATCCGTAGACAGGCATGTGAAATTCTCGCACGTTGCTTTCGTCGAACTTGAGGTAGGCCAAACGCGAGCCATCCGCATTCCAAAACAATCCCTGGTCGTCCCCAAATTCCTCCTCGTACACCCAGTCCGTCGCGCCGTTGATGATGGCGTTGGTCTCGCCATCGTCGGTGACTTGGAATTCGGCGCCAGTCGCGAGGTCAGAAATGAAGATGTTGTTTTCACGGACAAAGGCCACTTTGTCTCCAGCGGGAGAAAGCTGGGCCAGTCGCTGTTTGCCAAGGCTGAAGTCAGTGATGGGACGAGCCTCGCTGTCTGACTCAAAGTCGAAGACGTAGAAGTTGGCGTAGAACGAGTGGCGGTATAGGCCTTCGCTCGCCGTGGTCAACACCACAAAGCGCTCGTCGCTGCTGAATTCGTAACCGCCAAAAAATTCCCGAGGGTCGTCAAATGCCTTGGTCGAGGTCAACAAGGTGTCAACCACACGTCCGGTCTTGTAGGACCACTTGACGATGCATGACCCTTGGGCCTCGTCGTACTCCTGGGTGGTGTAGTGTTTGCCGTCCGCCATGGAGCGGATGCCCCACACATACTCGGTCCGGAACGTGCCGCTGGCCCAAATGGATTCGTTGCTGAAGGTGGCCTCCTGTCCAAATGAAGGCAGGCACAAGGCGGCCGTCAAGGCCAAAGACGTGGCGTGAATAACTCGCGAGAAGGAGTGCATGTCGTGCAAGGTTACTTTTGACAAGCGCCCAAGATAACGCAACGCGCATGGAACAGTTGAGACACGAGCACGGGTGGAATCCTGAAGATTTGAAGTCGCTCCTTGCCCCGGAGCGGGTGCATTTGGGAAAGGCGGCGAGGCGCGACCATGCGTCGGACGAGACGGAGGATTTGGTGTTCGTGCCCGACGCGGTGGTGGAGCCCACGAGCACGGCAGAAGTGTCGAAGATTTTGGCCTATGCGCATGCCCACGAGGTGCCTGTGACGGCCGCCGGCGCACGCACGGGGTTGAGTGGAGGCGCGCTTCCTGTTCAAGGGGGCATTCTGTTGAGCACCAGGCGCATGAACCGAATTGTGGCCATCGACACCCTGAACCACCAGGCGGTGGTGGAGCCGGGGGTCATCACCGAGGAATTGTCGAACGCCGCCGCCGCCAAAGGGCTCATGTACGCCGTCGACCCGGCTTCTCGTGGGACGTGCACCATTGGGGGAAATTTGGCCGAGAACAGCGGCGGTCCGAGGGCGGTGAAATACGGCGTGACGAAGGATTGGGTCCTCAACTTGGAAGTGGTGTTGGCCGACGGCACCGTGATCGAGACGGGCGCCAACACGTTGAAAAATTCGACAGGCTACAATTTGACTCAACTGATGGTGGGAAGTGAAGGCACGCTGGGCATTGTGACCCAGGCGACGCTGAAGTTGCTCCCGCTGCCCACGCACCAAGCGTTGATGTTGGTCCCCTTCGAGTCGGCCCGAGATGCGTGCGCTGCCGTGGCGGACTTGTTCCAAGCCGGCGCGGTTCCGAGCGCCCTGGAGTTCATGGAACGCGACGCCGTGCTGTTGGCCCAAGCCTTCACCGGCGTCCACGAACCTGAGTTGCGGCCCGAGGACGAAGCGCACTTGTTGATTGAGGTGGACGCTTTTACGCCGGAGGACCTCTTGCCTCAGTGTGAACGCATGCTGCCCGTGCTGGAGCGGCGCCACGCTGGAGAGGTCTTGTTTGCGGAGAGCGCCGATGAAAAAGAGAAGCTTTGGTTCTTGCGTCGGCGCGTGGGCGAGGCTGTGAAGGCCGAGAGCGTCTACAAGGAGGAAGACACGGTGGTGCCTCGCGGGGAGCTGCCGGCCCTGTTGGAGGCAGTCAAAACCCTGGGAAAGGAGCACGGATTTCGCTCCATCTGTTACGGCCACGCCGGGGACGGCAACCTTCATGTCAATATCCTGAAAGACGGCATGGACGACGATGCATGGGAAGCCATGATGAAGGTGGCCATCCGCGCCTTGTTCACCCGCGTGGTGGAGTTGGGTGGCACCTTGAGTGGCGAGCACGGCATCGGTCTGGTGCAGAAAGAGTTCATGGACGTCGCCTGCAGCGACCGGGCTTTGGATGTGATGAAAGGCATCAAGGCCATGCTCGACCCCAAGGGCATCTTGAACCCGGGAAAAATCTTTCCGTCCTGAGACGACGTGATTTGACCTAAGTCACGTCAGGCGCACACAAAAACGCTGTACTTTAGAGATGACGGCATCAGACCGAATCATCCTTTGACCCAATTTCTCATGAAACGCATTGCATTCCTTCTTGCCATGGCCCTGTGTGTCCAGCCATGGGCCCAAACAGATTGTGGCTACCAACCAGACGTGGACCCAGATTGGGCCATCGGGGTGACCGACATCTTGGCGTTGCTGGGGTTGTTTGGGGAGGTCGACACCGACCAAGACTACATCTGGGACAGTGAAGACTTGTGCACGGACGTCGAAGCTTGCAACTACATGGCGAATCCAACCGAAGCATGCCTTTATGAAGACAACTTTGGGGTCTGTGGAGGCGACGGCGTGTTGCCTGAGTTGCTCCTTGGTTCTTGGCAATTCAGCACTGGTGCAGGCGCCATCAAAGTGGGCCCCAACCCCTACAGCGACGAGTGGTTTTCAAGTGGCGTCAACGGGTTGCAAAATGCTCAGTACGACGACGTGTACACGTTCCACGCCGATGGATCGTTCACGTCGGAATACAACGGGATCATCATCGACGCCTTCTCAAATTACAGCGAACAGGTGTACACCTGCGGAGGGGCGGAATTGACGTTCAGCCCGGGGGCAGGCACGTCGGGTGAAGATGCCTTTACACTTGGCGCCACGGGAGGCGCTTGCAGCTGCCCTTTCATGGGCACCAACGACGGAGGAATGGTTTACGACATCGTCGAATTGACGTCCACGACCTTGGTGATTCACACCTACACCGACGACGCCTCGTGCCAACAATCAGGGGGCTACTTCACTTACACCTTTACGCGTGTCAACGACGACACGGGTGTGGTCGATGGCGATGGCTATCAGGGCGCGGACAGCTACCCTGGAATGACCTTGGTGTGGTCGGACGAGTTCGACGGAAGCGCCATCAATTCGAACAACTGGACCTACGATTTGGGCGCCAGCGGATGGGGCAACAACGAGTGGCAGAACTACACCAGTTCGCCCAACAACAGCTCCGTGGCCGATGGGTATTTGACCATCACCGCGCGCCAGGAAGGTGCTGGGTACACCTCCGCACGAATGAAGTCGGTGGACCTGCAGGAGTTCCAATACGGTCGAATTGACTTCCGTGCGAAGATGCCAGAGGGACAGGGCATTTGGCCTGCCCTTTGGATGCTCGGCTCCAATTTCCCGGAGGGCGGTTGGCCGCAGTGTGGTGAAATCGACGTCATGGAATTGGTGGGGCATCAACCGGGTACGGTTCACGGCACGGCCCACTGGGGAAGCAGCTGGAACGTTCACCAATACAATGGTGGGCAAATTTCCTTGCCCGGCGGGGCCAAATTCAGCGAGGCGTTCCACTTGTTTTCCATCGTTTGGGAAGCCAACAACATCACGTGGTACATGGACGACCAACCGTACTTCAGCATCAACAGTTCGCAGATGAATGGCCAGCCTTACCCCTTCAATGCGTCGTTCTTCTTCATCATGAACATCGCGGTGGGGGGCAACTGGCCCGGGTATCCGAACGCCACCACCCAATTCCCGCAAACCATGGTGGTCGATTACGTGCGTGTGTTCCAACAGTGACAGCCCACGGGGCGTTGTGAAGAACTGAGGGCTTGGGTGACGACTGCATGTCGAAGGGGATGGGTAGCTTGCCCCCCAAACCAACCAATTCATTCGAGCCATGGCGCACGATCTTTTGAAAGGAAAAAAGGGCATCGTCTTCGGAGCCCTCAACGACATGTCCATCGCCTGGAAAGTGGCGCTGGAGGCCCACGCACAGGGCGCTGAAATTGTGTTGACCAACGCCCCTGTGGCCATGCGCATGGGCGAAATTCACAACCTTGCCAAGTTGTGTGGAGACGCACCCGTGATTCCCGCAGACGCCACAAGCGAAGCAGACTTGCAGCAGTTGTTCGAGGGGGCCATGGAGCACTTCGGCGGCAAAGTGGACTTCGTGTTGCACAGCATCGGCATGAGCCCCAACGTGCGCAAGGGGAAGCACTACACCGACGTCAACTACAAATTCCTCCAAACCACCTTGGACGTCAGCGCCATCAGCTTGCACAAAACGCTGGCCACAGCCAAAAAACTTGATGCACTCAATGAGTGGGGAAGTGTGGTGGCGCTGTCGTACATCGCAGCGCAACGCATCTTTCCAGATTACGGCGACATGGCGGACGCGAAGTCCTTGTTGGAGAGCATCACCCGGAGCTTTGGATACCACTACGGCGTGGCCAAGAACATCCGCGTGAACACCGTCAGCCAGTCGCCCACCGTGACCACTGCAGGCAGCGGGGTGAAAGGCTTTGACGAATTCATCAGTTACAGCGAGGCCATGTCGCCTTTGGGCAACGCGGACGCCCAGTCTTGCGCCGAATACTGCATCACGTTGTTCAGCGACTTCACCCGCTATGTCACGATGCAAAACCTCTTCCACGACGGCGGATTTTCCAACACAGGGGTGTCCATGGAAGTCATCTCCAAGTTTGGGCCTGAAGCGGGGTGATGTCTCGCGATTCACAATAAAAAAGGACGCCGCAGGGCGTCCTTTTTTGTGTCAAGAAGCAGGGCCGTTGTCAGGGGTGGGCATGCCTTTCCAAAGGCTTCGGCGTCCAACGCGTGCGGAGATGAAGTCGGTCTCCAGGTTCCATCCTCTCGCGGGGCTGAATTGCCGGCCGTAAAAAATGATTTGAAGGTGAAGTTTGTTCCATTTCTCCTCGGGAAACAGCCGCTTGGCGTCTCGCTCCGTTTGTTCCACAGATTTCCCATTCGACAGGTTCCAGCGGTGCATCAGCCGGTGAATGTGGGTGTCCACGGGGAAGGCCGGAATGCCGAATGCTTGACTCATCACCACCCCTGCGGTTTTGTGACCGACACCGGGGAGCGCCTCCAGCGCCTCAAAGTCTGCTGGCACGTCTCCTCCATGCTCCTCCACCAAGATCCGGCTGAGTTCTGAAATTGCAGCGCTTTTTCGGGGAGACAACCCACAAGGCCGAATGATGGCCTTGATGTCTTCCACATCCTGAACCATCATGTCGCGAGGATTGTCGGCCAATGCGAACAGGGCAGGTGTCACTTTGTTCACGCGCTCGTCGGTGCATTGCGCGGAGAGCAACACCGCCACCAGCAGCGTGTACGGATCGGTGTGGTCAAGAGGTACGGGCGTCTCCGGATAGAGTCGCTCAAGTTCAGCGATGATCCAACCCACCTTGTCGGCCTTTGTGGTCAGTTCATTCATGGGGGGCGATGTTGACGTCCCAAGAAAAGCCAGGCATGTCCCGTGTGAGCATTTCTCGCTTTTCCTTCTCCTGTCCCAGAGAGTCAAACGCGTGAAGGTGCACTTCGTTCACCTGGTCGTCGAATTCGGCAAAAAGCATGGTGTTTTTCGCATGCCACGGTTCTGCACCTGTCAGCACCATGGGCCTTGACTCGAGGTAGAGGTAGGACACATCCAGCTCGACCTCTTTGCCCACCCAAGTCAGCTCGACAGGGGCATTCTGCACATGAAGGATGAGGCTCCCATCGAGCCATGCGGTGATGGCGCTGTCGGCGCCGTTCCACTCTTGGTCGTCGCCCAACCATATGGGGTGGTCTTCTGGAAGCTCGGAGTGGTGTCGGATGGCCAATTCCAGGTCGTCAGTGAACACGCGTGCAGTGGCTTGCAGGGTCTGGGTTTCGCGGTTCCAATGCACGTCGGTTCGCGAAAAATGAAAGTCGTGCACTGGCGCCGCTGCCACAAGTGCCACGACCCCGCACAGGAGACCCATCCACCGACGTGACGTTGTGAATCGATTGACGAGACCGGTCTCCTGAGCACCCATGTTGCAAATGTATCTTTCAACCATGGAAGATGTGTTCAAGCAGGATATGGTGGCGGAGTTGAAGGGAAGGCTCCAAAAGGCCAAGCGCGTGGTCATCACTGCCCATCGCTCGCCGGACGGCGACGCCATTGGCTCGGCCTTGGCACTTCAGCATCTCTTGGCGTGCATGGATGTGTCATCACAAGTCGTCATGCCAGATGGCTATCCAGATTTCTTGAATTGGCTCCCAGGTCAAGAGGGTGTTCAATTTCACGACACTGACCCAGAGAGATGTGAGGCGATTTTGCTTGGCGCTGACGTCGTGTTTTGCTTGGATTACAACGCACCTTCCCGTGCCGGGGATCTCGGATTTTCAGTGGCAACGGCGGCGTCTCAGGCAGAGACTTACGTGGTCGTCATCGACCACCACCAACAGCCGGAGGACTTCGCGGACTTGCTGTTGTCAGACCCGTCTACAGGCAGCACGGCCGAATTGGTTTATCGCTTGTCCTTGGCTTGGGACATGGCCGAAGACATCCATGCCGACATGGCGTCTTGTCTGTACTGTGGACTCATCACAGATACTGGAAGTTTCCGATTTCCCTCGGTCACCCCGCAAACCCACGCCATGGCTGGACATTTGTTGGGGACAGGCATGGACCACAGCAAGGTGCACAGTTTGATCTACGATGCCTGTCGCTTGGATCAAATTCGCTTGACTTCCTATGCATTGGGCCAAAAATTGCAGGTCTTTCCCGAATACAACAGTGCGATTGTCAGTTTGAGTTTGGAGGAACTTGAGCGGTTCAACGCCCAAAAAGGAGACACCGAGGGGCTGGTCAACCGCGCGTTGAGCATCGAGGGAATCCGCTTTGCGGCGTTTGTGAAGGAAGATGTGGACCGTGTCAAAATGAGTCTTCGTTCGACAGGTTCGTTCAGCGTCCGGGACTTGGCTGCCACCCATTTCAACGGAGGTGGACACCACAACGCCGCAGGTGGCGCATGCCCCGGAGAATCGCTGGACAGCGTGGTGTCTCGGTTGATTGGATTGTTGCCTTCTTACGCGTCGCAACTGCAAGATGAAGAATGACCTGAGGTGGCTTATGCTTTGCACAGTGGCGCTTGGCGCCTGCGAGCCTCCGCGTGCTGTGCCCCCCAACATGCCCAATGCTGAGGAAAGGGCCCGAGCCACGCGCAAGCA
>JBMZAB010000048.1:0-14201 GCA_049610985.1 Flavobacteriales bacterium | reverse complement strand
GTTGCAAAGACCACTGCCGTAAGTGTGAGGATGTGCTTCATGACAACAGGTTATTCTGAGTCTTGAATGCAGCGGATGGACATGCCATTTCTCTTGTGGAGCTGCTGCCTCCAAATGCGGTCATGCAATGCGTCAACGTATCTCCAATAAGCTGTACTGTCAGAGGCTTCACTCGATGTCCACCACCATCCGGAATACCCTGCCGTATCAAATTCGCCTGTGTCGCCTCGTCTGCGACCACCGGGCTCACCGGTGAATCCAGATGAGTTTGTGCCAAAGCCCTCAGAAAACCAGCCTTGTTGAGACTTGATTTGGATGCCTTGATCGGTGCCCCTCCATGCGATGAGCTCCAATTCCGACGGGTCCATCCCAAGTTCGAGCTCAAGAGCTTGCCAATCCAACTCGGTTGGAACGTGCCAATTCACAGGACACAGTCCGCGTTCATCTGCGACAGCAGGCCAATTGTAGAGCAGGCCATAAGCCTCTAGGTTTTCGTTTGACTCACATGCCTCCACCCCATCAACTTCATAGGAATTGCACACGCTCCCTGCCGAACCAAAAACAGAGCAGGCACCTTGCACCGTGTTTGACCACTCTTCATCAGTCAGATTCGTGGAAATTGGTTCTCCATTGGAATAGCTGTCGGCACGCAAATTCTCGACAAACCAGCACTGTGCTCCGACCAGCACAGTGGCGTAGCCGTAGCCCTGGTATTCCAGCGTCTCTCCGCAGTCAAACGTCGTGTCTGGCAGGCACTCAGAGCCGAACTCCGCCAACAAACCAATCAAGTCCGCCGCAGACACGATGCCATCTCCATTGCCATCGTAGCTCAACTCGCAATCCTCCTGCCCAAAACAAGATATTGCAAAGACCAGGGCTGCAAGTGTGAGGATGCGTTTCATGACAACAGGTTATTCTGCCCAGCGCCAGAATGAAGCTTGGGTTCTTCGCACAGTATGCACACGCCAGTCGTTGTCAGACCCCCATCGATTCCCGTAACCATGGGCGTCGTGGTGATTCGGAAAACCCTCCAATGGATACCATCCCTCTGCCAATTTTTCCTGGATGCACGCATTGAATTCCTCATCTGTTGGAGCCCCCCCGTAGCAATACGTGTATTCCACATGAGGCAATTCCTGAATCGCGCAATAGCAGCGCGCCTCCCGAGCGATGTAGGGTGACTCAATGAGGCTGTGCCAATTCAAATCCACCTCATCTTGAGACATGAAGGTGTTGGGCTTCAGGCTGCCTGGATTGGGTTTCAACCACGTCCAAATGTCTGTGTCTGTCGAGTACACTTCGTCCCAAACCAGACCTAAATCTTCCGTGACAGGGAGTTCCCACATTCCAGGAAGGTTTCTACAACTCATGGCGCACAATGGATAAGACAAATCCCCCATGTAGAGCATGGCAGATTGGTTGTCTTCAGACACCACCGCGGCTGAAAATTCTTCCCCGAACAGTGCCAAAAGACTCAGCAAATCTGGAGTTCCCACAAGTCCATTTGCGTCGCCGTCCGGATTGTAGGGCACTGGGAAATCTTGAGCGTTTGAAGAAAGGGCCATCAGCAGGGCTATGACAGGAATGACGTGCTTCATCTGATTCTGTTTGGACCCTTAAGATACGCACTTTCAGACCAATGACCTCAATGCAGGAGGTCGGGGTGGGTGCTCAGGAATGCCTGGAGCGTGGAGTCCACCTCGTCCCGGATGGAGGTGTACTCCGACAGAAGCAACTCGTGCCTGAAGATTTCATTCCGCATGCCCAGCGTGCGGAGGTAGAAATCGGTTGATTTGTACAGGGCTGGCACGCCGGGTTTGTCGAGGAAAGACCTGGCGCGCGATTCCCAAAGCGATTCAAAAAGCAGGCCCCGTCGCGTGTCTTCACCATTCAGCAGGCACATGGGGTGGTGCAACTGGTAATAGTCCAAACACACTTTGTCCAAAGCGGCATTGTTGTCCCCGACCCGCTTCCCCACGTACTCGTAGTACTTCTTGATGACGTCTTCCACGTCGCTCGGGAAATTTTGCAGACGGCCGTTGTTCACCAGGGTCTTGTACGTCCCGTCGTTCATGAAGAACGTGAGGTTTCCATAGGGGTAGCCAATGGCAACGAGGCTGTCTGCAAACACGTCGTACGAGCACCCACCCTCTTGGAAATGGGCATGGTTTTGCAACAGCCTGCCGGTTCGGTCTTTCCCATCCTCCACCGTGCTGAGCACCACAGCCAAACGACCTTGGTCCGACTCCAAATCCTGCAACAAGTCCTGGGCATCGTTCAGCTGGTGGTCCAGCTCCTGCTGGCCGATGCTCCACTCATTGAGCCAAAAAGACACCGTGATGCCCAACACCACCACCACAAACTCCAACGAATAGCGAACCGCGAAGTACGAAGAAGATCGAAAGTCGTTTCTCATGGTAACGGTTACTCGGAGTCTTTTAAGCAGCGGACAGAGAAGCCGTCGGTTGTGCCAAACAAATCGCGCAAGACACCCCCTTCGTTCCATGAAAGCACCCGCCGCCACAACATGGAATCCTCCTCACTGGAAGTCCAGAAATAGCTCCAACCGCCTGCGTTCCTGTGACCAGAACCGCCGCGATATCCTGCTGGTCGAGAGTCGAAGCTTGCTGAATTGACGCCGTTTCCGGCCTCATGCCACCCGCTGTTCGACTTCAAAACAGCAGCGACGCCGTCTCCCCTCCACCCTGTGTTGCCCGCTTCAACTTCTTCCAATCCCACATACATCTCGAGCTCCAAAAACTCAGAATCTGAAGGGACCGACCATCCTGTAGGACAAAGACCACGGCTGTCCATGACAGCGGTGCCTCGGTACAGCCTTCCGAAGTCAGTCAAACTCACGTCTGGGAGTGTGCAATAAGGACCGTTTGTTAGCTCTTCCTGGCATGGAGAGTCCTGCTCTCCATAGATCGCGCAAGCGGGCTCAGCGGAGGAAGTCCACTCGTCGTGGGTCAAATTTTGAGGGATCAATTCCCCATTTTGAAAATAGGCAGCCCTCAAATTCTCCGCAAACCAGCACTGCTCGCCAATCTGCACGGTCTCGTAGTCGTAGCCTTGATACTCAAGGGGGTCGCCACAGGACCAAGGGCCGCACCCCGAGCCGAAGTTGGAGAGGTGCACCAAGAAATCGTTGATGCCCACGCAGCCGTCGAAATCGACGTCCGATGGATTGGCCACCACACATCCCCCCAGCGCGGCGCTCCAAACGGTCCCTTCCAAGCAGGCGGTTTGAAGTGTTTCGCAACTCGCGCAGGTGCCTTTGTCCAAGAGGGCATTGGGGTTGTAGTTGCACGCCAATTCATCTGTGCACCCAGAAAACCAGGGGCCTGAAGTTTGGAGTGCTTGTTTCTCTTCGACCGTCAACAGGCGATTCCATAGCGCCAAATCGTCGTACCGGCCCGAGGAGTGAAACACCCCCTCTCGCTCAACCCCCAAGGTCAGCGGGTGATCGTTGTCGAAGGATTGCGTCAATGCGTCGCAAACCACCTCAGTCAACAAATTGCCATCCAGCTCAAATCGAATCAGAAGTGATGGTCGGTCAAATTCAAGGACCATGAGCTGGGGCGACAGTGCCCCTTGATAAGGCTGCAAGAATCCACAGCTCATCCCAGCGGAGGGGTCCTCGGTTCCTCCATTGACTTGCAAGTTGAACCACTGGTCGTCGTCGCTTCTTCCCAACTGCCATCCTCGGGTTTGCGTGGACCCGCTGGGGTAGGATTTGTTGACGATGCCGTTGAATCCTTCGTGGGACACTTCGTCATCAGGTGACCACCACAAGGCCACAGTGAAGCTCTCAGAATCACCAAAGTTGATTTGGCCAGAAGAAGGGATTTCCACGTAATCGTCCACCCCGTCCAACCGAATTGCGCCGTTCTCTGTCCCAAAGCGATCGGCGACCCATTCACCACCGTGAATGATGGCTTCTTCACCAAGGCCTGTCCCATCCATCCCATCGCCATCCAGGGGGTACCAGGCGACAAGCCCCATGTTCAAGGTCGATTCCGCGGTTTGGCACCACCCCAAAAAGGGCATCGCCATCAGCAAAAAAATTGAAGCTCCGTGTTTCATCATTCTGCGTTTTGAATGCAGCGGACCGACAAACCTGCATGTGGTCCCCAGAATTGTTCTTCGAAGGAGGACTGCTCAAAAGACAGCGTCCTCAGCCATGCATCAAATGGCGGGTAAGGCGTTGCACTCCACCATTTGCCCTCGTAGCCCGCGCTCCCAAAGTGCCCATCACCGGAGCGTGCGCCACCTGGTTTTCCTGCAAATCCCGAAGCATTCGAGCCATTCCCACCACCAAACCACCCCTGGCTTGACTTCAATTGATGCCCGGAAACCTCGTCTCCTCCCGCATGGATGGACAACCCATCCCATTCGTCATTTTGAGGAACGTGCCAACCGGTTGGACACACCCCCCGCTCATCTGCGACCGCATGCCAATTGTAGAGAACCCCAAACTCCTGCCCCGACCAGAGTTCGTCACATGCATCTGCACCGGGCACGAATGTGTAACACAAACCTTCTCCTTCCCCATACACCGCAATTGCACCGGAGTCTGTCGACGACCAATCCTCTTCCGGCAACCCGGAAAGAATTGTCTCGCCATTGGCATAACTCGCCGCCCTCAAATTCTCCGCAAACCAACACTGCTCCCCAATCTGAACCGTCTCGTAATCGTAACCTTGGTGCTCCAGAGGGTCTCCGCATGACCATGGGGTTTCATTGCATGTCCCGAACGCGGACAACAAGTCCAGCAAGTCCGTCATAGAAACACATCCGTCAAAGTCCGTGTCTGAAGGGTTGACAATCACACACTCCTGAAACTCTTCGCTCCAGACTGTGCCCTCCCCACATGCGCTGATTGGAGACAACACTGGTACGCATCCTGCCAAATCGGCGTCCCAGACCGTTCCATCAAGACATGCGCTTTGCAAGACTTCACAAGGCCCACAACTTCCGTCATGCAAGATTTTCTGCGCATTGTAGTTGCAAGCGGTAGGATCGGTGCAGCCTTTGGCTTGAGAATAAAAATCCTCAAATTCCGTGTAGGTCAATCCCCTGTCCCACACCAACAAGTGCTGGTAGTCCGCGACAAATCTGGAGCTTTGACCATCAGGCCACCAGTGGGTGGCCAACCCCATGTTTGCATCGATAGAGGCGAAAGCGTCGCATGAAACCGCGTTGACCAAATCGCCATCAATGAAGAATTGTACGAGGGTGTCATTCAGCGTCAAGCAAAAGTCAGTCCATTCCAAGTCGGATCCAATGCCCACCAAATCCTGAGTTTGGATCTGCAACCCTTGGGAGCACGGCGGGTGATTCAGGTATACAGAATCCAACACATCCAATCCATCTGGCATCCTGATTTCAAGTGTTTCATTGGACACCCCTTTTGTGAAAAAGGACTCGCCATGGTGGTGAAACTTGTCAATGGCGCGGGCTCGGAAAAAGACAGTAAACTCCGCGGACACCGGGAGCTCTGTCAAATCCACATAGCTCGTGGCGCCTCCTTCGGAACCTGTGATGCGCATGTAGGATGTGCCCACGTCTTGAATGAACTGGATTTCTCCAATCAGTTCCAGTCCTGAATCTACTCCTGCAACATTGCCGCTGCCTGAAGTCAGTGGCCACCAGCCCACCAGCCCATCCATGGGCACGTAAGTCGGGACCTGCCCCCATCCCAGAACGCTGGACAAGGCCATCCATGCCACAAACACTTTTTTCATCGCGTCAAGTTGAGCACATAAGATACGGCGCTCTCTGCCAATCCCTTGCAAAGTCCTGCACGGCCCGCATCTTTTGCTGACCTTTGTGTCATGGCCCAAGCCCACGCCCTTGCCCAGCTTCTTCCCGCAGACGCCGACCGCGTGTTGTGGGTGCGTGAATCTGGACTGGCGCCTGAGGTGCTTGCAGAGTACACCGACGCGTTGGACGGCGCGCGTCCTGGCCGTTGGGACGTCCTGGAACTTGAAGGAGGAGAAGGCTTGAAGGGCTGGGACGCGATGCCCCACCTCTTCGACGCGTTTCAGGCGCACGGCCTCACCCGGTCCTCCTTGGTGCTGACCTGTGGGGGAGGCGCCCTGAGCGACGCCGTGGGATTGGCCGCCGCTGTTTGGAAGCGTGGGCTTCGTGTGGCGCACATGCCCACGACCACCCTGGCCATGGTCGACGCCGCCTGGGGCGGCAAAACCGGCATCAACTGGCGCGGGTCCAAAAACCAACTCGGAACCTTCACCCTTCCGGAATTCGTGCACCTCGACGCACGGTGGCTCGTCACCTTGCCCGATCGCGAAAGACGGGCAGGCCTCGCCGAAGTGGCCAAACACGCCATGCTCCATGCCCACTTGGGCCAGGCGCACCTCGAAGGTTGGCCCGCGTGGGACACATCGCCAGTCGCCCTCGAGGCTTGGAACGCGAAACTCGAGAAGTCGGCCCAATCCAAAATGTCCGTGGTCGATGCCGATTTGTACGAACGCGGCGCCCGCGCCCAGCTCAACTTGGGGCACACCGTCGGCCACGCCGTCGAAGCCCATTTCGCGGCGACAGCCCATCCTTGGCTGCACGGCGAAGCGGTGGCCTTGGGGTTGAGGTTCGTGCTGTTCCAGGCCATGGACCGCGCGCCCGAGGCCTGCCTGTTTTTGGACCGCTGGCTCGAGACCCAAGTGCCCCTGCCCAACACGCCCCTGACGCAATGGCCTGATGCCGAGTCGCTTTGGCCTCACATGGCCCACGACAAGAAGAACGTCGCGGACCAAGTGGTGGATGTCGCCTGGCACGGATGGGGCAAGGCAGAGTGGCCTGTCATGCTTGAAAAATCAGCCTTCGAGGCAACTTGGACGCGCTTTGTGCGTTCTTTGGAAGAAGCTGGAACAACCTAAACCAACCCTGTGGAGCAAACCGCATCTGAATTGGCCGTCCTGTTGGACGGAAGCGTGGCCGGAAATCCGGAGGTCAGGGTGCGCCGTTTGGCCAAAATCGAATCCGCAGGACCAGGTTCTGTCTCCTTCCTTGCCAACCCCGAGTACGAGAAGCACATCTACAGCACGAAGGCCAGCGTGGTCATCGTCGCCAGCGACTTTGCCCCCTCTGCCGACTTGCCGACGGACCTCACCTTGCTCAAGGTGGAGGACCCCTACCGCGCCTTCGCACGGTTGCTCGAAGCCTACGATGCCATCCTCAAACGCAAGGAGGGCGTCCACCCCAGCGCCACAGTAAACGACCACGCGGTGGTGGGCGAGGGTTGTTACATCGGCCCGGGCGTGGTGGTGGAACACGGCGCCGTGATCGGCGACCGCGTGGAATTGCACGCCCATGTCCATGTGTCCCGCGACGCGCGCATCGGCGACGACAGCGTCCTGCACAGCGGGGTGCGAGTGCTCGACCGCTGTGTGGTGGGACAATCCTGCACGCTTCAAGCGGGGGCCGTGGTGGGGTCGGACG
Source organism: Flavobacteriales bacterium (assembly GCA_049610985.1). Classification (GTDB taxonomy): domain Bacteria; phylum Bacteroidota; class Bacteroidia; order Flavobacteriales_D; family Sanyastnellaceae; genus UBA11663. Next base: position 6,740 of record JBMZAB010000048.1, on the reverse strand, counting down.
GGTTTGGGTTTGCCCCCAAGGACGACGGCAGCTACGCCAAGGTGCCTCAAACGGGCAACGTCATTGTGGAAGACCACTGCGACATCGGCGCGCACACCACCATCGACCGGGCGACCCTCGGCAGCACAGTCCTCAAGAAGGGGTGCAAGCTGGACAACCTCATTCAGATTGCCCACAACGTCGTGATTGGGGAGGCCACCGTCATCGCCGCCCAAACCGGCATCGCCGGCTCCACCACCGTCGGGGCACGCTGCATGATTGGCGGCCAAGTCGGCATCGGGGGACACTTGACCATCGCCGACGGCAGCAAAATCGCCGCCAAGTCGGGTGTCAGCGCCAGCCTCATCCAAGAGGGCCTGACCTACCAAGGCAACCCCGCCGTGCCTGTGAAGCAATTCCAAACGTTCCAGATTGCATTGCGCCGTTTGGTGCGCATGCCCCTGACAGAACGGCTGGAGGCCATTGAAAATGCGCTTCAGGCCCCGCAGCATCCAACGCGCTGACGTAGGTTTGCAGCCATGATTTCGTCGAATCAACAACACACCTTGGGCGCCTCATTTGAGCTCCAAGGCATCGGATTGCACACCGGGGTGACGTCCACCCTGCTGGTCGAGCCCGCCGAGGCCAACACCGGATACATTTTCGTGCGAACCGACTTGGAAGGCGCCCCCGAAATCCCCGCACTGGTGGCCAACGTGCACGAAACGCGACGCGGCACCACGCTTCAAGCGGGCGAGGCCCAGATTTACACCACGGAGCACGTGCTCGCGGCATTGTACGCCTCAGGCGTGGACAACGCCCGCTTGTGCATCGACGGCCCGGAAGTGCCCATCCTCGACGGGTCGGCCCAACCATTCATGGAAGCGATCGCCGGCGCGGGCACCGTGGTCCAAAACGCCGACCGGAAATTCTTCAAGGTGCGTCGCAACCTCAGCCTCAAAGGCGAGGATGGCGTCGAAATGATGGTCGTGCCCTTGGAAGAAGATGAATTCAAGGCCACCGTCATGGTGGACTACGAAAGCCCCATCCTCGGCACACAGCATGCGCGCATGGAGTCGTTGGCCGAATTCAACGAGCACATCGCACCTTGCCGCACGTTCGTGTTCTTGAAAGAAGTGGCCGCCCTGGCCGAGCAGGGGCTCATCAAGGGCGGGGACATCGACAACGCCATCGTGCTCGCCGAGCGCGCGTACAGCCACGAGGAAGTCTCAAGCATCGCCAAGGCCTTGGGCCGCGAAGCCCTGGCCGGCACCGCCGAGGAGCCCGGCGTGCTGAACCCCTCTGACTTGCGGTTCCCGAACGAACCCGCGCGTCACAAGCTGTTGGACATCGTCGGGGATTTGGCCTTGACGGGGCGCTTCATCCAAGGACACGTGCTGGCCGCGCGTCCAGGCCACGCCGCCAACGTCGAGTTCGCCAAGGTCCTGGCCAAAGCCATCAAGGCGCAGGAGGACTTGCCGGACTTCAGGCTCGACCGTCCGTCGCTGATGGACATCAACGAAATCTCCGCCACGCTGCCCCACCGCTACCCTTTCTTGTTGGTGGACCGCATTATGGACATGGACGACCGCAGCATCACAGGCGTCAAGAACGTCACGATGAACGAGCCGTTCTTCCAAGGCCACTTCCCCAACAACCCGGTGATGCCAGGCGTGTTGCAGGTGGAGGCCATGGCGCAAGTGGGAGGCATTTTCGCGTTGTCCACGGTGGAGGACCCCGAAAACTACTCCACCTACTTCATGAAAATCGACGGGGTCAAATTCAAGCAAAAGGTGTTGCCCGGCGATTCCGTCGTGTTCCACTTGACCTTGATGTCGCCCATCCGGCGCGGGTTGGTGAACATGAAAGGACGCGCGTACGTGCGCGGGGCGCTCGTCTCTGAAGCCGAGATGCTCGCCCAAGTCGTCCGTGACCGCGCACCCCAAGACTGAACCATGATCCACGAGACCGCCAACATCTCCCCCCTCGCGCACGTCGATCCGCAGGCCAAGATTGGGGCCAGCGTCGAAGTGGCGCCGTTCGCCTTCATCGGGCCCAATGTGACGGTGGGCGCGGGGGCGTGGATTGGACCCCACGCCACCGTGCTGGGCGACACCGTTGTAGGCGAGGAGTGCAAGCTTTTCCCCGGTTGCGTCATCGGGGCGGACTCCCAAGACCTCAAGTACAAAGGAGAACCCACCTCCGTGGAAATCGGAGCGCGCACGAGCATCCGCGAATGCGTGACCATCCACAAAGCCACCACCGACAAGATGGTGACGCGCGTGGGAAGCGACTGCCTCATCATGGCTTATGTCCACATTGCACACGACGTTCAAGTGGGGGACCATGTGATTTTGGCCAATTCCTGCAACGTCGCCGGCCACGTGGTCATTGAAGACCACGTCATCATCGAAGGCATGGTGGGCATCCAGCAATTCGTGCGCATTGGCAAGCACGCCTTCATCGCTGGCGGATCGCTGGTGCGGAAAAACGTCCCCCCTTACATCAAGGCCGCGCGCGAGCCCTTGAGCTACATTGGCATCAACGGCATTGGATTGCGTCGTCGCGGGTTTGACATCGACCGCATCCAAAACATCGAGGACATTTACCGCACGTTGTACGTCTTGAACAACAACATGACCCAAGCGGTCAAGGCGGCAGAACTCGAGCTGCCGACTTCCGATGACAAAGACACGGTGCTGTCGTTCATCCGTGAATCCGACAAAGGCATCATCCGCGGCCCTTTCTGAACATGTCCAGCCCGTCTTCCCTTGCGTCCTTTCTCGCCACCGACCTGGAACTTCGGCGGGGACAACGCTTGATTTGGGAAGACGCTTCTTGGACCGTCCAGGGCGCCACGACCTTGATTGGGGCCAATGGCCAAGGCAAAAGCTCCACCCTCCGCATGCTGGCAGGCCAACTGGCGCCCACATCTGGAACCTTGTCCTTTCGCGCGGCCGCCGGCGAGGTGTCGGTCGAAGCTTGGATGACGCGCTGCAGCATCGCCGCTCCCTGGCTGAACCTGCCCGGCCACCTCACCCTCGAAGAAGCCATGTCGTTTCACAGCGTGTACCGCACGCCCCGGACCGGGTCCCTTCACTGGGCCGCCTTGGTCGAAGCGTCCGGGCTGCTCGTGGACCCCAGCCTGCCGGTGTCGCAATGGAGCTCTGGACAACAGCAGCGTTTGATGCTGGCCTTGGCCTTGGGCACCGAGGCCGACGCGGTGCTCTTGGACGAGCCCGCGAGCAACTTGGACGAGGCAGGAATCCAATGGATGAAAGCCCAAATGACCGCCGTCCAAGCGCTTTCAACCGTGGTTGTGGCGACCAACGATGAAAAAAAAGAGGGGCTGAAAGGCTCGTCGTTGCTGAGAATCGAATAAAAAGTTGTCCAGAGATGTAACCGTTTTTGAAACGGGGGCGTAACAGGGGTCAAATCTTCAACCCTCTCATCTCTTCAACGATGAACAAGTTTATTTACCCCCTCGCTGCAGCTGCAGCACTTTGCACCGGCAACCTCTTCGCTCAGGAAGCCGCTTTGACCACGACGAACGCCGAATCAGCTTTTGACTGCGTTCAAGAAAACACCCGCCAGAATCGCACCTTGGGCTTCGAAGGCAGCGTGGTGACCCAAGAGTTCACAGCTTGCACAAGCGGAACGTTGTCCGCAGTCGAAGTCTCCCTCAAAGGTTTGACCGAAGACGTGTGGTACCTCGCGGAGATCGTGAACAACCACGGTGAAGTCATTGACGACACGCGTTTCACTCACCGCAACATCATCAACGGCACGGTGCAACTGAACTTGATGGCCGACGTGGAGCAAGGCAACACGTACGCCCTTCAATTGACCGCCCCTGCAGAGGGACACATGTCTCTGCGCTACCAATTGACTGGCATGGGCAGCATGTGGTTCGACGGCGAGCCTGTGCGCGGCACCTTGACTGCATCGTTTGGCTTCAACACCGACAACACCCAGTACGTGGAGTCTGAGTACGCCAACCGCCACAGCGAAACACCTGAGACTCGTGCGTTGGAAAACGAGTGCAAGACCAGCACCGGTTTGTCCGACGGCAAGGTGAAGTTGACCGCTCCTGGACACACCATCGCCCAATCATACACCGCGTGCGCCAACGGCACGATGACTTCTTTGGCCTTGAACCTCGCCCACTACACTGCCGATTTCGAAGGACGTCTTCGCGTTATCAACGAAGAAGGTGACGTCTTGATCAACAACAAACTCGACCGCACCAACATCGTCAAAGACGCCATTACCTTGCCGGTCAACACTGAAGTGTCTGCAGGTGAGACCTTGACCTTCTCTGTGAAGCTCAGTTCTGACTCTCAATTCGCCATCAAGCGCAACACTCAAGCCAACGTTGGCGAGTGCAAGTTGAACGGCGTGAACATGGACTTCAACCTCGACTTCACTTCTTACATCACAGAGTCACACGTTGGCGAAAACGAGGACCTCGACGCTGCGGCGATCACGACCTTCCCCAATCCATTCAATGACCGAATCAACGTCCGCATGGAGAACGCCCCCAAGGGACCTGCAACTGTCCAGTTGCTCGACTTCGCTGGGAACATCATCCGCACTGAAACGGTGGTCGTGAAGGACGCTGAAGGCAACATCAGCTTCGACACCCGCGACATCGACGGCGCCGGCTACTACGCCTTGCGCATCATCCAGGGCGATCAAATCAAGAACGTGACCGTCTTGAAGCGTTGATCCCCCGCCCCTAAAACGACATTGAACCCACGCGGCCTGGACTTTCTGTCCGGGCCGCTTTTGTGTTCCGCATCATGTCCTTCCCACCAAATCCATCACTGTCTTCACCGGCTGAAAACACGCCGCTGGAATCTCCACAAAGCGGGTCAGCCACCCCGACATTCCGCCGTTCCAAAGCCCTGGATGCTCCAACACCTTGGCGCTCTCCCCCATCACATTCTTCTCTGCAATGAGGTACCGGCTCTCATCCACAAAGGGAGCCAGAGATTGTCCTGGCTTCACCACACACACCATGTCGACTGGGTTGAAGTGCGTGGCCTGGGCGAGCACGTCTTGGTTGTCCTCGCCAAACTCGACGGCCTCCACAATCTGGGGTCGCACGGAACCTGCATCGATGCCTGACGCCACACGCACCCAAAACGGCCCACCTCCGGGCTGCCCTTCGTTCCGAACGACGCCAACCAACCGCATGGGTCTGGCCATCTGAGCTTCGAGCCCAGCTTGATTGTTTGCGTCACACGCCACGCCTTGAGCTTGAAGCCAGGCTGCGGCGCGCCTTGGGTTCAACGCCAAATCACCCAGCAAAGCATCCCGCTCCTTGGCCCAGGCACGGGCCTCCGCAACCAAGGCTTTGGTCCACCGCTCCCGCAATGCTGTGCGGGCGGGGGACGGGGCGTTGTCGATGTTGCGAATCATGAACATGGGCGTGCTTACGACCTCCAGCAGTGGCAACAACGCGCCATGGCCTCCAGGCCGCTTGAACGGGGCGTCATCCTCCGTCGTCAACCACGCCCCTTCTTGGTCCAGGACCGGCATGTCCGTGGCTGGGTCTTGCACCTTAAATTCGAGCTTTGTACGGACTGAAGAGATGGGAGAATTCTTCAGGTGGGCCTCGACTTCTGTCACATGATCCTGCTGTACGGTGAACCACACCTTGGGCGATGCCACCAAACGTCCCCAACTGCGCACGTGGGCCTCAAATGCCGTCTCCGCACCTTGCCCAAGGTTGTCCATGTGAAAAGGCACCAATCCCTTGGGAATGGCGCCTTCTTTCAAGAGGGTCAACAACACTGCGGTTGCGGCGGCAGGTGAGCACCGCTCAGGGTCCAAGCCCTTCGCCTTGACGGCGTCAAACCAGGCTCGGCCCAAGGCCAATTCGTCCACAGATGACCACAAGACTTCGCACGCTTGGGCCTTCTCGTGCAAGGGGCGGAACATTCGTGTGGCAGCCCCTGATGCAGGCACCCACAACCCCAAAATCTCCGCGTCAGGAGGGTCCACGTCCCACATTTTGACCTTCTCAAGGAGCTCCTCCTCGGACCACACTTCCACCCCATCGCCTGGGGTGCAAGGACGTTCAATTGCCGTCTTGGGCTGGGGCGAAGAGAGCCTCGCACGGCACTCGTCAAATGACAATTCAAAGAGGGCACCTGGTCGGGATTTCATCCCCCCAAGATAACACCCTCTCCACCGTCAAATCACGAACGGACCAGATCCTGGCTCATGGATTGGCACACGGCGTTCAGCGAGCCGTGAAGCTGTGACACCAGGGCTGGAAGCCTGTGCATGTCCACACGCTCTTTGCTGCAATGCTCGATGTCTTGTACGAGGGGCTCCAAACTTGTGAGGCCCAGAATGCGCACACCTGCGGACAGCGTGGTGGCCACAGGATGCAAATCGAACAACCGCGATTGACGGATGCAGGACATCATTTGGCGGTCAAGCACCTCCGCACGGGTCAAAAACAGCGCCACAATCCGGCGCACCTTGGCCTCCTGGCCAGGGAACACCTGATGCAAATACGTGAGGTCATAGTGCCTGTCCATGCTCCTGCCTACGTGAGGGCGGCAAGAAAGGTTTCAACAGCTTCGCGTTGTCCCCCTACTTTTGCGCCATGGCCAATTCTTCACGACCCAGGGTACTCGTCACAGGTGGCGCCGGATACATCGGAAGCCACACCGCCGTGGCGCTTCACGAAGCGGGATTCATGCCCGTGTTGGTGGACAACCTGCACAACTCCAAGGCCTCGGCCG
>JBMZAB010000047.1:0-14603 GCA_049610985.1 Flavobacteriales bacterium | reverse complement strand
GCGGTATGTTGCCTGTGGACGCCCTGGGCGCCATGGTGAGCGCTGCCAAAGCAGGGTTGAACGCCTTGCTTGAACGGGGTTGGTCGTTGGAGTCTGCCGCCAAACATGCGACCATGCGGGTGGCGATTGGCACCGACGTGTTGTCGAGCATCGCGTTGGCCCGCGCGGCGCGTGCCATGTGGCACCGTCTGCTGAGCGAGATGGGGTGCCCGAATGCTGGTGCGCTGCGCTTGGAGGCCCAAACCTCCACCCTCGGGCTGCATGCCGAGGGCGGCCGTGATGCGTTGTTGTCCAACACCGTGGCGGCTTACGCAGCCGTTGTGGGTGGCGTGGACGGGTTGGAAGTCCGTCCCCACGACTTCAGATTGCACAACGGCGCTGAGACCCAAGGCGAGGAACACGCCAGGGCGTTGCGATGGGCCAGAAACATCCAACACGTGTTGCGGGAAGAAGCCGGTTTGGGCGCCCATGCCGACGCCATGAAGGGCAGCCATGCCTTGGAGGCGTTGACCAGGCAGGTGGCCGAGCAGGCTTGGACGCGATTTGAAACGCTCGAAGGTGCGGGAGGGTGGCGCGCATGCGACGACCTCATCCGCCAATGGACCTTGGAAGGTCAGCGTGCCCACCTGGCCCGTCCGTGGTACGTGTCGACCGACATGCGCCGCGGATCGACCCCGTGGGCGCAAGACGCCGAATCGCGGTTTTACGCCTTGGATCACTCTACGGCGGAGCCCACCCGCGCGCCTTTGGACACCTGCGCATGGCCAGAGGCCTTGACGCGCGACAAGGCAGTTCAGCGTGAGCGGCATCCGCATGAACAGTTTGGGCCTGGCGTGTCTCCATACCTTGGAGGGCCGTATTCCACGATGTACGCCGTGCGGCCGTGGACCGTGCGACAGTATGCAGGGTTCTCCACGGCCGAGGAAAGCAACGCCTTTTACCGCCGAAATTTGGCGGCAGGCCAAAAGGGCTTGAGTGTGGCGTTCGATTTGGCCACCCACCGGGGGTACGACAGCGACCACCCGCGTGTGCAGGGGGACGTGGGCAAGGCAGGTGTGGCGATCGACAGCGTCGAGGACATGAAGCGTCTTTTTGAAGGCATTCCACTCGACCAAATGAGCGTCAGCATGACCATGAACGGCGCGGTGTTGCCCATTTTGGCGTTCTACATCGTGGCGGCTGAAGAGCAAGGGGTGCGTCAGGATCAATTGACCGGGACCATTCAGAACGACATCCTCAAGGAGTTCATGGTCCGGAACACGTTCATTTACCCGCCTGCGCCGTCCATGCGCATCATCAGCGACATCTTCGCCTACACGGCGGAGCACATGCCGCGTTTCAATTCCATCAGCATCAGTGGTTATCACATGCAGGAAGCGGGTGCCACGCAAGAGATCGAGTTGGCGTACACCTTGGCCGACGGCTTCGAATACGTGAAGACTGGCGTCGAGGCGGGCCTGGACGTGGACGCCTTCGCGCCCCGCCTGAGCTTCTTCTGGGCCAACGGCATGGCCCATCTGAAGGAAATCGCCAAAATGCGCGCAGGAAGGGTGCTGTGGGCAGACCGGATGCGCGGTGAATTTGGGGCCAACGCGAAAGGCCAAATGCTTCGAACCCACACCCAAACGTCGGGCTGGTCGTTGACGGCCCAAGACCCTTGGAACAACGTGGCGCGCACGGCCATTGAGGCCTTGTCGGCCACCATGGGCGGCACGCAATCGTTGCACACCAACTCCCTGGACGAAGCCATCGCGTTGCCTACGGACATGTCGGCCCGCATCGCCCGCAACACCCAGCTGTTGCTCCAGACGGAGGCGGGGTACACCGCAGCGGTCGACCCTTGGGCAGGAAGCGATGTTGTGGAGGCCATGACAGCTGAGATGATGGCCGAGGCGGAACAGCTGATGGCAGAAATCGCCGGCAAGGGAGGGATGGCCAAGGCCATCGACGAGGGGTTGCCCAAACTGCGGATTGAAGAGGCGGCCGCTGAGAAGCAAGCCAACATCGACCGGGGTCGCGACAAAATCATCGGGGTCAACTTGTTCGCTGTGGACGGCGAAGACGACGTGGAGGTGTTGGTGGTGGACCAAGAAGAGGTGCAACGTCAACAATTGGAAGGGTTGGTCGAGCTGAAAGGCGCACGCGACCAAGGGCAGGTGGACGACGCACTGGCCCACTTGACGAAGGCGGCCCGAGAAGGGGGTAACTTGCTTGAGGCCGCAGTGCATGCTGCACGTTCGAGGGCGACCCTGGGCGAAATCAGTGCGGCGCTTGAAGTGGTGTTTGACCGGTTCCTGCCCGCAGACCGCCGTGTCTCCGGTGTATTTTCACGGGCGATGGAAGGTTCTGAGGCATACGACGAAGTTCGTGGGATGAGCGACGCCTTCGCCGCGCAGGCAGGCCGTCGGCCGCGCATCTTGGTGGCGAAAATGGGCCAAGATGGCCACGACCGTGGGGCCAAGGTGGTCGCGTCCTCCTTTGCGGATTTGGGTTTTGACGTCGACCTCGGACCACTTTTCTCCACCCCTGAAGAGGTGGCGCGTCAAGCGATGGAGAACGACGTGCACTTGGTGGGCGTCAGCACACTGGCGGCAGGCCATCTCACGTTGGTGCCGGGCTTGATTCAAGCGCTGAAAGAGGCGGGCAGGCCTGACATCCTGGTGGTGGCAGGTGGCGTCATTCCTCCCGGCGATTACGACGCCCTCTACAACCACGGCGTGGTGGGCGTCTTTGGGCCTGGCACGCCAATCACAGCGAGTGCCAAGGACATCTTGGAGTTGATGCTGGAGGCCTACAAAGGGCTTTCTTGAGCGCAACCAGTTTGCGATTGGCCTGAAAAATCGGCATCTTACGTCACGGCGTCAGGTGCAGGCATCCTTGTTGCGCAGGCCGCCTATTGTTGAATGTTTATTGCCAATTGCCTGAATGATGTTTCCACGTATGCTCCTCACCATGGCAGGGTTGGGCCTGATGTGCTCCACCCTTGCTGCCCAAACTTTGGTCCAGAACCCACCTGCCGGCACACCGGTGCCCGGTGAACTGATTGTCAAGCTCGACCCCAACGTCAAGCCTCAGGACCTGACCGCCGAAGGCGTGCTCGTTCACGGGTTGCCTGCGGGCATGGAGTTGCGCGAGACCCTGAGCGAGCTCGCGTCCATCTTCTTGTTCAGCTACGACGATGTAGCCTTGGATGGGGAGGAGGTTGTCCGTTCGTTGAACGAATTGCCCTCCGTGGTGGCGGCCCAGCTCAACCATTACGTGGAGGATCGGGCGACACCCAACGACCCCCAGTTTGGTTCTCAATGGCACCACATTGACGGTTCCGACAACGACATCGACTCCGAACTTGCGTGGGACATCACCACAGGAGGGGCCACGGCCAACGGCGACCGCATTGTGGTGGCTGTGCTTGAGGGTGGCGGCGCCAACTACAACCACGTCGACCTGTTGTCCAACCACTGGACCAACGACGGGGAAACGCCCGGCAATGGGGTGGACGACGATGGCAACGGGTTCGTGGACGATTACAACGGTTGGAATGCGGCCAGCGGAAGCGACGCCATCAGTCCTGGTGGCCATGGCACGGCCGTCAGTGGCATGATTGGTGCTGTCGGCAACAACGGCAACGGTGGCGCTGGCGTCAACTGGGACGTCGAGATCATGCAGATTCAAATGGGCAGCCTCACGGAGTCCAACGTGATCGCAGCGTACAACTACCCGTACACGATGCGGAACTTGTACAACACTTCGGGTGGCTCGCAGGGTGCCTTCGTGGTCGCCACCAATGCCTCTTGGGGGATTGACAACGCCAACCCAGCCAACTACCCGGTGTGGTGCGCGTACTACGACGACCTTGGTGCCGCCGGGATCCTGAACTGCGGGGCGACCGCCAACAACAACGTCAACATCGACGTGGTCGGCGACATGCCCACGGGTTGCGGCTCAGATTACATGGTGGCGGTGACCGCGACCAACAGCAGCGACGTTCGAACGTTTTCTGGATATGGCGCCACCACCATTGACCTTGGCGCGCCCGGTGAGGCTGTGTTCTTGCCTTCTGGGTCGTCAGGATATTCCTCCACGTCGGGAACTTCGTTCGCCAGCCCTTGCGTGGCCGGTGGCATCGCCCTCGTCTACAGCGCCCCATGCGCCGACCTTGCATCGAGCGCCTTGACCTCTCCGCAAGCCACTGCCAATGCTGTGCGCGGTTACATCTTGGACGGGGTGGACCCGGTGGCGAATTTGGTGGGTGAGACGGTGACTGGTGGGCGTTTGAATGTGCGAAACGCGCTGGATTTGGCCTTGGATGCGTGCAACCCAGACTTGGGATGCACCGATTCTGCCGCATGCAATTACAGTCCTGAAGCCATCACCGACAACGGCAGTTGCCTCTACACCGACGCGTGCGGGGTTTGTGGCGGGGACGACAGCACATGCAGCGGATGCACCGACGCCGGGTCGTGCAACTACGACCCATCGGCCATTGTCGACGACGGGTCTTGTGTCATGCCTGATCCGGTGGCGGGATGTCCTGTTTGCGACTTCGACGTCAACGCGGTGTCGACCAACCTCTCAGGCTCAGTGGGAGGCACACCCCAAACCTTCTCCGCCTATGGAACCCTTGAGTCTGTCAATGTCTCTCTGGTGTGGACCAACGACGCCAACGACGGCTCTTGGGCCGGCGACCTGTTGATGGAAATTGCTTCTCCGAGTGGGGCGTGTGTGGGCATTGGTGGGTACAACGTGGACACCTCATGCGGATCCAACGCGGCGTGGCCGGGCGGTTGGAACACCAGCACATCTGGCACGTACACCGCGACCGTGAACGTGGCGGGCGCTGGCCTCAGCGGAGACGGGGAGTGGACCATCACCCTCATCAACGGCTGGACCACCAGTGGTGGGGCGTCGTACGACGTGACCGCCACAGTCGGCGGACTTTGTGAATCTGGCGGCGGTCCGACAGACATCGCCGGCTGCACGGAGGTTTTTGCATGCAATTACAATCCTGCAGCCACGGTGGACGACGGGTCGTGCGAGCTTCCTTATGACATCGTGTATGAAGACCTGGATGGAGATGGCATTGGCGGTGACGCAGGCATAGCGGACGTCTGCAACCTTGGTCCAGGCTTGAGCCTCGTCACAGGCGACTGCGACGACAGCGATTCAACTGTGTACCCTGGCGCTCCGGGCACAGGTGAAGGACTGGACAACAACTGCGACGGCGTGGTGGACGGAGACGAGGTTCAGCCCAGCCTTTGCCCAGAGGACGTCAACGAAGATGGGTTCATCTCCGTGGCCGACATTCTGGAAGTTCTGGGTGAGTTTGGTTGCTCTGACGCCTGTGAAGACGATGTGGATGGCGACGGCGTCGTCACCGTGGTGGACATCCTGGCCATCTTGAGCGCATTCGGAACGAGCTGCTGAAGGCGCTCAGATGTTGCGATGAAAAAAGGGCGAGGTCATCCTCGCCCTTTTTCGTAGGTGTGCGTCGACGGCCTGGCTCAGCACACTTCTCCAAACGAACTGAGAATGGCGAGCACGTCCCCGACGGCCACCACGCCATCTCCGTCCATGTCTCCGGAGCTGCACCCTTGGGTGCAACCAAACTCGCCCAGAACCATCAACACGTCGGACACGCCGACCAACAAGTCTCCATCCAAATCTTCGGGACATCCTGCCGCATCGGGGCCGGCATTCGCCGCGTTCGGGGTCGGAGGGGTGTTGGTCCCAGACACAAACGTCACCCATTCTTCAGCGCCATCCGTCACGCGGCCGAGGCTGGAATTGGGGATGGGGTCGTTCTGCCATTCGATGTGGTCGACACAGCGCCAACCGAATTCATCCCAGACTGAGAGGATTAGGTTGTCCTGCTCGGCGTCGAGGTTGAACGGCGCGTGAAGAGGGCCATCTTCCAAATCGTTGTCGCACCACACCACCCTGTGGTCTCCAGGGTCCACTGTGAAGGCAGGGAAGACGTACGCGTCTGGGCTGGAGCGTTTGTCGGTCAACGCCAGACCCACTGGGTTGGCAAACGACTCGCTCACATTCACGATTTCCACCCAGTCGGCGTACCCTCCGACCTCGTCGGTGACGAAGCTGTTGTTCAGGGCCATCAATTCGTTCAATTTGAACGGAACATCTGAGGCGTGGCTGATCCAGGCTGACGATGGAACGCAGGGGTCTGTGGGTTGTGCACCGTCGATGTAGGTGGCGGAGGTGTACCAAGACACTTGGTCTGCGCCGGGGAATCCGAGGCGAATGCCAAAACGCGCGTCACCGGCCTCACCGTCTCCATTCAAGCCGTCGTCGATCATGGGGTAGGACACAAAAGGGCCGCCGTCCACACTGACATGGGCTTGCACCGACATGGGGGCGCCGGCCACTTCAGCCTTCACGCGGAGGGTGTCGTCCACCACTGGGGTGTACACCCACGCTTGAATGTCGCGTGGGAATTGGGCGTCGTTGGTTTGGCCGTAGGCGGAGGAAGCGCGCGTGTTGACGTAGGAGGCGATGCCCTGGGTCACGTGTCCACCCCAGGTGCCGGTGAGGCAATCCAAAAAGGCGTCGTCGTTGAATCCGTAGTCGTACGTGCGGTAGACATCCTCGAGCGCCGCAGACGTACACAAGGTGCGCAGGGTGCTTCCGTGTTGGAGCCAGGCAGATCCGTTGAAACCGTTGTCCAAGAGTTCGCGCACGTACCACCCCAGGCGGGTGCGGTACTGCTCGATTCCCATCACCCGCTCGTACAAGGGCCGCTCGCCCCACTGGTCCCATTGGTACACGTTGTGGGTGGCCCAACCGCCGCCCCACTCGATGCCCAAGGTGTTGTCCACGTCGTAGGTGATCATCATCAACCGCCCGTCGGTGGGACGTTCGTAGAGGTAGTAATTGTTGTGGTTTCCGATGTAGTTGTCCCAATGGCCCACGAGGATTTCCATCGCCGCGGTCTTCAAAAAGGCGTCCACGTCAAAGATGGCCTCGAGGGCACACTCAAACTCGTCGTCCGGCACGGTCCCAATCACCGTGCACAATTCGGCGATGGCACTGTAATCGTCCTCCACTGTGTTCGTCTTGAGTTCGTACACACGTTGGTCCGACCACCACGGGGAGAGCTTGTACGCCTCAGGATCTTCGCCGAGGTAGGCCAAATCCCCGGGGTACGTGCACTTCCACAGGTTTCCGTCGTCGTGCTTGAAGCGCTTTTGAATGAACTCTTCGTCCACATGCTCTACGTTGATGTACAGCCCGCGGTATTCGCCGTTGACGTACACGCGAACGTGGCTCACACGCGGCGCCACGTGGCCTTGGGCACGCATGAATTCCCACACCATCCGTGCGCGGAGCATGGAAGGGTCGTTGTGGTTTCCGTTGAGGTTGAGCTTCTCCAGGCCATTCCAGCTGGCGCCTTGTGTGAACGTGTTGAAGCTCACCTTGAAGCTTTTTTTGGCTGCCTCGCGCGAGGTGTTGCCCCGAAGTCGCACCCCCACATTCTCCACGGTGTCGATGCCTGCCGAGCTCTCGTACACAAAGGTCGCGGGCCATTCTTGGTTGCTGTAGGCGTTGTCAGGATTCAGGATGAAGGCCCAATCGTTTTCGCTGAGGGTCAAACGGACGGTGGCCACCTCGTCCTCCAAAAACGCTGACCCCAAGGCCGGGACGTATTCCTGGGCCATGGCCACAGGGACGGAAAACCGGACCCACATCAGAACGAGGCCCACGAGGTGCAACTTCTTCATGACCCCAAAATACGAAGCGGGGACCGCAGGCCATTTAAGAACGACTTGACCTCCATGGCGGGCTTCCCTTGCGGTTGCAGCCGAAGGATGTCGATGGCGCCTTCTCCGCACTGGACGCTGAGTTGGCCTCTGCCAAGGTGCACCGTGCCTGGCTGTCCACCAAAGTCCACGTCTGCCTTGCGCGACTGGTGGATGCGAAGGGTTGTGCCGTCGGGCATCGTGGTCCATGCGCCAGGAAATGGATTCAGTCCACGCACGAGGTTGTGCACCTCCTGGGCCGGCTTTCTCCAATCGATCCGTCCATGTTCCTTGAACAATTTGGGAGCCTCTTTGAGTTCCCCATGTTCAGGCAGCATCGATTGTTGAGGCACAGCTTCGGCACTGCCTGAGGCCAGGGCGTCGACGCTTTGCACCAAAAGGTGTTTGCCGGCATCCAAAATTCGGTCATGCACGTCGCCTGTGGTGTCGTCAGGTCCGATGGGTACTTCCACGCGGCCGAGCACGTGGCCGGTGTCGATTTGGTGTTGGAGCAAAAACGTGGTGGCCCCCGACACCGTTTCGCCATTCAAGACCGCCCAATGGATCGGGGCGGCTCCACGGTATTGCGGGAGCAGGGACCCATGAAGGTTGATGGTGCCCAACCGGGGGAAGTTCCAGACCAATTCCGGCAACATGCGGAAGGCAACCACCACCCCCAAATCTGGCGCCCAGGAGTCCAGTGTGGCTCGGAATTCAGGCGACTTCAACTTCTCTGGCTGGGCCAGAGGGAGCCCGTGCTTTTCCGCCATCACCTTCACTTCAGAGGCGCGGAGCGAACGGCCCCGACCGGCGGGACGGTCTGGGGCGGTCACAACGCCCACGACCTGGTGGTGAGATTCCAACAGCCGCTCGAGGCAGGTGGCGGCGAACCCTGGAGTTCCAAGAAAGACGATGCGCAAGGGCTGTGGGGAGTGTGTCATGCCTTGCAAAGGTCCAACAACCCTTTCAAGAATCGTGCAGCGAAGGATGCCCGTCGCGCCAAGGCACGAACTTCAAGCACGCGGCCGACCCCAACAGGATGCCGCCGAAATACACCCAGTCGGCCCGCCAAATCACATGGATGGGTGCAGTCCATTCCAACGCCAAGATGTAGGCCACCGCGATGTACACCGTCACGCTCGTGAGTTCAATCCAAAAGGCGTGCTTGGTGAAGCCCGCCCCCTGCAGTACGGCGATGGCGATGGCGCTCAAGGCGTAGCATTGGATGGCGATCCATGCCGTGCCCAAGGTGTCGGCCATGGCCGCGTGCCCAACCGGTTCTTTCACTTGGTCAAAAAAGTGTCCTGCAATCCATTCTGGGTAGGCCACATAGCCGTGGGTCAAGGACCACACCCCGAGGTAGCTCAACGCCACAAGGGTGAGCAAGGCCCGAGAGAGGTCTTGTTGTCGGCCTTCGCCAATCAACGTGGAGACCACGGTTCGGGTGGTTTGGCCCAAGCCTGTGCACACCACAAAGGCGAGCATGAATGCATTGCGCGTGAGGTGGCTGACCTTGAGTTCCATCATGCCCACGCGCTCGACGAAGAAGAAAAAGCTCGCCCACGTGGAAATGGTCAATCCAAATTGCGCCATCACCGGCATGGCCAACTTCCACCATTGCCTGAGGGTGTTTCGGCAAAGCGCCTTCCGTCCCATGAACGAGGCGGGGTGCATGTGAAACCTTGCGATGGCCCAAGCGAGGAGTGCGCCGGTCGTCTCGGCGATGAGCGAGGCGCGGGCTGCACCCTGCGCACCGAGTCGGGGCCCACCCCAAAGTCCCTCCACCCAGTACGCGTCCAAGAGGATGTTGATGCCCGCCATGGTCAGGGCGAGGGGAAGGAGGGGTTTGGTCTTGGCCTGTCCGATCCAGTCGGCTTCCAGGGCCATCAGAAGGGCGTAAGGCACAAATCCCCAGCCCCGGATGGCCAGGAACGGTGTGAACAGATTCACGACCTCTCGGTTGGCCATCAAGGGTTCCCAACCGCCCCACACGTTGATGCCAAGCACAAGGGCCGTCAACACCGCGCCAAGGGCCACCAAGGCCACCCTGCCCGTGCGCGAGGCCACCGCCATGCGCCCGCCTTGGCCAGCGCCTTGATGGCGGGCCACCAAGATTTGAATGCCCATGCTCCCACCCGTGAGGACCATGACGAAGGTGAGGTACACAAGCGCCGCATTGCCTGCGGCGTTCAATTCCAATTCTCCGGCGCGGCTGAGGAAAAAGTTGTCTGTGAGCACCACAAAAAACTGCACCAAGCTTCCGAGCGAGATGGGCACGGCAATGCGGAGCAGGTCGCGAGGGCGAATGGACAGGGGGGAGGCGCTCACAAGTTGGAAAGGAGTGTGGCGGGTGGGGTCAGTCCTTCCCGTGCCAAGATGCCGGAGGCGTGGCGGACGGATTTGAACATCCACTCGGCCCGCAACACCGCCAATTCGCTTGCATCCAGGGTCCACGAGATGTCGGAGGCACGCAAGCGTTGGTTGAGGCGGTGCATGAGAACGGCCGCGGCCACGCTGATGTTGAAGCTCTCCGTGAACCCGTGCATGGGGATCTCGACGAACGCATCGGCGTGCTCCATCATGAAGTCGGAGGCCCCAGAGAACTCGGTCCCCATCACCAGGGCCACCGGTTGGTCCAGAGGCAAGGTTTCAGGCGTGTGTCCAGATGCATGGGGAGAGGTGACCACCAGCCGGTGCCCATGCGACTTGATGCGGTCGACGCACGCTTGTTTGGCTTTGTCCGCGCCGAGATGCCGATGAAGCTGGAGCCATTGGGACGCTCCCTTGGCCACGCCTTTGTTTCTGGACCAAGCGTTTTCGTTTTCGATGAGGTGCACGTCGAGCAGCCCAAACCCGTCGGCACTGCGCATCACGGCACTGGCATTTCTGCTCTGATAGACGTTTTCAAGCACCACAGAAATGTGCCTTGTGCGTCCTGCGGACACACGTTCGATGTGCCCCAAACGCGCCTCGGTCAGGAGAGGACGCAACACGTCCATGCACGCGTGGGCGTGGTCAACCTGGGCAGACGTGGGAGCTGGGTAGGGCACGGGGGCAAATTTGGACCCAAAAGAAAGTCCCTCCACCCAGGGGTGGAAGGACTTTCAAAAGGGTGGCTTGTCAATCAGACAGTCAAGCCAGCGCCAGCCTTGAACTTCACAACGTTCTTGGCAGCGATCTGGATCTCAGCCCCTGTCTGTGGGTTGCGGCCAGTGCGTGCTGCACGCTTGCTCACAGAGAAAGAACCGAAGCCAACGAGTGACACGCGGTCACCAGACTTCAAAGCACCGTGGATGGCACCGGTTGTGGCGTCGAGGGCGCGAGCGGCGTCGGCCTTAGAGAGTCCAGCGCCAGAGGCGATGGCATCGACCAATTCAGACTTGTTCATGAGAATGGTTTTTGAAATGAATAAAAGAGTGTCATGGCCAAATGTAGAGGCGCAATCCCAGTGTTGGCAAGGGGTGTGGCGCCTCACGGGGCATTTTGTGAACAACCCTTCCTTTTGTGTTGATAAGGCCGGGAAAAACGGCCGAAAACCGCGTGAAACCGGGCGTTTCAGCCCAACTCAGCCCAATTTTTTAGGCTTGGGTCGGACCATTTCAAGCAGCAACGCACTTCCCGCGAGCACCAGATAGCCCCATCCGGTGACCCCCACGACCCAATGTTGTCCTGCGGACACGAGGCACGCTACCACCCCGAGGCTGACGCGCACAATGCCCAAAAATTCCACATCCCGGTCGGGATTGGATTCGGGCACGTGGGTGAGGGCGCCCATGACATGGGCTGCCAGACACACCCAAGGTGCGACTGCGGAGGGCAAATGGGCCACCCCGGCAAGCGCCACGCCCAAGGCGAACAGATGCAACAAGATGTGAAGGCGTCGTGGCATTCTACCCATGGCGCAAAAATAAATGCGTAACCCCCACAATACCTTCGCGGCATGAACGACATCCAGCCATATTGCCCTGAAATTCGCTTCGCTGACGTGGACGCGTACGGCATCGTGCACAACGCCAAGTACTTGGTCTACATGGAGCAGGCCCGCATCCACTGGTGGCGCCAAGCGGTGGGCGGCAGTGCTTGGGATTGGACCAAGATCGGCGTGCTGGTCGCGCACCATACGATCGACTACCTGAGTCCTGTTCAACTTGGCGACGCGTTGGAGGTGTCGTGCGTCGCAGGGGACGTCGGAACCAAAAGCATGGACGTGCATTACACCATGTCGTGCAAGGGCCGGCCGGTGGCCAAGGCCAAAACGGTGCTCGTGTGCTTCGACCACGAGGAAAAGCGGACCACTTCTGTGCCCCAAGAATGGCGCGACGCGCTCGAGCGCCTCAAGGCGCCAACCAAAGCTTGATCTCCCCCGGGGCGTTCGGACTCAGCGGCGAATCACCCAGACCTGATGCGACCATGCACCGAGGGTGTCCTCGGGCGTCAACACATCTGCCGCCAGCGTGCCGTCGGTTTGGAGCCGTTCCATCGCCACAGCATCTTGAACCCAAGGTCTCACGTTGTCCCAAGGCAAGGGACGCGTGTCGTTCGCCGCGTTGACCAAGGTCACAATGCGCACGTCGTCTTGCTCTCGACTGAACCCGTAAACGCCGCGCTTCGGGAAGAAGTGCTCCAGCCCACCTTGAAAGGCACGTGGGAACGCTTTGCGAATGTTCAAGAGCCCATGGACATGGTCAAACCACATCGACTCTTCAGCCGTGCGTTCCTCGGCGGCGAACGCATTCCGGCCGTCTTCGGGCCAACCTCCGGGAAAGTCTTGGCGGACTTTGCCGTCGGGTTCGCACCGCGTGTCAAACCCCAGTTCGGTGCCGTAGTACAAGCAGGGCGTGCCGCGTCCCATCAGCAACATCGCGAGTCCTGCTTTCGCTTTGTCGGCGTCGCCGGCTTCTGCGATCCACCGGTGGGTGTCGTGGTTGTCCAAAAAGGTCACCAGTTTTTGAGGGTCGGGATACAGAAAGTCTTCCACCAGCACTTCATAGACCTTGCCGATGCCGTGCTCCCAGCCCTCGCCTTGCTCCATGGCTTCCTGCATGGCAAAGTGCCACGCGAAGTCCACCGCGCCATCAAGGCCCGTGGTGGGTCCCCAACCGAATCCATTTCCCTCGACAAGGGCCGCTTGTTTCGCTGAACCGTACACCCAAGCTTCCGCGAACATGAAACAGTCTGGGAAAGATTCAGACACGCGCTTGGTCATGGCGGCCATGGCGTCTTGCTGGCCGTAGGTGTAGGTGTCGATGCGCAATCCGTCGATGCCGACTTCCGCCATCCACCACAAGATGTTGGTGCCCATGTAGCGCTGCAAGTCCTCATTCGCTTGGTTCATGTCGGGCATCATGCGGTCGAACCATCCGTCGTTGAAGCCGGCGACATCTGGGCTTTGGCCGTGGGGATCCAGCACAACGCCGCTTCTGTAGTTGGTGCGCTTGTCGTCGGTGAACCCGCCTTTCCAATTGTGCACCCAAGCGCTGTCCACAGGGTGTGTCAAAAGGCGGTGAAGGTTGCCCCAGTGGTTGGGCACCCAATCGTGCACGACGCGAATGCCACGGTCGTGCGCTGCCGCCGCGAGGCTCTTGTAGTCTTCCAAGGTGCCCAGACGCGGGTCCACCGAGTAGCTGTCTGTGCACGCATAGCCGTGGTAGGACGTCTTGGCCAAATCGTTGGCCACCACCGGAGTCATCCACACCGCGCCAATGCCGAGCTCCGCGAGGTAATCCAGCTTCGACTCCACGCCTGCCAAGTCTCCACCGTGACGGGCGTACATTTCTGTTCGGTCGATGCCGCGTTCAAGCTGTCCCTTCACGTCGTCGTTGGACGGATCGCCGTTCGCAAATCGATCTGGCATGATGAGGTACATGGCTGGTGCCTCTTCCCACCGGTCGAGGCGGTTGCTGGGCAGGGCAGGCACGACTTGAAACGGAAAAGAAGTCCAGCGCCCTCGCTCCGGCAAGACGTTCAAGGCGACTTCTGTGACCTCCTGGACCCCGGACACGTCCAATTCAATCCAAACGTGACCAGGCAGGGTGGAAGGGCGCCAGCTCAGCAGGGTCACCCCGTCGTTGTCGGTGTCGACGTCTCTGGGAACGCCGAGGTCTGGGTGCGAAACCAGGACTTCCACCTTTCCTTCTTCCAAGTCGCCCCACCATCCAGGAGGATCGACGTGCCCTGTCTGGGCTACCGCGGCCAAGGCGCTCAGGCCCAAGGCGAAAACGCAAGCAATGTTGTGGACAGTGTTGTTCATGATTTTGCGAAAATCGGATTCTGTGGGGGACGAATGTCGGGCCCCTTCCCCCTAGATTTGCTCGAAAGTGTCATTTTTACACCAAACCATCTAACGTTACACGATGAAACAATTTTTCTCTCTTGTCGCTGTGGCTCTCCTGGGCTCGGCAGCCTGGGGCCAAACCATGGTGACCCTCACGGTCGACATGACCAACGAAATGGTGAGCGCAGACGGCGTTCACGTGGCGGGCAACTTCCAAGGTTGGGATCCTGGGGCCACGCCCATGACAGACAACATGGACGGCACGTGGTCCTACAGTTTCCCTTCGGACACCGCCGCGACGTACCAGTACAAGTTCATCAACGGCAACGCTTGGGGGTCTGACGAGAGCATTCCCGGTGCCTGCGCGTACGACGGCAACCGCCAAATCATGGTGGACGGCACCATGGGCGACGTGACGTCCACGGTGTGTTACAACAGCTGTGCGGCGTGCGGCATGACCACCGTGCGTTTCCGCGTGGACATGAGCAACGAAGAGGTGTCGCCATTTGGGGTGCACGTGGCAGGCGAATTTCAGGATTGGGATCCCGCTGCCACAGAGTTGATGGACCCCGATG
>JBMZAB010000046.1:0-14893 GCA_049610985.1 Flavobacteriales bacterium | reverse complement strand
GTACAGCCCAGAGGGATAGTAGTCGATGGCGTACTCGCAGAGATCGTTGTTGGCGGACTCGGCGTTGGGGTTGAAGTTGCAGGCCTCAGGATCGAAGCAATCCCCGA
This sequence comes from Flavobacteriales bacterium, assembly GCA_049610985.1. Classification (GTDB taxonomy): domain Bacteria; phylum Bacteroidota; class Bacteroidia; order Flavobacteriales_D; family Sanyastnellaceae; genus UBA11663. The sequence continues at coordinate 14,786 of JBMZAB010000046.1, read as the reverse complement.
GCTCGAGGCAGAACGTGTAGCTCTCCGAATAGTTGTAATTTCCGCCGGTGGCCACAAGTGCGCCTCCGACGTAGATGTTGTAGTAGCCCTGGCCATACCCACAGCAGATGCCGTCTCCAAACGTGTCGGTGATGGTGAAGGTGTAGCACCCGTCCTCAAGGCAGTAGTCGTAGGTGAACAACTGTCCATTTTGGCCCCAGTTGTAGGACTCTGTGTCGACGTTGGGGCCTGGTGCACCCGTCAGCACCCAGTCGATTTCTCCAGGCCAGTTGTCGGTCAACACCTCGATGGTGACCGTCTCGCAAGCTTGTCCTAGGACGGATGAAACGGCACCAAACGCCAGGACGACGAGCGCCAGTCGAGACCAGGTTGGAAAACGAGCGTGCATCTTCATGTCGATTCAACAACCATGAAAAACGATAGAAAGTTGCAGTGGGAGACGACTCAGTCCTTGATGCGGTTGAAGCGCAGGGCATGCAGCATCCATTTGGGCAAGGGCTGGCTGGCGGGGCGTTTCTGCACGTCCAAGAACAATCCAAGTTTTTCGAGAATGGGAATTTTGTGGACTTCAATCATCTCAATCCACGCCTCGTCGGGGTCGTCGATGTAGGTGCAGTGGACGCGGGTGTGGTCGCCCATGTTCAGCGCTTCGTTGCTGTCGCAACGGAATCCGAAGCCTTCCTTGCCCAAGGCCTTGCCCAGTGGCTTCATGCCTCGGATGTCGAACCCGAGGTGCACGATGCCGGTGTCGGCCCAAATGCGGTCTTCAAACAGGAACCGGCCTTTTCTGTCCATGGCTTGCACCAATTCGATGCGCGTCGGCCCCATCAAGGAGGCGAACCCCCCTGTGCCGGGGTGAGACGGGGCGAGGATCACGCGGCGGAAAGTTTGGTCTCCGCCCGGCAAGTGAGCCCAATCCTCGAACGTTCCGGTTTCGTCCAGCAACACCTTGTCGTACTTCAGGATGTCTTTGTACAACTTGAATGAGGCTTCCATGTCGGTCACCCCGACCACACCTCCCATCACGCCCCCAGAGGGGTGCCCAGAGTTGGAGAACCAATGGTTGGAAGGGAGGATTTGAAAGAGGTTGTCGTCCAAATCCCGAACGTGGAACGTGTCCTCCCCAAGCGGGGTCTTGCTCAAGGCGGCGTCGCACTTGTCGCCGACCAAGGCACGGGCGTGGGCGTGCATGGCGCGCACGTCGCGGGTTTTGATGAACGTACATCCGATCCCCAAATCGCCGACTTGCGGCTCGAACACGCACGGGCGAGGCTCGAAACTCGTGGGGCTGACCACTTCCACCGCGCAACCGCCTTGCATGTTCATCACCATGCTGGCGCGTTTCACGATGGTTTCTCCGTTGCAGTGGCTGTCCATCAAAGGGGCCGCAGCCACCGCGTCGAAAAATGGGATGTCCAACCCAAACAACTTGCGGTACAGTTTCAAGCTGGCGTCCATATCGGACACAGCGATGCCCATGTGCTGGATGCCTTGGATGGTGTAGTCAGGGGAGTGCCTCATGTCGCCGCGAAGTTAAGCAGACTTGTGACCTTGGATGGGGTGAAGAGACCGGCGAAGCCCCTAGCTTTGCACCATGATCTGGGGCCGTCTGATTTCCACGTGTGCCGCCGTGTTCTTCATGGGCATTTGGACGGTGTTGACGGTGTTGCAGTTTGGCCACCAACTGGGCCACGTCGTGTCCGGTTGTTCCCACCATGCGCACCACGGGGTGCACGCACACCACCACGCGTCATGCACCGTGTGGGAGGGGACGCATGAAGACACTCAATTTTCGGAGCACTTGCATGTGTGCGAGGTGTGTGGTTGGGATTGGGCTCCCGAAGGCCCACATCCAGCTTTGGAGGATCTTTGCTCGTGGATTGCACATGAGGGTCAATCTCAAGTCTGGCCAGTGCTTCAGGCGGCAGTGCTTCCACACGAACGGTTGACCGAACCCGACAGGGGACCGCCCGCCGTCGGCTGATTTCACAGTCCCCCCGTTCCATTCAACCTTCAGCCATGCAGGCCTTGTGTCCTATCATTCTAGGAAAGCAGGGTCGTGCGTTGTTGTGGTGGGTGTTGTGTTGGGCTTCAACATGGTGTTGGGGCCAAGCTCAACCTGCCTCAGCGGTGCACGGCCACGTGCTTCAAAGCTCTTCGCAGCGCCCTCTCTCTGAGGTGCTTGTGATGGCGTGGCCATGCGGTTTGGCGTCCACCACAGACACCTGGGGCACCTTCCGGGTGGCTTGTCCACATGGAGTGGATTCGTTGACGTTGGTCGCAGAGGGCCACCACACCGCCACTGTCCAGATGGACGGGCGTGAGCATGTGGACGTGTGGTTGGAACCGCTGGGCTTCAGCTTGTCTCAAGCGACGGTGTCGGCCGTGCGGCATGTGGAGCCGGAAGGCCAAACTTTCGACGCGTCTGACCTCATGCGAGCCTTGGACACCACTCCCGGTTTGCAAAGCCTCGACCTCGGGGCTGGCATGATTCAACCCGTGGTGCGTGGACTCTTCGGATCTCGTGTGGCGGTCCTCGAAGACGGCGTCCCTCAGCAGGGCGGACGCTGGGGAAGCGACCACGGCATCTTGGTGGCTCCTGAGCTGCAAGTCGCCACGGCGTGGGTGCCCGGTGGCGGTCAAGTTTGGATGGGGCCGGAAGCGGTGGCGGGAGGATTGAGGTTTCAATCTCCAAGCATCCTGAACACGACAGGCCAACAAACGACTTGGGGAACCAGGGGCCGTCTGGGCCAAACCCAAGCGGCGTTCCACGCCCTGCACGCGTCCACTGAGGACGAGACCCACTGGCATGCGGGCATCGCCATGTCTGCTTGTGGTTCCAGCCAGGTGCCTCAACGGGAATTCTCGTACTTGGACAGGACCTACGCCTTGGAGACGGGAGAGCTTCCGAACACGGCCGGCCGTGCAGGTCATGCCGTGTTGGGGGTGGGACGATGGACAGAGGCAGGTCGTCACTTGTCCTGGTCCATGAGGCTGTCGGACGTGCGTCAGGGCATGTTCCCTGGAATCGTCGGTCTCCCCATGCAGGGCGATTTGGCGCCCAACCAGGAATCCTTTGAGGTCCGCTTGCCAAGCCAACATGCCTCGCGGTTCCAATCCCTTGTCCAATGGTCTGCCCCCCAGGCCATCGTTTCTGAGGGGTGGGTTTACAAGGTGTCGACGTCGTGGAACCGAAGGCAGGAATTTGCCCCGCCTCACGCTCACGGATGGGGGCCGTTGCCGACGTCGGAACTGAGCTTGTCGTTGGAGGAACTTGCTGGGTTTGCCGAGGCTCGCCACACGGGTGCGCACGGTTCCTATGGAGCCCAGACTGAAGTTCAGCACGTGGCCACCACAGGGTGGGAGTTCTTGTTGCCCTCGCACCGACGTGCGCGCGCCTCCTTCATGGGAGAGGCCAGGCTTTCGGGCTCTACGTTGTCGGGGCGTGTGGACTTGGTTCAAGCGAGCCAAGTGGGCCACACAGAGCCCCTGTTCAACGCAGCGGGCGACGTGGTGGGCGACGACGTTCGAGCGACGCCTTTTCACAAGACGCTCCCGGGCGGCATGTTGTCCTGGCAAACCCCGCTGCGATTCGAACGGCCAGAGCTGGACGGATTGTGGACGGTGGTGGCTTACGGACGCGTTCCAAGCAACCACGAATGGGGTGCCAACGGCATCCACCACGGCTCGTTCCGGTTCGAGCAAGGCAACCCCAACCTGTCCACAGAATGGGCCTTGGAGGGAAGAGGTCAGGTGGAGATGCAGAATCTCGACGGCCTAGGTTGGTCTTGGCAGGTTCAGGGGTTTGCCGCGCTGCATGCGGGATTCATCTCGCTCACACCGAGCGCGCATTTTGCGCCGGTGGCCCACGCCGGTCAGATCTATGAATTCATGGCCAACGACGCCTTCCGGACGGGTGCCGAGTGGACCCTGGCGCACCGCTGGACGTCCCAAGAGCTGCACTGGTCAGGTTCGGTGCTTGGGCAGTGGGAATTGCAAACCGGACTCGGGTTGCCGTTCACGACACCTGCTCAATCTCGACTGGAATGGTCAGGGGAAGTCGGAACGCAGCTGGTATGGAGTCTGGGTTGCCGGGCGCTCGCGCCAGCTGTGTTGACTGCGCGCAATGAGGCGTCCACCCCGGGCGCCGTCCTTGCAGATGTGGCGATTCGCCATGTCACGGAGCAAGGCGTGTGGGCTTTGGAAGTCCACAACGCCTTCAACCAGGCGTGGCTTGACCACGTCAGCGCCTATCGCGTCCTCGGGCTTGTCGCCCAAGGACGCTGGGTGCAACTCAGTTTCAACGCATCGTTGAAACACACCAAATCAAAATCAAACAAACAATCATCATCATTATGAAATTGAACCTCATTCAATCTTCGGCTGCCGCCCTGGTGGCCATGGCATTGGTGTCCTGCCAAGAAACGGACACGGAAGCGCCCACCGCATGCACGGGCTTGGGCGCAACCAACAGCGTCACTGCGGAAGAAATTGAAGCCGAAGCCGGCGATCACGTCGATTTGGAAGACATCTTTTGTGACAACGAAGCCTTGAGTGAAGTGCGCTGGGACATCCACAACGGCGAAGGCCACGCCCACGAAGACGAGGAGGAAGGCGAGGAGGAGCACGAGCACGGCTTGGTGCTGCACAGCGGCACAGATTGGGCCGTGCTTGAAACCCAAGCGTTGACTGGCACCCAGGCGGAAGTGGATTTGCACGTGGACGTGCCTTTGACCGCGCGCGGGGTGTGGCACGTGATCGTTTCCTTGGTGGACGAGGCTGGAAATTCAACCACGTTGGCCACCGATTTGCACGTGGAGAATGACCATTTGCCCGAGTTCACCTTGACAGAGGTGGGAGGTGAAGATCCTGCCATGTGGCACGGCGAGCCCACGTGGGCGGCAGGCACCGATGTGGTCGTGGCGGGCACCGTGGCCGACAGCGACGGCGTGGCTACCGCCGTGTTGGAGCTCATTTCTGAAGACACAGAATCGGTTGTCTGGGAAGTGGCCTTGGACCCAGCAGGCGCCACCAACTTCGAATTCTCTGAGACGGTGACGGTGCCCGCAGAGGGCGGCGAGCATCACTTCGAAATGAAGGCCACAGATGCAAGCGGTGTGGAGATGGAGACTGGATTCCACGTGGAAGTGGAGTGATTGTCATCCAACCGTCCAACAAGAAAGGGAGGCCAGGCGGCCTCCCTTTTTCATGGGCATTCAGTTTTTGCGAACTCAATCCATGCGCACCACCACTTCTTTGGTGACGATGCCGCGTGAGTCCACGTGGAGCAACACTTGGCCAGCAGTGGCTTGATGAGGAGCCATCGCACGCCCCAGGAGGTTGTAGGTGCCTGCGGGCCATGCCGCGTTGCCGTGCATGATGTCGTTCAAATTGTCTGTGGCGGTTTCTCCCCAAACCAAGGTGCCTGGGGCGATGCCCACTTGCACAGACCCAACCAAGTTTCCGAGGTCGTCGTGCATCTCCACATGGCCTTCAGAGACAAAGTCAGTCACGCCGCTGAATGTCATGTTGCTGGTGGGGTGAATGGCCAGGCTGTAGGCGCTGGACGCGTTTGGATTCAGGGTTTCGCCAGTGCCAAGACCAGTGGCGCCGTCGACAAGGCGCAGGCCAGCCTCCTCGTCGATTTGAAGCGCCAGGCGGTTGGCAGACACCAATGCGGATGCATTGCACCCCGCGGCAACGTCGGCCAGAACCTCCGTGGAGACGTCCAGCGTCTCGCCAGCCACCACGCGGCTGACCGAAGTCGAATTCCAATCGCCGTTGTTGACAGACAACACCGCACCGTCCACTTCGTGCAAGGCCACGGGGTTTTTGCCGGCTTCGCCCAAGTCCACTTCAGTGTATAGGCCTGAAGCAGGGTCGTACGTGCCCACAAGCCCCACTTCGCCGCCCCACACCCAGCCGTTGTTCACCCCAACCACCACAAGGTTGTTGTGGACACAAATGGCCTGGCACGCGAACTGAGGGCCCGCCGCCAGGGTGAGTTCGCCTTCGAACGACAAATCGTCTGCGTTGAGCCACGCCAAGTGGCTCTCGAGGTCAAGCGGTCCCCAGGTGACCGGGTCGCGCCCACCTCGAGTGACATAAAGCATCCCGTCGAGCAACGCCAATTCTTGTGCGCCTTCAAGCGCCGCCTCGTGCAGGATTTCTCCTGTGGTGAGATCCACCCTCATCACTGTATTCTCGAGGCAGACGTAGGCATGTCCTCCCTGCACTTCGAGGTCGGTCGCAAAGGCGATGGAGTCGAAGGACGCGATTTGGGCGTAGCTCGACGCGGCGAGGTCTATGACCCCAAGGCTGGGAGCTTCATCGATGACGCCGGTGTTCCAATCGAAGCGGCCTTCGTTGAGCACGTAGAGTTGAGACTGGCCGAGCACAGACAGTGACATGCAAGCCAGAAGAAGGGAGAGGGTTGTTTTCATAGAACAAAATCTTGCCGCAAAGAACGGGAAAGCCAGGCCTTGCGCATGCTGTATTGCACCCATGTGACACAAGTTGCCGAACAACATGCAGGGTTCGTGAGGTTATTTTCGTAACTTACTTATGGAAACCCATCGTGGAATGGTTGCGTACTCGTGCATCACCCCCTGGGTCCAACCAACATCATGAAGACTCTTTTTCATCCGCGCTCGATTCAAATCGCTTTTGTGCTGCTCGGTCTGATTTTTGCACAGGCCGACTTTGCAGCGCAGGTGCATCCCTTGTCTTCGACGGGTTATGCTGAGGAAGCGGAGCTGGGGCATTGGCTGGAAGCAAGACCAGTGGAGGTTCACGATGAAGGGGTGCTTGCAGGCCAAACGACGTACCGCGTCTACATGCATTTCTTGCACGAGGACGACTACTTGTTGTCCTGTTCGGGCGACCACCAGGATGTGTTTGAGCTGTCGTCGACAAGTGGCGCATGGTACAACGATCCGTTGAATGCGTCGTGGAACGCGTCGGGGGTGTATCCGGCGTTTTTTGGATCGTTTCCTGAGATCGCCTTCGACAGCTTTTTGACGACAGGCGCCGACAACGCCACTTTCGCTCAGCAAGCCCAACTGACCCTGACCAGTTCTGTGGACATCCAATTGCAGTTTGCCGGGGCGTATGGGGATGGAATTGCGGTGTCCACGGCCACAGGTGCACCGTTCACTTGGCACAACGACGCGCCCACACCCGGGCATGTGGGATATGCGGGAGAAACGCGTGAAGTGCTTGTGGCGCAAATCACAACCGCGGGAACGCTTTCAGGCCAAATCCGGGTGCAGTACTACACCCACGGCGACCCCGAGCAGGAAACCCGGGCGGTGTTCCCCATTTGCAGCGGGAACGGGGAGTGTGGCGCCTGCACGGACGAGACGGCGCTGAATTTCGAGTCGTACCCCGAGGGCACTGTGTTCTATGACGACGGGTCGTGCGTGTACCCCGAAGGTTGCACGGACGTGATGGCATGCACTTTCGACGCGGATGCCGTGGTCGACGACGGCAGTTGCTTGTACACGGACGAATGCGGCGTGTGCGGAGGCACGGGACTCGACCAAGACGGGGATGGTGTCTGCGACGACGTGGATCCATGCGTGGGGGAATACGACGAATGCGGCATCTGCAACGGACCTGGAATCTTGGATGGCCAATGCGATTGCGACGGCAACATCTTGGACGCCCTGGGTGAATGTGGCGGAGCGTGCGAGTCGGACGAAGACGGCGACGGAGTGTGCGACGACGTGGACCCATGCGTGGGCGCCTTGGACACCTGCGGGGTATGCAACGGTCCTGGTGCAGTTTACGAATGTGGCTGCGCGCCCATTTTGGAAGGGGAATGCGATTGCGACGGCAACCAACTGGATGCGGTGGGTGAATGTGGTGGCGACTGCGAGGTTGACACCGATGGAGACGGGGTGTGCGATGTGGAAGAAGTGGTGGGATGTTTGGCGCCTCTCGCGTGCAACTTCAATGCCTTCGCCACGGACAGCGACCCTGATTTGTGCGTGTACCCGTTCACCCCGTGCGAGACATGCTCTGGCGCGACCGACGGCAGCGGGGTGGTGTTGGCCAACGACGACGATTTGGACGGCGTATGCAACGCCGACGAGGTGGAAGGGTGTCAAGACCCGGTGGCGTGCAATTACCATGCCTTGGCCACAGATCCGCTCCCCTGTGAGTACGCGCTTGGGTGCGACCTCTGTTCTGGAGGGGCTTTGGGTACAGGGTTCGTGATCGACTTGGACGAAGACGACGACGGCATTTGCAACGACGAGGACACCTGCTTCGGGGTCATCGACGAGTGTGGGGTTTGTGCAGGGCCTGGCGCGGTGTACGATTGTGGCTGCAGCCCCATTCCCCCCGGAGATTGCGATTGCGAGGGCAACGAGCTGGACGCCGTGGGGGTGTGCGGTGGCTCGTGCGACCAGGACGACAACGACGACGGCATCTGCGACTACTTGCAGGTGGAAGGCTGCACCAACCCTGCGGCGTGCAACTTCATGCCAGAGGCGTACATCGACGACAACTCGTGTTTCTACGCAACGTTGGGATACGATTGCAACGGGGAATGCCTCGACGACGAAGACGGCGACGGCGTGTGCGATCCATTCGAGATTTTGGGCTGCACAGAGCTGGGCAATCCGATGTACAACCCCTATGCCACGGAAGACGACGGGTCTTGCATTCAGGGAGGTTGCATGGTGCCCATTGCCTGCAACTACGACCCCAACTTGGATTACGCCATCATCGAGATGTGCGATTTCGAGTCGTGCGCCGGCTGTTCCATTCCCTTCGCATGCAACTACGACCCCGCGTTGCAATACGTGGTGCTCGAGCTCTGCGATTTCACGAGCTGTGGAGGTTGCTTGGACTTGTTTGCCTGCAACTACGACGTCACAGCGCAAATCTCAGCGCCCACCCTGTGCATTTACGAGCAAGACGCCTTGGGTGAATGCGGGGGGGATTGCCTGGAAGATGCCGACGGCGATGGCGTGTGCGATGTGTATGCCCCATGCTCTGACGCGGACGCCCTTGGGGTGTGCGGTGGAACGTGCCAGGGCGATGTCAACCTCAATGGCGTGTGCGATGCAGACGAAATGTTGGGGTGCACCTACGTGGAGGCCTTGAACTACAATGAGGGTGCCACGCTCGACGACGGCACATGCACGTTCCCGGACACGAGTTCTCTGTCTGCCGAACAGCCTTGTGAGGGCGACGTGACAGGGGATGGGTTCGTGAATGTCAGCGACATTCTGTTGACCTTGTCCAGGTTCAACACCTTGTGTGAATGATTCAATGCGGCATGAGGGGACTCGGAGCTGCTTGGCTCTTGCTGATGTCTTGCTCGTTGTGCGCTCAAACCTGGAGAGGCGTCGATGCCTCTTTCCTTCCTGAAATGATTCACCACGGCGTCGTGTACCGCACGGACGAGGGTGTGTTGATCGAAGAACCCCGTGCATGGATGCGCGACCAAGGCGTGAATGTGGTGCGGTTGCGCGTTTGGCACAACCCCCATGAAGGGTTGCACAGTTCGTGGCTCGAAGTGGTGGACGAGGCAGAGATGTGGCACAATTTGGGCGTGGACGTGTTGCTCGATTTTCATTTCAGCGACACGTGGGCCGATCCAGGTCACCAAACCCTGCCTGGTGCTTGGGAAGGAATGTCTTTTGAGGCGGTCAAAGATGCCATGACGTGCCATGTGCGTTGCGCCTTGGAAGTGCTTGAAGCCCGCGGAGCGCCTCCGGCCATGGTCCAATTGGGCAATGAAATCAACCCCGGCATGATGTGGCCCCATGGTGCGTTGGACAACGGATTTGATTCCCTTTCTGAATTGTTGCAAGCTGGAGCAGGTGCGGTGCACGAGGTCTTCCCAGAATGTGCGGTGTTGGTTCATGTGGCGGGTTTGCAGGCGGCGCCTTGGTTCTTCGACAACTTGGCCTCTGCAGGGTTTGTGCCGGACATGTTGGCCGTCAGCCAGTACAGCAAGTGGCACCTCCAAGACTTGACAGCTGTGGCCGACCACGTGTTGGCGCTCTCCGAAGGGATGAACCGACCTGTGTTCCTTGCCGAGACGGCCTACGCGTGGACTTCTGAATGGGATGACTGGACAGACAACCTGTGGTGGACAGGCGACGAAACACCGGGGTACGCGTTCAGCCCTGACGGGCAGCGCGATTATTTGGCCGCGATGGATGCAGCACTTTCCGCCTTGGGACCCGACGTGTGCGCAGGATGGTGTTATTGGGCGCCTGACTGGGTGGCATCTCAAGGGGAAACGTCGACCGAAGGCAGCGCCTGGGAAAACGCGGCGTTGTTTGATTTTCAATGGCACGCACTTCCTGCGTGGGAGGTGTTCAACACAGACTGACATGGGGAATTCCTTGCAAGACCACCGACGCGTGTGGCTCATCCACGGCGGGCTGTCCAACGTGTGGATGGGCGCTGGATTGTGCGTCGCCATGGATGCGTCTGCACGTCGGACCGCGGGCGAGGCGTTTTGGAACTGGGTCGGAGAAGGCACCCTGGGTTTGGCGGTGTTCATGGCAGGGTTGGGGTTCTTTGGAAGCGCCGTTCGCCATCTTGTTCACATGGACCGGAGGAGAGAAAGGTCCGAGCATTGAGCCAGTTGTGGCCGACCTTTGTCCTTTGAATCGGCCTGCATTGAACACATTTGACACCCTTGGGCTTTCCGCCCCGCTCTTGAAGTCCATCACCGAGATGGGGTTCGAGACGCCCACCGACATTCAGGCCCAGGCCATTCCCCTTTTGCTGGAAGGCGACCGAGATTTCATCGGCCTTGCCCAAACAGGCACCGGGAAAACGGCGGCGTTTGGATTGCCGCTGCTCGACCACCTCGACCCCGATTGGGACCACGTGCAAGCCTTGGTGCTGGCGCCCACCCGTGAATTGGGCCAGCAGATTGCCGAGCAACTTGAGAAATTCGCCCAGCACAAGAAGGGCATCCGCACGGTGGCCGTGTACGGCGGGGCCAACATCGCCACACAGATTGGCCAATTGAAGTCACCACGCCACGTGGTCATTGCGACGCCTGGACGCTTGATTGACTTGGTCAAGCGCAAGGCCGTGAAGCTGGACCGCATCCGCCAGTTGGTGTTGGACGAAGCAGACGAAATGCTCAACATGGGGTTCAAAGAGGAGCTTGACACCATCTTGTCATTCACGCCCGAAGACAAGTGCACGTGGCTGTTTTCTGCCACGATGCCACGTGAGATTCGGCGGATGGTGGGCCAGTACATGACCGACCCGTTGGAGGTGAAAGTGAACCAGTCGGCGACGGTGAACCAAAACATCGACCACCAGTTTGCATTGGTGCGTCACTCGGACAAATCCGAGGCCATCGCGCGCTTCTTGGACTTGGATCCTGACTTGTACGGGGTGGTGTTTTGCCGGACGCGCCGCGACACGCAAGCCTTGGCAGAGGACTTGCTGAAGCGAGGCTACCGCGCCGACGCGCTTCATGGAGAAATGTCCCAGGCCCAACGCGACCGGGTGATGCTCCGTTTCAAGCAAAAGCACCTCCAAGTGTTGGTGGCCACCGACGTCGCCGCCCGAGGCATCGACGTGGACAACCTCACCCACGTCTTTCACCACTCGCTGCCAGGGGAAGCTGCCTACTACACCCACCGGTCCGGCCGCACAGCCCGGGCGGGCAAGAAGGGCATTTCATTGGCGCTGATGGGGGTGAAGGAGCGGGGACACCTCAACCGGTTGTCGCGGACGTTGGACATCGAGTTCACACAGGCCATGGTGCCCAACCCCGAGGAGATTGTCCACGCCAGGCTCTCCACATGGGGCAGGGGCGTGTTGGATTTGCCGGTCGGTCGGGGCATTCCCGAGGAGATTTGGGAACAGATGTCGTTGTTGTTTGGCGACCTCTCCAAGGAGGAACTGCTTCGTCAGGTCGTGCTGACGGAGCTTCGCAAGTTGGACACCGGCACCAAGGCGGACCTCAATCAATCTGCCCACGGAAAGCCCAAACGCGATTGGGGCGACCAAGACGGACGCGGCAAGCGTCCCTTCCGCAAGAAGCCGTTCAAAAAGCCCTACAAGAGCAAAGGGCATCACGGCGGCGGTGCGTCCACCCCGCAGTGGGAAGATTCCAAGCCGGGCAAGCCCATGGGGGCGGGCAAGGCCAAGAAGAAGCACAAGAAAAAAGGCGGTTTCAAGCCAGGCGGAGAAGCGCCATGGCAAGGCAAGTCGTCTGGCCGTCCTGGCTTTGGGGTGAAAGGCAAGAAGAAGCGGTACTGACCCCAGAAGCTCCCACCAGCGCGGTGGGATTTTTGGGGTCTGGGTGCTAATTTGGACTCATGCTCTCCAAGAAAGCGCAATACGCCTTCCGGGCCTTGGCCGTCATGGTGGAGAAGTCTTCAGGCCAGTTCCGTGAACACGCAGGTGGAGAGTTGCCGTCTGAAACGAGGCCCATTTCCATCCGCGACATCGTGGAGACCCAGCCCATGAGCGTGAAGTTCTTGGAGTCCATTTTTCTGGAGTTGAGAAGGGCAGGGGTGCTCGATTCCAAAAAAGGCAAGGGTGGGGGCTATTTTTTGCGTCGCCACCCCGAGGACATCCCGTTGGCGCAAGTCATCCGGATCCTCGATGGCCCCATCGCCCAACTGCCTTGTGTGAGTCTCAACTTTTATCAGAAGTGCGAAGGGTGCAACGAGCAACAATGTGGGCTGCACCACATCATGGCCGAAGTGCGGGACGCCAATTTGGCGGTGCTTGAGAAGCGCACGTTGTGGGATTTGGTGAGGGAACAAGATTAATCCCATAGGCTTTGTAGGTTTCAGAAGCGCCCCCTACTTTCGCGGCCATGATCAACGCGCTACCTTCGGTGGGGACCGACCCCGTGGTGGGTCTGAAAACCTTGTGCGACCAGCATCCAGGCAAAGTGGTGTTCACCACGTCCATGGGGTTGGAGGACCAGGCTTTGACGGATTTGATTGCCCGGAACGCGTTGCCTGTGCGCGTTGTCACCTTGGACACGGGGCGCCTGTTTCAAGAGACTTACGACCTCATGGACCGCACGCGGGCGATGTATCCAGAGTTGGAGTTTGAGACGTACTTCCCGGCAGCCGAGTCGTTGGAGGCTTTCGTGAACAGCCAAGGCATGTCCAGCATCTTCAAGTCCGTTGAGGCGCGCAAGACCTGCTGCGGCATTCGCAAGATTGATCCGTTGCACCGTGCGCTTGAAGGCGCTGAGGTGTGGGTGACGGGCCTTCGGAGTGCCCAAAGCGACAACCGGGCTGGGCTCACGCGGTTGGAACGGGACGCCATGTCTGGCAAGTTGAAATACAATCCGCTGCTGGATTGGACAGACGGAGACCTTGACACGTACGTCAATTCTCACAGCGTCCCCACCAATCCTCTTCACCGCAAGGGTTACCCCTCCATCGGCTGCGCCCCCTGCACCAGGGCGGTGATGGATGGCGAGCACCCCCGCGCCGGCAGGTGGTGGTGGGAACAATCCACCAAAGAGTGCGGCTTGCACAAAGGGTGATTCCCAGAATGGGCCATCTTTGAACCATGGCCACGGGTTTTTTTGCACTTCTGGACGACATCGCCATGCTTATGGACGATGTGGCTGTGGCCAGCAAGACGGCCATGGCAGAGACGGCAGGCATCCTGGGCGACGACTTGGCGGTCAACGCAGAGCAGGCTGTTGGATTTGAGTCCTCACGGGAGTTGCCGGTGCTCTGGGCCATTGGGAAGGGCTCGCTCCTCAACAAGGCCATCATCGTGCCACTCGCCTTCCTGTTCCACAGCCTGATGCCTTCTGCCTTGGATGTGGTGCTGCTCTGCGGCGCCGGCTTCTTGGCGTACGAGGGGGCGGAAAAAGTGTGGCATAAAATTCATGCGGCCGGGGCCACTTCGCATGCCGACAAACCCATCTTGCCCGAAGCCCAAAAAATCAGGGCCGCGTTGCTGGTGGACGTGGTGTTGTCCATTGAAATTGTGCTCTTGGCCCTTGCGTCCGTGGTGGACGAGCCGCTTTCGGTGCAAGTGCCTGTTGTGGTGCTCTTGGCGTTGCTGGCCACCGTGGGGGTGTACGGTTTGGTGGCGGTCATTGTGCGGATGGACGACGTCGGGTTGGCGCTCATGAAGCGCCCGCAACGCGTTTTGCGTGTGCTGGGCCGGCAGATGGTGGCCGCGTTGCCTTGGGTCATCAAGGCCATCGGCTTGCTTGGAACCGTGGCGCTGCTTCTCGTGGCCGGCGACATGATCATTCACCACGTGCACATGGTGCATCACCTGGTCGAGGCTTGGCCGGGTCCCTTGGCCGCCACGGCTGTGGCCTTGGTGGTGGGCGGCGTGGAAGTGGCCCTCGTGGAACTGGTCCGGCGACTGAGGTGACCGGAAGCAACCTTTTCCGTCCTACGTTGTTGCAAGTACATGATACAAAACGCATTTCGCATGTCGTGGAGCCTTGCCATGCTGTGGTGCTGCGCCATGGCGTGGGGCCAGTGTGAGGCCGACCACAACGTCATCGTGACCAACTTCGAGTTCACGCCGTCGAGTTTGACGGTGGTGCCGGGCGAGACGGTTGCGTTCATCAACATCGAGGGGTTGCACGGCGTCAATGGAGATTCGAGCACGGTGACGGGTGCGTCCTTTGGCAATCCGGAGGTGTTCGCGTTGGACCAAGCGGAAGGCACCATCGAGGGCACGTGCTTGGGCGTCGTGACCTTCGACATCCCTGGCGTGTACCAGTACGATTGTCCTGTGGGCTACAACGCCGAGGCGGGCATGCAAGCTGAAATAGTCGTGGACGCGTTCGA
>JBMZAB010000045.1:0-14989 GCA_049610985.1 Flavobacteriales bacterium | reverse complement strand
TCCATGTCGTTGTGCTGGAACACAAAGCGCTTGCCTTGGTGCAAACGCACGCCATCCACCATGCACGCGTGCGACTCGCTGTCGTACACAATCACGTCGTGGCGAGACACCAACGCCTCGATGGCACTCTGGCAACCCTGGTAGCCGAAATTGAGCAGAAAAGCGTCTTCCTTCTGCATAAAGTCGGCGAGCTCCTGCTCGAGGGCTTCGTGCTGGGACGTTTGGCCTGACATCATGCGGGCCCCCATGGGATACCCCATGCCCCACTCGGCAGCCGCATCGGCGTCCACTTTTCGGATTTCAGGGTGGTTGGCAAGGCCGAGGTAGTTGTTGATGCTCCACACGAGAAGCTCTTTTCCTCGGAAGGTCATGCGGTTGCTGATCTCTCCTTCCAACTTTGGGAAAGTGAAGTAGCCGTGGCTGTCGCGGGCGTGTTGTCCCAGTGGGCCACGCTCCTGACGAATTCGATCAAAAATGTCCAAAAATCAGAGATTTAGAAGGTGCGAAAGTAAGCAGACCAAACGTACTGCATTCAACCAAGGGCATGAGAACTCGTTCACAATGTTTTCACCAATGCTCGGTGCACGCGTCGTACTTTCGCCACCATGGCTCCCACACGGTTTGAAAGCACCTTCTTGGCCACGCTGACATGCGTGGCGTGGATCGGGCTCACTCAATGCTCCGACTACAACCAAATCTTGAAGTCGGGCTCCGTGGAGCAGAAGTTGGAATTCGCCCAAACGGCGCTCGACTCCGGCGATTGCTTCAAAGCCCTTCCACTGTATGACGAGTTGATGCAACTCAGCCGAGGCACCGAGCGCGCGCCTGACGTCCACTGGAACCGTGCGATGACCCACGATTGCGTCAACGACTTCTACCTGAGTCGTTACTACTTTCAGTCGTTCGCCAAGACCTTCCCCAACGATTCGCGTGTGGAGGAAGGCATGTTCCGGGCGGCGCTTTGCTCGTACTACTTGTCTCCAGACGCCAGCTTGGACCAAACCGACACCCGCAGCGCCATCGACGAGCTGCAACTCTTCATGGACCGCTACCCCTCAAGCGCGCTGCGCGACAGCAGCCAAGCCATGGTGGACAACCTCCGGTTGAAGCTCGAGCGCAAGGCCTTCGAAAACGCCCGCATCTACCACACCACGGGCAACTTCAAGAGCGCGACCATCGCCATGGAGCACGCCATGGCCGACTATCCCGGCTCAGCATTCCAGGAGGAGTTGCAGTTTTTGATCATCGACAGCCACTATCAATACGCCGCACTGAGCACGGAACGCAGAAAGCTCGAGCGCTACAACGACGCTATTCAAGCTTTTCATACCTTTGCGTCCCGCTTCCCGGAAAGCGAATGGATGCCCCGAGCGCAACGTCTCTTCGACAACAGCGTGGCCGCCATCGCCAACTTGGACGTGAATTCACAGAACTCCGACTCGAATCGCTGACGCATGAGCACCAACTTCAAGAGCATCAAAGCTGAACGCACCACGGAAACCCGTGACATCCACAACTTGGAAACGTCCGGCACTGGCAACATCTTCGAAACGATCGTCGCCTTGTCGAAGCGCAGCAACCAAGTGGCACTCAGTTTGAAGAAGGAGTTGGCCGACAAGCTGGAAGAGTTCGTGATTCCCACCGACTCTTTGGAGGAGGTGTTCGAGAACCGCGAGCAAATCGAGATCTCGAAGTTTTACGAGCGTTTGCCCAAGCCCCACAGCATCGCGATCAAGGAACTCCAAGACGAGTCCCTCCACATCGCCAACGAAGACGAGGCTGAATCAGGCACCAAGGAGCTCGACGCCTAAACAAGGACGGCCATGGAACTGGCCTCTCCTTCTCTCCCCCTTTCTGGAAGACGCATCGTCCTGGGCATCACCGGGAGCATTGCCGCGTACAAAAGCGCCACGCTGGCGCGTGAACTGAAGCGCCGTGGTGCGGAGGTGCGTGTGGTGATGACTGCAGGCGCCACTGAATTCATCACGCCCCTGACGCTGGCCACGTTGATCGACCGGCCCGTGCATTCCGACTTCACGGAAGACGAGCACGCCGGCGTGTGGACCAACCACGTGGAATTGGGGATTTGGGGAGACCTGATTGTCGTGGCCCCAGCCACCGCCAACACCTTGGCGGCCATGGTTCACGGCCAATGCGAGAATTTGTTGCAGGCCGTGCTCCTCAGCGCGCGATGCCCCGTGACCGTGGCCCCGGCCATGGACCTGGACATGTTCACGCATGCTTCTACCCAAGAAAACCTTCGCGTCCTCCAATCGCGCGGGGTGGACATCGTCGACCCTGGTACGGGTCCCCTGGCCAGCGGCTTGGTCGGCAAGGGACGCATGGCGGAACCAGAAGACATCGCCAACCACGTCGAAGCGCATTTTCAAAAATCCCTTCCCTGGTCAGGCAAGCAAGTACTCATCACCGCGGGCCCTACCCACGAGCCGCTCGACGCCGTGCGCTTCCTGGGCAACCGCAGCAGCGGGAAGATGGGCTTCGCCCTGGCCGCTGCCTTCGCTGACCAAGGCGCGCTGGTGACTCTAGTCGCCGGGCCAGTGTCCTTGCCCACCCCTGAGCGTGTCCACCGACGCATCGACGTGTCCACGGCTGTGGACATGAATGAGGCCGTGCAATCGTGTTGGGCCAACATGGACTTGGGGGTGGCCTGTGCGGCAGTGTCCGACTTCCGACCGGCACACACCTCCAGCAGCAAATGGCATCGCGCGGACATGCCCGAGGCCATCGCATTGGAAGAGAATCCCGACATCTTGCGCGGCATGGGCGAGTCCAAGACCAACTCGCAATGCCTGGTGGGCTTTGCGCTGGAAACCGACGACGGCTTGGACAGCGCCAAGGCCAAATTGGTGCGGAAAAACCTAGATGCGATTGTGCTCAACACCCTGAAAGATGACGGAGCTGGGTTTGCCGTCGACACCAACAAAGTGACCGTGCTCGATGCCAGTGGACAAACGATGGGTTTTGATTTGCAAGCGAAAGACGAACTTGCCCAAAAACTCGTTGACCTTTGGCGTACAACTTTGATTCCATGACTTCGATCTTCCACCTTCCCCTTCGTTCTTGGACCACCCAGGCCTTGCGCCTTGCCGTGGCCTGTTTTGCCTGGGTGGTGATGTCGACCGCGGGGCGTGCGCAAGAACTCAACTGCACAGTCACGGTCATTGCCCCACAAATCAGCAACGTCGACGTGAGCAGGTTCGACGCGTTGGAAGACGGCATCCGAGAGTTCATGAACGGACGCCGATGGACAAACGACAATTTTGAATTCGAAGAGCGCATTGAGTGCACGATTCAACTCACTGTAAGCGAAGCCGTTGGATCAACCGTATTCAAGGGAAGCATGCAAGTCCAAAGCAGCCGACCTGTGTTCAACTCGGACTACAACACGCCCGTGTTGCTGGTGAACGACGGCGACATTCAATTCGAGTGGTTGGACAACAGCACCATCCTCTTCAATCCGGGTCAGCACCGCGACAACCTCAGTTCCTTGCTGGCATACTACGCCTACATGATCTTGGGGATGGACTACGACACTTTCAGCTTGGAAGGTGGGACCCCTCACTTTTTGCAAGCGCAGGCGATTGTGGCCAACGCCCAAAACGCGGGCGAGCGAGGATGGAAGGCCTCCCAAGGCAAGCAAAACCGATACTGGCTGGTGGAAAATCACCTCAGCCAGACCTTCCGCCCGGTGCGCACTTGCCTCTACAACTACCACCGCAAAGGGTTGGACGTGTTGTTCCAGGACATCGAAGGGGGCCGGTTGACCATCGCCGAGTCGCTCATTGACATGCGCTCCACGAATCGCATTCGTCCTGGATCGTACAACATTCAAGTGTTCTTCTTGTCCAAGAGCGACGAGATCATCAACATCTTCAGTCCTGCGCCCGACGCAGAGCGTGGCCGTCTGCTCCCCATTCTGAAGCAGCTGGACCCTGGCAACATCCAGTCCTACGACCAGAATTTGGGCTGATGCTTCGGCGGATTCACATCCGAAACCACGCCCTCATCACGGAAGTGGAGCTCAACTTGGACGAAGGATTTCACGTCTTCACTGGAGAAACCGGCTCGGGCAAGAGCATCCTGATGGGCGCCTTGGGCTTGTTGCTCGGCAAGCGTGCCGACACCGCCAGCGTGGGGTTGTCGTCCGACCGCGCCGTCGTGGAAGGTTGGTTCAGTGCACCACATCTAAAAAGCTGGTTGCTGGCGCAAGATTTGCCCGCCACCCCTAGGCTGACCATCCGCCGCGAAGTCCTGAAAAATGGACGTTCGCGCGTGTTTGTGAACGACGCCCAAGCCAGCGTCGCCCAGCTCAAAGCGCTTGGGGAACAGTTGGTGGACATTCACCAACAGCATGACCTCGGCGTCTCCCTGGAACGCGAGGCGTTGTGCCATTTGCTTGACCAAGTGGGCGAGCATCGCAGTGCGGTCCACACCTACCAAGCCGCACACGGCAATTGGTTGGAGAAAGCAGCGGCATGGAAAAAGCTCGACGCCCTGTCCAAAGCGCCCCAAGGCGACGTCGCCTACCTCAAGCACCAACGCACGGAGTTGGAAGCGCTGAATTTGGACGCGCTGGATTGGCCGAAGCTGGAAGCGTCGCTAAAATCCCTGAGCAGAGCGTCGGAATTGAACTCTGGGCTTGAAGGGGCAGCTCATGCCCTGGAGGGCGATGACATCAGTGCCCTCGGTCAGCTTGACCGCGCCCTGAAAGCCTTGCGCGGGGTGGCCGGCGTGGACGCCGAGATTGACGGAGCCTTGGAGCGTGTGGAAAGTGTGCGCATCGAATTGCAAGACTTGGCCTACACGCTCGATGACTTGGGACGACAAAAGCAGCCAGACCCCTCCAAGCTTCGCATGCTCGAGGAGCGCCACGACGCGCTTTGGAGCGCCTCGAAAAAACACAACGTCGCCTCGCCTGAAGACCTCTTGGCCAAGCAGCATGAACTGGACACGCAGATTCAGAGCTTGGAAGGCCTGGCCGACAATTTGCAGGAAGCTGAGGCCGTCATGGCCAAGGCCAAAACTGCCATGCTGTCCGCAGGCCAGGTTTTGCGCGAAGCGCGCCTGGCCGCGGGTGCGACTGTCGCAGGACGCGTGTTGCCCCTGCTTGGCGACTTGAAGATGCCTTACGCCTCCATGGATTGGGAGAGCGAGGATGTCCCAGCCGACACACTCGGCCTCGACAGCCCTGTCATCCAATTCTCGTCCAACCCCGGCTCGCCCCTGCAGCCCCTGACCAAGGTGGCCAGCGGAGGGGAGCGCGCGAGGTTTGCCTTGGCGTTGAAGTCGGTGTTGGCCCAGATTCAATCCACCCCAGTGGTGGTGCTCGATGAAATTGATACAGGCGTCAGCGGTGAAGTGGCGTCGTTCATGGGCGCCGCCATGCGGGCGATCGCCCACTCAGATCAGACCACTCAGGTCCTCTCCGTCACGCACTTGCCTCAAGTCGCGGCGCAAGCCGAACACCACTGGGAGGTGAGAAAGTCCACGGATGGCACGACCACGGAAGTCGACGTCACAGCGCTGGACGAAGAAGGAAAGCTTCAGGCCATCGCCACCATGCTAAGCGCCTCGGAAATCACGGCCGAGGCCCTCGGGCAAGCTTCACAATTGCTGACGGCCGCGCAAGGCCGCTGACCCCACGGGTCAGAACGACCAGTCCAAGCCCACGCTCGGCAAGAACGGCAACTGGTTCTTTCGCTGGCCGGTGATTCGGTTGATGTAGAACACGTTCTCGCGGCTGTACACATTGGTGACGCCGGCAGACAGTTCCATCTCTCCCCCGCCCACGTCCTTCCAAAGGCGCTTGACGTTCACATCCAAACGGTGGTACGCCGGCAAGCGTCCCTCGTTCAACCCTGCGAGGTAGATGCTCACTTGGCTCGGGTTGCCCGTCAAGTAATCGCCGTCGATGCCTCCACCCGTACTAGGGGCTTGGTAGTAGCCCTGGCTTTGGGTGAACGGCAATCCAGAGCCAAGATTCCACCGAGCCGACAAGAGCCACTTGCCCTGGTCGAAGCCTTGGCTGGCCACTAGGTTCACGTTGTGGCGGCGGTCAAAGACCGGGTCGTACCAGCGCAGCCCATCCCAACGGTCCACGTCGCCGAGTCCGTACACGAACCACAGGTAGGTCTCCCGCTCCTCGTACTTCACCACAAAGTCAGCTCCGATGGCCCGGCCGGTTTCCACGATGAAGTCTTTCTTGAAGGCGTCCGGCTCGTCCGCGTAGACGACGTTGTCTGGGAAGAGCTTGTTGCGGTTGAAATTGCTCAGCTGCGTGAAGTCCTTGAGGTAGCCCTCGGCGTTGAGGTTAAGGCGCTCGGTGAGGTCAAACTCAAAGCCCGCCACCACGTGGTTCGCCGTTTGCAAGCTGTGAACGATGTCGCGCTCGTTCCCGTTGGGCAAGCGGATGTCGTCTTGCAGGTTTTGGGGCCCAGCAAGGAAGCCGTAGAACAAGTTGACGATGTCGCGGTCGGAGTTGGCCGAAATGACGTTTTGGGAGTACATCCCCGCGGCCGCCTTCAAGCGCATGCGTTCGCTCGCCTTGTACTTCACCCCGATGCGTGGCTCAGGGCGGAACTTGGCCAAGGAGCTGTAGTACTGCATTCGCATGCTGGGCTGCACAATCCAATCGCCCCGGTGCATGGTGTAGTCGAAGTACCCGCCGAGTTCCGTGTTGTTCTCGCGCTGCTCCACTGGCACCTGCAACGAGTTGTAGGTTTGGAAATCCGTCCGCAGGCCAACCACCTCCAAGCCGTACTCCACATTGTCCTCGCCCATGATGTACTTGAAGTCCAACCCGAAGTTAAAGCCCGCCACCTCGCTGTAGCGCGCCGGCGATCCGACCTCGTCGAAGTTGATGCGGTAGTTGCTCATGGCAAAGTGCCCGTTGAGCAGTGTGGCGCTTCCTGGCGGAACCACGGTGAAGGTGCCCCCACCGCCGATGTTGTTCCAGCCATAGTTGGCAAAGTCCACGCCGGTGCTGTCGTCCAACACACTCGCGTTGTCGTTGAAGTTGAACCCAAAAAGGCTCAGCTTGGAGCCGTCGCCCCCACCGAAGGTCAACTTCCCGTAGGCGTCCGTAAATCCAAAGGGCAAGCGTCCATCGTCGATGTAGGGGTAGAACAGCTGAGAGGTTTGCTCCAAGTAGCTGTGCTTGACGCTCAACAAATAGCTGATGCCCCCGGTGCGGTCCTCGGACATGCGCTTCAGCGGCCCGTGGACGAGCAGCTTGGCGCCGAACGGACTCGCGCCCACCTTGCCCTCAGTTTCACGCATGTTGCCGTCGCGGGTACGGATGTCCATCACGGAACTGATCCGTCCGCCGTACTTGGCCGAGAAGGCACCCGTATAGACGTCGGCGTTGGCCAAGGCGTCCGAATCGAAGACACTGAACAATCCAATGCTGTGAAAGGCATTGTAGATCAACATGCCGTCGAGCAGCACCTTGTTTTGGATGGGCGATCCCCCGCGGATGTAGAGCTGTCCGCCTTGATCCCCCGTGGAGACGAAACCCGGCAATACCTGCAAGGCTTGGACGAGGTCCGGCGCGCCGCCAAAGCTAGGGATGCGCTTGATGTCGGCCGGGCGGATGGTCTCGACAGAGGTCCGGACTTGGGTGGTTTGTTCTTCGCGGTCGGCGCGCACTTCGGCGCCTTCGAGTGTCACGACCTTGGACGCCAGCAAGAGATTCTTGGTGATCACTTTGTCGTCGCGCACCTCCACAGACTCGCGCAGCGTCTCGTACTCCAAGCTTGAAACGACCATGGTGTAGGTGCCCGCCGGCACGCGGCTCAAGCTGTAGTATCCATCGACGTTGGAACTCACCCCGAAGGTGGTGCCCTCGAGCGTCACCGATGCAAACATCACGGCCTCGCCGGAGGATTCAGACTTCAAGAATCCCTTCACGGTCCCTTGCGCCCAGCTGGGGGCGGCACACATGAGCAACGCGGCCAAGATGAGCCAGCGTGCGGTGGTCGACTTCAATGCTTGCATGGAGGGCAAAAATAGGTCATTCCCAGGCCATTCGCTTGAGCCGATCTTCCAGCGTCTCCGAGGTCAAACGCTCCCTGAGGCGGTCGACAAACAGCGGGAAGGCCAGCGGCGAAGGCTTGTCCAATTCGCAGTGCACGAGGTCCTTTTCTGGCAAGGCTTGCAGCCATTGCAACAGACGGCCAAACTCAAGTTGATCTGCCAGCATCTCGTCCTGGGCTTGGCGCAACAGGAGATTGTCCGGGTCGTGGTCTTGAAAGACTTGGAGAAGTAGATTCGTGGACGTCAGCAAGTGGCGCTCTTTGATTTGGGCACCGGGAAAGCCCTGAAAAACGAGGCCGGCGATGGTCGCGACGTCGCGAAACTTGCGTCGGACAAGCTCGGAGGCGTTGAATCCAGCGCTGAGGTCGTCCATGAGGTGAGACGGAGAGAGCAAGTTGTTGTCGACCACATCTTCCCACCGGATGGGCTGGTCGGACAAGAGCTCGAAGCCGTCGTCGTTGCAGGCCCAATTGAAGGTTTGGGGGGAAAGCAGGCTGAGGCGGTAGGCCAGCAAAGAGGCCAAGGCTTCGTGGACCTTGCGCCCTTCGAAGGGGTACATGAACAGGTGGTGGCCGTCGTGGTCGACGAGGGTTTCCACCAGCACCTGGTGGGCGCGCGGGATGAGGCTGCGCTCGGCTTGGATGTGCACCATGGGCATGAGCCGCTGGAGCTCGGGCTCAAGCTCGGCGTGGTCGCGCGCCATTTGGTCCCACGCAAGCCGCAGGCGGTGGGACAGCTCGGAAGACAAGGACATCCTCCCTCCCATCCATGCGGGGGTGCGGCCGGTGGAGGACTTGGACTTGCGCACCTTGGCGACGAGGCCTTTGAAGGAGGTGAGGGCGACGGTTTGGCCGGCGAAGACGAAGGAGTCCGCTTCCTCGAGGGAGGCGATGAAGGTTTCCTCCACGTGGCCCAGCAGCCCGACGCCCTTGAGCTGCACAGAGACCATGGTGGCGCTGACGATGGCGCCCATGCTCATCCGGTGCCGGCGGGCCTTAATCCTGTCGCGCATGACCCAGCGGCCTTCCTCGTCCTGGGTGACGCGCTGGTGCTCCGTGTAGGCGCGAAGGGCGGCGCCCCCGGTCGTGATGAGGTCCATGGCTTGGCGCCAGTCGTCGCGCTCCATCTCGGCGTAGGCGTGGGTGGCCCGCACGGACGCACGGGCGTCGGCCTCGTGGAACCCGTCCCCCACAGCCAGGGTGCAGAGCCACTGAACGAGGACGTCCCAGCACAGCATGAGGGGCACCTTGGGCTCGATGTCGCCGTGTTGGATGGCCTTGCGCAAGGCGGCCGCTTCGACGAGCTCGAGGCCGTGGGTGGGCACGAAGTGGACCTTGCTGTCGGCGCCGGGGCGGTGGCCGCTTCGGCCGGCGCGTTGGATCATGCGCGAGACACCCTTGGGGCCGCCGATTTGGACGACCGCATCCACGGGATGGAAGTCGACCCCCAGGTCGAGGGAGGCCGTGCACACCACCGCACGCAGACGGCCGTCATTCAAAGCGTCCTCCACCCACTCGCGCAATTCCTTGGCGATGGACCCGTGGTGCATGGCCAAGAGGCCTGCCCATGCCGGCTTGGCGGCCAGGAGCGCCTGGTACCACACCTCGGCTTGGCGACGTGTGTTGGTGAAGATGAGGGTGCTCTTGTGCCGCTCCACAACGTCCACCACACCGTCGATGAGTTGGAGGCCGATGTGACCCGCCCACGGCAATTTCTCGAACGCGCCGGGCATGGTGCTCTCGATGTGAATCTCCTTGGCGATGTCTGCCCGGACAATGCGGCCGCGGTCTTGGCCGATCAAGGCGCGCAGGGCTTCACGAGGCTGCGCCAGCGTGGCGCTGATGCCCCACACCATGGCTTCAGGGCAGCCTGCATTGCGTTGCAACTGCTTGATCCACGAAATGGCGAGCTCCATTTGAACGCCGCGCTTGGAGCCAATCAACTCGTGCCATTCGTCGACCACGATGGCGTCGACGTCGGCAAGGCGGCCGCTGCCCCCTTTTTGGGCCATCAGGATGTGCACAGACTCCGGGGTGGTGATGAGCACCTCCGGCAGGGTCTTCTTTTGGCGGGCCTTGTCCTTCGCCGAGGTGTCGCCCGTCCGCCGGCCCACGTCCCAGTCCAACTCCAGCCCGTCCACCATCGCCCTCGCGGCCTCTGCGATGTCGGAGGACAACGCCCGCAACGGGGCAATCCACAGCAGCCGAAGCCGCCCTTTGCCACGGGGGACACCCGACGCCTTGGCGGCAGACAAGACGTGGCCCATGGCCGCGTACGTCTTGCCGCTTCCTGTGGGCGCTTGCAACAAACCGTCTTCTCCTCTTGCCATGCTCTCCCACACTTCCAACTGAAACGGCTGGGGCGTCCAGCCCCGCGATGCAAACCACGACACTGCGGGCGCGTGCACATCCTGGACATTTGGGTGCGGACGGGGCTGGGTTTTCTTTTTCACCTTGGACAAAGGAACACCAGCTTCCCCCTGCGGTTCAAGCCCAACCGAGCGCCCGTTCTTATCTTCGGCACGGAATGTGTGCTTGATGCGCACAAACTCAAACCCTGCACGCATGAACATCTCATTGAACCGCTTCTCCCTTTGGATTGCTTTGTTGGCGACTTGCGCCTTCACATTGGGGGCGCCCCAGACTTCGTTTGGCCAAATCCGCGACGAGGAAGAAGAAGAGCCCATCCTGATTGAGGAAGACGACCTCAACGAGTTGCTCATGTGGATCGTGGACGAGAAGTACGAGAAGGTCCTTTACAAGGCCATACGTTACACCGAGGACGACGATCAGAAGAAGCACCCCATGCCGTACCTGTACATGTCCAAGGCGTACATGGGCATCCACAACAGCGACGACCCCGACCTGCGCGAGTCCTTTGAAGTGGACAAGCTGAAGGCCCTCAAGAACGGCTTGAAATACGCCAGCAAGTTTGTGAAGAAGGACAAGGAGATGGAGTACGTGCCGCAAGAGCAGGAGTTCATCGAAGAGATCCGCAAGGAAACCATCATCGCGGCAGAGACCGAGATGGACAACCAGAAGTACACCAAGGCCAAGTCTTACTACAAGTACCTCACAAGCCTCGACAAGGAGGACCCTGCGGCGTACATGATGTTTGGCACTGTGTACATGACCCTCAAGGCCCGCCGCGACGCCGACGTCCAGTGGGAGAAGGCGAAGAACCTGTTGCTCGACCAACAGGCCCGCGGCCTCACCGAGTCGCAGCTTGATTTGCTTCAGTACGCCTTCGTCAAGACCATCGAGACGCTCGACCAACTCGGCGACCGCACCACCGCTCAATCTTGGGTGGCCCTCGGCGACGACTTCGTGGGTGGCGACCGTGAGTACGAAGCGGTGAAGCGTTCCCTCGGACTCTGAGTCCATGGCGCTGACCGGCTTCGCCTCCCCCGCATGGGCGGGGCAGAACGACGCCTCCATTCGATTGCCTCAAGGCCACTTGGCCCTGGCTGTCGGGCGCCTCAAAGGCGTCTTGCCCCTGCTGCACACGCCCGCCTGGGCGCTGCACGGCGACCTGCATGGCGACCTGGCCACGCAAACAGCGCTCCTCGAGGAAGCGACCCTCCTCCCCCACACCACCAAGGTCCTCGACCTGGGTCCGCGTGCCCATGCGGACCTCCAGCCACCCCACGGCTGGACGGAAGTGCGCCGACACACCCGGCAAGTGACCTTGTCCACAGACGGAGACGTGCTCCTGCCCAAGACCCGGGGCAAGCAGGCCCGACGCTTTGTGCGAGAAGGCGGCACAGTGGCCGTGGAGACAGGACACGACCCCAGCACGTGGTCCGACGTAGAGCGGCTGCACGCCGCCTCGCGCGACCGCAAAGGCCTCGCCAGCCACCAACACCGACTGGCGCCCTTGCTTGAGCGGCTCGCAACGGAACCGTGGACCTTTGCCGTCACGGCGTCCAACGCCGAGGGCAAGGTGATTGCGTCCGGAGGATTCGTGCTGCTGCCGTGCGGCACGTGCGTCTACGCCTTCGGGGGGCAAGATCGCTCCAAGGACTCAGGCCGCGCCAGCGTGGCCATGCTGTGCGAGGCCATGCGAACTGCCCAGCGCATGGGCGCCACAACTTTCGACTTCGGGGGAAGCCAAGATGCCGGGGTCGACAAGTTTTATGCAGAGTTTGGAGGCGTGCCTGTGGCCATGAGACGCTGGGTGAACGCGCCTGTCTGGTTCAAGTGGGTGTTTCCCAAGACGTGGAACGCGTGGACCACGCCGTCGCGCATGCTGGACGCGGGCGCTTGAACGTCGTCAAGGCCGGCCCAAGGCGTGGGCTTGGGCGATGACACGCACCACAGCCAACCCTTCCCCGATGGGCGTGGCCACCGTCGCCCCATTCAGCAGGACGTCCACCACGTTGTCGTAGACGTGGTGATGGCTGCTGGCCGAGCCCTTGTATCCGCCGTAGTCGTTGGGCGGCGCCACATTGGACATGTCTGGACGCGCCACCCCGGACAGCTCGAATTCGTCCAACCGGTCCATGTATTGTCCGCCGATGCGCACCGTGCCGCGGTCGCCGACGACCGTCATGCTGCTCTCGAAGTTGCCGTGCGCGACGGCCGTGCTGAAGGTGAACGTCCCCCACCCATCTTCAGGCAGGTTGAATTGGAACGATCCGCCGTCTTCAAACTCCGTGGAGTCTTGGTGGGTTTGGTTGGTGAACCGGGCCGTCGTCACCTCCACCTCCCCGAACACCCACATCAGGATGTCCAAGAAATGCGAGAACTGGGTGAACAGCGGACCGCCGTCCAACGCCATGGTCCCGCGCCACGAGCCCGGCGTGTAGTAGCGCTCGTCCCGGTTCCAAAGGCACTGCACATGAACTTGCCGCACGTCGCCAAACGCCCCGTCCTCCTTCGCCCGCTTCATCCATTGGGCCGCCGGGGCGTACCGGTTCTGCATCACCCCGAAGACCGTCACACCCTCCGCCTCCGCCTCGGCTTTCAACGCCTCCACGCTGTCCACAGTCAAGCCCATGGGCTTTTCCAACACCACATGCTTGCCGGCCCGCACCGCCTCCAAGGCCAACGCCACGTGGGTCCCGTTGGGCGTGCACACCGACACCACGTCCACCTCCGAACCGCACTCGGCCAACAACGCCGTGAGCGTCTCGTGGGCCGCAGGCGCTTCGACCGCGGAGCGCGCTGCAGCGTCGATGTCCGCCACCGCAACAAGCTGGGCGTCCGGCCGCGCCTGAATCATCTGCACATGGCGCTTGCCGATGTGCCCACACCCCACCACCGCGAAACGTACCAGTCCTGTCATGTGGCAAAGGTAGCGGACTACCTTCGTGCCATGCGCGTGGTGTCGTTGGTGCCGAGTTGGACTGAATTCCTGCATGACCTCCAAGCCGAGGTCGTGGGCCAAACCAAATTTTGCGTCCGCCCCAACGCCGCATACCGTAGCCTGCCGCGCGTGGGCGGCACCAAGACCGTCCACGTCGACCGCGTGGTGGAACTCCGCCCCGACCTTGTGGTCGCCAACAAAGAAGAGAACGCCCGCGAGGACCTCGAGCGCCTCGCCGAGCTCCTGCCCCCTGCGTGCGACATCCTTGTCACCGACGTCCGCACCGTCGATGCGGCCTTCGACGCCATGTCCGACCTCGGCGCCCGACTGGAACGCGTCGCCCAAGCAGAATCCTGGGTGGCCCGCATCAGGGACGCGTGGGGCGACCCCAAGCCTGTGGTGGGAAGCGCCGCCTACGCCGTGTGGGCCAAGCCTTGGATGGCCGCAGGACCCGACACGTTCATCCACGATGTCATGCGTCATTGGGGCATCCACAACGTCGTGGCCGACCTCGCATCAGAAGAGCTGATGCACGCTGAGCGCTACCCCAGCTTGGGCGACGACGAGGCCGCAGGCGTCCAGCACGCCAGGCGGTGGCTCCTGCCCTCCGAACCGTTCCCCTTCGCCGCCAAACATCTCGCCGCGCTTGAAGACGCCCACCCCGACCGTCAGTTTGTGCTCGTGGACGGAGAGGCCTTCAGTTGGTACGGCACACGGATGTGGCATGCGGCGGCCCACTTCGACAAGGTGCGTCGCTGGATGACTGAGTGCTGAGTCCGGACGGCAAGACTGTTCGGATTCGGACAACCTGTCAGCCAGTTTGGCAGGTCAGCGCGGCCGCCGTTGTCAGGATGGCACACTTGGCACGGGGAAATGCGATTGGCATTGGATTTGGTCTGAGGAGTTCAAAATCAACCATTCTAATTTCTCAACATGAGCAAAATCATTGGCATTGACCTCGGGACAACCAACAGCTGCGTGGCAGTGATGGAAGGCAACGAACCGGTGGTCATCAACAACAGTGAAGGCAAGCGCACCACCCCGTCTGTGGTGGCCTTCATCGACGGTGGTGAGCGCAAAGTGGGTGAACCTGCGAAGCGTCAAGCCATCACCAACCCCACCAAGACCATTTCCAGCATCAAGCGCTTCATGGGCTCGAGCTTCAGCGAGGTGGAGAAGGAAGCAGGCCGCGTGGCCTACAAGGTGATCAAAGGCGACAACAACACCCCAAGGGTGGCCATCGACGACCGCAAGTACACCCCGCAGGAAATCTCGGCCATGACCCTTCAGAAGATGAAGCGCACGGCAGAAGAGTACCTCGGCCAAGAGGTGACCGGTGCGGTCATCACCGTCCCTGCGTACTTCAACGACAGCCAGCGTCAAGCCACCAAGGAGGCGGGCGAGATCGCAGGCCTTGAGGTGAAGCGAATCATCAACGAGCCCACTGCGGCGGCGTTGGCGTACGGCCTCGACAAGAAGGCCACGGACCAGAAGATTGTGGTGTTTGACCTCGGCGGCGGAACCCACGACGTGAGCATCCTCGAGTTGGGCGACGGCGTCTTTGAGGTGCTCTCCACCGACGGCGACACCCACCTCGGTGGCGACGACTTCGACCAAGCCATCATCG
>JBMZAB010000044.1:0-15066 GCA_049610985.1 Flavobacteriales bacterium | reverse complement strand
GTGATGATTTTCTTCTTTGCCATGGACCAAAATTAGAACGGGGGAACCCTGCGTGTTGCAAGGTTCCCCCGTCAGTTGTCAACCCTTGAAGGGTGAAGATTCAAAGGGTCATGAAGGTGTTGTTGTCATTCGCATGACGATCCGAACAACGAGAGGTACTCGAGGAGGTCTCCCATGCCGATCAAGCCGTCGTCGTCCAAGTCTGCGCGGCACTCGTTGGAGAACACGCAAGAACCGTTGTCGCAGGTGGCGGCTGGGTCGTAGTTGCCTGCGTCAGGCACAGTGCAACCCTGCACGACGCTTGTGCCCTGGCATCCTGAGGGGATGCAGCTGAAGTCGCACTGTCCGTCGTCCACGTTGGCGTCGATGTTGTAGTTGCATGCCGCTGCGTAGGTGCAGCCGAGCACTTCCAACTCGTCGCAGATGCCGTTGATGTTGGCGTCGTTCATGCAGTTGCCGTCGCAGTCGAGGTAGGCCTCAGGGTAGACGCACGAGCCGTCTTCCACCGTGGCGCCTTCCTCGTAGTTGCAGGCCGCCGCGTCGGTGCATCCTGTGCAGCTGAGGTAGTCGCACGAGCCGTCGTCGTACAAGGCGGATTCGCTGTAGTTGCAAGCCGCCTCGTCGGTGCACCCGCAAGAGCTGTTGCCGCCGAAATTGAGCGTGAGGTACTCGGCGTTGTCGCCGTTGCCTTCAGGGAAGACCTGCACGTACAACTGTCCGCTCAAGGTGCCGTCGGTGGTCAACTGCGCAAGCAAGACCTTCTTGTCTGCCCCTGCCACGCCGTTGTCGTCGAGGATGGTGGTGAACCAAGAACCTCCGAAGAAGCTGTTGATCTCCAAGTTGCCTCCTGCTTCGAAGTCTTCCACCCACGAGTCGCCGTCTGCTTGGACCAACGAGATGGCGCCGTTGCCGTCTCCTGGGACAGGCGCTTGGTCGATGCCGATGGTCACCCAGCTGTCGTAGGCGAGTTCAGGGAACACGCTGAACAGGAATGGGTTGCTTTGGTCTGCGGTCAACCCACCAAATTCGTTCTGGTAGAAGCTGGTGCTTGTGCGCAGGAACGACGGGTTGTTCTCGTCACCGGTGATGGCCGACACGAAGTCGTTCTCGTTGGGTGTGGTCACGTAGACGCGGTACGTCGTGGTGCCCAACACGCCACCTTCAGCGTGGGTCTCCACCGACAGTCCAAACCCGTTGCTTCCGCCCACGGTGCCTGACACGCATGAGCAGTAGTCGCATGAGCCGTCCTCTTGGGTGGCTTCGCTGTCGAAGTTGCACGCAGCAGCGTCGGTGCATCCGAGGCAGCTCTCAAAGTCGCAGCCACCAGCACCGGTCACTTCAATTTCAATCGAATCCGCGGCACCGCTCACTGAGAAGCTTGACGATGTGCCAGAAGCGTTGTCTACGATGGTCATTTCTGCACCGTTCCAACCGTCTCCGTACGAATCGGCACCTTCAAGGGTGTACACACCCGGTGCAAGCTCAATCAACCCGTCAAACGGTGCGCCGTAGCTCTCTCCGTTCAACGTCCATGAGATCTCCGAGGGCCAAGACCCGGCGTTCAAGCTGATGGTCAAGCTGCCGATGACATTCTCGGAATCTGTCGCCTCAGGGTTGTAGTTGCATGCGCCTTCGTCTTGGCAACCTGCAATTTCGTTGGCGTCGCAGATGCCATCTCCGTCGGCGTCGCCGTCGCATTCTCCGTCGCAGGTGTACCCTGGCTCAGGGTAGACACACGGCACCAAGTTGGTGGCGTTGACGTTGTAGTTGCATGCGGTGGGCACCACGCAGCCGTCGATCTCGAGCTCGTCGCACACCCCGTCGCCGTCGGCGTCGTTCACACAGGTCTCGCCATCGCACTGGTAGAACTCGGGAGCGTAAGTGCATCCCTCAACGCCGGTCACTTCAACTTCAATTGAACCTGAAGCGCCGCTCACTGAGAAGCTGACAGAAGCGCCCGAGGCCGCGTCGACGATGGTCATCTGAGCGCCGTTCCACCCGTCGCCGTAAGAGTCGGCACCTTCGAGGGTGTACACACCCGGTGCAAGCTCAATCAACCCGTCAAATGGTGCGCCGTAGCTCTCACCGTTCAAGGTCCATGAGATCTCTGAGGGCCAAGAGCCTGCGCTCAACGAAATGTTGAGTCCGCTGGCAGGAACGGGGTCGGTGGCCGCAGGGTTGTAGTTGCAGGCCGCCTCGTCTTGGCAACCGGCAATTTCTTCGGCGTCGCACACGCCGTCACCGTCGGTGTCCACACCGGAACCGCCGCACTCTCCGCACGCGTCGAGTTCAAGGCAAGAACCATCGTCCACCAGGGCCTCGGCGTCAAAGTTGCAAGCAGCTTCGTCGGTGCATCCTGGGGCACATTCGCCCAAGAAGTAAGTCGCGGTTGAACCGTCGAGACCCGCTCCGAGCACTTCGACACCGTCAGCGGTCACACTCCAAGACTGCTCGCCTGGGTAGTTGTCGGCGACCATCACAATCTGGATGCATGACGCAGCAGGTGCGCAGAACCGCTCGGTGGCGCTGGCCCCGAAGTCTCCTCCCGTGGCGATCACCTCACCGTCCACGACAATGCTGTACGAGCCTTCGCCGTACGCGCAGCACATGCCGTCGCTGTACTGGTCGCTGATGTTGAATTCGTAAAGGACTCCGCCATCAAGGCAGGTGTCTCCACATCCAGTCAAGTCGTCCGCATCTTCACAAGATCCGTCGTCGAGGGTGGCCTCGGCGTCGTAGTTGCACGCCGCTTCGTCGGTGCAGCCCGCGCAAGAGTCAAAATCACAGGATGAAGCGACAGCTCCTGTCACCTCGACGTCGACAGACGCTTCAGAGGCGTCGACCACAAGGCTGTAGGCGCTGCCTGAGCCAAGGTCAGTGATGGACATGGTTGCGCCATTCCATCCGTCACCCCATGAGTCTGAACCCGCGATGGTGTACAAGCCTGGCTCGAGGTCGATGATGCCTGAATAAGGAGCTCCGTACTCCACGCCATTCAACGTCCAAGAAATTTCGCCAGGATAAGAACCGGCGGTGAGCTCCACGCTCAGCTGACCGCCACCCACAGACACGAATGCCTGAACAGTGGCCTCAGGGTCGTAGTTGCATGCACCCTCGTCGATGCAGCCTTCCACGTCCTCCGGGCAAGCGTCGCAGCTTCCGTAGGTGTCGCTTGTGGAGCTACCAGAAGCGGCCAAACGGTTGGCGTATCCGTTGTAGTCTGTGACAGGCGCACAAGACGCACCGTTCTGCATGTCGTCAATCAAGTTCTCTTGATCGGCCCATCCATCGACGGCGTACTTGTATTCCACATCGCCAGCAGGCGTTTCGATGGTCACGCTGTAGATGCCGTCTCCATCGTCGTCCAACAGCTGGTTGAATCCGCTGTTGGCAGGCCATCCCCAAATGGGGCCGGTCACGAACACTTCGTAGAAGTCGACACCGGCGCAGCCCATGTCCACGTTGAAGGTGGTGTTGTACAAGCAAGAACCGTTGTCTGCCGTCGCCTCTTCGTTGTAGTTGTTGGCGCTGCTGTCCATGCAGCCCAGCACATCTTCAATGGCAGGGCATGCGTCACAGCTGTTCCAACACACCGCGTCCAACATCACATCTCCTGTGACTTCGTAGACACGGTTGGTGAATGGGCCCGTGGTCAGGGTGCAAGACTCGCCACCGGCAAAATCCTCTTGTGCGTTCCATCCGTCCACTGTGAACTTGTATTCAATCAGACCAGCTCCGAGCTCCACGGTCACGGCGTAAATGCCGTCTCCGTCGTCGTCGCTCATCTCAATGCAGCCTCCACACCATCCGGCGAAGTTGCCGTTGAGGTTGACTGTGCCGAGGGCACCCCCGTACTGCGACATGTCCACCTGGAACGTCACGTCGTAAGAGGCAGGTGGTGCCGCGCAAGCGCCGTCGGTCGAGCACTGTCCGAAGCAGGTGCTCAGGACGGTGTCCCCGGTGACGGGTTCGAGAATGCGGTCGTTGTAGTTGTTGGGGTCGCCACACTCTAGGCCAGAGAGGTCCTCTTTGCAGCTCCAATCGCCGCAGTTGCCGTTCAAGAACGTGTAGTTGCCTGCGGTGCCCTCGGCGAGGGTCACCGTGATGGACCAAATGCCATCGCCGTCGTCATCCGACATGGGGTTGTCGCCAGGCCACCCGAAGTGGGCGCCTCCGGCCAAGAACACGCCGTCGCTGGACACATCTTCGTTGGCCATGTTGACATTGAACGTCACGTCGTAGAAGACGGTCGGTGGGGGAGCGCAGCTTCCATCGGTGGAGCACTCGCCGAAGCATGTGCTGATGGTGGTCGGCTCCATCACAGGCTCAAGAATGCGGTCGTTGTAGTTGGCAGGGTCTGCACAATCTTGACCAGACAAGTCTTCCTTCGCTCCCCAATCCCAACCTTCGTTGGGGCTGTTCAAGAAGGTGAAGTTGCCGCTCGTGCCTTCCAGCACGGAGATGGTGGCGCTCCAGATGCCGTCTCCATCGTCGTCGGACAATGGCAACGCTGTGGCGTCTCCCAAGAAGCCTCCCCCGGCGTACATGCCGTTGGGGCCCACTTCGATGTTGGCGGTGTTGACATTGAAGGTCAAATCGTGGTAAATGAGCTCGTCGGGACAAGCGTCACACGATTCCCAGCACACCACGTCGAGGTCGGTGTCGGCCTCAAAGGTGAGGGTGCGGTTGGTGTAGCCGTCGATGGTCGACGTGCAGGATTCACCACCCGCGAAGTTCTCTTGGTTGTTCCAGCCATCCACAGTGAACTTGTATTCGATGGTGCCTGGATCCAAGGGCAAGGTCACCGACCAAATGCCGTCCCCTTCAGGGTCTGACATCGGGTTGCATGCGCCACACCAGCCGTTGAAGTTGCCGTTGACAAAGACGGTGCTCTCGCCCAAGTCTCCGTAGAGGTTCATGTCGACGTGGAACGTCACGTTGGCCTGGGCGCAGGAGCTGCCGTCGCCGCCGCACACGCCGCAGTCGTCCAAGGCAGCGGAACCGCCGCACACGCCTGCACAATCGATGGCTGCCAGACAGTTGCCGTCGCAATCAACGAGTTCAGAATCTGGGTAATCACAGGAACCGTCGTCACTTAAGGCCTCGGCATTGAAGTTGCAGGCCTCAGAATCCGTGCATCCTGGGTTCGAAGATGACTGGGAGAACATCCCAAGCGACGCGAAATACAAATAAGTTGGATCGCTGGGGTTGCTGAAGAACGCTTCGGAAAGACTAACTCCGTCAGCGGACAGGGTGGTTGACCACCATGGTTCAGCATCGAGAGCGATGTCATGAGGCCATGTTGTCAGCAGCAACAAAGAGATGTTGTTGTAGGAGTTGTCGACAAGTTCGACGCCTGAGCAATTGACCAAGCTGGTCGCTTGAAGCAGGTCATTGTACTCGTTTGAGGAAATCTCGAGGCCTGCGCACAATTCGGCTTGAATACCAATGGCGAGCGGGGTGCCTCCAAAGTCCACAGGGACGATGTTTGAGAAGACATTGCCGGCGATGGTTACATCGACGGTATTTGACCCCAATGAAATCGCAGAGCCCAAAACGTTGCTGATCGAGTTGTTTTCAATGGTGATGCCTGTGGGCGGGTTTACAGGGTCTGAATCACCCCAAACCAAAATGCCGTAGGACAAGGGTGACGAATTGCCACCTCCAGGAAGGAGGATGTTGCTGATTGAATTGTTGGCCAATTGGATGTTCGATGCGCCTGGGCTCACCGTGATTCCGCTTCCAACCAACTCATTGCCGACAATTGTCAAATTCGACACCACAACGTTGTCTGGACCATCTTGAATGCTGATTCCTGTTCCGCTTGGCGGGTAGATGTTCACATCCTGTGCGCCAGAAGCAGAGGTCAACACAAGTCCTTTGTTGATGACCAGGCTCTCATGGTAATCCCCTGCTGGAATTTCGATGGTTGCGCCCTCAGCGGCCTGGTCGATGGCTGCTTGAATTGAAAATTCCTCCTCCGGGCAAGCGTCGCAGCTTCCGTAGGTGTCGCTTGTGGAGCTACCAGAAGCGGCCAAACGGTTGGCGTATCCGTTGTAGTCTGTGACAGGCGCACAAGACGCACCGTTCTGCATGTCGTCAATCAAGTTCTCTTGATCGGCCCATCCATCGACGGCGTACTTGTATTCCACATCGCCAGCAGGCGTTTCGATGGTCACGCTGTAGATGCCGTCTCCATCGTCGTCCAACAGCTGGTTGAATCCGCTGTTGGCAGGCCATCCCCAAATGGGGCCGGTCACGAACACTTCGTAGAAGTCGACACCGGCGCAGCCCATGTCCACGTTGAAGGTGGTGTTGTACAAGCAAGAACCGTTGTCTGCCGTCGCCTCTTCGTTGTAGTTGTTGGCGCTGCTGTCCATGCAGCCCAGCACATCTTCAATGGCAGGGCATGCGTCGCAGGAGTTGTAACACACGAGGTTCACGGTGGTGGGGCCATTGACGTCAATCACGCGGTTGACGAATTCGGCAGGCGCCGTGGTGCAAGACTCCGAACCATCAAACTGTTCGTCGCCTCCCCAAGCGCAATCGCCAATGAACTTGTACTCTTGGGCACCCGCGCCCATGGATACTGTGATGCTGTAGGTCCCATCTCCGTTGTCGGTCATGGGGTTGGAACCTGGATTCCATCCCTGGAAGGTTCCAGCCAAGCACATGGTGCTGAATGAAGTTTGGGATGCATCCACGCTCAACGTCACGTCGTACAGACAGGCGTTCTCAGGTTGAGCTGTGGCGTCGGCGTTGTAATTGTTGGCGCTGCTGTCCATGCAGCCCAGCACATCCTCAATTGCGGGACAAGCCTCACAGCTGTTCCAGCAGACCACTGGCAAGGTGGCTTCTTCAGTCACTTGGTACACCCGGTTGGTGAAGCCTCCTGAAGTCAGGGTGCACGATTCGCCACCGGCAAACTCTTCTTGCCCAGACCATCCGTCCACAGTGAATTTGTATTCGATTTGGCCAGCGCTCAATTCCACTGTGACGTCGTAGATGCCGTCGCCGTTGGCGTCCGTCATTTCCACACAGCTTCCGCACCATCCGGTGAAGTTGCCGTTGAGGTTCACCATGCCGAATGCGCCTGCGAACTGAGACATGTCCACCTGGAACGTCACCCCAAACGATGCGGGTGGCGCGGCACAAGTGCCGTCAGTGGAGCATTGCCCGAAACAGGTGGAAATGGTCCTGTCTTCAGTCATCGGCTCTAAAATCCGGTCGTTCCAGTTGGCGGGGTCCGCGCACTCGAGGCCTTCAAGGTTCTCTTTGGCCCCCCAGTCTCCACCGTCGTTGGGGCTGTTGAGGAAGATGTAATTGCCAGAAGTTCCTTCTGCCAACGACACCGTGCCGCTCCAAATGCCATCTCCGTCGTCGTCCGCAAGGGCCACAGCTTGGGCATCACCCAAGATGCCACCACCGGCGTACATCCCGTTGGGGCCCACCTCAATGTTGGCGGTGTTCACCTCCAAAGTCAAATCGTACATTGCCAGTTCAGTCCCAACAGGCACAAATTCGAAGCGCCAGAAACCGGGACCAAAGTTGATGTCCAGCGTCATGCCATCTGCCGACAACGATGTGATTTCGTAAGTGATCGATGCCGGGGCATCGGCAGGGTTGCTGAGTTCACCCCCGTTGAAAGGCTTGGGGATTCCCAAATACGCCCCAATTCCTGAGAGGACAATGGATGAACCATTGCTCGACCATGTGGCGGCAGCCGATCCATCATGTGGTGCAACAGGTTCGCCGCAACCGTCATATCCAGCCTGCCATCCTTCAACCCAAGTGTCGTCTCCTAGGACATTCTGAAATGTTCCGTCCGCGTTGAACCGATAAATGTCGTCGAACAAACACGCCCTTGCTTGAACATCGGCTTCGTTGTTGGACCACCAGCCAATGTCTCCTTGAGCCGGTCCGACACCCAAAGCACCTGCGCCCGGGTACAATTGCCATTCCGTGTCCAGGAGATTTTCGTTCAATGCACACGAGCTGCCGTCGCCGCCACATACGCCGCAGTCGTCCAAAACAGAAGAACCACCGCACTCACCTGCACAGTCGACAGCGACCAGGCAGTTGCCGTCACAGTCGACAGAATCAGAGTCAGGGTAGGAACACGATCCGTCGTCTGTGGAGGCAGAATCGTCGTAGTTGCACGCTCCCGCATCGGTACAACCGAGAATGTGGGGACCCCACAATTCCGAACCGTTCAAGTAAAGAGAGTTCAGCACAACTTCTCCGCTGGAGAATTGAAACTTCACAGCGCGCGCGAATTCCACGGCACCCACTGTAATGGTGTTTGCACCCAAAGACAGCGCCTGAGCATTGCCATTGAACCAGTTGCCGTTCGCCACGGTCTTTAGAACTCTGTAATTGGCGCCACCCTCAGGAAGGGATGCCACATCGAGTTCCAAAGTTTGAGCAGCAGAACTGTTTGGATCTTCGGGCGTGGTAGCCGTCAAAACAAACGGCCAATTGTCATTTCCCGTAGATGCAAAATCACCCAAATCACTGATGGCCTCACCGTCGGCAGAGTCATCTAAATAACACACATTTTGCTCCTCACCGTTGACAGACAAGAAGTCAAATTGAACGTCCCCGCTTGAGAATTGAATTTTCACGGCGCGGGCAAAAGAGACGCCACCCACAGTGATGGAGTTGTCTCCTTCGCTCAACGGTTGAGCAGTCGCCTGGAACCAATTGCCGTTGGCAACGGTTTTGACCACGCGATAGTTTGCACCGGCCGCAGGCAAGCTCGAAACATTGATGGAAAGCGTTTGAGCCTCAGAGCTGCTGGGATCGTCGGCTGTGGTCAATGTGATGACGTGAGTCCAGGTGGCATTGGGCCCTGCCTCAAAGAGAGAACAATCTGCGATGGACGCAGATTGGGCCTGGGCATCAAGACTGAAGAATGCGCAGAGCAAAAACGACACAAGGCAGACCTTTGATGTCACCATGTTGCGTCCGCAAAACGCGGAAAAGCATTGAAGAGGATGAAGCATTTTATCGTGCTTTTAGGTGGTTTTATCCGGTTAATTTAAATATTCATCGTGAAATAACCAAATGTGGAAGTTGATTTTTGGGGATTTAGGTGTATGAATCACACGGATTGTAGCTGAGCGTGTGACAAACCAGAAACCAAAAAGCCGGACCCTGAAGGATCCGGCTTTTCATCAGACGTCAGAAACAGAATGTCAGTAGCTGTATGTGCCCTTGTCAATCATGACTTGGGCCACGCGGCGCCTGGCCTCCTTCGTGTTGAACGGATCGACCTTTGTGAACCGTTTCATGCCCATGAGCATCATCTTCAATTCATCTCCTTCAGCGAAGCCCATGAGCGCCTCTTTGCCGGCGAAGTTGATTTTGTCCGCGGCCCACACGAGGTAGGTCTGCATCATGTCCGTGGGCAATGCGGCGGCATCGGCACCTTGTTTGGCGGCGATTTTCTGGGCGCGGAGCACCAGGCTTTCCGCGGTGTACGCCCACACGGCCATGTCCGCAATGCCCATGAGGATTTCCTGTTCTTTGGCGAGGGACATCATCAGTTTTTGGGCCGCTGAACCTGCCACCATTAGGGTCGCCTTTTTGAAGTTTTTGACGTACGCCAAGTGCTTTTCGTAAATGTCTGAGGGAGCGTTGCCAAACTCTGGAATCCCGGTCAATTCGTCGGCCACAGCCATGGCAGGGGTCATCAAATCCAGCTCGCCTTTCATGGCCTTTTTCAAGATCATGTCCACGGTGAGCATGCGGTTGATTTCGTTGGTGCCTTCGAAGATGCGGTTGATGCGGGCGTCCCGGTAGGCGTGTTCGGCGCGCGTTTCGGCGCTGTAGCCCATGCCGCCGTGGATTTGGACAGCTTCGTCGACCACGTAGTCCGTGACTTCAGACCCCAAGATTTTCATCATGGCGCACTCCGGGGCGAAGGCCGCGATGCCTTTCAGCGTGGCTTCGCCTTTGTCCATGCCGCCCGCGGCCAAATCGGCGATGGCGTCGTCGATGTTTTGCGTGGCGCGGTAGACCGCCGTTTCCAAGGCGTAAGTCTGGATGGCCATTTCGCCGAGCTTGTGGCGGATGGCCCCGTACTTGCTGATGGGGCGCCCAAACTGCTCACGGGCGTTGGCGTACTTGACGCTCTCGGTGATGGCGTCCTTGCAAGAACCGATGACCACGCCGCCAAGCTTGATGCGGCCGATGTTGAGGATGTTGACGGCGATCTTGAATCCCTTTCCGCGCTCGTACAGCAAGTTCTCGACCGGCACCTGGACGTCGTTGAAGAAGATTTGACGGGTGCTGGACCCCTTGATGCCCATCTTCTTTTCCTCTGGGTTCATGGTGATGCCGTCGAATCCCTTTTCGAGGATGAAGGCGCTGAGGTTGTCGTCGTCGTCGATTTTGGCAAACACAATCAACACGTCTGCAAAGCCGCCGTTGGTGATCCACATTTTCTGACCATTGAGGACGTAGTGGGTTCCGGCTTCGTTGAGTTTGGCCGTGGTCTTGCCGCTGTTGGCGTCTGACCCGCTTCCGGGTTCCGTCAAGCAGTAGCAGCCCTTGAGTTGGCCTGTGGCAAGTCCAGGGATGTACTTCTTTTTTTGGGCGTCGTTGCCGTAGTACAAGATGGGCAGGGTGCCAATCCCTGTGTGGGCCGAGAAGCTCACGGCAAAGCTGTGCGCCCCGCCCATGCTCTCGGTGATGAGCATCGTGCTCTTGAAGTCGAGTCCCAATCCTTCGAGCTCTTCTGGCACGGAGCTCCCGAGGAGCCCGAGTTCGCCGACTTCTTCCAAGAGTTTGGGGGTGAGCCCTTCCTCTAGGGCTTCGATGCGCTCGAGGTTGGGGATGATGCGCTGGGCCACGAAGTCGAGGCCGGTTTGGAGCATCATGCGGTGCTCCTCTGTCCATTCCTCCGGCGTGAAAATGTCGTCCGCACTCACGTCGCGGATCAAAAATTCGCCGCCTGTGATGGCTTGTTGTGGGGTGGGGTTTCCAGTGGTCATGTCCGAGTGGATTAAAGCATTTCAAACACGCCTGCCGCACCTTGGCCGGTGCCCACGCACATCGTGACGATGCCGTGCTTGGCGTTTCGGGTTTTCAGTTCATTCAAGAGTTGCACCGTCAGTTTGGCCCCGGTGCAACCAAGGGGATGTCCAAGGGCGATGGCGCCGCCGTGGACGTTGACTTTGGAGGGATCCAAATCCAATTCACGCAGCACCGCCACACTCTGGGAAGCAAACGCTTCGTTCAATTCATAGAGCTCGATGTCCGATGCGGTCAGGCCA
Source organism: Flavobacteriales bacterium (assembly GCA_049610985.1). Classification (GTDB taxonomy): domain Bacteria; phylum Bacteroidota; class Bacteroidia; order Flavobacteriales_D; family Sanyastnellaceae; genus UBA11663. Next base: position 3,787 of record JBMZAB010000044.1, on the reverse strand, counting down.
GCCTTGTCGAGGGCTTTGGGCACGGCGTGGATGGGACCGACGCCCATGATGCGGGGCTCGAGTCCACTCACGTGGTACGATTTCAGGCGCGCCAACGGTTCCACGCCGAGTTCTTTCAGCATGCGCTCGCTGACCACCATGACAAAGGCGGCCCCGTCAGACGTCTGGGAGCTGTTCCCTGCGGTCACCGAGCCTCCTTCGGCGAAGACGGCTTTCAGTTTGGCGAGCGCTTCGGCGTTGGTGCCGCGTCGGACGCCCTCGTCGGTGTCAATGACGTGGGTCCGCTCTAGCCGCTGCTCCTTTGCGTCGAGGAAAATCTCTCGCACTTCGATGGGGGCGATGCCGCTTGCAAAGGCCCCGCTGTCGATGGCGGCGGCGGCCCGACGGTGGCTCTCCACAGCAAACGCATCCTGGTCTTCACGAGACACGTTGAACTCCTTGGCCACCGCCTCCGCGGTCAAGCCCATGCCCCAGTACCACTCGGGGTTGTGCTTGGCCACGCGGGCGTTGGGCACAATGCGCCACCCGCCGAAGGGGATGGGGGACATCGTTTCAATGCCGCCGGCCACGATGCAGTCCGCGATGCCGGCGTGGATCTTGGCCGACGCGATGGCAATGGTCTCCAATCCGCTTGCACAGTATCGGTTGACCGTCATGCCGGGCACCTTGTCGGTGTCCAACCCCATGAGTGAGACCATGCGGCCGATGTTCAAGCCTTGCTCAGCTTCCGGGGTGGCGTTGCCGACAATCACGTCGTCGATGCGCGTTTTGTCGAGCTGCGGGAAATCCGACATGAGTCGACGGATGACTTGCTCTCCCAGGTCATCGGGCCGGAGAAACTTGTAGGCGCCTCGGGGGGCTTTGCCCACGGCGGAGCGATATCCGCCAACAATGTATGCGTCCATCAGTTCCGGAGAATTTTGCCCTTTTGGATGAGGCTCTGCATGCGCTCAAGGGTCTTGCGCTCGGTGCAGAGTTCGAGAAACGCCCGGCGTTCGAGGCCGAGCAGGTAATCTTCGCTGACTTCGGTCCGGGCACTCAGGTCCCCGCCACACATGACGTACCCGAGTTTTTCGCTGATCAATTTGTCGTGATCGGAAATGAAGTTTCCGGCGTGCATGCTGCTGGCGCCGGCGTACACAATCCCCATGCCTTCTTGGCCCATCACCGTGATGTCTTTGCGCTTGACAGGTTGTGTGTACCCAGCATCGGCCAAGTCCAAAGCTGCGGCCTTGGCCCGCGCGAGCTGGTCCTTGCGGTTGACCACCACTTCGTCGATGCCTTCGCGGAAATACCCCAGTTCAAACGCTTCGTATGCCGAAGTGGCCACCTTCGCCTGGCCGATGGTCAAGAACCGTTCGCGCATGGCGTTGATGCGGATGTCGCCGTCGCCGAGTTGGTCGTTCAGGCGCAGGACGAATTCCTTGGTGCCACCGCCGCCTGGGATGACCCCAACTCCGAATTCCACCAAGCCGACGTAGGTCTCGACATGGGCCACCACCTTGTCCACATGGAGGCAAACTTCGCAGCCGCCACCCAGCGTCAATTGATGTGGTGCGGCGACCACGGGGATGCCGCTGTAGCGCAACCGCATGGTCGTGTTTTGGAAAAGGCGGATGGCGTAATCGAGCTCGTCCCATTCCTGTTCTACGGCCAACATGAAGATCATGCCCACATTGGCGCCCGCAGAGAAGTTGGCGCCTTCGTTGCTGATCACCAGCCCGCGCCACTTCGGGTCGCTTTCTGCCAGGTCGACGGCTTTGTTCAAGCCTTCAATCACCTCGGCGCCGATGGTGTTCATTTTCGTGTGGAACGCGACGTTGAGGATGCCGTCTCCGAGGTCCTGAATGGTCGTGCCGTTGTTGGACCAAACCGTCTTGTCCTGGTCCAACAAGGACAGGGCGATGCGCCCATCTTGGCCAGGAATGACCGTGTGCGTTTTGGAAGCCACATCCCAGCAAGTTCGCTTTCCGTCGGCCGCGCTGTAGAAGGATGTGGCGCCTGAAGCCACCAGTTCGTGCACCCAAGGGGCCACGTCCAATCCGCGGTCAGCGCATGCCTTCAATCCAGCCTCGAGGCCCACGGCATCCCAGCTCTCGAACGCCCCCAATTCCCAGCCAAATCCCGCACGCAAGGCGTCGTCGATGCGGAAGATTTCGTCGCTGATCTCGGGAAGGCGGTGGCTGACGTAGGCAAAGACGTCCGCGAAAATGCGGCGGTAGAATTCGCCCGCTTGGTCTTGGCCTTGAAAGAGAAGCTGGGTTCTCGCCTTCAAGTCGTCCACCTGTTTGGCGGCGTCGAGGGTGGCGAACTTGACTTTCTGCTTGGGTTTGTATTCCAGCGTCTTGAGGTCCAGGGCTTGGATTTCCTTCTTGCCATCTTGGACGACCTTCTTGTAAAAGCCCTGTCCCGATTTGCTGCCCAAGTGGCCCTTGTCGACCAAATGCTGGACAAACGAGGGGATGCCAAAGACTTCCGCACGCTCGTCGTCGGGGCAGTTTTGGGCCACGCCATGGGCAACGTGCACCAAGGTGTCGATGCCGACCACGTCGCAGGTGCGGAACGTCGCGCTTTTGGGTCTGCCCATCGCAGGGCCAGTCAGCTTGTCCACGGCTTCCACAGAAAGCCCCATGTCTTGTACGGTGTGGAACAAAGCCTGGATGGCGAACACCCCCACGCGGTTGGCGATGAACGCCGGCGTGTCCTTGCAGAGCACCGTCTGCTTGCCAAGGATTTTCTCGCCGTAAGCCATGAAGAAGTCCACGACTTCCTGGCGCGTGTGGGGGGCCGGGATGATTTCAAGGAGTTGCAGGTACCTCGGCGGATTGAAAAAGTGGGTGCCGCAGAAGTGCGCTTTGAAGTCGTCGCTGCGTCCTTCCACCAGCATCGCCATGGGGATGCCGCTGGTGTTGGAAGTGATGTAAGTGCCGGGCCGGCGGTGCTGCTCCACCTTTTCAAAGAGCTGCTGTTTGATGTCCAACCGCTCCACGACCACTTCCAAGATCCAATCGCACTGGGCAATCTTCGAGAGGTCGTCGTCGAAGTTGCCGGTCTCGATGCGCGCAGCGAATCGCTTGCTGTAGATGGGGGAGGGTTTGCCCTTCAGGCTCTTCTTGAGATGCCCCGCTGCGATGGCGTCACGGGGTCCTTCTTCGGAAGGCAGGTCGAGGAGCAACACCTCGACGCCGCATTGGGCGAGGTGGCATGCGATCGCCGATCCCATCACGCCAGAGCCCAGGACGGCCACGCGTTTGATGCGGTAAAATGGGATGTTTGTGCTCATGAGGAGGCAAGTGTGTTGTCGTTCAACGGGGCCCAGTTGGTCGGAATCAATTGTTCAGGCGCCTCGAGCAATTCATTGAGTTTAGAGAGTCCTTCCAACAATTGCGCGACGGCTTCTTCTCCCAGGAGCTCGTGCAAGCGGGCGTTGAGTTCGATGACGAGTTCTTTGATTTGCTTGCGGGCCACCAAGCCTTCGTCAGTCAGGAAGATGCGCACGCGTCGCTTGTCGTGGGAGTCGGCCCGCCGTTCGATGAAGCCTTGGGCTTCCATGCCTTTCAATGTCCGGGACAAGCTGGTGCTTTCCATGCCCATGCGGGGGCCGAGTTTGGTGCTCGGGGTGCCTTCCTTTTCAATGCTGAGGAGGGCGTACCCGACGCTGAGGGAAATGCCATTGTGTTCTGCCATGCTGGAATACAAGCGGGCAAGCTTGCTCCATCCCCAACGCAGCTGAAAATCGATCGTGTCTGAGGCGTTCATGCGTCCAATGTACACGATATTGCTGTGC
>JBMZAB010000043.1:0-15828 GCA_049610985.1 Flavobacteriales bacterium | reverse complement strand
GCCACAGGCGCAGGCAACACTGGCAAAATCATCGACCGCATCATCGAGGCGGGCTTCACCATCAAAGCGATGAAGTGGACCCGACTCAGCATGGACGATGCGGCCGCGTTTTACGCCGTTCACAAGGAGCGTCCATTCTTCGGTGAATTGACCGAGTACATGACCTCAGGTCCCATCGTTGCAGCCATCCTGGAAAAGGACAATGCCGTGGCCGACTTCCGCACCTTGATCGGGGCCACCAACCCAGCAGAAGCTGCTCCAGGAACCATCCGCGCTGACTTCGCCGAGAGCATTGCGGCCAACGCCGTGCACGGGTCTGACAGCGACGAAAACGCCGCCATTGAGGGCGCGTTCTACTTCAGCCAGCGCGAACTTGCTTGAGCAGGACTCAAGACAGACTTGACATGAAAAGCGGCCCGCGGGTCGCTTTTTTTGTGCCCGCATCTAAGGGTGGGACGGACGAACTCAGTCGAAGAAAGTGTCGGCGAAGTTGAGCAAGTAGAGCTCCGATTCCGCCCGGGTCAGCGCGGTGTACAACCAACGCAACCACTCCAAGTCGACGCGTTCCTCGGTCATGTAGCCTTGGTCCACCACCACGGCCTGCCATTGCCCGCCCTGGCTTTTGTGGCACGTGAGGGCGTAGGCGAATTTCACTTGCAGCGCTTGGTAGCAATGGTCGGAGTTGGTGGCTTCGTGGATTTTGGCCTTGCTGCCCAAATGGCTGTGGTCGGCCGCCACCGCGTCGTACAAGGCTCGGCGCTCTGCCCGGCCTTGGCTCGCCTGGTCCGAGGTCAGCACGCTCAAGTTGATGTGGACGGAAAAAGCAGGGTATTCCGGTTGGTCGGCCAGCCGGACTTCCGCCTCCACGAAGGGCGTGTCGTACCGTTCGAACCGCTTCTGGATGCGGTCCACAATCAAGGTGTCGCCGTTGGCGATCAGGTTGGTGGGAAGCTCTTCGTGGTCCGCAAGCCAGTGGTAGTTGTTGGCCACCACCATCAGGCGGTCGCCTGCGTTGAGGCCGTCTTCCTGCCAAAGCACCCTGGCCCGAATGTGTTGGTTGAATTGCACCGCCCGCTTGTTGGACCGCGTGATCACCACAATGTTGTCCTCCCCGTGCTGGGCATGCAAATCGACCAACAGCTCTTCCAAATCCTGGCCACCCACACGCTGAAGGCCCGTGCCTAGCTCGAAGTGAGGCAGCGGCGCTGGACCCTTGGGTTCCGCCATGCCCATGAGCATGCGGAGGTCGTGGGCGTTGCTGAGAATGGCGCTGTCGAGTTCTTGGCGGACGACGTCTTCCAAGGTTACCTCGGCCAGCGTGAGCCCAAAGTCCACTTTCAACGCATCCCCCTGAAGGGCTGGACTCAGCGAAGCACCCACAGGGGGCAACTGCGCGTCGTCCCCAATCAGCATCAACCGGCAACCCTGGCCCGAATACACAAACTCGACGAGGTCGTCGAGGAGGCTGCGGTATTGAAAGCCGCCGGCTGGCAGCCCCGACGATTCCCCGATCATGGACGCCTCGTCCACGACAAACAGGGTGTCTGTCCGCTTGTTGGTCATCAGCCCGTAGCCCGTGCCGCCGTCAGGGGTGCGCGTGGGGCGGTAAATGTGCCGGTGAATGGTCGACGCGGGCTGGCCGGCATGCTTGGCCAGGACCTTGGCTGCCCGGCCCGTGGGGGCCAAAAGCACGCAGCGCTGGCGCACTTCCCGCAAGGTGCGGACCACGGCACCCACCGAGGTGGTCTTTCCCGTGCCGGCATACCCTCGCAAAATCAAGGCACATCGCGGTTTTTCCGACACGATGAAACGCGACCACACGTAGGCAAAGCGTGCCTGGGATGCGGTGGGTTCGAACGGCATTTGGCCCAGCAAACGGGCCTCCAATTCGGAGGCTCTTCTGGTGTCCAAGGGGCGTGTCGAATCGTGGGGCATGGCTCGGCTGACGAAGGTAGGTGTGGGAGGGTTGCAGGGTGCGGTGCGTGTTGTAGTTTTGGCGACGCCAACTGCGATTCGCCTTAATTGGAACACATGGACAAGTTCTTCAACGAAATCAACAAGTACGTCATCAGCATTCTCTTGTTCTTGGGAGGGTTTGGATTCCTCGCCAAGTACCTGAGCGGAGATGAATTGGAGAGCCAGCCCACGGCGATGTTGTTGGCCTCGTTGGCCATGATTTTGGTGGGGGCTTTGGCCATGCCTGTGGTGCTAGAGCGCTTGAACCAAAGCATGTACCGCATCCTGCTTGTGGTGGCTGGATTGTCCGCCATGGGTCTGGCGTATTCGGTGTTTTATTCTGTGGACGAGGAAATCAGTTTTCAGGCCACCAAGAAGCGCATCAACGCCACGACCATTCAGCGTTTGAAGGACATTCGTGCCGCCCAGGAATCTCACCTTGCGGTGTACGGCACTTTCGCGGAGACGTTCGACAGCCTCATTCAGTTCGTCCAAGAGCCCGTGGTTCCTGTGGAGTTCAACATGGGCTCGTTCCACGACACCTTGCCTGAGGCCCAAAGCCGCGAGGATGGCTACGTGTTGACCCGCGATCAAATTGCTGAAGTGGCAGAAGGTGAAGGGCTCACCGAGCAGGGCTTGCTTGACCTCATCGTGGAAGACGCCAGCCCTTACAAGGTCCGCGACACCCTGTACACCAGCTTCTACGCGGAGAACTTCGCGCCTGAGGTGCGAAAGGCCCAGCGTTTGGCCCAAGTGAGCCTGGATTCGCTGCCGTTCAACCCCTACACTGGCGAGCGCTTCATGATGAAGACAGGGGCGGTGGAAGTGGGACGTGTCTGGCAGCCCACCATCTTGGTGCAAGACCCCACGCCTTTCGGTCGGGACAAGGTCAAAAAAGACACCCTGCGGTTCGGGTCGCTCTCGGAAGCGCATCGGGACGGCAACTGGCGCAACTGATCCGCGGATGGGGAAGTTGGCTTTGCTTTGGGACGGCGCGTGGCTCAGGTGGGCCATGCCCCACGAATCCCAGGCGAGGCAACGGGAAATTTCACGGACAGACATGGTGCCCGAAGTGCTGACCGCCATCCGCAACCAAGTGGGGGCAGGCAGCGACGTGGTCTGCGCCGAATGGGGCGCTCCAACGACCCTGGTCCCGTCTGAATTGAGTGAAGGTCAAGGCCGTGACGTGTTGGTTGGCGCCCATGCCAAGCAGCACGGCTCCATGGCCCATGACGGTGTTTTGGTCGAGGCATTCAACCGTGGCGGAACCCGATGCCACATGGTGACTGGAGGCGAGAACGCGTGGTCCGACCACGTGTTGGCGGTGTTTCCGCAAGCCCACATGACGTCCATGGCCTCGGTCATGGCCCACGAAGCCATTCGCCTTTCCCAAGCCCAGCCGCAAGAGGCTTGGGTGTTTCGGGTTCACATATGCGACCAAGGCATGCACGGCGCTGCCGCTGCCGGGCAAGTGTTGCAATGGGAACAGTTTGTGCAGGCTGGTTGCACGTCTGAAGACGCCTTGTATGCATTGGTCAACGCCTGTCACCGCAGCGGGGCCGATGTGAAAAACGCTTTGGTGGTCTGGTCTGGCGATGCCCAACAGGCCGAGGGATGGCGAAGGTTTTTGACGTTGCGCGAAGCCCAGCCTCAAGCCGCCGGCGGTGGTTGGGATTTGGTGCTGAATTTGATGCGCGCATGAGGATCACAGGTGGGGCCTGGCGTGGGCGACGTGTGCCTGAATTGAAGGGGTTCAAGGGGCGTCCGACGACGGATTTTGGCCGTGAGGGTCTGTTCAATTTGATGTCGTCCCGGGTCGATTTTGACGGGGCCCACATCTTGGATTTGTTCGCCGGCACGGGCATGGTGTCCTTGGAGTTTTTGAGCCGAGGTGCCGCATCTGTGACCGCCGTGGAACAAACGCCCAAGGGGTGCCGCTTCGCCACCTCCCAAGCGTCGAAGTTGGGCAGCGACGACTTGCACGCGGTGTGTGCCGACGTGTGGGGTTTCCTTTCCAAACCGCTGACCCAATTTGATTTTGTGTTTGCAGACCCGCCTTACGACTTGCCCAAGTTGACCGAGTTGCCCTCGGCGGTGCGTTCATCAGGCATCTTGGCCGCGGGCGGGTGGTTTGTGCTGGAGCACGGCGAGCGGGTGGACCTTTCCCAAGAGGAAGGCCACGTTCTGACGCGGAAGTATGGCCACGTCCATTTCAGTTTGTTTACCTTCGATTGAATGCGACGCGCGGTATTTCCTGGTTCTTTTGACCCTGTCACACGTGGACACGAAAACGTGGTGCTTCGCGGGCTCAACCTGTTTGACGAGGTGGTTGTGGCCGTGGGCCAACACAGCACCAAGAAAGGCGCCTTTCCCGTCGAACAACGGCTGGAGATGTTGCGTGAGACCTTTGCAGACCAACCACGGGTCAAGGTCATGTCTTACACAGGGTTGACCTCCGAGTTTTGCCTCAAAGTGGGCGCGACGGCGCAATTGCGCGGCGTTCGGAACAGCACGGATTTCGATTACGAGAAGACCATCGCCCAAATGACCCGCCAAATGCACCCCGATTTGGACACCGTGGTGCTCTTGACCGATCCTGCTTTCACGGCGATCCACTCCACGGTGGTTCGGGAAGTGCTGAGCCACGGCGGAGACATCCGGCCGTTTGTGCCAGAAGCTTTGGCCACACGTTTCCCATGGAATTCGGCCTGTTGATGCGCCGTCTCCTCGGACGTGCATGGTGGCTCTTGTGCGCATTCGGCACAACGGGGTGGGGCCAAACCGACGTGGTCATTCGATGGGTGGACGAGGCAGGAGAACCAGCTTGTCAATTGAACGGCGCTGGACACACCCTTCACATCAGCACATGGATGGACGGCGTGGACCAGCATGCGGTCCAAGGGGCCGATTTGGTGGTGGACGAATCCGGCATCAGTGCATGGAATGGTGCGGACCGTGGGGTGTACACCTTGGAAGCGTTGCCTTGGGCCTGGACCCTGGTTGTGGACGACGCAGAGTCACGTCAGGGCGACACGCTGACCCTCGTTTGGCCTTCCAGAAGGCCCTTGAAGTTGCGGGGCAACCCCGCTTCTGTGACGTATCCGGAAGGGCATCCCGGCGCGAGGTTGGCTGCCTTCACCGAAGAATTGGAAATGGCCCAAGACTCTTTGGACCTCGACCAACTTGTGGGCTTGGGGCTTGTGGGTGGAGGGTTGGACCGCACCCAGTCCGCCCAATCGGCCTTGCGCAGGGCGCTGGACAGCGCCTCATCCTGGCAGACCGTACGACTTGAGTCCTTCGCGCCACATTCGTTGTGGAGGGACCTCGCGCACGCCCAGATTTTGGAGTGGCGCATGGGGCTGGGTGCCTCGGCTTCGGACACTGCGTTTTCAGCGCGGCAGGCGTCTCTAGACCCGAGGACGTGGGGCCAAAAGTTGGCCTCCCCAGGTTGGTGCTCAGCATGGGAGCTGGAGCACGAGACGTGGTGGAAACCCTTGGAAGAACGAAAGGTGCCGTGGCGCAGCTGGGCGGCCACAGGTCAAGTGGACAGTCTCTGTCAGGCCATGTCTTGGACCAGAGATGAGGTGCACTTGGCGATGTGGTTGGGGAAGTCTCAGTCTTGGTCCCGCTGGGCCGAAGGGTGGTGGGATGTGCGGTGGCGAGACCAATGCCAGGTGGCTGAAATACGGAGGTTGTCTGACCAAACCCAAGCGCATCTGTCCTCGGCCCAGTCTTGGGGCGACATGCGGTGGATGTTGCCCAACGGAGACTTGGAGCCGGCATGGGCTGGGGAAGGAAGTTGGAATGTGTGGCTCGTCACCCGAGACGGATCGAGCGCGGGCGACCGAGAACTTGGACTCCTCCGAAATTGGATGGCCAACGAGGCTGGCCCCGGCGTGGCATGGGGGGTGTTGTCGGTGGACGGCGACGAACATGGCTTGTACGCCACCTTGAAAAAGCGCGCCAACGTGCGCGAACAGGTGCGTTGGGTGGGCCGAGATCCCGGATGGTGGGACCGCTTGGACGTGCTCGGGGTGCCACAAGTCGTTGTGGTCCGTCCAGATGGCCAAATCCAAACCCGCCAAGCTCCCCTTCCTTCCGAGGGCCTGTTCACGGCCATGCGCCGCTGGCAAAAGCTGTCGGGATCCGTTCGGCGCTGAGCCGGGTCAGAGCAATTTGTCCAGCACCTGTTGGATGCTCGAGAACGTGTTGTCCAAGGTGGAATTTTGGAAGGGTGGTTCCAACCAAGTCACATCCGTGATGCCTTCGATGGCTTGAGGCTCACCTGGGGTGGCGTCTCCGTCGTGGGTCATGGGGTACCAAAAGGTGGTTTTCAAATGCACCACGCCGCCAGCTTCGTACGTGTGGAATGTGCAACACGCGTCGCCCACAATGGTGAGGTCGGTGATCCCAGTCTCTTCCTCCACCTCCCGAATGGCGGCTTCTTCCAGCCGCTCTCCAGGTTCGAGTTTGCCCTTGGGCAAATCCCATTTGCCGTTGCGTTGAATCCACAACACCCGGCCTCCACGGTCCTTGACCACGCCACCAGCCGCGGCCAATTCTTTGTAGCCTGCGCAGAAGTTCATCCAGGTGGATTCCACATCGGCGCAGAACAAGGCAATGTCCTTCAATTCGGGGCCTTGCTTCAAGAGGGTCGGGAGGTCCCGAAGCATCTTCGCCGTGGGGTCCACGAGGTGCAATCCAGGGTTGGATTCAGACGGCGGGTTGGCCGTCTCTTGGGCTGACATCGGGCGAAATTTCACCCGCCTGTTCAGCATGAATACATCGTAGATTTGTCCCATGGATACTGCGTCCGACCAACGCCGAAAGGTAGCGGAATTCCTCCTCCGTATCAAAGCGATTCAGCTGCGACCCAACGACCCATTCACTTGGGCCAGCGGTCGCCTTTCTCCGATTTACTGCGACAACCGCAAAATCTTGTCCCACCCGCCTGTGCGGACGTTTGTGCGGCAATTGGCGAGCGAGTTGATTGAAGATCGCTACGGCAAGCCTGATGGCATCGCTGGGGTGGCGACCGGAGGCATTGCCATTGGCGCGTTGGTGGCTCAAGAAATGGGACTCCCGTTCTGTTACGTTCGGAGCTCGGCCAAGGCCCACGGCACTGGCCAACAGGTGGAGGGAGATTTGGGCGTGATGCGGAACGTCGTGGTCATTGAGGATTTGATTTCCACAGGCAAAAGCAGCCTCAATGCGGTTCAGGCGCTGCGCGAATTGGACCTCGAGGTGAAGGGACTCTTGGCCATTTTCTCCTACGGGTTCGCCGATGCTGTGGCGCGGTTTGAGGATGCCAAATGCCCGTTTGAGGTGTTGACAGATTACCCCACCATGTTGGCCCAAGCCCAAGCGGAGGGGTACATCACCGAACATCAAAACACGCTCCTCCAGGGATGGTCCTCCGATCCTGTTTCTTGGAGCGACTCCAACCAACCGTCATGACACGCATTGAATCTCCTCTGGTGGCGTTGAACGCCGATTGCGCCACCGTCGCCCGTGACATCCAGCAGTGGGAAGGCTTTGGATCCTTGCTTTCCGAGGGTCCAGTCACCAACTTTCAATGGGATGGCGAGACGTGTTCCTTCAAAGTCACCGGAGGGGTGGGCATCCATTTGGAGCGCACCTCCGACGGCACCGCCACAGAGGGGACCGTGTTGACCTTGGCGACGACGGCTCCTACCCCTGTGAAATTCACCTTGGACGTGGTGCTGATCCCCCACGGCGATGGGTGCACCTTCAAAGTCGGGTGTGACGCAGAACTCAATCCGTTCACCAAAATGATGGTGGAGCCTGCGTTGAACGGCTTGTTTGGCAACATGGCCGAGGCGCTTCAGTCTCGTTTCTGAATGGCGTCTTCGAAGCGCCACGCCACGTCGCCGGATTGAAGCCACTCCTCCTTGCCGTGGTCGGCCCAGGAGAATTTCGCCCGGCCTTGTTCGTCGACATCTGACAACACGCCCTTTCTCGTCTGGCCGTCCACATCGAAAGACCGCAATTCGCCCAGTCCAAACAGTTGCCCCTTGAATCCCCGCACGGTGGCCGTGGGGTGCAATGGGTTCGCCAAGTGTGCCAACAGTTCGCGGGCCAAGAGGTGGCCCACCTCCATGGGTTTCATGGAGATTTCCCAGGCATCACGCAAGCTTGTGGCGTGAAACGGGGACATTAGCCGATTGGAGTTGACGTTCACCCCGACGCCCAACACGGTGGCGGACCAGGAGGCGCCGCGCCATACATTCTCGACCAAGATGCCCGCGCATTTGCGGTCCGACCCATCCTGCGAGATCAGGATGTCGTTGGGCCATTTGACCTTCACCGTGGCTTGGGCTGCATGGGGCGGACACAAGCCTTCCAACGAAGCCCGGATGGACAAGGCCACGGCCATGTTGAAGACGGGGGGCGTCCAGTCGGAGTGCACCGGCAGGGCGAGGCTCATGCTCAAATCTTCTCCATGGCGGGTGCTCCAGGACTTGTCGCGCTGTCCTTGGCCTGCGGTTTGGCCATCGGCGGTGAACAACGTGGGGCCGGTCAATCCATGTTCCTTGAGCCAAGACAAGGCCCACACATTGGTGCTGGGCACAGAGGGTTGGTGAAGGTGAGTGAAGGTCACAGCAGGAGAGGGCTTTTGGCTTTCGTTGGCCAGGGGAAGCTGCCCAAAATTAGTACCTTTGACAGGCTTGCTTGCGCATGAATTCAATTGCACCTCCTCCCACTGAAGCCTTGACCCAATGTGTGGTTCAAGGCCTCGACGCGCTCAAAGCCCAAGACATTGTTTCCTTGGATTTGCGACCCCTGACCCATGCGATTGCTTCCACGTTTGTGGTGGCGTCGGCCACGAGCAGAACCCAAGTCGAGGCACTCGCAAGAGAGGTGGAGCGCACAACAAGTGAGGTGTTGAATGAACGTCCATGGGGGGTTCATGGTTTGAGAGGGGGAGAGTGGGTGATTTTGGACTACAGCGATGTGGTCGTTCACATCTTCCACAGCGAAGCCCGGTCGCATTATGCGCTGGAGGAGCTTTGGGGAGACGCGCCGACTGAGCGCCACAACAGAATGGACTGACAATGGACAACAAGCACACAACCCCTTCTGGCAAGGGAAAGAAGCAAGGCAACAAGCCAGGCCGCCAGATGAATTTCTACTGGGTTTACGCCATTGTGGCCATGTTCCTGCTCACCATGGTGATGGTGGGGGATTCCTCCACCCAACGCCAAGTCCAATGGCCAGATTTCAAGGAGATGGCTGAACAAGGCCAAATCACCCGAGTCAGCCACGACGGCGCGCGCGCCAACCTTTACTTCACCGAGGCGGTCCGAGACAGCTTGACTGGGGGCAAGTCTGATCCGCAGCTCCTCCAAGCCTTGTACGCCGGGGCGGACGCCAGCATGAACATCCCCAAAGGGGAAGCGTACCAAACGGAATTGAAGGAACTGCAGGAAAGCCAGGGATTCGACCTGCGTTACGAGCCCCCCAACGAATGGGGTGGCCAAATCCTCTCCTGGGTCATTTTCCTTGGCTTGATGGTCGTGGTGTGGATGTTCCTGATGCGAAGACTCGGAGGCGGCCCGGCGGGCGGTGGTCAAATCTTCAACATCGGCAAGTCCAAAGCCCAGGTCTTCGAAAACGGCGAAGGCACCAACGTGACCTTCAAGGACGTGGCGGGCGTGGACGGCGCCAAGGAGGAGCTTCACGAAATCGTGGATTTCCTGAAGAAGCCAGGCAAGTACACCGAACTCGGGGCCAAGATCCCAAAAGGCGCTCTGCTCGTGGGCCCTCCGGGCACGGGCAAGACGTTGTTGGCGAAGGCCGTGGCGGGCGAGGCCCAGGTGCCTTTCTTCAGCCTGAGCGGTTCGGACTTCGTGGAGATGTTTGTTGGGGTCGGGGCATCCCGCGTTCGCGATTTGTTCAAACAAGCCAAGGAGAAGTCGCCGGCCATCATCTTCATCGATGAGATTGACGCCATTGGCCGGGCCCGTGGCAAGAACGCAAGCTTTGGATCCAACGACGAGCGCGAGAACACCTTGAACCAACTCTTGACGGAGATGGACGGGTTTGGCACCAACAGCGGGGTCATCATTCTTGCGGCGACCAACCGTGCGGACATCCTCGACAGCGCGTTGATGCGTGCAGGGCGCTTCGACCGCCAGATCTACGTGGACATGCCCGACGTGGTGGAACGCAAGTCCATCTTCGAGGTGCATCTGCGCCCGATCAAGACAGACACGTCTGTCGACATCGAGTTTTTGTCCAAGCAAACGCCAGGCTTCAGCGGCGCGGACATCGCCAACGTGTGCAACGAAGCGGCCTTGTTTGCGGCACGAAAAGACCGAAAGTTGGTGACCCACCAGGATTTCCTGGATGCCGTGGACCGCATCGTGGGAGGTTTGGAGAAGAAGTCCAAAATCATCAGCGAAGACGAGAAGAACACCATCGCCTTCCACGAGGCAGGGCACGCCGTGGTCAGCTGGTTGGTTGAGTTTGCCTCTCCGCTTGTCAAGGTGAGCATCGTGCCACGGGGCCAAAGCCTGGGCGCCGCATGGTACCTCCCGGAAGAGCGTGCCATCACCACCACCGAACAGATGCTCGACGAGATGTGCGCCACCCTAGGCGGGCGTGCGGCGGAGGAAATCATGTTTGGCAAAATCTCCACTGGGGCGTTGAGCGATTTGGAGAAGGTGACCAAGCAGGCCTATGCGATGGTGAGCGTCTACGGATTGAACGAGCGGGTGGGCAACCGCAGTTACTACGACAGCCGCGGCGAGAACAGCTTCACGAAGCCGTACAGCGAAGAAACGGCCCGCATCATTGATGAAGAGGTGAGCGCGGTGATTGAACGGGCCTACGGCCGGGCCAAAGAAATCCTTTCAAGCCACCGCGACAAGCTGGAGGCGCTTGCGGATTCCTTGCTTCAAAACGAGGTCATCTTCCGGGAGGACGTGGAGCGCATCTTGGGTGCGCGTCCATTCGGAACGGACAAGCAGCTTGCGGCTCCTGCCCCAGAAGCGGCGCCAGATCTTGCCCCAGAAGCCGATGCGTCCGAGGCCGATTTGCCTGATGAAGGTCCTTCGGAAGACCCCGCTGCATGAAGGGATGGGTGCTTGCCATGCACTGCCATGACGCCAACATGGCGCCTGTGATTCAGGGCGGTCTTGAAGCTGAAGGCATTCCAGCCGTCTTGATGAACAAGCAAGATTCGAGTTACGTGGGCATGTGCTTTGCCACACGTCCAGTGGAAATTTGGGTGCCTGAATCCCACAGCGAGCAGGCCAAGGATTGGCTCCTGAACATCCGGCCATGAGTGGCAATTCGTCCAACGAGTGGGTCACACGAGGGGCGACGGGAGTCGTGCTCGTGGCCGTGGTGATGGGCGCCGTGGCTTGGTCCCCTTGGACCAACGCGGGACTTTGGGTACTGGTGGCGGCCCTGGCGTGGGCCGAATGGGTCAAGGCCCCTGAATGCCCTGAGGCGAAATTCCCCAAGGCGCTGTCCATCTTCTTTCCTGTGCCGGCGTTGGCCTCATTGGTGTGGTTGGGCGAAGCTCAGCCCTATGATCCGTGGCCGGTGTTGTCCTTTTTGTGGATGATATGGGCCAACGACACGGGCGCATTCGTGGTGGGCAAGCCCTTCGGAAAGCGCAAGCTGGCACCCACGGTGTCGCCCGGCAAATCGTGGGAAGGCACGTTGGGTGGCGCGCTGGCCTCGGCATGCGTGGCATGGGCGGCGTTGGGGTTGGAGTGGATGTGGCTCGGCGCGCTCATGGGGGCGCTGTCCACGTCGGGCGATTTGATTCAGAGCGCGTGGAAACGCAGGCGAGGCCTGAAGGACTCTGGGAACCTGTTGCCAGGTCACGGGGGCGTGATGGACCGTTTCGATGGATTTTTGATCGCGGCGCCGACCTATGTGCTTCTTTGGTGCATTTTCGCACCTGAAATTTGAGCGCATGACATTTCACCGAGAAGGATTTGGAATCATGGCCCTCGTGGCGGCTGTGGGAGGAGGAGCTGTGGCCTTGGCGTGGCAGTTGAACGCGGAGACGTGGGTGGTTCAGTTGATCGCCATGTTGGCCTTGATTGATTTCACCTTGGTGTCCCAATTTTTTCGGGTCCCCAAGCGCAGCCCTGTCGCGGCTGAAGGCCAAATCCTGTGCCCCTCCGACGGCAAGGTGGTGGTCATTGAGGAGGTGGACGAGCCTGAGGTGTTTGGGGACAAACGCATTCAGGTGAGCATCTTCATGAGCCCGCTGAACGTGCACGTGCAATGGGCTCCCGTGGCGGGCAAAGTGACCCATGCCATCTATCACGCAGGGAAATACCTCGTGGCATGGCACCCCAAGAGCAGCACGGAAAACGAGCGCACCACCTTGGTGATCGAAGGCGACCGTGGCCCTGTGCTGTTTCGTCAAATTGCAGGGGCTGTGGCGCGACGCATCAAGCACTACATCAAGCCTGGCCAGGAGGTGGACCTTGGTGAAGAGGTGGGCTTCATCAAATTTGGATCTCGGATTGACGTTTTTTTGCCGTTGGGGAGCGACATCCATGTGGGCCTTGACCAAAAAGTGAAGGGACGCGAAACCGTCCTGGCGACGTTGCCCAAGTCCTGAAGGGACAGGTGGTTTGGTTCTCCCAAGTGCGGGAGGTATTTTGGCGGAAAATCACCTGATTCATGAAACAATTTGCCATTCTCGCGCTCGGCCTGTTGGCTGCGGCGCCTGTGCTTGCTCAGAAGCATGACCTGGGCCAAGCCCCTCAACTCCCCGCACACGCGCGGGTGAAGGCACCCATGCCAACGCATGCCGTGCTCGACATCGACCACCGTCCCGAGACGCCAGTCTCTTCCGAGCACACCTCATCTGCTGACCACGTTCAGGTGCGTGACCTCGTGGTGGAACGCCAAGTCATCGGGATCACCCAATACGACTTGCAATCCAACGCCGCCATCGACGACCGCATGGCAGGCAACGGCGACGCCGTGAGTGCAGCGTGGACCATGTCCTTGGACGTGACGCCATTTGAAGACCGCGGCACGGGCTACAATTTCTACGACGGCGAGTTGTGGGGCGAGCAGCCCTACGAGCGCATTGAAAACGTTCGCATCGGCTGGCCTTCCATCAACCACCTCGGCGACGGCCGTGAGGTTGTCATCAGCCACGCGGGCATCGACACGCCTCTTCACATGGTGCGCCGCGATGCAGGCACAGGCACATGGGAAGACTCCGACTTGCCCAACTACGCCGTGCTCGACGACGGGGTGACCACGGTTGGCAACCTCTGGCCCCGCGCCGCGGTGGGTGGATTGAACGACGAAATCCTCCACGTCATCTGCATCTCCACACCCATCGCCAACGGCGGTGAGGAGTACCAAGGCCAAGACGGGGCGTTGTTGTACTACCGTTCCATGGACTCCGGAGACACCTGGGAAATGCAAACCTTCCCCGAGTTGGACTCTTCGAACTTCGTGAACATGAGTGCGGACGCTTACAGCATCCACGCCGAAGGCGGTGTGGTGGCGTTTGCGGTGTTCAACGACCTGAGCGACAGCTTCATCATGATCTCGGACGACGCTGGTGACAACTGGGAGTACCACATTTTGGCGGATTTCCCTGTGGACCTTTACGAGGTGGATGCGGGCTTGCCTGACTCCCTTGGATACGACTTTGACGCAGACGGCATTGCCCAGGAGTACTTCAACTCCGACGGCGCAGGAGACGTGCACGTGGATGTGGAGGGCACCGTGCACTGCGTCTACGGCGGCATGTACTACGCCGACGCCGACACCATTGACGGCAACTTCAGCTACTTCCCAGGCACCAATGGCTTGCAGTACTGGCGAGAAGACTTTGGCCCCGACAGCAGCGTGACCATCGCGTACGCCTACGACATCGACGGGAGCGGAGGGTTGGACTTGGAGGACGACATTGCCGCCTACTTTGTGAACCTGGCGGGCATCCCCAGCATGTCGTCGGACGAGGACGCCAACCTCTACGTGAGCTACAGCGCCATCATGGAGAACTACTCCTCAGGCCTGCAGAACTTCCGCCACGTGTACGTGGTGAATTCAGAGGACAACGGAAACTCTTGGAACACCGAGGAAGCGTGCGACTTGACCCCAGACGTCGACTTCGACGGGTACGAGGCCATTTTCGCATCGATGCCACCGCGCGTGGACGAGCACATCGAGCTGATTTACCAGCGCGACTTTGAGCCAGGCTTGCACATTCGCGGCGACGAGGACCCCATGGATGTGAACGACATCGTGCACCTTCGCGTGCCGATCGCCGACTTGGGCGAATGCGCGGACATCGACTTCGAAGACTGGGTGGGCGTGGAAGAAGCCTTCCAAGCTGGCCAAGTGCAGTTGTTTCCCAACCCCGCCAACACCGTGGTGGAGCTCGTGATTGACCGTCCCGGAGCACACGAGGTGCGCGTGTTGGACGTGGAAGGCCGTGAGCACATGGCTTGGACCACCACAGGGTTGGTGGAGAAAGTGGACGTGCGAACCTTGCCTGCAGGCTTGTACTTCGTGGAGCTCAGCCAAGGCACCGCCCGCACAGTTGTGCGCCTTGCGGTGCAATGATGCATGCTTGAATTGAGGGACGTTGTCCCGACCTTTGAAAGCGGCGCCCTCGGGTGCCGCTTTTTCATTTCAAGCCCATGCGCATTCATATGATTTCCATCGGAGACGAGTTGTTGATCGGCCAAACCGTCAACACCAACGCGGCTTGGATGGGGCGGGAACTCACTTCGGAAGGGTGGGTTGTGTCCGGGACGGAGGTCATCGCCGATAAGCCCAAGGACATCGTCGACGCACTCGACCGAGGTCTCGCCTCGGCAGAAGCCGTGCTGATCACCGGTGGGTTGGGGCCGACCAAGGACGACGTCACGAAGCATGTCTTGGCGTCGTACTTCGACACCCCGTTGGTCATGCATGAACCCATCGCCAAGGCGATTGAAGCGTGGTTCAATTCGCGGAACGTGCCTTTTTTGGAGGTGAACCGACTTCAGGCCATGTTGCCTGAGGCCTGCACGGTGTTGCCCAACCCCTTGGGCACGGCTTCTGGAATGTGGTTTGAACGCGAAGGGAAGGTGGTCGTGAGCATGCCTGGGGTGCCCTACGAGATGGAAGGGTTGATGAACCAAGAAGTGATGCCTCGCCTGAGGGCGCACTTTGAGCTGCCCACGACCCTGTACGAAACGGTGGTCACGGCCGGCATTGGCGAGAGTTCCCTGGCGGCGCTGGTGGCGACGTGGGAAGATGGTTTGCCGGCCAAGGGCGTGTCACTGGCGTATTTGCCGTCCCCAGGGCAAGTGAAAATGCGGTTGGGGGTTCATGGTTCGGCGGCTGATCGGGCGAAATTGGAAGCCCTGATTGCATCCGAAGCCGAAACGTTGTTGCAGCTCATCGAACCCCATGTGGTTGGGCGCGGCAACATCGACATTGCGGGGGCGGTTTTGAAGCTCCTCGAAGCGCATGGCCAATCCGTGTCCACGGCGGAGTCATGCACGGGAGGGACCGTCGCCCAAATGCTCACGGCGATGCCTGGGGCCAGTGCCTCTTACTTGGGATCTGTGGTGGCTTACGACAACCGGGTGAAGCGCGAGATCCTGGGCGTGCCAGGGTCTGCGCTCGACGACCATGGCGCGGTCAGTGAAGCGGTGGTGTTGGCCATGGCAGAGGGGGTGAGACAGCGGCTTGGAACGACATGGGGTGTGGCGACTTCCGGGGTCGCCGGGCCAAGTGGCGGGACAGTGGAGAAGCCAGTGGGCATGGTTTGGATGGCCGTGGCTGGTCCACACGGTGCCAAAGCGTGGGTGCACCGCTTTGGGTCGCAGCGCGCTCGAATCGTCCAACGCGCCTCCCGTC
>JBMZAB010000042.1:0-16268 GCA_049610985.1 Flavobacteriales bacterium | reverse complement strand
TGTCACCCATTTTGTCACCCAAACGTATTCACAGTCCCGCGTAAACACTGGGTTTTGTTGGGTCTTGTTTTTGGGTGACACATTGGCCTTTGGCGGCCTTTTTGTGAGTAACTACGTGGGTTTCAGGCCGTTTTTGCTTCAACCCAAGTGAGGTTGGTGGCCATCTCCTCGCGCAAGCGGGCGTCGAGCGTGGACGACGGCGCCACAGGGTGGAGCCCAAACGACAACGCCTCCAACCGTTCCTGACCCTCAGCCGAGGCGAGGTCGCCTTGGAGGTCGTCGGCTTCCACGAACCCGTAGCCCACCACATGTCCCTCGCGGACGGCGATGAAGCCGCGCTCGTCGGGCGTGCGGCCGTGCTCGCAAAACCAACCTGAGGGCGCTTGCTTCCAGGCTTGCATGGCCTCCGGGAAACGGGTTTCATGCTCCTCGATACTCACGGTTTCTTCAGGGACCAGCGCGCCCAATCCGAGCAGGTCAAACCGCAGGCCGTGGTCTTGCACTTGCTGGTGGAGCCACTTTCTGGCCGAAGCCTCGCTGTGGAAAGTGCGAAGGGCGCCGCGTGTGCCTTGTTGGGCGCGAACAGCCAGGCGGTTTCGGCCTTGGCGGTCGACGTAATGCACGATGGAGCGGTAGGCGCGGGGCTGTTTCTGAGCCCGGTTGAGGGGAGGCCAGTGGGCCCGAATGCGGACGTCCTCCATGACGGCGGCCATCCATTCGCTTCCGGCGAGTTCATGCTTCAGGCTGCGCATGTCGCGCATCAGGATTTGGCGTTTGGAAGACGCGGTGGTGCCTGAGAAATGGCTGCGCACCCGCTTTTGGATGTGGATGCTCATGCCGATGTACAGGGGCTTGCCCGCGGCGTCCATGAACCAATAAACCCCGGGTTCGTCGGGGAGCACGTCGAATTCCTTGGCGGGCACGTGCTGGGGCATCCATTGCTCGCGGGTCCCGCGTTTCAACGCGTCGGCCACGGCGAGTTGGCCGCGTTCCGAGGCCATGATCTTGTGAAAGAGCACTGTGGTCGCCTCGGCGTCCCCAAGCGCCCGGTGCCGGTCGGTGTGGGGGATGTCCATGGCGTCGCAGAGCGCCCCTAGTCCGTAACGGGGGAGACCAGGGAACGCCTTTCTAGACAGCCGGACGGTGCACAGCTTGGGCCGTCGGAACGAGATGTCCATGGCTTCAAAGTGCCCGCGCAGGAACGCGTAGTCGAACCCCACGTTGTGTGCCACAAACACGCAATCTTCGAGCTTGCCCATCAGTTCTTCGGCAACTTCGTTGAAGCCCGGCGCGTCTTCCACCATGTCGTCGGTGATGCCGGTCAGGGCGGAGATGCGGGGTGGGATGGACTCGAAGGGGTTGATCAGGGAACTCCACGTGTCCACCACCTGATGCCCGTCGCTCACCACGACCGCCACCTCGGTGATGCCCCGCGATTTGCGGGTGCCTCCGGTGGTCTCGATGTCGACGATGGCGTACTTCACTCTGCGAAGATGCGGCTAAGTTTGCGCCATGAACAAGGTTTGGTTTTGGGGGCTGGCGTTGGGGGCCACGGTGGGATGCGGGAGCGGATCTGATGTGCCAGAGACACCCACCAAGGAATCCACTTCGCAAGCGGGCAAGACCCCCGCAGAGGTGGCGGTCGACGAGCGTGTGAAGCGGCTTGTGGCGTCGGAATTTCCCACCCTGACCAACGAGAATGCCGCGGACTTTTTGACGGAGTGGGGAAGCACGGTGGAAGAAAACCACGTTGTCATGGACACCAAGCACGGCCGCATTGTCGTGGAGCTGTTCAAGGACGTCCCCGTCCATCGTGCCAACTTCTTGTACAAAGTGCATCGGCGGTACTTCGACCCGGCGGAATTCACGCGCGTCGTGCCGGACTTTGTGGTGCAAGGCGGCAACAGCGAGGAGGAGCGCCCCCAGCAGCTGAGGTTCTTGATCGGCCAGCACACGTTGCCGGCAGAATTTGACGCCGAGCACATCCACACCCGCGGCGCCTTGGCCATGTCGCGCAGCTACAATGACAACCCGGACAAGCGCTCCTCAGGCTACGATTTCTACATCGTCACAGGCCGCAAGATTGGCCCGCAGGAGTTGGGCAAGGTGCAGCGCGACCGCGGTGTGGATTACACGGCGGCCCAGGCCCAGGCGTACGCCAAGGAGGGCGGGGCGCCGCACTTGGACGGTGAGCACACGGTGTTTGGGCGCGTCTTGGAAGGCATGGACGTCGTCGACAAGCTGGCCGCCACCCCCAGGGACGTGCGCGATTGGCCGCTGACCAGGCTGGAAGTGCGCATGGATTGGGCTGGCGATTCTTTCCGAAATTGAACCCATGATGAGACAGGCGACGATCGGGATGCGGCAGGCCGTGTTGGCCCTGGTGACTTTGGGATGGGCCGCGACTGCCCAAGCCCAAATGACCGTGTACAGCGACGAGGAAGATTACACCTACGAATCGCGGGAGGGGGTGGAGTTTGGGCTCAACATCGGGGTGTACCGGGGCTACCCGCTGGCGGCGTACTTCTACGACGGCTCCGGATTGAACGAGCTCGGGTTGACCAACGTGAACGCCCAAGTTTGGAGCATCGACGACCGCCTGCGCCAACTTCAATCTCAGCAGCAAAACCACCCCGTCTCGGCCATTTTGAATGAGTTTCCCAATTGGCAACTCGAGAGCTTGCCGCTCATGCAATACCGGCCGGCGATGTTCTTTGGGCTGAAGACGGCAAAATTCTGGAACCCAGAAACGGCCTTGGTTCTGCACGTCGACGCCATCCAGATGACGGCCGAGGGGGCATGGACACTCAGCACGGGCCTGCTTCCCGACCAAGGGCAAGGCAACTTGGACGTCCGCACGTACCCCATTCTGGGCAAGGAGCAGCGGTTGAACGTGGCCCTGGGCTACCGTACCTCAGTGTACCTGGCCGAGGGTGCCTCATGGGGGCTAGAGCTGGGCGGCATGGCCAACGCGGTGTCGATCGAGGAGAACTACGTGGTCTTGACGCCGGCCGTCGGCAACAGCCGGTATGAGGTGGACCTGTTGACGTCGGTGGGCGTGGGGAGTGGACAACTCACGGCGGCGAACAATTTGCTTACGCAATGGGGCATGGGATTCTATGGCAGTGCGGGCATCGATTTGGACTTTGAGGAGGGCGGGCACATCGAGTTGAACGCCCGCGTCAGCCGCGACAACCTGACGCTGGGGTTGAACGAAACCCGTGGATGGAACATCGCGGTGTTCTTGACCTGGATGATGCCTTCGGAGTTCGGCAACTTCGCTCGGGCGTCATTCTGAAGACAAGATTCCATTCCGCCGCTTCGAAGCAGGCCGGAGACGTTTTAAATTGACCCCATGCAGATTCCTTTCTACCCTCGCGTCGCGGTGGCGCTGTGCGCCGTGACCTTCTCGGGCTCGGCCCTCGCCCAGTCTGAGGATGCTCCGGTGTACCAATTCAAGACCTTGGCGGATTTGACCGCCACGGATGTGAAGGACCAATGCCAAACAGGCACATGCTGGAGTTTTTCCACCACGAGTTTTCTGGAATCTGAGGTGGCCCGCATTTCCGGGAAGGTCATTGACCTCAGTGAGATGGCGTCGGTCCGCCACACCTACCCGTTGAAAGCGGAGATGTACCTCCGCCACCACGGGTTGCATCAGTTTGGGCCTGGCAGCCTCTGCCACGACGTGTTGAATACAGTCCGCGATTACGGGCTGGTGCCTGAAGGGGAGTACACCGGGTTGGACGAGGGCGAGACAGAATTCAACCACGGCGAATTGGATGCGGTGTTGGCCGCAGCCGTGAAAGCCATGAGCGAGCAGCGGGTGCTGTCCGACGATTGGAGAGACGCGGTGGACGGCATTTGCGACGCCTACCTCGGTGAACTGCCTCGTTCGTTCATCTTCGAAAACAAGCGTTACACCCCAGAGTCGTTCCGTGACATGTTGGGCGTCAATGCCAACGACTACGTGTCGATCACCAGCTTTTCCCACCACCCCTTTGGGGCCAGCTTCGCCCTTGAGGTGCCGGACAACTTCTCGCGTGGGGAATACCTCAACGTGGCGTTGGACGAATTGCGCCGGATGGTGCGTGGGGCGCTGGAGATGGGCTACACCGTCGCGTGGGACGCCGATGTGAGCGAAAATGGATTCAGTTTCCGCAACGGCATGGCGCTGTTGCCCGTGGAGGAAGACAAGTCCAAGCTTTGGAAGGAGGTCGTACGCGAGCAGAAGGTCACCCAGCGCACGCGCCAAATCGGATTTGAGAACCACACCACCACGGACGACCACTTGATGCACATCGTGGGCCTCGCCCAAGACCAAAATGGGGAAGAGTATTTTGTCATCAAGAACAGCTGGGGCCAAGACAACCCCTATGGAGGACGTCAGTACGTCAGCATGGCGTACTTCGACGCCAAGACCATTGCGGTGACCATGCACCAAGGTGCACTCAAGTTCAAGAAGCGGAAATGACCCCGTTCGACGTGCCATCCAAAGACGTCCAGCGCAGCTGGCGCGCCGATTTGTTCACCCACCTTGATGGGTTGGCTTTGTGCGGCGTGGTCCCGGTGTTGGTCGAAGGTGGGATGTTGGATGAAGTCCTCTCTGTGGGAGGGGATGTGGACGACTTGGCGGCGGTGTTTGGTGCCAACGCGGGGTACCTCAACGTGGGCCTTCGCATGTTGTGTTCCCAAGGCATCCTCCAAGCCCACCGCGGCGACGACAAGGTGAACTACATGCCTCGTTCCCAGGCGGACGTAGGTGATTGGGTGACTCAAAAAGACCGGTACACCCATGGCCGGGCTTGGATGGAGCATGCTGTGGGCATGTGGAACGATCCCGAGACCCCGTTGTTTCAAGAAGCGCAGGACGCCCTCACCCAGTTGAAAGACGCGGTGGTCTCGCTGCAGGGCCAAAACACGCCTTGGGCCCGCCGCGTGCGCACCCACTTGGAAGGCGCCTTGGTGGCACCTTGGCTTGTGGCGCTTGGCACCTTGCATGGGACAGAGCCGTTGACGCATTGGGAAGATGTGGACGCCGCTGTGGCGCAACTGCACCCCTCCAAGCAGAAGGCTTGGCGAGGGGTGGTTGCTGCGCTGGAATGGGACCGTTCGTTGCGTGGAGGATTCTTCCTGCGCAGGGCCTCGGCGTACGGGGTGACCACCTCGTACACCCAAACGTTCTTGTGGGCGAAGGAGCTTTTGCTTGGTGAAGGCGATCACTTGTGGCGCACAGAACCGGGCGAAGCGGAAATCCACGTCGACCGCACCCTCAACGTGTGGGGTTCCGGCGGCGCGCACAAAGCGTATTTCACCCATTTGGACAACGTCGTGAAGGAGGTGTTCAACAAACCTTTGGACCAGCAGCCGTTGGGCTTGTGCGACATGGGTTGTGGGAACGGGGCGCTGTTGTTGCACCTGCGGGATGTGATCGCGACCGAGACCTTGCGCGGCAAGCATTTGGACGAGCATCCCTTGATGCTGGTGGGGGCCGATTTCAACCAAGAAGCCCTCGTGGCCACCGCAGACCACTTCATGCAGAAGGGGGTGGAGGGGCATTTCATTTGGGGAGACATCGGCGACCCCGACCAACTCGCGATCGACCTGTATGAGAAACATGGCATTCGCTTGTCGGAGCTCATGAGCGTGCGCTCGTTTCTCGACCACAACCGTGTCTACAACGAACCTGTCTTGGCGCGTCCAGACCACCCGACGTCGACGGGGGCGTATGCATTCCGAGGCAGGCGTCTCAAACTGCGCAATGTGGAGCAGAGCCTGAAGGAGCACTTGATGAAGTGGTCTCCCTATGTGGCAGAGCATGGACTGCTCGTCATCGAGTTGCACACGGTGGCACCTGAAGACGCCGAGCAATTGCAGGGCAAACTCCCAGCAACCGCCTACGATGCGACCCACGGATTCAGCGACCAGTACATCCTCGAAATCCCGGTCTACGACGCCATGGCGGTGGAGGCGGGGTTGCGCTCAGACGAAGCCGTGGGAAGGAATTTCCCATCCAAGGGTGCAGCCACTGTGAGCCTGCGCTACTTCCGGGCTTGACCGCCAATCGCATTTTCTTGAAGCGGGGCTTGGTCAACAAAAAAGCCTGCCTATCTTTGCCCCCCGAATGGCCTCAAGGTCGGGAAGGAAGGGCCCTGTAGCTCAACTGGATAGAGCATCGCACTACGGATGCGAAGGTTTGGGGTTCGAATCCCTACAGGGTCACGAAAGAAGCCCGGTTGCTCAATCAACCGGGCTTTTTTGTGTCCTGCAAGTCTGAGTTCACTCAAGCGAAGGCCGGGCACAAAAAATGCCCTAGAACTGCGCAGCAGTTCTGGGCTTCATGCTCGGGCACAAGATCCCGCACCTGGGATCACATCGTAATCCCTACAGGGTCACCGAGAATGAAATCCACGTCCTCCACGGCATGGGGTTATTCATGCCTTAAACCCTCGTCACTGCCGTGGATGATGTGTCGATGATCAATTCGCAAAACTGAATGGAATGTGAATCGGCCAAAGGCGCAGTGGCGTTGGATTGAGCGCACGAGCAGAAAGCAGTCAGCCCAACGATGAACACGTTCCATCTCCATCTTGACGGAAGAACGCAGCGTATGTCGGTAAACTTGACCACAAATGAAAGACAGCGGAAAGCTTATGCGGTTCAAGGGGGTAACATCATGGGAAAAATAAACGGCGACGCAGAGAATCCTCCTTGTCGCCGTCGTCAGTTCAAAATCACGATTGTGCACTTAGGCACTTTCCAAAGGTCTCTTGAGTAGGTAGAATTCCGTCTCTTCGTAGCCCTTGCCTTGGTGTTGTCCAACTTCAGACCAAGTTTTCGGTGGCGGGACCACGACATGTTGGCCTTCCGTCCAGTTGGCAGGAAGTGCACAGGCCTGGGCGTCCGCAGTTTGAAGTCCTTTGAGCAACCTCAAGACTTCATCAATGTTTCTGCCTACGTTGAGGGGATAGTAGATGATGGCACGAATGATGCCCTTTGGGTCGATGACAAATACAGCGCGGACCGCGGCGGTGCTGCTCTCGCCGGGATGAATCAATCCATAGGCTTGTGCGACTTTGGTGTCGAGATCAGCAATGATGGGGAAATCGAGCAACACTCCAGTTTGTTGCTTGACGTTGTGCACCCAAGCCAAATGCGCATGAATGCTGTCGATGCTCACGCCAATGAGCCGAGTGCCTAAGGCGTCGAATTCGGGTTTTCGTTTGGCGAATTCCACAAGTTCAGTGGTGCAGACTGGGGTGAAGTCAGCAGGATGCGCGAAGAAGACGATCCAGTGATCGCGATTGTAATCATGAAGTGTCAATTCGCCATGGGTTGTCGAGGCGACGAAGGAGGGAGCCGCATCTCCGATGCGAGGAATCCCAGTAGATTGTGTTTCCGACATGATGAGTCGATTTTGAGTGATGAAAAAAGATTGGAAATGAAAAACGCCCTCTGTTAGGAGGGCGTCAAAAATTCGAAGTGCTAACAAGCGCACAGCAGTGACATCATCCTCCAAACGGGGGAGAATAACAACAACAGCATGCGTGCGCGAAACCAGACATAAATGCAACCTAATTCATGAATCCTACAAATCCTATTGGATTAAGAACTTTTTTGTGCCCGACACGTCAATCCAGCAATCCTTCCAACAGCGGATCGAGTTGGCCTTGGACGTGGGCCATGCCTTCGCAGGACAAGTGGTGGAAATCGAAGAAGGCGGAGTTGGGCAAGGCGTCCCAACCCATGTGCAGGTAATGCACGTGGGGGGCTTCAGCCGAGGCGTGCATCAAGTCGAGGTACGCATCCAGGGAAGCCTGGTTCGCCAATTTCAGGTAGCTCGGGTGTAGCGGATTTTCCAAAATGACCAGTTGCCACCCCGAAGCTTCCACCAAATCCAGGATGGCCGAGAAGGCCCACGTGGACAGTTGGGCGTCTTGAAACCAGTCGGTGTGCTTCACCCGGTCGGACAGGGGGGCGGCGTAGTCGTCCGCCAAATTCCCGTCCCTGCACACCCAGCCCATCATGTGACGCACAGACTCCAATTGCGCGCTGTGCAGGAAGAGTTGCCACTTTAAACGCCAAGGCCACTCGGCCCTGAGGAAGTCCTCCAATCCAAGCAGCGGTCCGGCTTTGCCCAGGACCGATTGATGCCAGCCGTCAGGTTGGATGGCGCCGGACATTCGGTCTTCCGCCAAGGGGCCAAACTTCATGGGCCACAAGGTGAGCACCACCACGTCCACCTGGCTGTCCGGGCCTTGGGCTTCGGCGAGCGTGCGCATGCGGAGCCACGTGCTGACCAAGTCTTGGGCTTGTCGGTTGAACCGAGGCACCCCACGCAGCGGCACGTCGTTGCCGTGGCTGTCCCCAAAGACCACGACCCGGGAGTCGTGGGCGGCTTGAAATTCACGCTGGGTGAATCCCTGCAACGCACTGCGGAGCAGGATGAAGCCGAGGCATACCAGGGCCACCGTGCACAACGGGCGAAGGACCAACGCACGCATCAGAATGCGAAGTAGATGAATTCCTGCGCCGCATGACGCGTCCCAAACACGAGGGCCAGCAAGAGCAGCAAGGCTTCCAGCCAAGCCCCGCGCCACACCCCGCGCCACATCCAGCGCACGCCTCTCCTGAATTGTACCCACTCGGCGACCAAGAACCCGGCAAGGGCCAGGTGGAAGATGAGCTGTTCGCGGAGGACCCAGCCGAAGGGCATGCCTTTGGGGGCCTGTTCCCAGAATTTCATCGTGGATGACCAAGAGGGGTGGTCACCGCTGGAGGTCCATCCGGACGCCATCCGTGACAACACGTCGCAGGCGTGGTCGAAGTTGTTGGCGCGGAAAAAGACCCAAGCCAAACACACCATCGTGAACGTCCAGAGCGCTGCGGGCAACTGCCTCCAATGCCATGCCCGCTCAGGCTGTCGGTTGCGACCCAAGAGGAACAGCGGCACGAAGCACGCGGCGTGGATGCCGCCCCAGGTCACGAATTTCCAATCGGCGCCGTGCCACAGGCCGCTGACCAAGAACACCAAAACGACATTCAGCAAGGAACGTCCACGTCCCATGCGCGACCCGCCGAGGGGGATGTACAGGTAATCGCGGAACCAGGTGTTGAGGGACACGTGCCAACGCCTCCAGAACTCGCCCAGGTCGCGGGAGAAGTAGGGGAACCTGAAGTTGGAGCGCAAACGGATGCCGAAGAGCCTCGCCGTACCAATGGCGATGTCGGAGTACCCGCTGAAGTCGCCGTAGATCTGGAGTGCGAAGGCCACCACCCCAAGCACCATGACAGGGCCGGCGACAGCGTCGTTCCCGAAAGCCGCGTTCGCGTACATCGCAGCAGAATCGGCGATGACCACCTTCTTGAACACACCCCAACAGATTAAACGCCACCCCACCCGGACCGAGATGGCGTTCAGCTTGCGCTCCTGCAGCATTTGAGGCAGAAGCCGTGTGGCGCGTTCGATGGGGCCGGCGACAAGCTGCGGAAAGAACGACACGTACGTGGCAAACGCCACGAAATCCCGACAAGGAGGAATCTGCTTGCGGTACACGTCGACCGAGTAGCTCAGCGTTTGGAACGTGTAGAAGCTGATGCCCACCGGCAGGATGATTTTCCAAGTCATCGGGTCCATCGTCACGCCCAACGCCGCCCAGCTCGAGACCCACTGGTCCACCAGGAATCCAGCGTACTTGAACCAAACAAGCATGCCCAAGTTGAACGCCAACGACACCGCCAGCCAAGCGCGTTGCCTTGCCTTGGTGGCGGCCTCGCTCAGCCGAATGGCGACGAAGTAGTCCACCACGATGGACGCCCCGATGAGGGACAAGAATCGGGCGTCCCACCACCCGTAGAAGACGGCGCTGGCGGCCAGCAAGAGGAGGTTTTGAAGCTTCCACCTGCGCCCCAGGGCCCAGTGCAACAGCAGCACCGTGGGAAGGAATATCCAGAATGCGGTTGAGATGAAATGCACGGCGCCGCAAGGTTCAAAACAACGCGGGGAAACCCAACGCCGTCGCGTGCGATTTTCAGCGATTTGTCCTCCAAGTTGACGGAGGCTGTCGGACCTTGCACATGCCCAACGAGGAGGGCGTCGTGGCAAGCCTTAAAAATGCTCTTTGTGACAAACATCACGCGCTCCATATTGTTTTAAATGCGACTCATGCCTCATCGATCCCTGCCATGAAAAACATCCTTCGCGTCTTTGCCGTCATGATTGCCATGTTGGTGTCCCTCGTGTTCATCACCGTGAAGACCATCGCCCCGGACTACGGATTTGACCTCGCTGTGGAGGGCGTGGATTCGGAGGTCGAGGTGTTGTTCGACGACATTGGGGTGCCGCACATCTACGCCCAGTCGGAGACAAACGCCATGCATGCCTTGGGCTACGTGCATGCGATGGAGCGGTTGTGGCAAATGGACTTGTTGCGCCGGGCCGGGGCGGGGGAGCTGTCTGCGCTGCTTGGGCCAGACATGGTCGAGAATGACAAGTACCTCCGGACGTTGGGCATGCGGGAAGCGGCCACCCGCACCGTGGACCAAATGGACGGGCAAGCCAACCCGCACATCCTGGCCGCCATGACGGCCTACCTCGACGGCATCAACAGCTTCATCGAGGAAGGCGAGTTGCCGCTGGAATACCGGTTGATCAACGCGAAGCCTGAGCCCTTTGACGTGCACGACATGTACTGCGCCACGGGCTTCATGGCGTACTCCTTCGCCATCCACTTGAAGACCGAGCCGATCCTGGATTGGATGCATCACCAACTGGATTCTTCGTTGGTGTCGGACTTGGCTTGGGGCCAAACTGGATTTCAGCACATCCCCAGCGACGTGGGGGCCAAGGACATTTCTAGGCTGGCCTCGGCCGTGCATGGGTTGGACGAGGTGCGCCCTGTGCCTCAATGGCTGGGGAGCAACGCTTGGGTGCTGAGTGGCGACAGGACGGCGTCGGGTGAGGTGCTGTTCTGCAACGACGCCCACATGGCCTACGCGTCCCCCTCAGTGTGGTACGAAGCCCATGTGGTGACCCCAGATTTCGAGTATTACGGCAACCACATTGGAGGCATTCCTTTTCCGGTCATCGGGCACTCCCGCGACCACGCCTGGGGCACCACGATGTTCGTGAACGATGAAATCGACTTTTACCGGGAGACGTTGGAAGGCGACACCTACCTGCATGATGGGAAGTGGCTTCCCCTGGATCTTCGTTTCGAAACCATCGAGGTGGCAGGCGAGCCCGACGTGGTCTTCGAGGTGCGTTCGACGCACCATGGGCCTCTGCTGGAGGATGGCTTGGCGATGTGGTGGACCTTTACTCAGCATCCCGAAAACCGCATCCACGAGGCGTTCTA
The DNA here is from genome assembly GCA_049610985.1 of Flavobacteriales bacterium. Classification (GTDB taxonomy): domain Bacteria; phylum Bacteroidota; class Bacteroidia; order Flavobacteriales_D; family Sanyastnellaceae; genus UBA11663. Next base: position 4,911 of record JBMZAB010000042.1, on the reverse strand, counting down.
CGGGTTCTCTCGACAGCCTGGCCTCGAGGCGTTCAAGGCCCACGCCGAGCTGATTCATGCGCCTGGCCTCAACATGATGTACGGCGATGCCGAGGGCGACATCGCATGGATTGCGTCGGCCAAGCTTCCGATCCGCGCCAAGCACGTCAACACCAAGGTCGCGATCGACGGAAGCCACGCGGCCAACGACGTCCAAGGCTGGCACAGCTTTGAGGTGAACCCCAAGTCGATCAACCCAGAAAGCGGCTTCGTGTATTCTGCCAACAACGCCCCCCAGCCCCACGACAGCGTGGCCTATCCGGGGCATTACTACGCGGGCAACACCCGCGCACAGGGCATCATGGACGCGCTCTCCATCGAGAAGAACGACTGGACTGTGGCCGACGCCCAAGCCTTGCAATTGGACCACCATTCGCCCGTGTACCGGAAGAACGCCGCCAAGATGGTGGCCTTGGCCAAGCAGGGCGGGGCGGAAGTCCCAGCGTTCATGGATGGGTGGGACGGCGGACACTTGGCCTCAGATGTGGCGCCGACACTGTATTACCGTTGGATGTACCGCACCATCCAAGGGGCCATGTACGATGAGTTTGAGCAAGCGGCCGAGGACGGCGACGCCCAGGACAAGTTTGAAACTTGGCACAAGACCATTGTCTCGGAGAACAGCTTCCCCATGCTGTTGCAGAACGAAGACTCCGGGTGGTGGGACGACGTTCGCACAGAGGGCGTGGAGACCGCCGCTGATGTGGTGACAGCGGCCTTGAGTGCCGCCCAGGAGGATCTCGCCAAAGCCTTGGGGGAAAATCCTGACCAATGGAGGTACGGACGGTTGCACACCGTGGTGCACCGCCACGCCATGACAGACGCCCCGTTGGTGGGCGACTTCATGAACGTTGGTCCCTATGAATTGCCTGCGGCGAAGGATGCACTCAACAAGTACGAGTTCAAGCTGAAGGAAGAGGTCAACTACGACGTATTCTCAGGACCTTCCATGCGGATTGGCATCGATTTCGCGGACGTTGGAAACGCCGAGAGCATCTTGCCCACAGGCCAGTCGGGCAACGTGTTCAGCCCGCACTACGACGACCAGGCGGCCATGTACCATGCTGGCCAATTCCGAAAGCAGCGCATGGACCGCGACGACGTCGAGTCACACGTGTCGGCCAAGGCCGTGCTTCGTCCCCAGAACTGATTCCAGCCTGCGGTCACTCCGCGTGGCGGTCCAACATCAGGACCATGCTGGCGCATGTCGCCGCGCCGAGCTCGAGTTCACGCTTGTGGACGTTTTCCCACACGTCCTGGCTGCTGTGATGCAGGTCAAAGTAGCGTTGCCCGTCGGGCACCAACCCCATGAGGAGGGGGCGAGGCTCCAGGCTCTTCAGAGGGCCGATGTCCACGCCAGCGCCACCCCGTCCGAAGTAGTGAAGGTTGTACGGCTCCAGGGTCTCCGCCCAACCGCGCACCATGGCGACACCCTCGTCGGGCGCGTCCATCCGCACGCCGCGGGGCACGAAGCCTCCGGCGTCGGACTCCATGGCGGCGACATGTCGCAAGCCTGAGTCGTGCTCTTCGGCAGCCACGGCGGCGTAACGTTTGCCGCCGCGGTTGCCGTTCTCCTCGTTGATGAACAGCACGAACCGCAGCGTCCTCCGTGGCGTGTATCCTATGGCCTTCAAGGCGCGCAGGGCTTCCAGCGTATGCACCACGCCGGATCCGTCGTCGTGTGCCCCCTCTCCGATGTCCCACGAGTCGAGGTGGCCGCCCAAGGTGATGATTTCATCGGGAAACTCCGAGCCTCGCCATTCCCCAACCACGTTGCCTTGTTCCACCGTGCCCAGGTCTTTGCTGTTCAAGCGCATCTTGACTTGAACGGTGCCAGGAGCCTTGCGGTGGAGCCTGGCCAGGGCGGATGCGTCGACTGTGGAGATGGCGGCAGCGGGCAGCTTGTCTACCCCTTCTTTGTAGCGCAACGAGCCCGTGTGGGGCAGGGTGTCCAAGGCATGGGTCAAAGAACGCACCAGCACCCCAATGGCGCCGGCTTCGGCGGCGGCGCTGGCGCCCCCACCACGTTGGTCGAATGCGCCTCCGTAAGCTGTACCTGTGTTGATGAGCAAGGGGTCCATGGGGCGGTTGAAGAGCACAATGTGTCCTCGGGCGTCCAAGGTGTCCAGGGCATCCAGTTGGCGCACCACGAGCAATGGCCCCTCAATCCATCCGTCGTCGGGCGTGGGGACAGAGCCCCCGAGCGCCGTGATGTGCAGGTCCATGGCAATGCCGTCTGCAGACAGGGCTTGCGCCTCGGCCACGTCGCCGCGGGTCCATGCGGGCACTTCCACGGGCATGATGTAACTGGTGTCCACCCCGTAGCTGTCCATCCGTTGTTGTCCCCACACCATGGCGCGGTCGGCGCTGGGCGACCCGCTTAGCCGATGCCCGATGTCTTTGCACAGCACCCGCAAATTCTCGTGCGCTTCCCCGTGGGAGAGCACTTCGTCGAAGACCTGCCGAATGAGCAGGCTGTCTGAAGGGTAGGGTGAGGTTTGGGCGACAGCCTGGAAACCGGCCGCGATGGAGGTCATCCCCAAGGTGAGGAAGGCGATTTTCACACAGTGCATGATGCAAGGTAGAGGCCGCCTGCCGAACTTCGGGACATGAACAAGTGGGACGAACGATACAAGGCGCACGACACGGTGTATGGGGTCAAGCCCAACGTGTTTTGGGCTTCGAGGATGGCGTTGTGGCCCGCCGGCAGTGTGTGCCTGCCTTGCGATGGAGAGGGGCGCAACGGCGTGTGGGCGGCCGAGCAAGGTTGGGACGTGCACACCTTCGACCTGAGTGAGACGGGAGTGTCCAAAACCCAACAACTGGCCCGAGCCCGAGGCGTGGGGCTGTCCGTTCAGGTGGCGGACGCCATGACGGTGGAGCTCGACCGCATGTTTGACGTGGTGGGACTGGTGTTCGCACACATGCCCCCCGAGTTGCGCGCGACGTTCCATCGGCGCGCCTGGTCTTGGGTGAAGCCCGGCGGCCATCTCGTGGTGGAGGGTTTTCACCGCGACCAATTGGGCTTGAACTCGGGCGGACCCAAGACGCATGAGATGTTGTTTCACGAAGGCACGTTTGTCGAGGACTTGGTGGAGGTCGAGGACGACGCGCGCCTGGTTTGGAATGCCCGCTGTGAGCAGGTGCTCGACGAGGGGCCTTTCCACCAAGGACCTGCGGTGACGTGCCAGGTGGTGCTTCAAAAACACGCGTGATGGGCAGCTATCGGCAGGGACAGCGGGTGAAGTTCTTGAACGACGTGGGGTCGGCCACCGTGGTGCGCGTGGAGGGCGAGCAGGTGGTCGTTGAGGACGAAGACGGCTTTGAGCGCACCGTGGGTGTGCGGGAGTTGATGGCCGCACCCGACCCGGAACAAGAGGCGAAGAGCTACGGCGACAACGTCCCGGATTTGGCCAAGTTGTTGGTGCAGGAGGTGGGCGAGAAGCGCATGCGCAGCTTGCAAAAGGAATTCGAGGTGAAGTACCACAATTCAAAGGCCACCAACATGGCGCGGCGCGACGCACACATGGAAGTGGACTTGCACATTCATGAATTGGTGGACGACCAAAGCGGGCTGCCCGACCGGGCCAAACTCGCCCTACAAATGGAGCACTTCGACCGCATGATGGACATTGCAAAGCGAGAGAAGCTCCGGCGGATTGTGTTCATCCACGGCGTGGGCCAAGGCGTCTTGCGTCACGAAATCCACACGAGCCTGGAGCAGCACCATCCAGACTGCTCACACCGTCCGGCGGACCCGCGGCGTTATGGGTCTGGCGCGACGGAAGTTTGGCTCGGCCAAGAGGCCTGGCGCAAGCCGCAATGAGGAATTGCGAGCTCAGCGGTTGCGTCGGCGGCGCAAGCTGGGGTCCCGGTACTCCCGGTTTTGTCCGTCCTCAGGGTTGGCCACCGCGATGTTCTTTTGGAAGTGCCAACGGCCGTTTTTCCAAGTCAGCGCATTGTAGCTGAGTGTGGGGCCGTAGAACGCAGGTTGACCTTGGAATGCGGGGCCTTGGGGCGCCAAATCGTCCATGATGATGCGCAACGGTTCCCGCTCAATCCGGAGCACGGCCTGAACCGCGTCGGCGTAGGCCATCATGTGGCGCTTTCTCAACCCCTCCGCCAACTCAAAGCGTGGCGACCCGAATCGCACCCGTCCGTTTCGGAGGTCGACGGTCTCCACCCATTTGCGGTTGGTCAACCCGTCGGCGCCGTCCCAGGCGAGCAGTGTGTACACAGGGGTGCTCTTGTCCAAGGTCATCACTCCGTCGTAGTACAAACCACCCTGCCAACGGTCGTGGCGGTGCATGCGGTTGTTGTCCAAGAGGTCGACCTCGAGGTCGTGGGACAAGGCCGTCCAGGTGTACCCAAGCTCCGAGTCAAGGGCGGCCTGGGCCACCCACCCACCGTAACGCTGGGTGCGGTCGTCCAATTCGACGTTCCAGGTGTAGACCACCACACGGTCGGGACCCTCGCCGAGGTCAACCACGGCTTCGTTCCACGATGTCCAATCCACGTCCATCAGCTGCCCGGCTTCGGCCGCCTCGACCCACAACGCTTGAAGCTGGCCATGCAAGGCCAAGCGGTCGTCTTGGTTTTGGGCCTGACGAAGGGAGGCATGGGCCGCTTGCACCCGGGCCAACTCCATGGTCTGGGATCGGGAGAGCGAGGGAAGGGCCAGCACACAAGTGGTGGCCAAGAGGGCGCGCAAGGTCATGCTGCAAGAACGCAACATCTCGCGTTTTCTTACAAGTGCATGAAGGCCTTCTTGGCCAACAAGAGGTCTTCGCTCTCTTCGTGGTCGGGGTCGTCGACGCAACAGTCGACGGGGCAAACGGCGGCGCACTGGGGCTCGTCGTGGAAGCCCACACA
>JBMZAB010000041.1:0-17141 GCA_049610985.1 Flavobacteriales bacterium | reverse complement strand
GTTGTGGAGTACGTCAACGAGTACAGCTTGACAGACGCCTTGGGCGTATACACTGTGACCCGTACGTTCACCGCAACCGACGACGCTGGCAACTTCAGCACCGCGGTTCAGATTGTCAATGTTCAGGACACCACCGCACCGATTTTGACCATTCCTGCGGATTACACCGTAGAGTGCTCCGACGAAATGCCCATGGAGGACGCTTCTGCGACCGACAACTGCGGCAACTTCGAAATCACCCTGGTGGAAGAGACCACGTCTGTGGAGGGTTCTGGCTTGGGTGAGTACACCATCACACGCACGTTTACCGTGACGGACGACGCCGGCAACAGCACCACTGATGTTCAGACCATCACTGTGGTTGACACCACAGCGCCCGAATTCACATTCGTGCCTGAAGATTACACTGTGGAGTGCTCTGACGAAATGCCCATGTTGGACGCCACTGCCTCTGACAACTGCGGCGAAGTTGTGGTTGAAGTGGTTCGCGAGGACATTCCTGGCGACGCTGCAGGCAACTACACCATCCTGCGCACGTTCACTGCGACAGACGATGCTGGCAACCTCACTTCTGTGATTCAGACCATCACGGTTGAGGACACCACCGCTCCTGTGTTGACCATCCCTGCGGACTACACCGTGGAGTGCTCTGACGAGATTGTTTTGGATGACGCGTCTGCAACTGACAACTGCGCAGACGAGGAAGAGGGCATTGTGATTGAGTTGGTGGAAATTGTCACTCCTGGCAACGCCACTGGCAACTACACCATCACGCGCACATTCACTGCAACTGATGATGCTGGCAATGCGACCACGTTGGCACAGACCATCACGGTTCAGGACACCACGTCACCAGACTTCTTGACCATTCCTGCGGACGTCACGATTGAGTGTTCTGACGCCGACTTGGATGCTGTGTTGAGCGAGAACGCGACTGCCGGTGACCTGTGCGGTCCTGTGGTTGTGGAATACGTGAACGAATTCAGCTTGACAGACGCCTTGGGCGTATACACTGTGACCCGTACGTTCACCGCAACCGACGACGCTGGCAACTTCAGCACCGCGGTTCAGATTGTGACTGTGGAGGACAACACTGCCCCAGTTTTGACCATTCCTGCGGATTACACCGTAGAGTGCTCTGACGAGATTGTGTTGGACGAGGCGTCTGCCACGGACAACTGCGGCGAAATTGTGATTGAGTTGGTTCAGGTGATCAACCCAGGCATCTCCACTGGCAACTACACCATCACGCGCACATTCACTGCAACTGATGATGCTGGCAATGCGACCACGTTGGCACAGACCATCACGGTTCAGGACACCACGTCACCAGACTTCTTGACCATTCCTGCGGACGTCACGATTGAGTGTTCTGACGCCGACTTGGATGCTGTGTTGAGCGAGAACGCGACTGCCGGTGACCTGTGTGGTCCTGTGACTGTGACGTTTGTCAATGACACCGCATTCTCAGGACCCTTGGGCGAGTACACTGTGACCCGTACGTTCACTGCAACGGACGACGCTGGCAACTCCAGCACGGCGGTTCAGATTGTGACTGTGGAGGACACCACTGCTCCAGTGTTGACCATCCCGGCGGACTACACCGTGGAGTGCTCTGACGAAATGCCGATGGAGGACGCTTCTGCGACCGACAACTGCGGCAACTTTGCAATCACATTGGTGACAGATACGATCCCAGGTGACGCCGCCGGCAACTACACCATCTTGCGCACGTTCACTGCAACTGATGATGCTGGCAATGCGACCACGTTGACCCAGACCATCACGGTGGAGGACACCACTGCGCCAGTGTTGACCATCCCTGGAGACTACACTGCAGAGTGCACCGACGAGTTGGTGTACGACGACGCTTCTGCCACCGACAACTGCGGAAGCATTGAGATTGTGTTGGTGGAAGAAACTGTGGCGGGTGATTGCCCGCAGGAGTACACGGTGCTCCGGACCTTCACTGCGACAGACGACGCTGGCAATGCGACCACGTTGACACAGACCATCACGGTCGTGGACACCACAGCTCCAGAGTTGTTCGTGCCACCGAGCTACGAGGCGGACTGCGGAGACGAGTTGGTCTTGTTGGACGGTTTGGCCACTGACCTTTGCGGTGCGGCTGCGGTGATCGTGGAGGAGAGCTACGATTACGCTTGCTCGACCAGCTACGTGTTGACCCGCACGTTCACTGCGATTGACCTGTGTGGCAACACCACCGTTGGCACGCAGACCATCACCGTGACCGACACCACAGCGCCTGAATTCACGAGCATCCCTGAAGACTACACCGCGGAGTGTTCTGACGAACTCGATTTGTCTTTGCCTACGGCCACGGACAACTGCGACGCGGTGAACATCTCAGTGGAGGAGGAAGTGATCGCTGGCGACTGCGCCAACGAGTACACCTTGATCCGAACCTTCACGGCGTCCGACGACTGCGGCAACGCGTCGGTGGCCACCCAGACCATCACGGTTCAAGACACCACAGCACCTGAATTCACGTCAGTGCCAGGTGATGAGACCATTGAGTTTGGCATGGAGGTGAGCGACGAGATGGCAACTGCGGTGGACAACTGTGGCGACGTCACGGTGACTGTGAGTGAAGAGACTGTCATGGGCGACTGCGAAGGCGACTTTGTGGTGACCCGCACCTTCACGGCAGTGGACGCCTGTGGCAACACAAGCGTGGCTGTGCAGACTGTGACTGTGGAAGACACCACTGCCCCTGCATTGACTGTGGGCGCCGACGCGACCATCGAGTGCGACGAGGAAATCCCTGCAGAGGAATTCACCGTGTCTGACTTGAGTGAAGTGGATGTGGACGTGACGGAAGAGATCATCGCTGGGGATTGCCCACAAGCCATGACCATCGTTCGCACGTACACAGCGATTGACGCATGCGGCAACAGCACCAGCTTGACACAGACGATTGAGATCGTGGACACCACGGCACCAATCTTCACGTACACGCCACCTGCTGTGACCACCAACTACGCGGCTGAAGGCGACACTCTCTCGACGCCGTTCGCCATCGTGGTGGACAACTGCGACGAAAATGCAGGATACACTGTGGAAGAAACCATCTTGGTCAACACCGCCAGTGAATTCACGGTGGAGCGTCTCTACACCGCGTTTGACGCGTGTGGCAACACCGCCACGTTCACGCAGACTGCGACATTGATCTCCATTGTCTTTGGCTGTACCGATCCAGAGGCATGCAACTACGACGTAGACGCCAATGCGAACGACGGTTCTTGCACTTACCCAGATTTGTACTACGACTGCGAGGGCAACTGTGTCAACCCTTCTGGTTACGCGTACCTCCCGGGTCATCCACTTGAAGGACAGGTGATCTGTCTGGAACTCGTGGTGGAGGGTTGCTTGGATCCCGCAAACCCAGCGTACAACAACAACGCCAACGTGCCAGACGAAGAGGCATGCTTGATCTTGGGTTGTACCCTCGATTACGCGTGCAACTACAATTCAGAAGCCGAGTACCAAGATCCCGGTTCTTGTGAATTCGAGTCTTGCCTCGGGTGTATGAATGAGAACGCGTGCAACTACGATCCAGAAGCGACGTTGCAAGACGACAACTGTGAGTTTGCCCCGATCTTCTACGACTGCGACGGCAACTGCAACAACCCGTCTGGGTACACCGATGCCGATGGTGTCGTCATCTGTGAGGAGTTGGTGGTGTTTGGTTGCACCGACCCATTGAACCCTTCGTACAACCCTGATGCCAACGTGTCTGTCCAAGAGGACTGCTTGGTGGGAGGATGTTTGCTGCCCTACGCCTGCAACTTCGACTCATCAGCTGAGTACTTGTTGATTGAGACCTGTGACTTTGATTCTTGTGCTGGTTGTACCGACACTTCGGCCTGCACTTACGATCCGGACGCGACGTTGTCCAACCCACAGGACTGTGACTACCCAATTGATTTCTACCCAAGCGGCTTCTACAACTGTGAAGGAGAGTGCAACAACCCATCCTCGCATGTGTACCCTGATGGACATGCGTTGGCTGGTGAAGTCATCTGTGAAGAGCTTGTGGTCGAAGGTTGCACCGACATGACAGCGGCGAACTTCAACCCCTTCGCCAACGTGGACAACGGATCCTGTGTCATTTACACTTACGGATGCATTCTCCCCTGGGCTTGCAACTACGATGCGGACGCAGATGTTTACTTGGAGGGATCTTGTGACTTCGACTGCTTGTTTGGAATGCCAGTGGATGGCGAAGCTTGTGCAGACGAGATGGCTTGCAACTACGGTGTGGAAGGTCCTTGTGTTTACTTCACGCCAGACGGTGGCCTCTGTGCCCAAACTGGTTGCACCGACGAGGCTGCATGCAACTACGACGCAGAAGCTTTGGTGAACACAGGCTGTGATTACTACTCATGTGCGGTGTTTGGTTGCACCAACGAGGCGGCGTGCAACTTCGATGAGGCTGCGACGCTGAACAACGGAACGTGCGATTTTGCAACTTGCATGGGTTGCACCGACGCGGAGGCCTTGAACTACGATGCGGATGCCACAAGCGACAACGGCCAGTGCCAGTACAGTGTCCCTGGTTGCACCCTCATGATTGCGTGCAACTACAACCCAGACGCGAATGTGAACGACGGGTCTTGCGACTTTGACACATGCTTCGGCTGTGTGGCTGAAGACGCATGCAACTACGACGCCACCGCTTTGTATCCAGACGGCGACTGCGACTTCGCAGTGACCGGAATGGATTGCGACGGCAACTGTTTGGGTGATGTCGACGGCGACGGCGTTTGCGATGCGAACGAGGTCGAGGGCTGCATGGATGTGACTGCGTTGAACTTCAACGTGAACGCCACCGACGACAGCGGTGACTGCACATACCTCGTGATGGGTTGTGTGGATCAGATGGCCTGCAACTTCGATTACGCGGCAGACCAAGACAATGGCTCGTGTGAGTACGACAGCTGTTCCGGTTGTGTGGTCTCGTGGGCCTGCAACTACGACGCAGAAGCAACGTACCACGACGGCTCTTGCATCTTCCCAGATGTCAACGGAGTTTGTCCGAACGCTTGCGAGTCTGACTTCGACGGTGACGGCATCTGCGACGCAGACGAAGTGTCGGGCTGCACGTACTTCAACGCGGCGAACTTCAACCCTGCAGCCACCGACGACGACGGCACTTGTCAGTTCGTGGGTTGTACCGACGAAGCCTTCACCAGCTACAACGACTTGGCAAACGTCAACAGCGGAGACTGCACTGACGCTCCTGCGAGTGCAGACTTCACCGGCGACGGTCAGGTTCAGCTCGAAGACTTGCTCGACTTCCTCGTGGCCTACGGCACGAGCGGACCAGAGTGGGGCATTGACTGGGTGCAGGACGGATGTTCTGTGGAAGCCATGGGCATTGCTGACCTTGGCGTGAGCGCCAGCGGTTGCACGTACGCCACGGCGACCAACTACGACCCAACGTCGTCGTTCGACGAAGGCACTTGTGTGTGGTTGGGCTGCACCGACAGCGAAGCACTCAACTTCAACAGCTTGGCCACTTTGGACGACGCGAGCTGCTCGTACCACGTCTGCCCAGACTTCAACGGCGACGGTCAGGTGCAAGCTGAAGACTTGCTCGACTTCCTCGTGGCTTGGGGTTCCATCTACGAGTGAGGAAGGGTTGAGAACCAAAACCTAAACCATGAAAGGGCCGCCCATCGGGTGGCCCTTTTTGTGTTCAGAGGATTCGTGCGTTACGATTCGTTGACGTTGGCGTGACGAAATGAACGTGTTGTCAAAGGGTTCGGGAAACAAGGCCTGCAGACCTTGGGCGATGACTCCCCAAGAATTCCCTCAAGTCAGGAGACCGCTGGATGTGGCCGTGATTTCAGATTTGCATTTGGGCATGCGCGGCTGCAGGGCTGCGGAAGTGCTGGCCTACCTCAGGTCCATTGATCCCGAGATTTTGGTGCTCAACGGCGACATCGTCGACGTTTGGCAATTCAAAAAGACGTATTTCCCGCCAGAGCACATGCTCGTCGTTCGGGAGTTGCTTGACTGGATCGCCAAACAAAAGACGGTTTACTATGTGACGGGGAACCACGACGAGGTGTTTCGCCGTTTCGTCGGGTTCCAAACAGGTCAATTCAAAATCGTCAACAAGGTGGTTTTGACCTTGGATGGAAAGAAAACGTGGATCTTCCACGGCGATGTGTTCGACGTCACCATGCAGCATTCCAAGTGGTTGGCCATGTTGGGAGGGAAGGGGTACGACGCGTTGATCTGGCTCAACCACCACTTGAATAAGGTGTCCGTGGCTTTGGGGCGAGGGCGCATCTCCTTGTCGAAAAAGGTCAAGGAGAGCGTGAAGTCGGCGGTCAAATTCATCAATCACTTTGAGGAAACGGCGGCCAACATCGCCATTCGCAATGGCTACAACCATGTGGTGTGTGGACACATTCACCAGCCGGCTGACCGCATGGTGGTCACTTCAGAGGGCTCGGTGCGCTATTTGAACAGCGGCGATTGGGTGGAGAATTGCACAGCTTTGGAGTACCACTGCGGCACATGGCGACTCCACAGGCAAGTGGACGCCCCAACCAGGCCTCAGGCTGCCAAGTCCGAAGTGCGCAGCATACAGGAATTGTTCCAAGAAATGTTGGCTGAAATGAATGTGGCATGAGAATTTTATATGCATTTCAAGGCACAGGGAACGGACACCATGCGCGTGCCCAGGAGTTCATTCCCATCTTGCAAACCATGGGCGAGGTGGATGTTTGGGTGAGCGGCGGCGATCCGAACAGAAAATTTGAAGTTCCGGTGACCCGGAGGTTTCATGGCGTCGGATTTTCGTTCGGGACTCGAGGCGGGATTTCATTCAAGGAGACCTTGAGTCAGCTGCGACTGGGGCAGGCCTTGCGCGACATTGCAAGTGGGGGATTGACGCCGTACGATCTTGTGTTCAACGATTTCGAGCCCATCTCAGCCTGGGCGGCACGCAGGCAAGGTGTGCCTGTGGTGGGTGTCTCGCATCAAATCGCGGTTCATCACCCAGACAGTCCGAAGCCTTTGAAGATGGATTCATTGGGCATGGCGGTCCTGAAGCATTATGCCCCTTGCAGCCATCCTGTGGGTTTTCACTTCCAACGTTATGCGCCACAGATTCATACACCTGTGATTCGTCGCAAGGTGCGCGAGGTGGAGGTGTCTGACAAGGGACACGTGGTGGTGTATCTGCCGGCGTACAGCGAGGAACGCATTTTGAAGGTGCTGGAGCAGTTGCCAAATCAATCTTGGTGGGTGTTTTCCAACCGTTGTGTCAAGCCTTACAGACATCGGAACATTCACGTGCGGCCCACAAGCGCAGAGGGGTTTTTGCGGTGCATGGCGAGTGCCAAAGGGGTGTTGTGTGGTGCAGGCTTTGAAACGCCGGCTGAGGCTCTGTATCTTGGAAAATCGTTGATGGTGGTGCCCATGCATGGTCAATTCGAGCAGCAGTGCAATGCGGCTGCGCTGCTCGAGATGGGGGTGCCTGTTTTGCCGACGTTTGAGGCTTGGTGTGTTTCGGAACTCAGGGAATGGGTGAGCCGGCGCCCGGTCGTTCAGGTGGATTACCCCGACGAAAGCCGGAAAATTTTGACTCGCGCGGCCGAAGTTTGTCTTCACTCAATCCGTTGAAGTCAAGGATTCGTCGAATGACGAGGTTTGTGGCCCTTTCATCATGAAACAACTGTCTTTTTTAGATCGCCACTTGACTTGGTGGATTCTTGGTGCCATGGCTGTGGGTCTGGCGTTGGGGAAATTCTTGCCTGCAATGCCGCAAGCCTTGCAAGGAATGTCATGGGGCGCCACCAACGTCCCCATCGCCATTGGGTTGATGGTGATGATGTATCCCCCCTTGGCCAAAGCCAATTACCGGCTCATGCCCAAGGTGTTCCGAAATGCAAAACTCTTGGGCGTCAGTCTTGCATTGAACTGGATTGTGGGCCCACTCTTGATGTTTGGCTTGGCCGTGATGTTTCTTCGTGACGATCCGGGATACATGGGGGGCTTGATTTTGATCGGCCTTGCCCGGTGCATCGCCATGGTGTTGGTGTGGAACGATTTGGCGGAAGGGAATCGAGAACTTGCGGCGGGATTGGTTGCGGTGAACAGCTTGTTTCAGGTGGTGGCCTACAGCATGTACGCCTGGCTTTTCATGAGTGAGATGCCAGCTTGGCTGGGCATTCAAACGCCAGCACTCCACGTTCCGGTGTCACTGGTGGCTGAAACCGTGGCGATGTATTTGGGGGTTCCATTTGTGCTGGGTGCCTTGAGCAGGGAGGTCTTGATCCGCAAGAAGGGGGAACAGTGGTTTGCCCGTGAATTCGTTCCGCGGATTTCACCATGGACACTGGTGGCGTTGTTGTTCACCATCGTGGTGATGTTCAGCCTCAAGGGTGACCAAATCCTCGCGCTGCCCCTGGACGTGGTCAAAGTGTCAATTCCCTTGGTCTTGTATTTCGGGTTGATGTTTTTGCTGAGCATGTTGTTGAGCCGGCGTGTGGGCGCATGCCATGCCGAATGCACCGCGGTGGCTTTCACGGCCTCAGGGAACAATTTTGAGCTGGCCATCGCCGTGGCGGTTGCCATGTTTGGCATTGAAAGTCCGCAAGCTTTTGTGGGCGTGGTGGGCCCCTTGATTGAAGTGCCCACGCTCTTGGCCATGGTGAAGGTTGCCAAGTCTTTCGGGTAAGGGTCACGATGAAACAAAAAAGCCCGGCCATCTCGGCCGGGCTTTCTCGTCAAAATGAGCTCGATCACTGACCGAGCACGGCAAGTTTCATTGTCACCATTTGACCTCCAGAGGTCACTCGCACCAAGTACTGGCCTGAGTGCAGGCCATCGACTTGAAGCTTGTTTTGCACTTGAGTGAAGGCTCGCACGGCACGTCCGCGCATGTCCAACACCGCGATGTCTGCCAGCACGCCTTGTGGTAACATCAAGGTGGCCACTCCCGCAGTGGGGTTGGGGTAGAGGCCAACGCCCGCCAGGAAGTCCATCACATTGTCTGTGTTGTCGATCACAATGCCTTCAAGTGTGCCACTGCAGCCAAGGCTGTCTGTCACCATGACGTTGTACGTCCCTGAAGCGAGGGTGACGTCTTCATCCGTGCTGACTTCAGCGCCGTTCACGTCTGTCCAGCTGAAAGAGTACACACCTGAGCCGCCCGTCACAGCGATGTCAGCCGAGCCGGGTGTGCTTCCTTCACCGGCAACTGTACCTTCGAGGGTCACTTCCACGACATCACAGCTGCCGTCGTCCACAGTGGCTGAGGCGTCGTAGTTGCAGGCGTTTTCGTCTGTGCATCCTGGCACCGCGTTGGCGCTTTCCCCGAACAATTGACGTTCGTCGCAGAACGTCCAACCGAGGGCGAAGTCGTGTCCTGATCCGACACCAGCGTTCAAGAAGAGCTGATCCACGGCCATTCCTCCAGCCTCGTCAAAGTCAAAGAGGTAGTCGAGGTCTGTTGGGTCGTCGTTGACAATCATGTTGTTGGCGGCGTAGTCGTCGAGGAGGCTGTCTCCGTCTTCTGCGTCTCCATCGTAATCCAGGGCATCAACACCACCTGTGACCACCACGTTGCTGAGGGTCAGGTCTCCTGCAGCCCAGCGTTCGTAGGCGTCTTCGACTTCGTCGGCTTTGTCCTCAATTTCGATTCCTTCGCTGGTGTTGCACAGGAGGACGTTGGAGACGTGTCCGCCTGTTCCGTTGCGGAACAAGAGTCCTTGGTTTCCGCCGACTCCGACCACAGTCCATCCTTGCACAGTTGGGATGGCAAATGGCATCTCGTCGTTGCTCACGTTGCCGTCGTCCGAGTCGTCTCCGTCGAGTTCTCCTCCGCGGTCGCCTTCCTCACCTGGTTGGTCTTGGATGGCCAGCCAGTTGGATCCTCCACCGTGGAAGCCTTGGTCCCAATCGAAGCTGTCGTCACCGCAGAACGCCACCAAGGCGTGGTCGACTGTCACAGAACCTCCGAAGAACTCAATGCCGTCGTCGAGGTTGGAGACCACTTCCACGTGATGGATGGTGGTGCCAGAGCCCACGCCTGCCAACGTCAGTCCGTTGATTTCATTGGACGCAGCGAGCTGGGTTCCTCCGTGACGGATGCTGATGTAGGTCAGGACGCCGCTGTTGTCCATGTCGTTGTCACCTCCGTAGGAGGCTTGGTCGTTGTCGGAGGGGATGCCTTCCACTTGGGCAGGACCGCCGAAGTTGGTGGTGGCGTCGCCCAAGACGATGAGTCCGCCCCATTGGCCTCGCGTGTCGTAGGACACGGAGCCGTCGAGTGGGTCTCCCTCGTACGTGAAGATGATGGGACAGTCCGCGGTGCCTTCGGCGAAGATTTGGCCGCCTTTGGCCACAATCATGGCTGAGGCATCGGAGCCAGAACCGGCGCCGCCTTTGACGATGGTGCCTGCCTCAATGGTCAACGCTTGGCCAGACTGCACGAAAACGTAGCCGTTCAAGATGTAGTTGTTGTCGCAAGTCCAAGAGGTGGTCCCCGTGCCAGTTCCGTTGTCAGAGATCAAGACGTCTGTGCGCTGCGCGAGGGGGGGGCAGTCGCAAGTGGGCTCTTGTGTCTCAGTGGCGAACAATTGACGTTCGTCGCAGAACGTCCAACCGAGGGCGAAGTCGTGTCCTGATCCGACACCAGCGTTCAAGAAGAGCTGATCCACGGCCATTCCTCCAGCCTCGTCAAAGTCAAAGAGGTAGTCGAGGTCTGTTGGGTCGTCGTTGACAATCATGTTGTTGGCGGCGTAGTCGTCGAGGAGGCTGTCTCCGTCTTCTGCGTCTCCATCGTAATCCAGGGCATCAACACCACCTGTGACCACCACGTTGCTGAGGGTCAGGTCTCCTGCAGCCCAGCGTTCGTAGGCGTCTTCGACTTCGTCGGCTTTGTCCTCAATTTCGATTCCTTCGCTGGTGTTGCACAGGAGGACGTTGGAGACGTGTCCGCCTGTTCCGTTGCGGAACAAGAGTCCTTGGTTTCCGCCGACTCCGACCACAGTCCATCCTTGCACAGTTGGGATGGCAAATGGCATCTCGTCGTTGCTCACGTTGCCGTCGTCCGAGTCGTCTCCGTCGAGTTCTCCTCCGCGGTCGCCTTCCTCACCTGGTTGGTCTTGGATGGCCAGCCAGTTGGATCCTCCACCGTGGAAGCCTTGGTCCCAATCGAAGCTGTCGTCACCGCAGAACGCCACCAAGGCGTGGTCGACTGTCACAGAACCTCCGAAGAACTCAATGCCGTCGTCGAGGTTGGAGACCACTTCCACGTGATGGATGGTGGTGCCAGAGCCCACGCCTGCCAACGTCAGTCCGTTGATTTCATTGGACGCAGCGAGCTGGGTTCCTCCGTGACGGATGCTGATGTAGGTCAGGACGCCGCTGTTGTCCATGTCGTTGTCACCTCCGTAGGAGGCTTGGTCGTTGTCGGAGGGGATGCCTTCCACTTGGGCAGGACCGCCGAAGTTGGTGGTGGCGTCGCCCAAGACGATGAGTCCGCCCCATTGGCCTCGCGTGTCGTAGGACACGGAGCCGTCGAGTGGGTCTCCCTCGTACGTGAAGATGATGGGACAGTCCGCGGTGCCTTCGGCGAAGATTTGGCCGCCTTTGGCCACAATCATGGCTGAGGCATCGGAGCCAGAACCGGCGCCGCCTTTGACGATGGTGCCTGCCTCAATGGTCAACGCTTGGCCAGACTGCACGAAAACGTAGCCGTTCAAGATGTAGTTGTTGTCGCACGTCCAAGTGTCGGTGCCGACGCCAAATCCATTGTCTTCGATTTCGACATTGGGCCGTTCTGAGATGGGGGGACAGTCGCACTGACCGTGAACGAATGTTGCAGCAGCCATGGCAAGCATGGCAAGGGAAAAACGTTGTTTCATTGGATGATTTAAGAATTGTTCTCTGCAAATCTCTCCACGCCATGAGACCCAGTTGTCAACGTGATTTTACCCTAATGTTACCGTGTTCTCCTTCGCTTAACGCAAACATTACGAAAATGAAAAGGGCCCCCAGTGGAGGCCCTTGAGTCTTCAATTTTGGAGATCATTTCTTTTCGAAACGAAGAAGAAAGCTGTAATCGTAGACAGAAACGTCTTCGACGTATTCTCGGAATTGGTAAGCCTGCAAATCGTCTTGCTCCAACTCCAAAATTTGCCAATAAACATCCATGCGTCTCAGGTCCTCGTCGTAGGTCACAGTGACGGTGAAGGTGTTGTTGGCATTCACATATTGGAGGACGTCCTCGCTCAGAATGTCTTCCGGGGTGCCCGTGTACATCTCGACGTTGAGCCCACAGTTGTCTGCCAGTGCGTTCAAGAGGTTGGGATCGTTGAGTCCAGAAATGACTGGGTTTTTTTGGTTGACGTAAGCGACCTCTGCGTTGTAATCGACCATGATGGCAGACACGATGCCGTCGTAGTCCAACTCGTCAACAACCCATTCCTCGTCTTGCCAATCCGACATGCTGTCGTTGATCACAGCCTCCACCCAGGCTGTGATGACATCCCCTGAAAAGAATTGGACCCCGTCAATGGTGAGGCTGCCATTTTCCCCATTGCCTTGCACGAGGGTCCAAACCAATCCAGTTTGGGACATGGCGTTGGCGCAGGCCAAAACGTCATCCGTCACGTCGACAAACGTGCCAGATTCGAAAAACAACGTGTCGTTTTCTTGGAGGTAAGTCAGTACTTCATTCAACGCTGATTCACGATCCACGCTGTCTGCGTCCAAGAAAAATGGACCTGTCGGTTTGAGGCTTTCCAGGTCGAGGTGAAGCACGGAATTGTCCTCGTTGAAGGCCCAGTTTCCATCGTAGAAAAGTTCTTCCCCCAAATTCTCGAATGTGACAGATCCGTCTTTCTCGAAAATGGCTTCGAGACGGAGGTTGTTCGAAGTAAGGAATTCAGTCACATTTGTGTCGGCATCGGTTCCCACTTCGGTGACCGAGGAGGATTCCCATGTTCCCAGAATGCGCTTCTCTGGGGATCTGAATTGCACGAGGGCACCATCTTGATCGTATTTGGTGCAGCCTGCCAAGGTCAAGAGCGCGATGCCCATGCCCATGGCCCATAGAAAAACGGAGTTCGAAGGGGTCATGCCAGGATGGAATTAAATGCTGTAGGAGAGGGTGAGGCTGTAGGTTCGTCCACGTGTGTTGGCCAACCAGTTGTAGTGAACATCGTTGAAGAAATAGGTTTTTCTGTCCACTGGGTTGAGCAAGTTTCTGGCGCGGAATCGCAAACGGACATTCTCGCCGAATCCTTTAGACAAGCTGAGGTCCAGGGTGGGGGTGGGCTGCTGGTAAATGTCCGGTGCTCCTCCTTCGGTCACCAAGAGCAATTTTTGCCCCTGGATGTTGAAGCTGGCGGCTGCGTTCACTTTGGCGCTGTCGTTGGAGTACGTGAGCATGGCGTTCATGATGTAAGGGCTCTGGCCAAACAATGGGCGGGTCTCAGGGTGAAGTGGATCTGTGCCTCGGATCGCTTGAAGCTCGTCTTCCCAGATGCGTGCTTCTGATTTGATGAGGGTGATGTTGCCCGACAGCCCAAAGCCTCGGAGTGCTGGGGTCACATTGCCCAACTCTTTGCGTCCTTCCAGTTCAAGCCCCCACACGTTGGCATAAGGAATGTTCGTCCATGTGTATTCCGTGTTGACGGCCGCCAGCACAGAAGTTTGCTCAATGGGATCCGTGAACCTTTTGTAGAAGACGCTCATGGACATCACCTCACCGAGGTTGGGAAAGCGTTCCAAGCGAAGGTCAAAGTTGTCAATTTTGGTTTCGTCCAAAGCAGGGTTGCCCTTGAGCACTTCGAGCCATTCAAAATTGAAAGACCGGAAAGGCGCTTTTTCGCGGAACACAGGTCTGGCAATGGTGCGGCTGTAGCTCATGCGCAAGTTGGTCACTTGAATGGGGTCGGGTTCGCCGAGCAGGTAGGTGAAGTTCACGCTGGGCATGAGGTCCACCTCGTTCAAGCCACCTTGAAGGTTGTTGATTTGCTCCTCGGTCAAGTCGTCTACGAGGTCAATTTTCCGGCTGCGGATCGACATGTCCGCCACTTCCAGCCGAGCTCCAGCGTTGCCTGAAAAGCGTTCGTTTTTCCGGAAGTTGAACATGCCATAGCCGCCAAACACATTGAGGCTCGCGTCATCTGTGTTGATGAGGTCAGTCAGCAGTGTTGTGGTGATGTAGTCTGAGTTTCCACTTGGATTGACCACGAAGCTGCTGTCCGCGAAGTAGGCATTCAGATCGCCGTCCACCTCGTCGAGGTAATTGGCCGACGTGGCCTCGAAACCGAATTGGTTTTCAGACATGGACCGTGTCGTCCGCACCATGCTCAATCCACCTGAGAGTTTGGCGTCTTCAAAAGCCGACCACTTCAACGGTTGGATGACATGCAGTTTGACATCCGTCCGATTCTCCATGAGGTCGCGGTAGTAGCGCGTAGGAGAGGGGTAGAGGCTTTGTTGAATGCTGTAAGAGGTGTCGAGTTCAGTGGTCAAATCAATGCTTTCCAAGGACATGTCGATGTCCTCATCCTCCCAGTAGGCGTTCAATTCGTCAACTGTCCCTTGAGGGTCGTTGGCCCAGTCGCTTCCCAAGATGCCTTCGTTGATGAGGTAGTCGATTTCCTCCAAGACGTCCTCTTCGCTGTACATGGAGTCCAATCCTGTAAAGGTGGTGGAAGTCACCACCGTGGCCGTGTCGAAGTTGTTGAAGAACACCCTCAAGTCTGGGGTGTTGAGCCTCCCTGCAGAATGAGAAGCGGTCCATCGAATCTCGGTTTCCGAGGCTGGGAGATAATGTTCACCCCGCATTTGGAAGATGTTGAGCTCACGTCCTTCGTAGCGGTGGGTGATCTGCTGCTGAAACTCTTCGGTGTCGCGAGGGTTGAATCCGACTTGCTGTCGCGTGGATGATGTGGCGCTCATGTTTGGCATGGCCATCAAACTCACCTTGTTGAATTCGTTGATTTTGTAAGACAAATTCGCCAAGGCGTTCCATTTGTAACTGATGTCTGAGCGGGTGTCGTCGTAGTATCGCTCCAAACCGAGGCTGTCCGTTCCCTCGATGCTTCCTCCTGCGTAGCGTCCGTATTCACCATTCTCGTAGTGACTCGACGATTGCCCCCAGCGCAGTCCAAAGATGTATCCCAAGGGGCGGCCAAACAGCTTGGTTTGACTGCCCAAACTGAGGCTGTGGCTGAAGTTGAGCGGCGCCTGACGGCGTTGAACAGCCCAGGTGTTGTTGAAGCTCTGTCCCAATCTCGTCAGGCTGTCATTCAACGCGGCGGCCACAGGAATCAATCCTTCTTGGTTCAAAATGGTCGTGCCATTGGAACCACTCAAGTCGACCAATGTCGAATCGGAATAATCCAGCGCCCCCAAGATTTGATTGATGGAATATTGGCCAGGACCGGTGCCAATGCCACCTTGGGCAATGCCGCCGAACAAGGTGTCCAGCTGCGAACCAAAATTGAGGTGCTGCAGTGCGTCGTAAAAACTTGCGCTCTGCTGGTAAGGCCAATCTTCTTTGGTCAATCCTTGAACGTATCCTGGCATGTTTCGGTGGCCGTCGTCGAAGGCGAGCCAGTCGGATTTCCCCACGTCTGAAGCCAACACACGCTTGAAGGTTGTTTGGTCGTTGAACCCCACGGTGGAGCTGTAGTTCAGCGTGAATTGCTCAGGGAAATCCTTGGTTTCGACGCTGATGTACGCCCCAGCCCAGTCACCCGGCAAGTCGGCTGTTTGGGTCTTTACGATGACAAGGTTGTCCACCAGGTTGGTGGGGAACAAGTCCATTTCAATGCTGTTCCTTCGTGGATTCATGGATGGCACCTCCGCACCGTTGAGCGTGGTCTTGATGTACCGATCGCTAAGTCCTCGGACGAACACAAAGTTTCCTACAGTGCTCACTCCTGGAACGCGTTTGATGGCACCCGCTGCGTCGCTGTCCCCAGTTTGTTTGATCTGCTGGCTGGAGATGAAATCCATGCTGGCGGCACTTTTCTTCTTGATGTTTTCCATGTACACATCACGAGAACGATCCACTTTGGCCACCACTTCTGCAGCTTGCTCGATGACATAGGTTTCGATGTACAGGTTGAAGTTGACAATCGTGACCCCATCGCCAACCTCGACCGTCTCTGAAATGGGCGTGTACCCGATGAAACTTCCAGTCACCTCGTACGTTCCTGGAGCCAGCCCTTCCAAGCTGTAGTTGCCGTCAATGTCTGCCATGGCGCCCTTGTAGGGGTCTTTGATGACCACATTTGCGCCGATTAAGGTTTCTCCTGTTTGGGCGTCTGTCATCTTGCCGCGAATGGTGCCTTGGCCAAAAACAGCGGAGGCAAGCACACAAAGCAGACCTGAAATCAAAACTCGATTCATGCTCGGGACATTTCCCGCAAAGGTCTTTTGGGACTTGAGGCGTCATTGTAAACCCAGTGTTAAGGAATTTCTTAACATGGAACGGGGAGAGGTTCTGGGATTTGCAACAGCCTCTCATCTGAACAAATGAAAAAAGCCGGGCACGAAGGCCCGGCTTTCCATCGTTGGGTGTTCAATACATCATTCGCACTCCTGGCCAAACGCGGTCAAGAACTCGAGCAAGTCTGAAGTGGCCACAGAGCCATCTCCATCCAAATCCGCTGGACAGTCGTTGACAGCCACGTCTTCAAATTCACAAGACAGGTCGTCAACATTGGCAAATGGGTTGAAGTTGGTGGCGTTGTCGTAAAGGCAGCCGGTCACAATCAAGTTGCTGCATGAGCCGTCGTCCACAGTGGCGTAGGCATCGAATTCCAAGAATTCGGGGTTGGTGCAGCCGCTGCATGTGCTGTTGTCGCCTCCGCAGACTCCGCATTCATCGAGTTGCTGGCATGAGCCGTCGTCGATGGTGGCGTCAGCGTCGTAGTTGCATGCTGTGTCGTCGGTGCAACCTGCGCATGAAGTGTATTCGCATGAGCCGTCCTCTTCATCAGCCATGGCATCGTAGTTGCATGCTGTGTCGTCGGTGCAACCTGGGGTTCCGGCTGCTCCGTCGAGCGTCTCAGCAAAGAGTCCGCGCTCGTCCACGAAGGTCCATCCTGTGGCGAAGCTGTGGCCAGAGC
>JBMZAB010000040.1:0-17419 GCA_049610985.1 Flavobacteriales bacterium | reverse complement strand
AATCAGCTGCTCTGGCCTCTGAGCTACACCGGCAACATTTCAAAGAACAGGGCAAAAAAAAGCCCTCCCATTTTTCAGGAGGGCAAATGTATGAAA
Organism: Flavobacteriales bacterium; assembly: GCA_049610985.1. Taxonomy (GTDB): domain Bacteria; phylum Bacteroidota; class Bacteroidia; order Flavobacteriales_D; family Sanyastnellaceae; genus UBA11663. The sequence goes on along the minus strand of JBMZAB010000040.1, from coordinate 17,323 downwards.
GAAATCCACGTGATGCACGCCCTGCGCGCAAGGTTTTTTTGCCGTCAAAAAGACAGCCTCAAGCGTGGGCTTTCACGACCTGCCTGCGCAGTGCTTCGTGCACTTCGTCCATGGCCGCCTCGAAGCTGGACCCGTGTCGTTTGGCAAACAAATCGTGACCCGGCAAATGGGCTTTGACTTCCACCAATTTGTTGTCGCGGCTGTCGCTTTTTTCAATGCGTAAAAACACCTCACAATGTTGAAGCTCGTTGTTGAAGGTTTGAAGCTTCTCCAACTTGGCTTTCACGAACTCCAGCAACTTGGCGTCGGCATCGAAATGAATCGAATGGATTTGAATCTGCATGTCCAATCATGTTTTGCGGCCCTTCGAACGTCGGTTCAAAGGAGACGCGAGGTGAAACTCCTTCAGCTTTGCTGTCGTGTGCTGGGTGTACACCTGGGTCGAGGTGAGGCTGGCGTGTCCAAGCAGTTTCTTCACTGCGGTCAACTCGGCGCCTCGGTTCAACAAGTGGGTCGCAAACGTATGCCGAAGTACGTGAGGGCTGCACTTCTGCAGTGTACTCACCTTACCAAGGTAACGATTGACCAAACGATACACAAACGACGGGTAAAGGGGCTTGCCGCCATTTGTCACAAACAATGTTGTTGCCTCATGGGGCCGCGCATCGGCTTGGTCCAACAACATCCTGACCGTAGCTGGCAAGAGAGGAACCACGCGCTCCTTGTTGCCCTTGCCCAACACGCGGAGCTCGTTGCGCGTGGGGTGCAAATCCACCAGCGCCAATCCAATCAACTCGGCCATGCGAAGCCCAGTCTCGTACAACAACACCAAGATGGCCCTGTCCCTGGCCCCTTGCCACCCCTCGGCATAGAGGTTTTTGTCAAACAAGGTGGACATCGCGTGTTCAGGCACCACCTCGGGGATGCGCTTGTCCAACTTCGGCAAGACCACCGACTCGGTGGGGTCGGTTTCCATCCACCCTTGACGAAGGGCGTACTTCACGAAGGTGCGACACGCGCTGATTTTCCTGTGAATGGTCTTGGGGCGCTTGCCCTCTTGCACCATGGAAACCACCCAAGACCGCAACCAATCGCCCTGCATCTCGACCAAGGAAGACTCGTATGTGTCCGTCAAGAACTGCTGGCATTGTGTCAAGTCCACCTCGTAGTTGCGAAGGGTGTGCTTGGACGCGCGCTTTTCCTTTTCCAAATGGCCCAAGAACGAGGGAACGACGTGCTCAACCATGGCCAAAATCTCGGGCACAAAAAAAGACGCACTGGAAACAGCACGTCTTTTTTCAAACATCCTCGTTAGAGGATGGGATTCATGCTTACTCGGCCTTCAAGTTCAAGCCGTTCTTGTACACTGCCTTCTTCCGCATTTCACGGTTCAACACAGAAGGCTTGACGAACTCACGACGCGTACGCAACTGCTTCATGGTTTTCGTCTGGTCGAACTTCTTCTTGAACTGCTTGAGGCAACGCTCGATGTTGTCTCCTTCTTTGACTTGAATGCTCAGCATGGTGTTGAATTGGGCGCCAAAAATACACGAAAACTCTTAAAGTCAAGCACCCTCACGCAACAACTCTCGTCCAATGACCAGTTTTTGGATTTCAGACGTCCCCTCCCCAATGGTGCACAGTTTGGAGTCGCGGTAGAACTTTTCAGCAGGGAAGTCCTTCGTGTACCCGTAGCCTCCCAAAATCTGAACCCCTTCTGTCGCCACACGGACACACACCTCGCTGGCCTCGTACTTGGCCATGGCGCTCTCCTTGGTCACAGGCTTGCCGGCGTTCTTCAATTCACACGCCTGCAGGGTCAACAAATCGGCAGCCTCAATGGCCGTGGCCATGTCCGCCAACTTGAACCCAATGGCCTGGAATTGGGCAATGGGCTGGCCAAACTGCTCGCGCTCCTTGGCGTAATCTCTGGCGGTGTGCAAGGCGCCTTTGGCGATGCCCAACGCCAAGGACGCGATGCTGATGCGGCCGCCGTCCAAAATCTTCATGGCCTGAATGAACCCCTCTCCCACTTGACCCAGCACATTGGCCTCCGGCACACGGCAATCGGTGAACACCAATTCCGCCGTCTCGCTGCAGCGCATCCCCAGCTTGTTCTCTTTTTTTCCGCCAGCAAAACCTGGTGTGCCTCGTTCCACCACAAATGCGGTGATGCCTCGGCTGTCCAAAAGGTCGCCCGTCCTGGCCAGGACCACAGCCACATCTCCTGAAATGCCGTGCGTGATCCAATTCTTGGTCCCATTCAGAACCCAATGGTCGCCGTCTTTCTTGGCCACGCATTGCATGCGCATCGCGTCGCTGCCCGTGTTGGCTTCCGTCAAACCCCACGCGCCAATCCATTCTCCGCTGGCCAACTGCGGCAACCACTTCGCCTTTTGTTCATGTGAGCCGAATTGCAAGATGTGCCCCGTGCACAAACTGTTGTGCGCCGCCATGGACAGCCCGACAGACCCACACACCTGGGCAATCTCCTCGATGGCCATCTTGTATTCGTAATACCCCAAGCCGGCGCCGCCGTACTCCGCGGGCACGAGCATGCCCATCAATCCGAGCTCCCCCATCTTCGCGAACACCTCCCGTGGGAAGTGTTGGTCCTCGTCCCATTGCAACCGGTTGGGCAACACCTCGCGATGCACGAAATCGCGAATGGCATCGCGCATCAGTTTTTGATCGTTGGTCAGTGAAATTTGCATTGAATTTCGATTTCGCCCACCAATTTCGGGCAGATCCGACAAGTCTCACCATCCTCACGGCTCAGAACACATCCTGAGGTAGGGTTGCACACTGTGCAACGTGACAGAGTCCAATCGGCTGCGCAACAAAACCACGTCCAAGGCGTGGACGCCACGTCCGCGGGCGCGCATCAACTTCTTGGTGGTTTCAACATCGAAACGCGGATGCCTGAGCATCGATCGGAAGGACACCGTGTCCAAACAGAACGGTCGCAGGAGTGTCGCATCGACCGTGACCCAGGAATTCGCTTCATCCACCACGCTCGAGTCCAACCCAAACACGTCGTACAAATCGTCGATGTCGTGAAAGCCACCAAGCGCTTCACGAAATCGAACAATTCGTTGAGACAGCACCGGTCCCACACCTGGCAACGCTTGGAGGTCTTGGGCGTCGGCCTTGTTCAGCTCAATTTGAACCAACGGCGCCCGCTGCCCTGTCACAGGACGTTCAAGGCGAATCTTCCGCGATGCCGAAGACGCGCGCGGACGCACCCGCACCACGTATCCGGGCAACGTCTCCGCCCATGACAACAAGTCCTCGACATCGGCTCTGGGCCGGTTGGGCCAATTTGACGCCGACTCATGCCGTTGCCAAAGGCGGAAGGCGAACAACGCCCCCAGAAACAAGCACGCCCACCCCCATTCGTGGAGGCGGGCGTGTCTTTCGCCGTAAAAACGGTCTGTCTGATCAGTCGTACCTTTTGATTTCTCCACTCTTCACCCTCCTCATGTAATCGCCCAAATCCTCTTTCACTTCTTTCGCCATGAAATACAGGCCAAGCACATTGGGGAAGCACATGGCAAAAATCATGGCGTCCCCAAAGTCAAACACACTTTGTGCACTGATGGCTGATCCCACCACAACAAACACGCAAAAAAGCGCTTTGTACGTGATGTCCATAGCCTTGGTCTCACCGAACAAGTAGGTCCACGCCTTGAGTCCGTAGTAACTCCAACTGATCATGGTGCTCAAAGCGAACAAAATGACGGCCGCACTCAACACCACTGGGAACCACGACAAGGTCTGGCTGAACGCAGAAGAAGTCAAGTTGATGGCCTGAAGCTCTCCGGCTTTCGCGCTGGCAAGCACTCCTGCCTGGTCGTACACCCCGTAATCTGAAATCACGATCACCAACGCGGTCATGGTGCAAATGACCACCGTGTCGATGAAAGGCTCAAGGAGCGCCACGATGCCCTCACTCACAGGCTCGTCGGTTTTGGCCGCGCTGTGCGCAATGGAAGCTGACCCAACGCCCGCTTCATTGGAGAACGCGGCCCGCTTGAATCCTTGAATCAAGACCCCAACAATGCCCCCGTACATGGCGTCGCTGTTGAATGCGCCTGCCAAGATTTTTCCAAACGCCACCGGAACCTCAGACAAGTTGCCAAAAATCACAGCCAGCGCCCCAAGTATGTAAACCCCCACCATCAAGGGAACCACCTTGTCCGTCACCTTGGCGATGCTCTTGATGCCCCCCAAAATGATGGCTGCCACAATCACCGCCATGGCCACACCAAACATCCATCCGTTGCCATAAAACATCGAGGTCTCTCCCCCAGTCACGGCAATGAGTTGGCTCGTGGCCTGGTTGATTTGGACCATGTTGCCTCCTCCGAACGAACCTCCAATGCACGCCACGGCAAACAACGCCGCCAGCACAGCCCCCAGCCCTTTCTTGTTCTGTTTGGCAAGTCCATCTCGGAGGTAGTACATCGGGCCTCCAGACACGCTTCCGTCGGGATTCACCCGGCGGTATTTCGTGCCCAAGGTGCACTCCACAAACTTGGAGCTCATTCCCAAAAGTCCTGCAACGATCATCCAGAAAGTAGCGCCTGGGCCACCCAACGAGACGGCCACAGCCACCCCAGCGATGTTGCCCACGCCCACCGTGCCCGAGAGGGCGGCGGTCAGCGCTTGAAAGTGACTGACTTCCCCTTTGTGGTTGGGATCGTCAAACTTGCCGCGCACCACATCCAACGCATGGCGAAATGCTGTGAGGTTGACGAAGCGGTTGTACACCGTGAAGATGGTCGCCCCTGCCAGGAGCCAAATCAGCACGAACGGCACTTCCATGCCACCTCCCACAGGGACCGTGAAGAAGATCACTTTCATGATCGCATCGGTGACCGGCTCCATGACCGCATTGATGGAATCGTCGATGGAAGATTGTGCGTTCGCCCACAGTGGGAGCAGCGCCAGCAAAAGAGAAGACAGTCGTTTCATGACTTGAAGAGGTAAGGTGTGGACCCGAGGCTCAACCCTGAGGGGGCTGAATCCCGAGGATTCGGTTCATGGTTCGGAGTTGGTCGGCGGTGCCGAGGACAAAGAGCTTGCACGCGTCGTCCAGCGGGGTGTCTCGCCCAGGGTTGATGATGAAATTCCCGTCGGACTGCTTGACGCCCACGACATTCACACCCACCCGGTTGCGGGCGTCCAATTCACCCAAGGTGGCCGTCTTCAACCCTTGGGGCAAGACGTTCACCGGAATTTCCTCGAGATTGATGTCGTCGGCCCCTTGGATTTTCAAATGGTCCAAGAATTCAATCACGTCGGGCATCACCACCAGGGAGGCCATGTGGGCGCCGCCGACCTTGTCCGGCATGATGACATTGTTGGCCCCTGCCACGCGGAGTTTGCTCACCGAGTTCAACTTGGATGCACGCGAGACAATGTGAATTTTGGGCGCCATCTCGCGCGCCGCCAGCACGACATAGAGGTTTTGGGCATCGCTGGGCAAGGTGGTGATGACACTTTTGGCCTTGGCGATGCCCGCACTGGCCAAATTCTCGTCTCGGGTGGCGTCTCCAGAAATGACGATGTGTCCCTCTGCTGACAGCGAATCGGCCTTCTCGGCATCGTTTTCCACGATGACCACAGGTGTGTTGTGATCAAGCAGCTCCTGAACGGCCATTTCTCCAACACGGCCTGTGCCGCAGACGATGACGTGATTGCTGAGTTTTTCGACTTCTTGTTTCAAGCGTGCCTCTTTGAAGGTGGTTCGGTATTCTCCGTTGACAAAATAGGTTGTCAGTGCAGAAATAGAATACGCGAACGTACCCAAGCTGCCCATGATCAAAATGGAAGTGAACAACATGCCCTCCTCGGACAGTTCACGCACTTCCCCAAAGCCCACTGTGGACACAGTGATGACCGTCATGTACAAGGCCTCCACCCACGAATAGCCCTCAATCAGCACAAACCCCACACTGCCCACAACAACCACGCCCAAAATGAAGGAGAGCGCCAGGTAAATCCGAGGGAAGATGCGGAAAGTGAACATTCAGGTGAAAGCTACAACGTGCACCGCACTCGCAGGTGGCCGCTCCGCCCCTGTTTTGCAGACGTGGCCGTGGAATTCACACACGGCTCAGAGCAACTTGGCCTTCTCCAATTCCGCATGCATCGCAGCCTGCATTTCGGCAGCGGCGTTGCGGCTGGCGTCTTTGGCTTCCTCCACGCTGGCTTTGTGTCCACCAGCGTACAGAATGCCCCGTGAACTGTTGACAAGGAGGCCGCAAGTGGCATTCATACCCTGGGCACACACGTCTTCCACAGTCCCGCCTTGGGCCCCCACCCCAGGCACCAGCAAAAAGGCATTTGGAACGAGCTTTCGCACACGCCCAAGCAGCTCCGGCCGGGTGGCGCCCACCACGTACATCAAGCGGTCTGCTCCATTGAAGTTGCGGGATTTGGCCAACACGTCTTCGAACAACGGCGTCGCGCCATGAAACTCAAAGTCTTCGGCGCTTGGGTTGGATGTGAGCGCCAGAAGCACCGTCCATTTGTTGCAGAACGATGTGAAAGGTTCTACGCTGTCTCGGCCCATGTAAGGTGCCACGGTCACGGCATCCGCACCGAGGCCGGTGAACAACGCTTGGGCGTACCTCAAGGCCGTGTTGCCAATATCCCCGCGCTTGGCGTCGGCAATGACAAGCACATCTGAGGGAATGTTGGCCACGACACGCTCCAGGGCAGCCCATCCTTCTGCACCGTATTGTTCGAAGAAGGCCAAGTTGGGCTTGTACGCCACGGCGAAGGGCAAAGTGGCTTCCACGACCGCCGCGCAGAACGCCTCCATCGCCGAGACCCCAGCCCCAAACGCCGCGGGAATCTTGGCTGGATCTGGATCCAACCCCACACACAAGAAGGATGCCTTGGATTGAATGGCTTCAAACAGTCCTGAGGCGGAAGTCAAAAGGGCAGACGTCGAACGTGTTGAAACGGGAGTGGTCATGCCGCAAAGGTCTCACAAGTCGAAGGGGAATCGCACCCTTGTCAAAGATTCTTGAGTTGTTCTGCACGGTCGGCCACGTGAAGCGCTTCGATCACTTCCTGAAGTTGCCCCTGCATCACCGCCTGCAGCGCATGAACCGTCAGGCCAATGCGGTGATCCGTCACTCGTCCTTGTGGGAAATTGTAGGTCCGAATCTTGGCGCTTCGGTCTCCCGTGCTCACTTGAGACTTTCGCTCTGCGGCGCGCGCCGCCTCTGCCTCTGCCCTCGCGGCGTCGTACAAACGAGTCCGCAGCTCTTCCAGCGCCCACTCGTAATTCTGGTGCTGGGACCTGCCGTCTTGGCATTCCACCACGGTGCCTGTGGGCACATGCGTCAGGCGCACCGCACTCTCTGTTTTGTTCACGTGCTGGCCACCTGCGCCGCTTGCCCGGAACGTGTCCTTGCGGACGTCGTTGAGGTTCAGGGCGACGTCGACCTCTCGTGCCACGGGCAGGACCGCAACGGTGGCTGCGCTGGTGTGCACACGCCCTTGAGATTCCGTGTCCGGAACACGCTGAACCCTGTGGACGCCACGCTCAAACTTCAGCCATCCAAAAACCCCTTCCCCCTCCAACCGCAACACCGCTTGCTTGAAGCCTCCCACAGTTCCTTCGCTGGCCTGGAGCCATTGATGGTTCCACCCCTTCTCGTCGGCATGCTTCAGATACATCCGCACCAAATCGCCGGCAAACAAAGACGCCTCGTCGCCCCCTGTGCCAGCGCGAATCTCCAAGATGGCGTCTCGGTCGTCGGCAGCGTCGTGGGGCAACAGCATCCATTTGGCCTCTTCCACCCCCTCGGACAACGCCGCCTGGAGTGCCGGGAGTTCAGCCTCACCCAGGGTCCGCATGTCTGCATCCTCAGATTGAATCCACGCTTGGGCTTCGTCCCAGTCCCGCAACGTGGCCACCAAGGAAGCGGCTTTGACGGCCATGGGTTTGAGCCTCTTGTGCTCCACCATCAGGTCGCGGAGCTTGACTCGGTCGGCCACAACGTCAGGGTCTGAAACACGTTTTTCCACCTCGGCGAAGCGGTCGGCAATGGATTGCAACTTGGCCACCCAGCCGCCCAATTCCTCGCGGTCGAAGGCCACGACTTACTTGTAATTGAACGAGCCGTACGGCCCGTCGATTTGTACAGAAGAGGTTTCGCCGTGTGCAGATTCCACACGCCCCACGATTTGGGCTTCCACGCCAAATGAATGGCTCACCTCCATGATCGCTTCTGCGGTCTCTTGGTCGGTGTAAAATTCAAGGCGATGTCCCATGTTGAAGACCTTGTACATCTCTTCCCAAGATGTTCCAGATTCGCGTTGGATGGTCTCAAACAAGACGGGGACAGGCATCATGTTGTCCTTGATCACCCTCAATTCTGGATTCAAAAAGTGCAAGACCTTGGTCTGCGCCCCGCCAGAACAGTGGACCATGCCGTGAATGCGCGGACGGTGCGAATCCATGACCTTCTGAACAATCGGCGCGTATGTTCGGGTGGCGCTCAACACAAGGCGTCCCGCATCCACGGGCGCACCTGGCACCCCGTCTGTCAGCCCAAAGGAACCGGTGTACACCAATTCTCGGGAGGTCGAAGGATCAAAACTCTCGGGGTACTTTTCTGCCAAATCCGACCCGAACACATCGTGGCGTGCGGACGTCAGCCCGTTGCTTCCCATGCCGCCGTTGTAGGTTGTCTCATAGGTCGATTGACCATGGCTGGCCAGCGCGACGACCACATCGCCGGCGGCGATGTTCCCGTTGTCGACCACATCTTTGCGCGCCATGCGTGCCACCACTGTGGAGTCGACAATGATGGTGCGCACCAAATCCCCCACGTCGGCTGTTTCCCCTCCTGTCGAACGAATGTCGAGCCCTTCCTTGCGCAAGTCGGCCAGCAACGATTCCGTGCCTTGGATGATTTCTCGGATGACCTCACCTGGGATGAGGTGCTTGTTGCGGCCAATGGTGCTGGACACCAAAATGGGGCCCGTGCACCCCACACAAAGCAGGTCGTCTACGTTCATGATGAGGGCGTCCTGGGCAATGCCTTTCCACACGCTCAAGTCCCCCGTTTCCTTCCAATACATGTAAGCCAGGGACGACTTGGTCCCAGCACCATCCGCATGCATGACCACGCAGTGGTCCTCGCTTCCCGTCAAGTGATCGGGGACGATTTTGCAAAAGGCCTTGGGGAACAGCCCCTTGTCGATGCCTTCAATGGCGGCATGAACCTCTTCCTTGCCCGCGGAGACCCCGCGCGCAGCGTACCGTGCGTCGCTCACGAGTTACTCGTCGCCTGTGTAATCGTATGCAATGATCTTGAACACCGTACGGCGGTTGCGTTGGTGGGCGCGTTCTTGGTCCGCCTTGGGCATGCGGTTGATTTCGGCGTCACTGACAAGCAAGACCTCCTCTCCATATCCCACCGGAACCATGCGTTCCGAGGGAATGCCCGCGTCTCTCAAGTAATTCACACACGTCTCCGCACGATCCTGGCTCAACTTCTTGTTGGCCACAGCCCCACCACGACTGTCCGTATGGGCCTCAAGCTGAATGACCAAGTTCTTGTTGCGTTGCAACAAATCCACGAGGTAATTCAACGAGTCCGCTGAATTCACAGTAGCGTCCACCAACAAGTCAGAGCTGCCCAATGGGTAAAGGACCGTGGGCATGTCGTATTCCTTGTTCAAGACAATTTCTTTCAAGAGGTATTCACGGGCCAAGGTGGTCGACTCGGTCAGTCCCTCTGTGGTGAGCAAGTCGCCCGTCCCAATGTAGCCTTCCACCGCCACGTCGACGTTGAAGGTCATGCGCTGTCCAATTTGGCCATCGCACAACGCGAGCTCTCCTTCAGAATCGGTGGAGTACGCATTGGAAGACCCATCCTCCCCTTCCAGGGTGACGGTGGCGCCAGACAAAGGCATGCCGGTGTCATAGTCGTAAATGAATGCTTGATAACAGAATTCCAGAGGGGGCAAACGGAAAGAATACAAATCGTCCTTGCCCTTGCCGCCAACGCGGTTGGACGTGAACATGCCCTCGTCCGAATCGGCTTTGAAGGAAATCGCGAAATCGTCACCCGACGAATTGAGAGGGAAAGGCAGCACTTTTGGCTCAGCAAACGCCAACTCGCCTTCACGCACCTCAGCCTTCCACAAGTCCAAGGATCCGAGGCCGTCACGGCCATTGGTGGACCAATACAAATCGCCGTTGTCACGGAACGCAGGGAACATCTCATCTCCTTCCGTGTTGATCGACGCCCCGAGGTTCTGAGGTACGGCGCCTGCGAAGGATCCGTCTTCTGCCTTGACGTACCACAAATCTTTGCCACCAAAGCCCCCCGGGAGGTCAGACGAGAAGATCAGGAATTGGTCGTCTGGAGACAGCGCCGGGTGCCCCACTTGCGAGCTGTCGTTTTCATCGCGGTTGACCAACCCGAGTGCCATCGAAGCGCCGAAGCCGTTGCCTTGCTTCTTGGCAAAGTAGATGTCGCACGCCAAGTTGGAGCCGTCCATCTCCATGCAACGGGTGAAGAACAAGGTCTTTCCGTCGCTGTCGAAGCACGCACTTCCTTCGTTGTGCTCGGTGCACACGGTGTTGCCCAAGGGCTCAGGCTCGCTCCAGCGGCCTTTCTTGTCCTGCTCGCTGCGGAACAAATCCATGAAGGCCTGCCCAGTGATCGGGTCCTCGTCGGTGCCCGTCGACGACTCACGAGACGATGCGAAAATCATCTCGTCCTGGTCCTTGCCGTAAATGGTGGGACAGAAGTCGTAAGCATCTGAGTTCAACAAGACCATGGGCTCCACGATGAACCGGCTCTCAGGCTCTTCAATCATGATGGCCGCGAAATCGGCTTGTTCGATGCGTGCTTCAGCCACCTGGCTGTCGCCGCCTTCTTGTTCGTAGCGCGCGTACATCTCGATCGCCTCGTCGTACGCTTCCTGGTCGCGCAGCGCGTCTCCGTAGAGCAAAAACACCTTGTTGTTTTTGTTGCCATACTTCAGGCCAATGGCCTTGTCGTACCACTCTGTCGCGTCTTCCGGCTTGTGGTGCAAACGGTAGGATTCGCCAGCCTGGAACGCGCAGTAGGCCTTCAGTTTGACGTCCGATTTGATCTTGGCGTACATCGCCACATACTCACGGGCCGCTTCAAAGTACCCCCGGCGATCGAAGGCCTCGTCGGCCTCTGCAGTCATGTCGCTTTGGGCAAACGCGCCGACAGTGGCCATGAGAGAAAAGAACAGGGTGGCGCCGATGCGGGCCACGGAAGCTTGCAGGTTGTAAGGCATTCCTTAATTGGCTTGATTCAGGAGGTGAAAGTAACGAAAAAAGACGCCCCTTGTGGCGGCGTCTTTTTCATTTGTGCAGGCCAATGTGTTGGTGCAAGGGCCCTCAGCGGGTGAAGAGCATCTCTTGGAATTTGGGCAACGGCCAAATTTCATTGTCCACGGTCTGCTCCAACCGGGCGCAGTGCTCGCCCACTTCCTCGATGAGTGGGGTCACCACAGAGCCGTACTTGACTGCACGTTTCGCGATGTCGTCAATCTTGTTGATTTTCCCGCGCTCTTCGCGCAACGCATTTGAAGATTTGTACAGGGCTGAGACAGTCTCTGAGACGGTCGCCAAAATCTCGCGCTGCCCAGCTGTCACGTCCTTCGCGTCTTTGCCAAACACGTCCGACAGACCGCTGATGTTGTCGATCAACATGTTTTGGTACGCAATGGCCGCAGGCAACACGATGTTGGAGGCCATGTCTCCGGCGATGCGCGCTTCAATTTGGCGCTTCATGATGTAGTTCTCGTACTCCACCTCTTGGCGAGCGTGCAGCTCCTCTGGAGTCAGCACATTCAACGAGCTGAACAATTCAGCCACCTCCTTGCGGCCCCAAACCTCCAGCGCCGTGGGAGTGTCCTTGAGGTTGCTCAAACCGCGCTTTTTCGCCTCTTTCACCCACTCGTCCCCGTAGCCGTTCCCTTCGAAACGGATGGCTTTGCTCTCCTTGATCAAGTGCTGGAGTTCCTTCAAGATGGCATCGTCCTTCTTGTCGCCGCTTTTGATGCGGGCGTCCACAGAGGCCTTGAACATGTTCAACTGCTCTGCCACGATGGTGTTGAGGACGGTCATGGGTACCGCGCAGTTGGCGGTGGAACCGGCGGCACGCAACTCGAACTTGTTGCCCGTGAAGGCGAACGGCGACGTGCGGTTGCGGTCGGTGTTGTCGAGCAACACTTCTGGAATGCGGCCAATCTCCAACTTCAAGGCCGTCTTGTCTGCTGGCGTGAGCTTGCCTGCCTTGATGCTCGCTTCCAACCCGTCGAGCAACGAGCTCAACTGCGAACCAATGAACGCGGACATGATGGCGGGAGGCGCTTCGTTCGCACCCAGACGGTGGTCATTTCCAACGCTCGCGATGGACGCACGCACCACATCTGCATGGCGGTGCAACGCCGCCAAGGTGTTGACAAAGAAGGTCAAAAAACGCAAGTTGGTCTTGGGGTTGGTGCCAGGCTTCAACAAGTTTACCCCGGTGTTCGTGCCCAAGGACCAGTTGTTGTGCTTGCCCGACCCGTTCACGCCTGCGAAGGGCTTCTCGTGAAGCAGGATGCGAAAGTCGTGGCGACGGGCAACCTTTTCCAACAGCTCCATCAACATCAAGTTGTGGTCATTGGCCAAGTTGGCCTCCTCAAAGACGGGCGCCAGCTCAAACTGGTTGGGGGCCACCTCGTTGTGACGGGTGGTCACAGGAATGCCCAACTTGTGCGCCTCCATCTCAAAGTCCTTCATGAACGCAGACACGCGCTCGGGGATGGCCCCAAAGTAGTGGTCGTCCAGCTGCTGACCCTTTGCAGGGGCCGCGCCGAAGAGGGCGCGACCTGTCATCGCCAAATCAGGACGGGCGGCGTACAGCGCCTTGTCCACCAGGAAGTACTCCTGCTCCCATCCCAAGGTGGCGTTCACCTTGGTGATGTTCTTGTCGAAGTACTGGCACACTGACGTGGCTGCAGCGTCCACAGCAGACAGCGCTTTCAACAACGGCGTTTTGTTGTCGAGCGCATAGCCTGTGTAGCTGATGAAAATGGTCGGGATGCACAAGGTCTCCCCCCACACAAAGGCAGGAGAAGTGGGGTCCCACAAGGTGTATCCACGTGCCTCAAAAGTGTTGCGAATGCCACCGCTCGGGAACGATGAGGCGTCTGGCTCTTGTTGCACCAACAGGCTGCCGTCGAACTTCTCGATGGCCCGGCCGTCGGACGTGGGCGCGATGAAGCTGTCGTGCTTTTCCGCTGTGCTCCCGGTCAAAGGCTGGAACCAGTGCGTGTAGTGGGTCGCACCTCGCCCAATCGCCCATTCCTTCATCGCCGTGGCGGTTTGGTCGGCCACCTTGCGGCTGATGGGGGTGCCTTTCTCCATGGCTTCCAAAATGCCCTCGTACGCCTCATCCGGGAGGTAAGAACGCATGACGTGGAGGTTGAACACATTCTCTCCGAAATATTCGGAAATCTTGTTGGACGGACGCTCCACGTGGTTGGGAACGCGGTCGAGCACCTCGTGGAGGGCTTGCTGACGGTTGAGACTCATGTGAAATGAATTTTAGGCAAAACTACACACCCCCTTGTTTTGAAAGGGGGTGTACTCATAGAATTCGCACAAAATTCACATCAGACCCTCACTTTAGGGGGGTGGATGACGAAAAAAAAGGCGTTTTTCACACAACACCCCCTTATTGTCATTCTCTAACGACCCACCTGGTCCACTGTGCCTCGCCTTGACGAAGGACCAAGACCACAGACCCAGCGGGCCAATCGGACGTGGACAGCGTCAGCCCGCACTGAGGGCCAGCTTGCCACCCACCCTGGTCCAGCAATTGCCCCTGGACCGTGAAGGCCTGCCACTTGACGTCGCCTTGAAGGCCGGCAGAGGCCAACGTCAATTGATCTCTGAATGGGTTGGGGTACACCGAGATGTCCCCCGCATGAACCTCTGCCTCATTCACGTCGCTGTACAAGTTCGTCGCCCAGTAGAAGGCTTGAGAGATGGACTTTCCGAAGTCGGATTCGAAAATGTGGAAATTTCCACCGGCCACTTTTTTCAAACGCACAAAGCCGCTTCCATCGCTGTTCGCCCAAAAGTCGAGCCCGTCGTCTCCGGAATCCAGCACCGTGACCCGATAGCAGCCCTGATTCAACACCACCGTGTCCCTGTACGTCGTGTTGGGCTCGCTGTAGCTGCGGGCCCACTGCAACCCACCATCGGCACGGCGGATTTCCACAGATGTCTCCCAAGGTGCGTTGTTGGTCTTGGTCCACACGATGACGCGGTTGTCGTCAAGGTTATTGTATTGCCAAGTCGGAGGGCGGTGAAAGTGCGAAGACATGAACCCGTTGGACGGATCCTCGTCCTGCCCACCTGCCACTTCTGCAGAAACCTCGAACCTCAGCAAGGCATCTTCATCCCCGACGTGGTACGCCTCAGCGTCGTAAGGCAAGGCGACGTCGCGCTCTTCCAAGAATGCCAACGGCGGGTCCAGCGGCAACGTGGCGGTTTGGCTTGGCTCTCCGGCAATCCCGAAGGTCCACGACACCGACGACAAAGGCTCGCTTCCGTTGTTCCGGATTCGAACCACAGGGTCTTCGCACACGGGATTGAGGCGTGACATCAGCTTGTCGTTGCTGGGCGCCAAAATGTCCATGACCTCCACGTCGTGCACCATGTTGGGTGCCCCGTATCCGATGATTTGGCCTTCCATGCGATAGTTGCCGTAGGGGTCGTAGGTGATGTCGTACTCCACCGTGAAGCTGTCCTGCCCCGCCACCAAAGGTGTGAGCTCCAAGTCTTCCGTGCGGACAGGCGCCCCAGGGCACCATCCAGCCCGGTCGTAAATCCAGGTGCCACCCTGAGGGTACAACGGATTGTCCGCACACTCCTGCATGATTTCCCAACTCCACTGTGGCACCCCGTTGACATTCACGCTGTGCGTGTTGTAGCAAAATTCCGCGCAGTTGTTCCCTTGACCAAAATCGTGCCCACTTGCCCGGGTCTTCAGCCGCCATTGGGCCTCGCCCTCTTCAGGGGTGTAGGTGTGGGGCAACACGGTGTTGTCCCAGTTGTTCAGGTAATGCAGTCCCTTCCAAAACGCATCCACCCGCTTCACATCCCGAGGCGGGGTTCCCTCGATGAAGGCAAACTTGAGGTCCAGCAACTCTTGCCAGTTGCCGCACTCCAGCTCCACACTGTCGCGAAGCAAAGGCGCATAATCCGTCACATCAAACACCCAAGCCCAGCCGTCGCTGTCCAGGGTGAGATTGATCCCGTAAGGCGTGATGTAACGCGACAATTCGTACCGGTCCACCACCTCATACGGAACGCCGAAGTAATGGAGCGTCTCGTTGTTGTACATGGTCGCCTCTCCCAACACCGGATGGAAGGCCAGGGTGTCACCTTGGGCGTCCAAGACCGCCGTGCTGGTTCCAACAGGCCATCCGTAATGCAGGTCGGTCCACGCCACGTCGTTTCCGTCCACGCCCCACTCGGTCACCGAAACAGGGGCCACGGCCACCGCCTGGGCGAACACCGCCTCGGTGAATGTGCTGGTCGGCTCATCGCCTCCCACCAACACCAAGGCAGGACGGACATCCACCTCCTGCGGATCCAAAAACGCGTCGCGCGGACCAAAAGGCCGCCGGGCGGCGTCGCCGTGCAACCATCCGTCGAGGGCACCCTGATCGGTGACTTCTCCGTTGGCGCCAGTCATGTTCAACGCTCCCACGAAATGGTCGATTTCGGGGTGGTCCAACAGTCCGTCCAGCGCGGCCACGTCGCTCCAGGAACGAATGACTTCGCCTGTGAGGGCTGCCCGCCAGATGCGGAAGGCCGCAATGCCGCCGTAATAGTCCACATCTCCGTAGCCAGAACCACCGAGGTTCATTCGGACAATCTCTCCGATCACGTTGTCCTTGCCATTCCCAGAATGGAAGAGGTTGCCGTTGACAAACATCTTCATGGAGCCAGACGCCGCGTCTTTGGTGAACGCCCAGTGCATCCATTGACCTTCGTATTGAGATTCACTCGCAGCTTGATCGATGCGGTCGTAGCCGCCATCGAATCCCGCATCCCAATACATCCGGCCGTTGCTCCACGGCGCATGCACGTTGAGCTCGCGTTGGTTGAACGCATTGAGCCCTTCGAACAACGTGGTGTTGGCTGGAAGAACGGCTCCGTCGCCTCGAATCCAACATTCGAGTGTCACCGTGGTGTCCAGGTCCAACAAGGCCGCCGGGTTCAACTCCATGCGGTCGTTCCCGTCCATGTCCACCCATCGGGCTGCGCCGGCCGCCCCGGGGTGACATGTTTGGCCCAAGCTGTCTGCACCGACGTGACCAAGCCACTCCAAAGCACTCCCTGCAGGACCGTCCAACCCTTCCAAGACCAAATCCAATACGAGGTTGCCTGTTTCTGGTCGCACCCAGGGCTGGTTGAAGTCAAGGTGCCATTCGCCCATGTCATCGGCCACAGATACGGGGCCGTCCACTAGGGTGGTCCACCCAGAAGTCAACATACCGTCCAAGGCGTCGGTGTCGGTCCATCTCGCACGCAACGTCAACCGCCCCAGAGAAGAAGCGTTCAATTCCCCTGCGCGGGGCACGGCCCAACGCCACGCGGAGTCGCCCACGGCCCAGCCCAGGCTGTCCAATTCCGAGGCGTGCCACATCCATTGGTGGCGCACACCCTCTTCTCCAGCCACGGTGACCAGCTCCGATTGCGGAACGCCTGCAAGGGAACTCCACATCGACGGGGCGTTGGTCCAAGCGTGCGTCACCCCTTCCAAAGCGTGCAACACGGTGTCGTGAGGCACACCGCCCTCCGGGTTGAGAATGAGCTCGGCCATGTCAAAATCCGCATCGTTGATCAAGTACTTCGGGTGGGTCAGCGCGGCGCTGTCCAGCTCCCCTGTGTGATCAAACAAGTAATTGTAGGTCAAATAATCCCACTCCCCGCAAGGGAACCCCAAGTTGCCTGCAGTGCCGTTTTCAAAGCACTTCAGGCGGTGGTACATCAAAATCTTGCGGTACGTCGTGTCTCCAGAAGGAAACTCGAACCACCTCCGCCCCGGGCTGTCGTAGGCTGTGGCAGGGTTGTCCTGGGCTTCCCAGGTGTAGGTTTGGACCCACGTGGTGTCCCCGGGGTCAGCGGCGGCGGTTGTGGAAATCACACAAGCCAGGGCGGCGAGAAGCAAGCGGTTGGTCAACGTCATTTGAATCGGTTTTGGAGGTGGAATTTAACGCCCCCTCACTTCCGATTCAA
>JBMZAB010000039.1:0-17647 GCA_049610985.1 Flavobacteriales bacterium | reverse complement strand
CTGTGCCCCCCAACATGCCCAATGCTGAGGAAAGGGCCCGAGCCACGCGCAAGCAGCTCCGTGCATTCAACGCGGCGCGCTTTGAACAGGAGCGACATGACGTGGATTCTGCAGCGCACGTGCATGCACCTGAAGCTGTGGGATTGCCTGGCGGCATGTGGTTGAGCCTGGACGAGGGAGGGCCTGGGCTGTTCCCCGTACCGCCTGTGGCTGGCGATCGCGTGCAGTGGACGTGGGTCGCCCGGAACCTGAAAGGGGACACGTTGACCTCGGGGGAAGAAGACTTCTTGGTGGAGAAAGATGCGCTGCCGTTGTGTTTCCATGAGGTGGCCAAATCCACCCCTTGGCACGGTCAGGGGCAGTTTTGGACCACGTCCACAACAGCTTTTGGGGCGTCTGGCATTCCAGGTGAAGTCCCGCCTTTCACGGCGTTGGAGATTTACTTCACCCAACAACGTCCAGTCCTTGATCCGTCTTGGTTGGCTGAAGTTCAGAAAGGGACGTTCGAGGAAGAAGTGTGGTTGAAGGCCTTTTTGGAGGAAGCGGCGCCCGACGCCGCACGGCTGGCAGAGGTTCCCGTGTGGGTGGAGTGCACCGATTGTGACTCGTCTGTGCCTTCAGAACGCGCTTTGCGGTTGGACATTCTCACGGTGGACGCGCAATCCATCTTGGAAGGAGTGCAAGGCAAAGAGTCCACGATGGATTGGGTGCTTGGCACCCCGGACCAACTGGTGCCTGCCTTGGAACAGGCGTTGTTGTCCCATCCCGGGGCAGAGGTGTTGACGGTGTGGACGACTTCGGAACATGCTTTCCAGCGGAAGGGCGTGCCTGCAGCGGGGGTCAGGCCTGCCACACCTGTGCGGTTCGACGTTCAGGTCTCGCCAGTGTGGTGAGCATCAAATGTCGCTTTGCCACGTCGCCACCCATCTCTCGGCGGCGGCGTCCACCATGTCGTAAACCTGGCTGAATCCTTCTGCGCTTCCGTAGTAGGGGTCTGGGACTTCGGCGTCGGCCACAAACAGCTTGATTTTGGCCAAGTGCGCTTCGTTGTGTCCTGCAAGCTCCCGCGCGTTGGCGAGGTTGGAACAGTCCATCACCAGAATCCAATCAAAGCGTTCGAAGTCTTTGCGCACCAACTGACGGGACGTTTGATTGGAAATGTCGATGCCGTGGCGTCGCATTTCTTGTTGCGCACGTCGGTCGGGATGCTCGCCTGCGTGGTGGGCGCTCGTGCCGGCTGAGTCGACTTTGCAGCGAAGTCCACGCTGTTGAATGTGATGACGAAGGAGACCTTCGGCCATGGGGGACCGACAAATGTTGCCCAGACACACGGCCAAGACGTTTGCAGGGTGCTTGCTCATGCGCCCAAGATGGCACAAAAAAGCCCCCGCAACTGCGGGGGCTTTGTCGATTGTGAATCGCCTGACCAATCAGTGGATGGCCAGTTTCTTTTCGAGGTCTTCCAAGTACTTCCGGAAGTGCTTGTCGGTTTCGCTCAAGTTGTTGACCGTCCGGCACGCGTGAAGCACCGTGGCGTGGTCCTTGCCTCCACAGTGCAATCCGATGTTGGCCAACGACGATTTGGTCATTTTCTTGGCGAAGTACATCGAAATCTGACGGGCCTGGACAATCTCGCGCTTTCGCGTCTTGCTCTTGAGCAATTCGATTGGCAAGTCGAAGTAGTCGCAGACCACTTTCTGAATGTAATCGATGCTGACCTCGCGTGCTGTGTTCTTGACGAATTTGTCAATCATGTGCTTCGCCAAATCAAGCGTGATTGCTTTGCGGTTCAAGCTGGCTTGGGCCACCAACGAAATGAGAGCTCCTTCCAATTCGCGCACGTTTGTGGTGATGCTGTACGCCAAGTACTCGATGACCTCGCGTGGGAGCTCAATGCCGTCGGCGTACATCTTCTTCTCCAAAATGGCCATCCGGGTTTCCAGGGAAGGCACTTGGAGGTCGGCGCTTAGGCCCCACTTGAAGCGGGACAACAGACGTTGCTCCATGCCTTGCATTTCCACCGGTGCCTTGTCCGAGGTCAAGACGATTTGCTTTCCGGTTTGGTGCAGGTGGTTGAAGATGTGGAAGAAGACGTCTTGGGTCTTTTCCTTGCCGCTGAAGAATTGCACGTCGTCGATGATGAGCACGTCCATCATTTGATAGAAGTGGCTGAAGTCATTGACGGTGTTGTTTCGTACGGCGTCGATGAATTGGTGGGTGAAGCGTTCTGAACTTACGTACAGCACGGTTTTGTCCGGCTGCTGACTTTTGATTTCCAGTCCGATGGCGTGGGCGAGATGTGTCTTGCCCAAGCCGACCCCCCCGTAAATCAGGAGAGGGTTGAATGCAGTTCCGCCGGGCTTGTTGGCCACCGCGAAACCTGCGCTGCGTGCAAGACGGTTGCACTCACCTTCGATGAAGCTGTCAAACGCGTAGTTGGGATTCAGGTTGGAGTCAATGTTCAGCTTGCGCAATCCTGGAATCACAAAAGGGTTTTTGATGGGGGCAGGTTCTCCCACAATCGGCATGGACACTTCCGCGTTCCGAGTGGCGCGCACTTCGGTGGTGGGAACGTTCACCGTGTAGGGGCTGCTGGAGACCCCTTCGCGGGCGTGCTCCATAATGATGCTGTATTCCAACCGACCTTCCGCACCAAGCTCTTTGCGCACCGTCTTGCGCAACAAAGAAACGTAGTGCTCCTCCAACCACTCGTAGAAGAACTGGGAGGGAACTTGAATTGTAAGCACATTGCCATCGAGCTTCACCGGCTTGATGGGGGCAAACCAAGTCTTGAACGCCTGATCGTTGATGTTGTCTTTGATGACAGTCAGGCACCGGGCCCAAACGCTGGCGTGGTCTTGGTTCATGCAGAGAGGGTGAAAAGGGTTCAACTGATTGACCTTCATCAGCCCTTTAAGGGGGGTGGACGATGGCCTCAACAGAGAAGGCGAATTTTGGGATAAATCTCCTCAAAAAAAAAAATCAAAGCCCTTGATTTTTGACGAATTCTAACAGGTGAAAAAACCAAAGGCGCCTTTGGGTTTATGTGGTGAAAAATGAGGGTTTCATTCCCGATTTGCATCTTGCAGGCATGGGAATGTTCAGAGCCACGAATGTAGGGCAAGTGCACGTGCACGCCTTGCGGGTAAGGTACGCAGACACAGACAGGATGGACATGGTGTATCATGGCACATACGCGGCTTATCTGGAGGCGGCCCGTGTGGAAATGTTGAGAGATGCTGGGTTCGTGTATGCCCAAATGGAGCGGGAGGGGACGTTGCTGCCGGTGGTGCAATTGGAGCTCACTTACAAGAAGCCCGCCCGTTACGATGAAGAGCTTGAAGTGCACACACACATTGTCCAGCCGCCCACGTCCAAGCTAGAATTGCACTGCGAAGTGCGCCGCGGCGAAGACATTCTTGTGGTGGGCAGGGTGGTCTTGGTGTTTGTGGATGGCGCTTCAGGCAGGCCCAAGCGCGCGCCAGAAAATTTGTCTCAAACCATGTCCGAGATGGGCTTGGTGTGGTCTTGAAGGAAAATTCAGGTTGACAAGGCCTGCCGGACGAGCTCATCCATGACGGGGATGACGCTGTCCCATGAAAATGACTGGGCGTGTTGACGGTAAGCGCGGGGAGTGGTGGTCCAAGTTTTCCAAGTTTGATTCAGAAGCGCATCCAGCCACATTTCAGGGCCCATGAATCGGTGTCCCTTGGGCATGGTCTCCGTGTACGCGTGCGATTCAGGCACCCACGGCATCACTTCACATCTCATGGCTTCCACCACAGCCAACCCGAAGTACTCTTGCTTCGGAGCCAAAGGCGCCACAGTGCTTCGCCACAGCCACCGAATGTATTCTTCTTTGGAGTCTGCGTATCCCCATTGAAGGCAGCGTGCCCCCATCTTGTCGCGCATCGCCTCCCAGCCGTCAGGAAGCCTCCCTTTGGATTCTCCCAGCACCACAAATTCTGCCGGAATGCCCTGTTTCAGAATGCCGTGAACGAGTGCCATCCAGGCGTCAGTGCCTTTGTCCCACGACCACCTTTGGTTCCAAAGAAGCACCGGCACTTGGCAGTCGGCCCAATGGGTGGCGGCGTCGGGTTTCAGGGCGTCCCACCTTTCAAAGTCCAACCCAAGTCGCACCACATGGCTTCGTGCCGCGATGCGAGCCGCCGGTTGATGCAGTCTCGGCTTGGGCATCCTGGACATCCAGAGGTCGACGGCCTCCAAAAACACGTTGCGGTGGTGGGCGGAATTGAACCAAACCTGGTCTGCGGCAAGCGCACTCGAAACGTTGATGTAGCTGTACGCCAAGTCGCGGCCCAGGTGGGGATCCTGGTCGGTAGGGGACCATGGAAACGTGAGTTGGTTCTCGTGAAACATGACCACACATTTGACGTCATGCCAGGAGGTCGGCAACAAGCCCTTCAGCTGGGCGAGGTCGCACATGTCTGTGGTGAGGAGGACGTCGGGGCGAGGTGCGTCTTGCAACTCGTGGGCCCAAATGGCCGCGGCACCTTGCATTCGCCACTTCCAATGGTTGGCGGGCAGCGTTTTGAGTTCCACGCGGTGTCCAAGTCGGGTGAGCCCTTCTTGGACGCCTTGACTCCAAGCGGCGTGGGAGCCTCCGTGAAAGGGGTCCAGCAGGAGGATGTGCGCGGAATCGTTCATGAAGCCAAGTTTTGAAAAGGTACAACATGCCGGGCTCGCGAGGGGTTGGACTCGCCTGGCGCAAACTGGGGGTGCCGGCGTCGTGCCACGCGCTCACCCATGCAGAAGCCACGAGGTGGCTGGTTTCGCAAAACTTTGGCCACGTGCGGTGACCGGTTAGGCTGTCCCAGCAGTTCAGCGCTTCGGGACTGGGAAGCATCGCCAACGTCCGCCCACGCCGACGCAACGCCCACCCGCGGACTTGGGTCAACCGACGCCACTCGGCCTCTGCCGCGAGCACGAGCCGCACGTCTTCGTGGCTTTTTTGTAGGATGTACCAGGGGTCCCAGAGAGGATCGTAGTCGGGCCGAGCTTCTGACAAGTCACAAGTGTGTGAAGCCATCAGGTGCTCCACATTGTGGGTCTCCCACAAGGCGTGGATGCCGGTTTGGTTGGTCCGTTGGCCGTTGTAGTTCCCGGTGGTGTGCAGCGGCACGTGGGCGTCCGCCAAATAATGGCCCAAATCGGCGGCCGTGCGCAACACGTCCTCCAAGTTGGCAGGGGTGGAATCCGTGGCCGTCATCAGGCCTACAAGCTTGCGGTATGTCCAATGCAATTGCCATGGCAACACTCCGAACCTGCGGGGATCCAGGGTGCTGTCGCACGCGGTCAACAAGGCTTCGTAATCTGGCCACCTCATTCCAATCAGCCCGTCCGGGCAAGCGCCCTCGGGCAACGTCTCAAGCACGTCGTCGAAGTCGAGGTAATGTCGTGGCGCCTCAAGGCTGTCGATGTGTTTGCGGGCGTCGGCCGAGGTGGCGTAACGAACCAACAGGGTGGGATCCCCGCCCCATGCGTTTTGGAGATTTGGAGGCAGCTGCACCCATGCCTTGGCATGGATGTGTCGGTGGGGGGAGAACCCCCATCCCATCAGCAGGGCAGGAAGGATGCAGACGATCGCGCCTGCCAGGATTTCATGTGGACGTCGGTTCATGGTTCAGACGAACCAAAGAACCGTTTTTCAAGATGGGGATCGCCGTGCAGTTGTTGGGCGTCAAGCAATACTTCACGTCCTCGTTTAAATTCAGCTTACGCAGCCGTCTTCTGTGTGAAGAAGCCTTCAGGAACGAGAACATGTTGTCGCGCGAGGAGCGAAACAAAAATTTGGCCGCCACCGTGCTGTCTTCGTCGGCGTAGAACTTGCCGGAGGCCAAACAGAGGTCCGCGATGGCCCCTCCACAAATGGTGTCTTCCAAGTTGAACTTGTCCTTCCATCCCGACCCCAGGACAAGCACGTCACGCCCTTGTTCAATGAGCCAGGCACAAAGGGCGTCGAGGTTGTTCAACGCGCCCACCACCACGGTGGGCTTGTCCTTGGCCATGTTGATGGCCTTGGTGCCGTTGGTGGTGGTCAACACCACCGACTTCCCCTTCAACTTGGGGTCCATGTAGCTGTAGGGCGAATTGCCCATGTCAAACCCTTCTACGATTTGTCCCCCGCGTTCTGCCGCCACAATGTGGCCTTGTTCTTTGTACGCCCGAGCTTCTTCCAATGTCGCCACAGGAATGATTTCCCCCACGCCGTGCTCCATGGCGGTGCAAATGGCGGAGGTGGCCCGCAACACATCCAAGACGACCACGAGGTCAAAGTCTTGCTCGTAGAGGTGGTATTCGCCGGGCGAGAAGCAAACTTCAATGCGGTTCATGACGTCGTGGGTGTCGGATTCAAGAGGTCAAAAAGGGGAACTTCACCACGTGGCAAGCCACCTTTTTGTTGCGGATTTGGACAAACAAGTCCGTGCCCAGTGCGGACACATCGCGGTCAAGGTAGGCCATCCCGATGCCATGGTCCAACGATGGGGACATCGTTCCGCTGGTGACCGTCCCCACGACTTGGTCTGCCGCGTCCACCACGTCGTACCCCTGGCGCGGAATGCCCCGGTCGTCCATGACCAGGCCCCGCAGACGTCGCGGGGTGCCGTCGGCCTTGTGCGCCTTCAGGGTATCGGCGTCCACAAAGTCCTTGGTGAACTTTGTCACCCAGCCCAACCCTGCAGAAATGGGAGACGTGGTGTCGTCGATGTCGTTGCCGTAGAGGCAGAACCCCATTTCCATGCGCAACGTGTCGCGTGCGCCCAGTCCGCACGGCGGCACACCGGCGTCCAGCAGGGCTTCCCAGATGGCAGCCACCCCTTCAGGCGCCACGTAAATCTCCACGCCGCCGGCGCCTGTGTAGCCCGTGGCCGACACCAGGACGTTGGATCCAAGAAGCGTGCCTTCTGCGAAGGTGTAGTAGGTCAAATCCTCCCAAGGCTGACCGTCCCTGCGGGTCGGGGACAGCTTCGCAAAAACGTCTTGGGCTTTTGGGCCTTGAAGCGCGATCAGCGCATGCCTGTCGCTGGCGTCTTCCAGCGACACATCGAAGCTTTTGTCGGCGACTTGGGTTTGAATCCAAGCCCAGTCTTTGGCACGGTTGCTTGCGTTGACGACAAGCATGTACCGGTCTTCCGCCAGCCGGTACACCAACAAGTCGTCCACGATGCCGCCGCGGCCGTTGGGCATGCAGCTGTACTGGACCTTGCCGTCGAACAAGGTGCTGGCGTCGTTGCTGGACACCCATTGGACCAAGGCCAAAGCATCTGGCCCAGACACGAAAAACTCGCCCATGTGGCTCACGTCGAACATGCCGACGCGGTCGCGCACGGCGTGATGCTCTTCCTTCAGCCCGGCGTATTGCACGGGCATGTTGAAACCGGCAAAGGGGACCATCTTTCCTCCCGCCGCAAGGTGCGCGTTGTGGAGGGGTGTGAGCTCAAGCGGGGATGTCTCCATGGCGCGAAGGTAATGAGGCGGCTTCCGGCCCGAGGTGGAACATCAGGTCAAGGATCGACCGACCTTCGACGAAGCCCAACCGGTCTTCGAAGACTTGGGGATAGGGCGCGGTGGATGCGTTTCGCCACAGCCTTTTCTGGCGCCAGTCCTTGCCGTGGTCCACGGTGAGGTAGGACGAGGTCAACCTGGGGTGGTCTCGGCCAAGCCACTCGCACGCCAAGGCCGTCGAGGCCAAAGCGGCCTCAAGCCAAGAACCGCCAGGTCGAAGGTGGTCGTGCGACCAACGTTCCACGTTGTCGATGTAGTGCTCGAAGAACGGCGCGCTGCCGCAATAGGTTTGAAGGGGTTTGAGCAAGACGTCTGGATGAACCTTGTTGGTGAACAAAATGTCATGCAATCCTCGGCTGGGTGCGCCACGCCGGTGAACGGGCACCGTGACAAAACAAGGTCCCTGGCTTTGGACCAGGGCGATGCGGTTTCTCAGGCTCTGTTTGACGTAGTGCTCGTGCTGACAAACCAGAGTATCCGGCTTTTGGGCGACGTCGAACCACGCGGCCGGAGGAAACAATGCTGCGGGCAGGATGGCCCTGGCGCCACTCACTTGACGGTCTTCATCATGCGGTCCCACCGGATTTTGGCCTCGCCGTGCTGCGCTTCGTTCTGCTTGCTGAACCAAATGAACGAGGCCCGTCCCACGATGTGGTTTTCAGGCACAAACCCCCACATGCGGCTGTCGGCCGAGCGGTGGCGGTTGTCGCCCATCATCCAATACCCGTCCATGCCGAAGGTGTACGTCGTGGCTGGCTCTCCGTCCAGGGTCACTTGTCCGTCGGGGCTTTCCACCAAGTCGTGGCTTTCGTAGACGGTGATCCAGCGGCGGTAGAGGTTCAAGTTGCGTGGGGTCAGCTCCACCGTTGCGCCTGCTTGGGGCAACGTGACAGGCCCGAAGTTGTCGGGGTCCCACTCGTTGAATTCGGGGTCCCAGACGTTGGGGAACATTTCCAGGCGCCCCCGTCTGTGGGCGTTGCTCATGGGTTCCACCGACACGGCGAGGGTGTTCATGGCTCGCACCTCCGTTTCTGTCAGGGCCATGACCGCGGCAATGCCTTCTGGGATGGCGCTCACCGGGCCGAGGTCAAGTTTGGTCAGGCCAAGTTTTCGGAACGCATTCTGCGCCTCGGCTTGGTTGGCAAACACCACGCGGTGTTCCATCTGCAGTCCCTCCGGATTCTCGACCGCCTCGCCGTTGATGTGAAGTTGGCCTTCAACCACGCTCACCGTTTCTCCTGGCAAGCCCACGCACCGCTTCACGTAGTTCTCCATTTTGTCGATGGGGCGCGCCCGCAACCCAGGAGATTTGGCCGCTTGCTTGCGCGCTTCGTCCATGTATTTGTCAGGGGCCAACGAGAACGTTTGGACGTCGCCGCCTGCCCGCCGAATGCCTTCACGGCGCAGGAGCGCTTGCGTGTCGTGCCCCACCAACACCGGGTCGACATACACCGTGTCGCCCAAGGGGAAGCTGAAGACCACCGCGTCGTAGCGCTTCACACCCCGCCAGCCCGGGAGTCGGGTGTACGGCGTGGTGAACCAGCTGGTGTAGCTCGGGGTCAGGCCTCCAGGTAGGGCGTTGTGGATGAACGGCATGGACACGGGGGTCTGGGGCAACTTGGGCCCGTACGCCGTCTTGTCGACAATGAGGTAGTCCCCCACAAGCATGGATCCCTCCATGGAAGGCGTGGGGATGGTGAAGGGCTCGACGATCAGCATGCGCAGGGAGCCTGCAACCACGACGGCCCACAAGAGGGCTTCGCTCCATTCGCGGGCCGTGGACTTGCGCGTTTTGGACCAGTCTCGTTTTCCCACCCAGGGTTGGTCCTGTTGCCTCAACTCCCACAAGGCCCACCATGGGAGGGCCCCAAACATCCACTGGTCTTTCGTGGAGCGCCTGCCAAACGCCAAGCCAAGTTCCACATGCATGATGGTCAGCATGAGGAGGTTGATGCCTGGCACCAACAGAAACAGGGCCCAATGCTTGGGGCGGCCTATCAAATTGAGCCAGGGGAAAAAGTGCAAGCCAGGCACGGCCCCCTGCCATGCGGGACCGTCGGCGTCTTTCCGCTTGATCAGCACGGGCAAGACGGCGAGTTGCACCAAGATGGCCAAAGCCAAGAGAATCCAAGGAATGAGATGCATGGTCAGAAGAGGTCAGTCATGGTGTAAACGCCGTGGTCGTTGGCAAGGTGTTTGGCCCACGTCCAGCGCAGGGCGAGGACGGCGCCTTCGGCAAACCCTTGCCTGGATTTGGCTTCGTGTTGCAAAACAACGGCATCGTAGGCAGAGTTCCACGCCAACGTGTGCAAACCCACCACGTCTCCTGTGCGTTCGGAAGTCACGGCAACTTCGTGAGGCCAGCCTCCTTGTTTCACTTGGGATTTCAACGTCAAGGCGGTTCCGGAGGGCGCGTCCTTTTTGTGGGTGTGGTGCACCTCGTGGATGGAGGCATCGTAGCCTTCAAGCACCGTAAACACGCGGGCCGCTTCTCGGGCGATGAGGTTGGTGGCGTGCACACCCGGGCTGAAGTTGGTGCTCCAAAACACGCACGTGCCTCGCTCAGTCGCCTCGCGCCTTACCGTGTCGAGGTCTTGATGCCATCCTGTGGTGCCGGTCACCACAGGCACGCATGCGTCGATGCACCTGGTCAAGTTGCCCACAGCAGCCGCGGGCTCGGTCGCCTCGAACACGATGCCGTTTGGAGACCACGCCATGCCAGCTTGAATTTGAACGCCAAGGGATCCTCCAGCGTTAGACCAGGCGCGCGCCACCGCTCGGCCCAGCTTGCCAGCGCCGACCACCGTGAGGGGTGGGATCTGGGAGGGGAGGGGAAGTTGGGTCATGGCATTCGGGTTGTGCGACGTGGAATAGACCAGGCGACGCGAATCCCTGGCTGGCCAAACACGGGGGTGAGTCCGGCGGTCAGGGCGTCGGATGTGTCCAACCCACGGAGCAAAGCGCCTGTATTGGCGTCCAGCACTTGGAGGCCATGCGCCAGCAAGATGGACAAGATGCTGAGGTCGCGGTTTCTTCGGTAGAAAAGGGCGCGCTCCTCCAGGGCATTTTCGGTGTAGAAGTTCCCAAACTCATCCCTCAGCACAGGTGTGGTGAAGGGGTTGTCGTCGGTCAGGGCGATGAGGTCGTCGAGGCTTGCCCGAAACTCTTGGACGTTGCTTTGGGTGGACCACACGGCGTAGCCCAATCCTCCCCAGACGATGGGGACCTTCCAGGTTTGCCCATTCATGATCTGTCCCATACCTGGGACACACGCGGCCCAGACCGTGGTGCGTTTCACGCGCAACGACGTGCTGTCAAGAGGCGCCTCTTGGCCAAGGGCCGGCGGGGACCAAGCCACGCCCCAGCTGAGAACGAGAGTTCCGATCCAGGCGCAAGCAACATTCAATGCAATCCGAGTTTGTTGAGGATGGATTCGAGGTCCGTGAGGTCCTGGTATTTCAGGGTGATTTGGCCTCCGCCTTGGGATGTGCGTTGAATGGCCAGCTTGGCGTGGGTGTCGCTCAGCTTCATCCGCAGTCGGTCCAAGGCCAAGGTCTCGTCCTCCCGGACGGTCAGCCGTTCCTTCTGAAGCTTGGCGGATGCGGTGCCAGGAGATTTGAGGTTTTTCACCCATGATTCGAGCTCGCGTACACTGGCCCCTTCAGTCACGGCTTTCTCAGCCAGCGCGACTTGTTGGTACAAGGCATCGGTTCCAGACAATCCGGCCAACGCTTTGGCGTGCCCCAGCCCCAACAGCCCCTCCCGCAACATGTGCTGGATGCGCATGGGCAAGTCCAAGGCACGCAAGTGGTTGGTCACCGAGGACCGCGCCTTTCCCACCCGCTTGCCCAGTTCCAGTTGGGTCAACCCGCAGTCGTCCATCAGCCGCTTGTAACTCAACGCCACTTCCAATGGATTGAGGTCTTCACGCTGGATGTTTTCCACCAGCGCCATTTCCAGGAGGGTTTGGTCGTTGGCCTCTCTCACGTAAGCAGGCAAAGCTTGGAGCCCCACCATCTGGGCCGCCCGGAACCGTCGCTCGCCTGAAATGATTTGGAATTTCGAGGCCCGCACCCTCCGCAAGGTGATGGGCTGGATGATGCCAAGCGCTTCGATGCTCTCTGCCAGCGCCTTCAGCCCGACTTCGTCAAATTCCTGCCGAGGTTGGTTGGGATTGGCTTCAATGTCGGCGATGGGCACTTGACGAATCGCCGAAGCAGGCTTCGCACGGCCAGGTGTGGAGGGTGCAGAAACGGCTTGGAGAGTGGGTCGAGCTTCGCCCGGCTGGCCCAACAAGGCGTCCAGTCCTCGTCCAAGCCCTTTACTGGGCGCCATGGCTGATGTACTTGTCCTCGGTCCGCATTTGGGTCATGTCGTTCTTCTGAAGCAGCTCCCGAGCCAGGTTCAGATAGTTGATGGACCCTTTGCATGAGGCGTCGTGCAGAATGATGCTTTCCCCGTGGCTTGGGGCTTCCCCTAGACGGGTGTTGCGGTGGATGACGGTGTTCAAGACCAAATCCTGGAAGTGGGTGCGCACTTCTTCCACCACCTGGTTCGCCAAGCGCAACCGAGTGTCGTACATCGTCAGCAGAATCCCTTCCACCGCGAGGGATGGGTTGAGCTGGGTCTGTACAATCTTCACCGTGTTCAGCAATTTGCCAAGCCCTTCCAAGGCGAAGTATTCGCATTGGACAGGAACCATCACGCTGTCCGCGGCCGTGAGGGCGTTCAACGTCAGCAAGCCCAGGCTCGGGGAGCAGTCCAGCACAATGAAATCGTAATCGTCTCGGACCTCTTCAAGGGCTTGGCGCAATTTCCGTTCCCGCTGGTCGGCGTGCACCAATTCAATTTCAGCGCCCACCAAGTCGAGGTTGGTGGGCAGGACGTCCAAGTTGGGAGAAGAGGAGGGGACGATGCAATCGCGCAAGGACGCGTCTCCGGAAATCACCTCGTAGCTTCCCTGAACCACATGCCGGGGGTCGACGCCCACGCCGCTCGATGCGTTCGCTTGGGGGTCGAGGTCCACGAGGAGGGTTTTGTACTCCAACACCCCCAAGCACGCTCCCAAATTGATGGCCGTGGTGGTCTTTCCGACCCCACCTTTTTGGTTGGCTACAGCAACGATTTTTCCCATGGCACTCGAACTCTTCGCAGTTTGAACGAAGGTAGGGCCGAGATGGGGTGAAGGGGGGTGGAGTTATGCACAGGCCCGCCTCGCTTTATTAAAGATTTAAAGGTCGTCGAAGGCGATGTCTTCTTCGCTCTTGGCGCCTTCCTGGGTGGATGAATCCGTTTCAGATGGAGCCTCGCTTTCCTGCGCTGCACGCTCTGCGATGGGGTCCCTGTACTCTCCGGTCGCCATGAGTTCCTGGATTTTGTCCACCGCGTCCAAGAAGCCTTCTTCAAACTTCTCAAAGTCTTCCCTGTAAAGGAAAATCTTGTGCTTGGAGTAGCTCACGTTGCCATGGTCGTCGAAGCGCCGCTTGCTTTCGGTGATGGTCATGTACAGGTCCTTGCCGCGGGTGGCTTTGACGTCAAAAAAGTACGTGCGCTTGCCAGCCCGAACAGGCCGTGAATACAACTCGTCTTGGTTTTCGTAACTCGACATGATGGAAAGATCTCAGGTTGCTTGCCCGGAAGATAGGGCAAACGCCAACTTATCGCGCAAGCGTCAAGTGGCCTGCCATCTCCCGTGGGTACCCGATTTGGTCGAAGTAGGCCACGTAAAACAGGTACACCCCATCTGGGCAATAGTGCTGCCCGTCGCCGCCCCGTTGTCCCAACCAAGGCTGGTCAGGGTCGAAGCTTTCGAACACCAATTCGCCCCAGCGGTTGGTGATGCGCAAGTGGTATTGTGTGACGCCGCTGACCACGGGAAGCCACACGTCGTTGACGCCGTCTCCATTCGGGGTGAAGGCTGTGGGGGCGTAGAAGACGGAGCCGGCCACGCTGACCTCACCTGTGGCTGTGGCCGCGCATCCGAAGTCGTTCACCACGGTTTGGGTGATGGTGTAGGTGCCGCCGTCCTCGTAGATGTACTGCATGTGGCACCCTTCGAGACCGTTGCCATCTCCGAAGTTGTAGTAGCAATCCACGTCTTGGTCTCCGAGGTATTCCACCCACACTTGCGGGTTCAGGATGTCCACTTGGTTGGGGGTGATGTCGATGGCCGCCTGGGGCACGGGCAGCACTTCGATCACTTCTGTGCCAACCAGCTCCAGACTGCGCGGGCAGAATCCTCCAGTTTCCATTTCCAACGTGATGGGGAACGTGCCTGCTGAGGTGTACTGGTGGCTGGTGTTGGGGGCGTTGGACGTGTTTCCGTCCCCGAAGTGCCACGTATAGGTGGTGGGCGTCTCGGTGGTGCTCAGGTTGGTGAAGCTGACCGAATGCGGGGGGCAACCGGAGGTGGGGCCTGCTTCAAATTGAATGGTGGGCTCTGCGATGGCGGTCACCGGGACGCTGAAGGTCTCCAAGCACCCTGTCAGCCCGGGAACGCTGGCCGTCAGACTCACCTCGTACGTGCCAGGTTCGGCGAAGATCAGCCCGTTGACAACTTCGTCATCCACGTCGGCAAAGGCCACCTCTCCGCCGAAGTCCCACTCGTAGACGGTGTTTTCGTCCACCGACGCCACACCCTCCATGCTGAAGTAGTGGTCTTCAAAGCAGTCCGGGGTGGGGGGCACGAATTCCGGTTCCAACAAGAATTGGATTTCAACCTCTGCGGTCGCGTAGTCGGGGCAACTGAAATCGGCACCGGCACTCAAGGTGATGGTGTACACGCCCGTGTCAGGGAAGGTGTAGGTCGGATTGGGGTCGGTGCTTGTCCCTGCCGGCGACCCTCCTTGTCCATCTCCAAAATCCCAGATGTAGACCTGGGCGTTTTCCGAGAGGTTGACAAAGTCAAATGTCAGACCTGTGCAGAATTGGTATTGGTCTTCCACCATCGCCACAGGATTCGCGGGAGAGTCGTAATTGAGCGTCGCTTCTTCAGTGCAACCGTGGTTCTCGATGTACACAGTTGCCTCCCACGACGAGGCATCGCCGTAATTGATGTTGGTCGGCGATTCTAGATTGGACAATGTGGGTGAACCGACGCCGAAGTCCCATTGGATGTCGGCAAACTCGTCGATGTTGTTGCCTTCCACACTGAAATCGAAGACCTCATCTCCGTCCTCACAAGAGAACCCTTCCAACACAATTTGCGGCTCCACCGGTGGGTACACCATGTAGATGGCCTCTGAGGTGTCCGCACAGGGCCATCCAGGATTCACCACCAGGGTCACGATGAAGTCGCCAGCTGTGGGCCATGTGTAGGTGGGCTCAAATTCGTCGCTCACGTCGGTGGTCATCCCTGGCACCCCAAAGTCCCAGCTGTAACTTGTTCCATTCTGGGAGTTGTTGTCCAAGGTGAGCGTTTCGCCGATGCACAGTTGGGCTGGGGTTTGGTCGGCCACGAGCGACTGGATGTTGGGGTCGCACAAGGTCACGTTGAACTGAAAGTCCCGCATTGTGGTGCTCAAAAGTTCGCCGTCGCGGTATTCGGACACACAGATGCCGATGGCGTACTGTCCCGGTTGGGTTGGCATGCCGGTGATCACACCTGTCACTGGGTCGATCTCCATGGCCGGGTCCGAGGCGATGGGGTAGGTGGCGCTGTACCCGTTCAAGTAAGGCACGTCGTTGTACGGTGGGGTGGCAGGAGGGTTGGGGACAGGGCTGTCGTAACCGTTGCCACCGCCTGTGCCGCCCCCGTCCAAAGGTGCGCAGAAGGAATACACCAGTTCGTCGCCGTCCGGGTCAATTGCGCTGTGGTCCCAAGTGAAGTCGAAGTTGGCGCACACCGCCACCGGAGGCAGTTCCTGGAATACGGGAGAACTGTTGTTGGCGGCGCCAGCCCCTTGGCTTGTGCCCGGAATGTGGGTGAGGAATGTGGCTCCAGGATTCTCAACGCCACCAAAGTTCAGGAGGTTGCTGATGGAGGGATTCCTGCAGCAGCGTTGCCACATCAAATCCCAGCCGTACGCGGTGGCAGGCAGCGTCACCGTGGTGCTGTAGATGGCCTGCTCGATGCACAAATCCGGGGGCGGCGTGCCGCAAGGGTTGCCCAGCACGACGGGCACGCTGGACACGTTGGATTGTGTCAATGGGATGGTGAGCACGTCGTTGAATCCGATGGTTCCAGCCCCGTCCCACATTCCAATGTAAACCTGGTCGTCGAACCCCGTGCCCAAGGTGTTGGCAGGTCCGCAATCGCGGTACACCTTCAAAGTGACCAGGTACTCGCTACCTCCTAGGTGGGTGTAATAAATCTCACCTCCGACCAGGTGGGTGGCGCCTGCCACAAGACTCGCCGACCCAAGGACGGCGGCCCACACACATTTGAGAAGTCGTGACAGGTTCAACGGATGGAATGAGAAGTCCTACGAAGCAGCGTCAAAAGTACGTGCCGCGCAGAGGTAACGTTGGATGGCGGCAAAAGGTTGACTCAGGGCGAACGAAACACATGCAGGCTGCCGTGCTGCCGCTGGCCATCGGGGCGCATGAGCACCCATTGGTAATGTCCATCTGCCACGCGGTCGCCGTTGGGGTGCCTGCCGTTCCACACCAGTTCCGATTGGGCGTTGGACGTGGTTTGGTCCGACCAAACTTCCACCCCGTACCGGTTCAACACCACGAGTCGTGTGCCTTCCAAGTTGGACAGGCCCCGAATGCGGAACGAGTTGTTGCCACCTTGGTCGTCTGGCGTGAACACGTTGGGGATGTCGCAATTGCGCACCCGCACCATGGCTTCAGTCACAAATCCGCACGTGTCCACCAAGCTCAGCGGTTCGTACCACGACACCGAGGTTGCGAGCGCTTCCAACCCGTCCAACACCCAATGGTCTCCCTCCGGGGTCGCGTTCGCGAGGAGCGGCACGCCGGAGTCCGGGTTGTTCAGGATGGACACGCCGTTGTACAACACATCCGCAACGGGGATGCCGTCGTTTTCTGCAGGAAACTCAATCGCTTCCAAGGGACAAAGCGCGGTTTCCGTGGCAACTGGGTGCAGGACAGGAATGGTGTGAAGCAGCGTTTTGCCGCATTGGTCGGTGATGGACAAGTCCACCAGCGTCTCAAAGGCCAACTGCCCAGCCCCATCGACGAACGAAAACGTCGAGTCGAATTGGGTCGTCCAGGCTCCTGGGGCCTGGGTGGCGTTGCCCCAAGGGTCACCATCCCATTCGTACATGAAGGGTCCGTAGCCGGAAATGTCCTCGTAGCCCAGCGTTTGGGAACCGTCCCCCTCCAAGCACGAAAGCGGCGCAGGGGTGGGGACAATGGGGATGGGATCCACAAGGACCACGCGCGCCACTGTGCTGGAGAGTTGGTCGCATGCGTTGACGTAGTTGCATTCAATGCGCAAATGCTCCACGCCCTCCTCGAACCCGTCGTCTTCCAATCCCAAGGTGATGTCGCTCGAGGTTTCCCCAGCGGCCATCACCACTTCGTAAAAGTTCTCGTCAAAATCCAGCCCTTGGACCGCCGACCCCGTCAAGGTCAAATACGTGGTGTCGGTCATGTCGGACTCGGACTCGGGACGTTCGATGGTGAAGCGGGCGTCGTTGCATCCTTCCATGACCACCGCGTCCACGACCATCGTCTCGCCATCCACCGTCACGGCCATGTTGTTGTTGGCCAGCCACGCCGCCATGGGGAAGGTTTCGCCATTGGGGTACTCGAGCACGGCAGGCAGCCCCAGGGCGTCTTCGTAGGGCACCAGGTTCACCAGCCCGCCAGCGGCGAACGGCACGGCGTCGGCTTCCAGCACAATTTCGGTGGGTTCGCACGTGGTCACGTTGAATTGGAAATCCCGGCGCACCATGCTCAACAAGACGCCATCTCTGAACTCCTCCACGCAAATGCCGATGGCGTATTGGCCAGGCATGGTGGGGGTGCAGGTGAGTTCGCCTGTGTTGGGGTCGATGCTCAACGACGGATCTGCCGTCATGGGGTCGTCCCAGGAGAAACCGGCCACATACGGGACGTCGACGTACGGCGGTGTGGTGGGCGGATTGGGCTGCGCGTTGTTGGGGTCGCCTCCTTGTTGGGGAGGGCAAAGCGAATACACCAGGTCGTC
>JBMZAB010000038.1:0-18403 GCA_049610985.1 Flavobacteriales bacterium | reverse complement strand
CCCTAGACGAACGGGCCAAAGAGGACCGCAAAGATAGTCAGGTTCTTCCTTCTCCGCAAGGTGCACCAGAAAAAATGCGCCCCGAGGGAACGACCGACTTACGAGAGGTAAGCACGCAGCATCCAGGAGGTCTTTTCCTTCTCCCGAACGTAATCGCTCATGAGGGCGTGGGTGCCCTCGTCGCCGGCTTGCTCAGTGGCTGCGAGCAGGGAACGCTCACGGACGAGCAGCACTCCAAAGGCCGCCGCACAGTGACGTACCGCTTCCACCCCGTCGTGCACATCCTTGACCGCGGGAATGGTGGCACCAGCCACGTAATCCTGCATGGTGTGCAACGGCTGGCCGCCCAAGGTCAACACGCGCTCAGCCACCTCGTCGATCTTGACTTGGAGGTCGGTGTAGAACTCTTCGAATTTGGCGTGCAGCTCAAAGAAGTTTTGGCCCTGGACGTTCCAATGAAAGCCTCGCACGTTCTGGTAGAACACATGCAGGTCGCACAACAGGGCGTTCAGCTCCTTGCAAAGCGAGGCGCTGTCGTCAGGGTTCAGGCCGATGGGAAGGTTGGCGTCCATGGATCAGTAGGCTTTGGCGAACAACACGCGGCGGGCGCTGGGTGCGCCGGTCTTGATGCACGTCCCTGGGGTGGTGTCGCCTTCGTAGGGAATGCAACGAATGGTCGCCTTCGTTTCTTGCTTGATGCGCTCCTCGGTTTCGGCGGTGCCGTCCCAGTGGGCGCTCACGAAGCCGCCCTTGTCCAACGCGTCCAAAAACCCGTCCCAAGTGTCCACCACGTGGGTGTGCGTCTTGATGCGTTCGTGGACACTCGTTGTGAGGGTCGCTTGAATGTCGTCGAGCTGGGTCCGGACGTGGGCCGCGAGGCCGTCAAGCGACACGAAGTCTTTGGTCTTGGTGTCGCGGCGCGCAAGTTCGCACGTGCCCTTCGCCAAATCGCGCGGGCCCATTGCGATGCGCAAAGGCACCCCCTTCAACTCGTACTCCGCGAATTTCCAACCGCTTCGCTTGGTGTCGTCGTCGTCCAACTTCACACGAATGCCCGCCGCCTTCAACTCGTCGGCGACTTCCTGACACTTGGCCACGATCTCGTCCATTTGGTCTTGGCCCTTGTAGATGGGCACGATGACCACCTCAATCGGCGCAAGCTTCGGCGGAAGCACCAATCCCTGGTCGTCGCTGTGGGTCATGATGAGCGCGCCCATCAAGCGCGTACTCACCCCCCATGAGGTGGCCCACACGTGGGACTTGCCACCTTCCTTGTCGGCGAAGGTGACGTCGAAGGCCTTGGCGAAGTTTTGGCCCAGGAAGTGGGACGTTCCAGCCTGCAAGGCCTTGCCGTCCTGCATCAGCGCTTCGATGCAGTATGTGTCCTCGGCGCCTGCAAAGCGTTCGCTCTCCGTTTTCACCCCTTTCACCACAGGCATGGCCATGTAGTTTTCGGCGAAGTCCGCGTAGACCTCGAGCATCTTCTTGGCCTCCTCCACGGCTTCGTCCTTGGTGGCGTGGGCGGTGTGCCCCTCTTGCCAGAGGAATTCTGCCGTCCGCAAAAAAAGGCGTGTCCGCATCTCCCAACGCACGACGTTCGCCCACTGGTTCACCAGCAAGGGCAAATCGCGGTAGCTCTGGATCCAATTTTTGTAAGTGTTCCAGATGATGGTCTCGGACGTCGGACGCACAATCAGCTCCTCCTCGAGGCGGGCGTCTGGATCCACGACCACCCCTTCCCCATTGGGGTCGTTCTTCAACCTGTAGTGAGTCACCACGGCGCACTCTTTGGCAAAACCTTCCACGTGGGCGGCTTCCTTGCTGAGGTAACTCTTGGGAATGAAGAGCGGAAAATAGGCGTTCACGTGCCCGGTGTCCTTGAACATGCCGTCAAGCACGTCCTTCATTCGCTCCCAGATGGCGAACCCGTAAGGCTTGATGACCATGCATCCCTTGACATCGCTGTGCTGGGCGAGGTCCGCCTGCACGACAAGTTCGTTGTACCACTTGCTGTAATCGTCGTCGCGGGGCGTCAGTTTGCTGGCCATTTTGGTATGGTTTGTGCTATAGAGTTTGAGAAGACCCTTAAAGTCACGCAAAACTACAGAATGTGCTAACTTGAACCACCCGCCCATGACCCGCTCCCTCCCCACCTTCTTTTCGACGCCCGCCGTATGGATTTCACTGATCGGGCTGACTGTGACCATGACCAGCTGTGGCGGGGCGTTCAGGCAGGCCTCCGCTTTGGAAGACGACGAGCTGTACCTCAGCCGAGGCGAGGAGTTTTTGACCGACGAAGAATACCTCTCTTATGCGTTTGAACAGGCAGGCTTCAGCGAGTCCGAAGAGCTCGAGATGGACAGCCGGGCGGGTGACGGGTTCAACAGTAACTTCGGGTACGTGCCCCAGAGCCTGCGTGGCCGGTCCATGCTCCGCGGGTACATGACGCCGTACGGCGCAGCTGGCTTCGGCCCCAACCCCTACGATCCTTACGGCAGCGCCTTCTATGGAGGCTACAATCCATACGACCCTTACGGATCTAACATGGGTTGGAACAACGGTTGGAGCAACAGCTGGGGCTCCCCAAGTGGCTGGGGAATGAATCCCTACATGGGATACGGTTTCGGGTCTGGCTTTGGGTACAACCCCTATGCCTACAATCCCTACGGCTTCAACAACGGCTGGGGCGGTGGGTACAACGTCTACCAAGGCTCCGGATGGCTTGGCGGGGGTGAACCCTCGGGAGGATCTCCGGTTGTGGTGGCGCCGCGGACCCCGATTTGGGCTTCCTCGTCCATCAACAGCGCCACAGGCGGAGGCCGCTTGCTGACCAACAAAATGGACGCTGGCATCTCAAGCAACACATCCCGCGTCACACAACCCAGGGTCTTCTGGCGAACAGTGTCCGACGCCGCCGAAATCCTCGAAGGCTCCTGGGAAGACAACCGACCTGCAACAGCCACCCAACAGGCAGCCCGTTCGACGTCTCGTTCTTCCTCGAGTGCCGGGCAATCTGGTGGGTCTTCTTCCCCTTCACGGAGTTCAAGCTCCTGGTCGTCGGGATCGAGGCCTTCCAATTCGGGCGGCAACCGGTCGCAAACCCGCCCAAGCTCCCCAAGCAGGCCCTCCAGCGGAGGCCAAAGCACCAGGGGCAGCGGTCGGTCAGGAGGTCGTGGCGGTTCACCCCGACGCTGAACGGACATGATGATTCGCTTTTTCACACGTGCATTCGTAGCCACGGCATTTGTTGCGGCCATGCCTTCGATGTGCCTTGCCCAAAACGAAGCCGACGTGCTCCGTTACGGATGGGTTGCCCCCCTGGGAAGCAGCAGAACCATGGCCATGGGCGGAGCGTTCGGTGCGCTGGGGGCCGACCTCGGCTGCATGGGCATCAACCCTGCGGGGTTGGGCTTGTACCGACGCGGCGATTTGGCCATCACCACAGGGCTGAACAGCGCCAACACCAATGCAAGTTGGAACACCACGTCGACCACCTCAGCCAAATTCCAGGGCACAACAGGCAACTTGGGGGTGGCCCTCACCTACCCCAGCGTAGACGCCGATTGGCCATTTTTCACGTTGGCGGTGGGAAGGCAAGTGCGTATGCCATTCAACCAGCGCATCTTCATCGAAGGGGTGCCTTCTGAATCAACCGTGTCAGACTTGTTTGTGGAGCAGGCCCTCGACGACGCGGCCATCTACGGCTACAGCTCCACCGACGAAGCGTTGGGCAGCGGCGAAATCTTCCCTTATTCCGCTTCGCTGGCTTGGCGCACCCTGTTGCTCTTGCCCGACAACGACGACATCTACGCCACTGCCGTGGGTGGTCCAATGGAAGTCAAACGTGTCATCGAGCGGTCAGGCCGCATGTGGGAAACCCAAATCGGGTTTGGCACTTGCTACCGGGACAGGCTGAGCATCGGCGCCACGCTCGGCATGCCCAAGGTGAAATTTGAGGAGACCTCCACCCACCAAGAAACCAACGTCTCTGCGGAAGACGACCTCAGGTCGTGGGACTACAACGAGCGGCTCAACGTGGATGGGCAGGGCATCCTGCTGCGTGCTGGAGTGAACTGGCGTGTCACCTCCCAGCTGAGGATTGGACTCGCTCACCAAACTCGCGGCCGCATGACACTGCTGGACAACTACAGCACCTCGTTGTCCACCCAGTGGGCGGACGACAGCGAACGCACCGCCTCCAGCCCCGTCACCAACAACGAGTACCTGATGCACACCCCACGGCGCACAACCGTGTCTGCGAGCTTCCTCATGGGCAAGCTGGGGGTGCTGGCTGCGGACTACGTCCACACCGACCTCCGAGAAGGAGAACTCGGCGATCCGGGCACCATCCTGTCTTCAGGATACGATTACGCGGCGGAGAATGTGGCTGTGGACAGCAGCCTGCAGGTCGTTCGTGAAGCCAGGGTGGGCCTGGAGCTTCGCCTGGGCCCCTCGAAAGAATACCGCATCCGGATGGGTGGCGGCACCGGGAATTCTCCGTTCAATCCCAACGGTGTGGCCACGGACGGCAGCCGTCACCACGCCAGTTTTGGCGCCGAATACCGCATTGGTGACGTGCACTTCAGCGTGGCATGGCGCCGCACGTGGCACATGGAGGACTACCTGTTCATGGGGGCGATTCACCCCGAGAGCCGTGGCACGCTCGACCGCACTTCCGCAGCCTTGATGTTCGGGGCTGGGCTGCGCCTCTGAGCCTGCGCTTGCCAATTGTTCACGAAAGAGAAAAGCCCACCGAAGCGGGCTTTTCCTCAGGTCAGGCTCTCGCCGTTCCTCACTTCTTCAACTTGGCGATGGCCTTGTCGAGAAGGGTGTTCATGCGCGTCAACTCCTCTTCCGCGAGCTCCTTGTCCACAAGGATGCGGCCGCTGTGCTCGTCGACGATGATGCGCTTGCGCTGGGCAATGTCGATTTGGCGCTGTGGTGGGATCTTGATGAAGGTGCCTGCGCTGGCTTGACGCTCGATGGGCACCACGGCCAATCCGTTCTTGGCGGCGCCACGGATGCGGCGGTACGAATTCACGAGGCGGTCGTCGATGCCCTTGGCCATCTTGTCGCTGTGCGTTTGAAGGAGCTCCTCCTCTGCCTGGGTCTCGGCGATGATGGCTTCCAGCTCTGCCTTTTTGGCGTCGAGGTCGGCTTGACGTTGGTTGAAACGCTCGCGGGTGCCTTCGAGGCCTTCTGCCTTTTGCTCGGTTTGGGCTTGGCACTCCCGAATGCGCTTCTCGCAAAGCTCAATCTCGAGGGTCTGGTACTCGATTTCTTTGGCGAGCGATTCGAACTCACGGTTGTTCCGCACGTTGTTTTGCTGCTCGGTGTACTTCTCGATCAACGCCTGGCTGTCCTTGATCTGCATCTGGTAGGCCAAGATGCGCTGGTTCACCTGGTCGTTGTCGTCCTCCATGCGCTCGAGGCGGGCACGCAGGCCTTCCAGCTCGTCTTCGAGGTCACGCACTTCCAAGGGAAGTTCGCCGCGCACAACCCGGAGGCGGTCGATGCGGGAGTCGATGATCTGAAGGTCGTAGAGGGCGCGGAGCTTGTCCTCAGCAGTGCTTGTTTTCTTCTTGGCCATGCGGGTCGAAGTCAATCTTGGTTTCAGCGAAAAGCAACAGGGTTCGTCTGGATTTCAGACAAACGGACTGCAAAATTAGGGAATTTCTCGTTGATTTTGTTGGCAATCAAAGCGCTGGTTTGCCATTCGCTTTCGAAGTGGCCCACGTCCAGAATTTGGACTTGCCCCGCTGCTTGGAAATATTCATGGTACTTCACGTCGGAGGTCACGTAAACATCTGCCTTGGCGCGCTTTGCGTCCGAGATCAAAAACGCCCCTGACCCACCGCACACCGCGATGCGCTTCACCTCCTTGTGAACCGGTGCTGTGTGCTTCACGGCGCCACAACCCAAGACGGCCTTCACATGGTCCGTGAACGCCTCCCAGGGCATGGCCTCGGCCAATTCCCCCACCATGCCAGACCCCACGTCCGTCCTGGCCTGCACCAAACTCACCCGGTCGAAGGCAACCTCCTCGTAAGGGTGGGCCGCCAACATGGCTGCTTTTACAGCGCGGGCCAACGCAGCAGGCACCGCCATTTCGAGCTTGACCTCAGGCTCGCGGTGCAATTCCCCGAGCTGTCCCACATGCGGGTTGGCACCTGCCAAAGCCCGGAACGTTCCGACCCCGGAAGATTGGAAACTGCATTCGTCGTAATTCCCGAGGTGCCCTGCGCCGGCCTCGGCCATCGCGCTCCGCACAACATCTGCCTGAGCTTCCGGCACAAACACCGACCACTTCTCAAGACCTTCCCCCTTCGGACGAAGGATTCGCAAGGAATCTGAGAGACACCCCAAGGATTCTGCCAACTTCCGGTTCACTCCGGTCAACACGTTGTCGAGGTTGGTGTGGATGGCGTACAAGGCGATGCCCGACCGGATGGCCCTCATCACCGTGCGCTCAACGTCGTTGCTTCCGTTCAACCGTTTTAGACCGCCAAAAATGACGGGGTGGTGGCTCACGATCATTTGGCAACCCGTGCGCTCGGCCTCATTCACCACCTCTTCTGTGCAGTCCAAACTGACCAGCACATCCGTCACCTCAGCGTCTGCGTGGCCCACCAAGAGCCCGACGTTGTCGTACGATTCCGCGAACTGTCGGGGCGCCCAAGTTTCCAGGCAACCGGCGATGTCGCGTACCTTCAAGGCCTTGTCCATGCAGCCGAAGGTACACTTTCCAGCGCAGTTCCCCGGGGCCGTGTCGAACGCGTTCTCGTCGCGCCAGGCGCGCCAAGGACACGCGTGGCTGGGTCCATGGTTCTTCCCGTTGGCAGCGCTCTACGCAGCCGCGCTTTGGCTTCGACACAAGGCCTACGACTGGGGCTTCCTGCACAGCGAACGCGGCGCCTTGCCGACGCTGGTTGTGGGCAACCTCGAGCTGGGCGGCACGGGAAAAACGCCGCACGCCATGGATTTGGCCAAGCGGCTCGAATCCCGACTTGGAACCGGAATGGTCGCCGTCCTTTCTCGTGGACATGGTCGCTCCTCCAACAGGTTCCAATGGGTGGACGAGGCATCCACCTGGGAACAGGTCGGAGACGAGCCTTGGATGATGGCCCGCGCGCTGCACCCCATGCCAGTCGGGGTCGGAGCCAACCGGCTCGAGGCCCTGCGCGTCATGGCCCAATCCCGGCCAGAACTCAAGGCCGTGGTGCTTGACGACGGCATGCAACACCGCGCCCTTGTGCCGGACCGCCTGGTCTGCTTGCAGTCTCGACCAAACGCTTCCTGGGTCTCTGTCCTGCCTGCTGGGCCTTGGCGGGATTTGCCGTCGCGTGCGTCTCAGGCTGACCTCACCGTGGCCACCCAAGAAAACATCCAAGGGAACCACGCACAAAGCCAT
This sequence comes from Flavobacteriales bacterium, assembly GCA_049610985.1. Taxonomy (GTDB): domain Bacteria; phylum Bacteroidota; class Bacteroidia; order Flavobacteriales_D; family Sanyastnellaceae; genus UBA11663. Next base: position 10,992 of record JBMZAB010000038.1, on the reverse strand, counting down.
GCGTCGGCCCACCCCCCGACATGCGTTCATCCGGCAACATTGAAAACGTCCCTCGAACATCCAGCTTTGCTGGTCACCGGCACAGCCCAACCCCAACGCGTCGTGGAGTCCGCGGTTCATCTCAAGGTCGCGTTGGCGGCCTGCGCCCACTATCCCGACCACCATCCCTTTCTTGCCCAAGACATTGAGGCCTGGAACGCATACGGCAGAGCGCACGGCGTGCAGGACTTGGTGACCACTGCCAAGGATGCGGCCAGGCTCGACCCGTGGCTGCCCCAGCTGGCCGCGTGGCGCATTTGGATCCTCCCCCAGGAAGTGCATTGGCATGACGAAGCCTCCTTGGACGAATTCCTCAATTCCTGGGTCCGCACCTTACCTTCGTGACATGACCCACGCTTTCTCTCGTTTCATGTGCGCGGCCACCTGTTGGGCTGCGGCCAGCGTTTGGATTGGTTGCGATTCGCCGTCCGCCTCAGGACCCTCTGGAACCATCACAGGTGAGATCCAAGGGGCCAAGGCCGGCAGCGCCGTGGTACTTCGCAGCTTCAACCGAGGCAACTTGGTCAACGTCGCCGAAGCCTCGTTGGATTCAGCCGGCAACTTCACCTTGACACCTGAGAAATCCCTTTCGTTGGGGCACCATCAGCTCGTGGTCAACCGCACGAATCCCCTGGTCCTCATCACGGACAGCACAGAGCATGTGCACGTGCGCGCCTCTGTCACACCCAGGGGCAACTACCTCGTCGGGGCAGACATCGAAGGCTCTCCCCAATCGGTTGAAGTGGCCGAGCTCTACGACGTCATCATGCCCATCACCGCCAGGCTGAAAGACGTGGAGCGCCAGGGGCGTTCCGTCGATGTCGCCAAACGACAGGAAGCCAAGACGTTGGCGGCAGCCATGGCCGACAGCATCAACACAGCGAGTTTGGCGTTTGCACAAGCTCACGCGGGAAGCTTGGCGGCGTTGAATGCCCTGGAAGGGCTTGATGCGAAAGAACACAAGGAGCTTTTCAATGCCACCCTGTCCGCATTGAAAGAGACGCATGCAGGCAATTCGTTCTATCGCCAGGTCAAAGGCCAATACGACCGAGCCAACAAGCCCCGGACCATCGACATGACCCAAAAGCCCAAGCGAGGAACCAAAAACGGAAAATACGCCTCGGGCGACGTGGCCCCTGACATCGTGATGAACGACCCTTCCGGGGTGGAGCGCAAGTTGAGCGACCTCCGAGGCAAGGTGGTCCTTGTCGATTTTTGGGCTTCTTGGTGCGGGCCCTGCCGGCGCGAAAACCCCAACGTGGTGCGCGCTTACGCCAAATACAGAGACCAAGGGTTTGAGGTTTTCTCGGTCTCCCTGGACAGCAAAGCCGACCGTTGGGCCAGTGCGATTGAGCAGGACCAACTCACATGGCCCAACCATGTGAGCGATTTGAAAGGCTGGCGCAACGCGGCTGCACAGGATTACGGCATCAGCAGCATCCCCCACACGATGCTCATCGACCGCGACGGAATCATCTTGGCCACCCACCTCCGTGGCAGCGCCGTGGAATCCTCCCTCCGCGGCATCTTCGGCGAGTGATGCCAAGATGCGTCCACCTGGCTTCCGACTTGCACCTGGGTGCGCCCAACCCCACCCTCTCTAGGGAGCGTGAGCGGGCGTTTGTCCATTGGATGCGTGACGCCGCGGAAGGACGTGGGTTCGCCGAGGACAAGCCCGCCACAGAACTCCACCTCGTCGGGGACATCTTCGACTTCTGGCACGAATACCACCACGTGGTGCCCAAAGGAGGTGCGCGCGTGATGGGTGCGATCGCGGAACTCACCGACGCAGGATTGCCCGTGCACTACCACGTGGGCAACCACGACCTCTGGACCTACGGCTACCTCGAAGAAGAACTTGGCGTACGTCTCCACCGCGAGCCCATCCTCTTGGATTGCGACGGCACCTTGTGCATGGTCGGGCACGGCGACGGATTGGGCCCTGGCGACGCCACCTACAAGTTGCTGAAGAATGTGTTCACGTCCCGTTGGGGTCAAGCCCTCTTCAGGACCTTCCATCCGGACTGGGGCGTGAAACTGGCGCGGGGCTGGTCCAAGCAAAGCCGCGCCCGAGGTGAGCACCCCATGGGCAATTTGCAGGACGAACACCTGGTCCAACACGCCATGGCTGTGTTGGAAGACGCGGATGCGCCGTCGCCGGATGTGTTCATTTTTGGACACCGTCACCACCCCTTCCACGCGCCCCTTCCCAACGGCGCGGCCGATTACCTCAACCTGGGGGACTGGCTCACCCACATGACTTCTGGGGTCATCCACGAGGGCAAGGCTGAACTCATCGACCACAAGAAGGGCCACCAAGCTTGATTGTCGTCCAACAAAAAGGGCCTCCCGATGGGAAGCCCTTTTTTCATGTTGTCGTGCTGGAGGTCAGCGACGGACCACAAACTTGGCAGCTCGGCTCTGACCGCCCTGCACCATGCGGACCACGTAGTGTCCTGGGGCGAGGTCGTTCACATCCAAAGTCAACTGACGCTCTCCTGTCATGGTGAAGGCCTCCTGCATCCAGCGACGTCCAGCCAAGTCGTAGACTTCGACTTCCACGTTGCCCTGAACACCCGTGGTTGGGAGGTTCAAGTCGCCACCCGCCACAGGGTTGGGGTACACGTTCCAAGACTCTTGGAAGGCCACAGGTTCCTCTTCTTCCACGTCGGCTGCGATGCCGCTGACGAAGATCCCGCGGCCGTGTGTGCCCGCGTAGATGGCACCGCCATTGGTGACGGTGCTCCACGTATGGGACTCACGGAACTGTTGCTTCAAGTCGAAGACAGGCGCTGTCACCACGTCATGACCGGTGGACATGCCGAGGTTGCTGTAGTTCCAGTCGCTTCCGCCGTTGTCGGTCACGAACACCCCGAACTCTGTGCCCACCACGATGGTGGCGCCAGAAGCGTCGTTGACGTCGACCACCACGTCGTAACAAGGCATGCTTGACAATGAGGCGTCCCAAATGTTGTTCCACGTCACATCCTCAGACAACGCGTTGAACGATTCACGCACTTTGCCCGTGGAACCGCCGTACCCCCCCACGGTCACCACCACGTGGTTCGCGTCGTTGGGGTCGATGCTCAATCCTGTGACTGCGCCTCCAGCTTGGCTCAAGACAGTCTCCACTTCGAGGGCGCCGTTGTCGACGTCCTGTTGGGAATACACGTCACGCAAGCCTGTCACACGCGTCACTTGGCCGTTCCAGCCCGTGAAGAACATCACATTGCCCGCCTCGTCGCCAGTCTCGACAAACTCGATGGCCTTGGTGCCGTTCCAACCGGAGGGCGCATCGGCGATGCGGATCCAGGTCGGGGTGGTGTTGAAGTTTAACACATCACGAGAGATCCAGACGCCGAGGTTTTGGTTGTCGTACGCCCGCAAGCCAATGCAGAACATGCTTGTGTAAGGATCTGTCACACGAATGCGCTGTGGCACGTTGGTCAACACGTCTGACGGGTAGTGGTATGTGGTGTCGCACACCTGGTACTCGTTGTAGACCGTGGTCACCACGTAGGTGGTGTCATACAAGCCCGTGGCCACTTCCACCACCGTGTAGAAGGTCGAGTCGCCCACTTGCGTCTCCAGGGTGTCTATCACCACGATTTCGTTGGTAAACAGGATGCTGTCTACACCAACGGAATCGGAGAATTGCTGGCAGTCCACCACCATCTCACCCTCTTGTGGAGCGAGCCAGAAGTAATCGGGATCTTCGGTCAAAGGCTCATCCATAATGCGTTCAGGGCGGACCAACTCTTCCCAGAAATGGAGTGTGTCGTCCTCCGACATGGTGTATTCGAATGGCAAGTTTTGGCTTGAGGTCTCCAACGTGAAGGTGCCCCCCACAGAATCTTGTCCGAAGGTGTTCACCAAAATCACAGACTGCTGACTGTGTGCGTCGTCGAAGTTCTCGTACAACCGAGAACAGGAGTAGAATTGACCCAAGTCGTTGGCCAAGCCATCTCCGTCGGTGTCCACGAAATAGTCGGTGAAGTTGTCGTCCAAAATTGCACCTGCGTTGTTCACTTCCCCTGGGGCGTAAGTGCCACGCACGAACCCACCGTACTGCGAGGCGGCAGTCCAAGCATAATTGTAGCCTGTCGCCTCAGTCACGTGGCTGATGGTGGCGTCGAAGCCGTCACCTCCGTTCACCTCCACCGCCATTTGCTCGCTCAAGAAAGACCCATCTGAGGGGATCAACAAGCTTCCGTTGTCCTGGGTTCCACCGAGCACCTCCTGGCCAGCGCCGTGGGCGATGCCGTAAAATTGCGTCACGTTGTAGTTGCGGTTGCAAGCTGTGTACGATTCGCCGTTGTCGTCGCTGCGGTAAATGCCGCCGTCGGTCGCGATGTACATGGTGCCGTCCTGCAAGAAGCGCACCTCGTGCACGTCGGCGTGAACGCCATACGCGAATCCTGGGGCGTCAAATGGCGCGGCGGCAGGCTCTGCTTGCTGGAAAGGACCTGAACGCCACAACTCGATGCCACCCACGAACGCGAGGTTGGGGTCAGCTTTGCTGATGCCGAGGGCCAAGTCGTACTTGCCCTGGCTCCGTGGAAGCGGGGTCGCGGTGTCGATTTCGCCAGGCCACACGTTGGACCAGCTGCCGGATTCACCTGCGTTGTCGCTGTGGAACAACCCATAGAAGAATCCGCCAGAAGTGGCATACACTGCAAAGGCGTTGTACTTGCCGTTGGCGTCCGCAGTCAAAGCGATGTCCACACGCGCACGTCCCACGCCACTTTGGGGTGGGTTGCCGTCTTGGCCGCTGCCTTGGGAAATCAATTCGAGGTTGGCGAAATCGCCGTCGATGGAGCGGTAAACGCGACCGTTCACACCGGCCACAAGGCAGTATGACCCGTCAGGAGCGATGGCCACGTCGGATGCCGCGCTGGGGGCATTGTTGCCACCTTGAACTTCGACAAGGTCACCGTTGGTGATGGAGCCGTATCCGCTGGCGGACGCAAACCACACGCGGTCGTCGTTGTTGGGGTCGGCAATCAACGCATCCGTCGCCGTGAAGCTGCCCGAGCCGGACACTTGCTCCCAAGACGCACCTGCATCGGTAGAGCGCCAGATGCCCTCGCCGCGGAATCCAGAATCGCCTTCACCTGAGGCGCCTTCCCATGCGGTGCCTGTGCCCACGTAGAGATCGCCGTTGCCGGCCAACGCGATGGATGCCACCATCAAGCTGGGGAAGGTGGTGATTTGCGTCCAGTTGTCGCCGCGGTTCATGGATTTCCACAATCCGCCAGACACAGAACCGGCATAGAGGCCGTTGGCGCCAAAGGGCTCGATGGCGCGTGTGCGGCCCCCGATGTTGTCGGGACCGAGTTCGTGCCATGACAGGCTTGAAGCTTTGGCGGCCAAATCGCGCTTGGCTTTCTTCTCCACCTTCTGGCGGAGCTCTGCAAGGCCGGCGTAGTCGACCACACCGTTCTCGTCGCCGAGCAAGGCTTGGCGAATTTCGAGCGCGCCGTTGGGTTCGGCGGCTTTCTCTTCGAGGCGTGGGCTGTACGCTTCAGACTCTTGGTTGGACAGGATGAACCATCCCATCACGGACAGGCCGAGGATGGCGGTTCCAGCAGCAAGGCTGCGCAAGGTTGAATTCAACATCATGGATTCAGTCTAGATTCAGGCAAAAAGACGCCCGGAAGTTACAACAGAAGAACCTCCCGGATTCTCCAAAAGTCGCCTCGTGTGGAAGGAGTGAACGGCTCAAGGGCGAGAGTCTCGCTTCCTCGAGCATGGAATGCAGTTCAGACCACGTGCTTTTCCGCGTGGTACGAGGAGCGCACAAGCGGCCCACTCTCCACGTGGCGGAAGCCTTTTTCCTTGCCGATGGCCTCCAATTCGGCAAACACGTCGGGGTGGATGAACTCCACCACAGGAAGGTGCTTGGGGGTCGGCTGCAGGTACTGCCCCAAGGTGATGACTTGACAACCCACACTGCGCAGGTCATCCATGGTTTCCACCACCTCGTCAAATGTTTCGCCCAACCCGAGCATCACGCCGCTTTTGGTGCGAAGGCCGGCGTCAGAAAGGCGCTTGATCACTTCAAGGCTGCGGTCGTATTTGGCTTGAATCCGCACCGACTTGGTCAGGCGACGCACCGTTTCCAGGTTGTGCGACACAACTTCGGGCGCCACCTGGATGATGTGCTGCAGGTTGGCCCACTTGCCAGCGAAGTCGGGGATGAGCGTTTCCAGGGTCGTGCCTGGGCTCTGATGCCGGATGGCGCGCACCGTTTGGGCCCAAATCTCCGCGCCGCCGTCGGGCAAATCGTCCCGATCCACCGAAGTGATGACGGCGTGCTTGACCCCCATGAGCTTGACCGAGTTCGCCACGCGTCCAGGCTCGAACACGTCGACCTCCTCAGGCTTGCCGGTGACCACATTGCAGAAGCCGCAGCTCCGGGTGCAGATGTTCCCCAGAATCATGAACGTGGCCGTGCCCTCACCCCAGCACTCGCCCATGTTGGGGCAGTGTCCGCTCTCGCAAATCGTGTGAAGCTTGTGCTCCGACACAATGTTGCGCACTTCGCGGTAGGCCTCTCCCGTGGGAAGTTTGACCCGAAGCCACTTGGGCTTGGGCACACGTTGCTTGGGGGCGCCGTTGGAAGAACCTTCTTGTCCAGAGTTTCCGGGTGAACCTGCGGTCATGGCGCAAAGGTCGGAAAGGAATGCTCAGCTTCGTGCGTCGCCCAATCCCTTGGCAGACCACTGTGCACCCCACGCGTAACGCAACAGGAACGTGAAGTGCATTCGCCGGGGCGCCACAAACGCCATGATTTCCACCGGACGCCAATACACGTCGGCTTGCAGCCCCACGTCCAGGGTCCGAGTGGACGTGCGCGTCTCGCTGAATTCAAAGCTGACGGTCTGCCCCACGGACACCCCGGGGTTCCACGCCAAGCTCTCCAAGCCATTGACCCACGGGGCCCGGCCGTAAATCCGATCCGAGAAATGCTCTTCCGGCTCGTAACGCTCCACTTGAAGGGAGGTGTAAGGGATCTCAGGGTATCCGATTTCCAAAAACACCGGTTTGGCAATGCCCATCACGGCGCCCACACTTCGCGTGTGCGACACGGTGACCCCACCGCGACGGTATTTCTCCGCCACAATGGACTCCTTGTAGCGCTGGAGGCGCAGGGCGTGGAAAGCGTTGACTTTGCCGAACACGTAAGGCAGACCCTCCTCGTACACGGGGTTCCGGGTTTTTTCCTCCTTCAAGTGGCGCACGAAGACCAGCTCGCCTTGCCATCCTCGAACGACAAAAGCCCCGTCGAAGGTACCGCGCTGAAAGCCCAAACCTGCCCCCTGGCTGTGCAAGGTGAGGTGGAAGCGTCCGGCGTCGGTGAGCACCACGTCTGCCCCTTCGCCAAACACGGCATCGAAGCCTGTGGTTTGCGCTTGCACGTCGACGGCCCCGAGTGCGAGGGCCACAATCAGCCACACGCCGATTGGCCATCGGAGCACCTCAGAAGTTGTGTTAGGGACGCACATCGCTCACGAAGTTAGGTGCATCTTGCACTCATGTCGAATCCGGACTCCCCCACTTGGAATTACAAGGTGTCTTACGTCGATCCGTTGCGCACGGAGAACACCCACTTGAAGTCAGGCCAAACGCTCCTCACCGACGCCCCCACCGACAACCACGGTCTGGGGGAGGCGTTTTCCCCCACCGACCTGCTGAGCACGTCTCTTGCGGCATGCGTCATGACCATCATGGGCATCCACGTCCAAAGCAAGGACTACGACTTGCTCGGCATCGACACCCGCGTCCAAAAAACAATGGCGGCCAACCCCCGTCGGGTCGCCGCCATCGTGATGGTGTTGGACGTTCGCGTGTCTGCACAGGCGACCGACCAAGATTTGAAAGTGCTCGAGCGCGTGGCCCGGGCGTGTCCTGTTGCGCAGAGTCTGCACCCCGACGTCAAGCAGGATTTGACGTTTCGATTTGTCCGAGCTTAACGGACTTCAGCCGTCGGTGCTTCAGCGTAAGCTGCACATGAGGTGTACAATGTGCCGCAAGAGCTGAGCGCTGCGGCGGTCAAAAGCACAATGGCTGCGATGCGAAGGGTGCGTTGCATGGGGATTGTGTTTGAGAGGATTTGAAGAATTTTTGCCCCTTTACGCCCACACCTCCCAAAAGGTTACACCCTCGCCCGAATTACCTTCGTATCCCGTGACGTCTGGCCGCCCATCCCTCCTCTTTTGGACCCTCTTGTGGGCGGGGCTGGGCATGGGATGCGCATCCACCAGCCTCCAAACCCCAAGCGCCCGACGACCTTACGACCGGAAGGCATCTGTCCTGCATCCCGAAGTCGTCTTGCACCGGAACATGGCCACATCCAGCGTAGATGTCTATCTCTCGGTGAACCGCAACGAGCTGCTGTACAGCAGGGCCACCTCGTCGTCCCCGTTCGTGGCCCAGCTTCAGATCGACCTCCTCGACACGTCTTGGACGGTGGTGGACACTGCGTGGGACCACACCCCCTCCCTTTTGCGCCTGCGCCAAACCTGGCGGGGCCACGGCGTGCCGGCCTGGGCCGAGTGCGAGGTGACGGACTTGCAGCGCAACACGTCTTGGTCGACCCGGCGATTCCTTGGTCCTTCTGACGGCTTCGGGACGAGGGATGTCCTGGCGTGGAGCGAGCAGGACAAATGGGCTGTGCGTCCCGACCAAGCCACGGTGAACGACACCTTGCGACTCATGCTGCCCTCGGCATTGTCTCAACGCAGCGAAGGCGAGGTGGCCTGGTTGCTCTACCACGTGAGCTCGCCCAAGTCCCTCCCCCCTCCGCCCTACAGCGGCACGCGTGTGCGTTGGGACACCCTCACCCCGGTGAACGTCGGTCAGGTCGTGGCGGACAGCATGATTGTGGTCCAAGTCGCGGAAGGTTTGACCCTCTTTGAATTGGCGTCCAACGAGTTGGCCATTCATGTTCACGGCCGGCAGCCGCGGTTTCCAGAATTGGGTCCCGCCATGTCACTGATCTCACCCGTTCGGTACATCGCCACCCGGGCGGAGTACAACAAACTCAAGCAAGCCACCCATCCCAAGCTGGCCCTCGACGAATTCTGGTTGGCCTGCGGCCGCACCCCCAACAAATCCCGAAACTTGCTTCAGACGTACTACGACCGCGTGGAGGAGGCCAACCACGCCTTTTCCGGACTGGTTGACGGATGGAAGACCGACCGTGGCATGGTGCACGTGGTGTTTGGCATCCCGCAACGAATCCGGCGCGACGCCTGGAACGAGTATTGGGTCTACGGCGAGGAAGGCACCACCAACGCCCTGACCTTCCATTTCAGGCGCAAATCCACCCCGTACGACGACAACCACTTCGTGCTGCAACGAAGCATCCAGTTCCGCTCAGCGTGGGACCGTGCTGTCAGCGCTTGGCGCAACGGGCGTGTTCGCGCGAATTGATCGCTTACCGGCCTGAGCGCGACCTAACTTTGCGCCATGCACCACCGACGTCCCTCTGAACGCACCTTCCTCTTTGGCATCCACCCGGTCTTGGAAGCGCTCCAAGAAGCCAAACCCATGCAACGCGTCCTGTTTCTCAAAGGGAAACAAACCGACGAGATGTCGGACATTCTGAGCAAGTGCCGCGCCCTCGAAATCCCTGCGCAAGCAGTGCCCAAGGAGCGACTCGACCGCATCACCATGAAAAACCACCAAGGCGTGGTGGCTTTTATTTCCCCGATCGAGTTTCAGCCGCTCGACGAAGTGGTGCTCGGAGCCTTCGAGGCCGGCCAAACGCCTTTGCTCGTCGCCCTCGACGGCGTGACGGACGTTCGCAACCTTGGGGCCATTGCACGTACGGCAGAATGCTTTGGCGCCACCGCGCTGGTCGTGCCAGCCACCGGTTCCGCGCCGGTGAATGAAGACGCCGTCAAGTCGTCGGCTGGCGCGTTGCTGCGCTTGCCCATGTGCCGAGTGAGGCGCATGGACCAGGCCATGGAATGGATGACCCAAATGGGACTCTCTCCTGTCGCAGTGAGCGAAAAGGGCGACGTCCAAGCCCACGAATTGGCGGGAGACGCACCGACCTGTCTGGTGCTTGGCGACGAGCATTCCGGCATTTCCGCCGAGGTGATCAAGCACTGCACCACGTCCGTGCGCATCCCCATGAAAGGCAAAACGTCGAGCCTGAATGTGGGCGTGGCGGCAGGGATTGTTCTCCACGCTTTGGGGCTGAAAAGCCCCGACGCCTGAGCTCCGGCAGGGCACTTGGGGGCAGTATTTTTCATCCAACGTCTCGCCCCTGTTTACCCCCCGAGTTCACACGCCATCATGCGCCGCACGTTTGGACCCATTCTCGTCTTGACAGTCACGTGGCTGACCCCGGCTTTGGCCGCTTGGGGTCAACTCAGTTGCACGTCCTGCAACCCGCAGTTTCTTCAAGGTGAACCGAGCGCCCTTGACACGTCCTGCATCGCCGGCAACGCGTTGGACTTGCTCCCTGACTTCTTGGACTACACCTCAGATTGTTCCGACGGCTTCAGCACGGCGGTCGCCAAATTTCCTCTGGGAAACGAACGTGTGTGCAACGGCAACCGCCCTGAGGACTTGCCTTCTTTCTTTGGCACCGTCCATCTGCACAACTTCCAGTCGACAGGTTTGGCCAACAGCAACGCCTTCACCATCGACGGTGCAGGGGGCACTTGGACGACGTACGACAACAACATCGCGACGTTTGAGGGACAGATCTTCAACCGCCTGAACCCCAGCCTCCAATTTCAGGTTGAACTCGTGTTGGAATTGTCCACCACAGGAGCATCTTGGATGTCCCAAGGGGGCAACATCAACTTGGCCGGCTCCGACAGCACCGAGGCAGAGAATTGGGGCATTTGGCAAGTCAAACCTTTGATGTCAAGGATGGTCGGGCTCAACAGCCTTGCGGGCCAGTTCTTGCTCGTCCAAAACTCCAGCGTCGAC
>JBMZAB010000037.1:0-18997 GCA_049610985.1 Flavobacteriales bacterium | reverse complement strand
ATGCGCTTGCTGATGTCGTACCTGATGTCCGTGCCTGGCATCCCCTGTGTGTACTACGGCGACGAGATCGCCGACGTGGGCGGCAACGACCCGGACAACCGCAGGATGATGCGGTTCGACGGCTTGAACGAGCAAGAGCGGCGCACACGGGACTGGACTTCCACTTGGGCCAAGCTTCGCACCAGCCACATGGCCATGTTGTATGGCACCACAAAATTCACCTTGCTGAATCCTGAGGTCCTGCTTGTCACCCGAACCTACCTGGACCAACAAGTGCACGTGGCCATGAACAGAAGCGGCGTCTCCCAGCCTCTGGACTTCAGGTCGCTCGCACCTGAAGATGGCCAAGAAGCCCCAGCTCTCGTGTACCTTGCAGGGCAAGAATCCACCACCGCGCTTGAACCATACGGCGCAGTGGCATTTGAAATCCACACACCCTGACCCCGTTTGCCATGAAGCTTTTTAAATTCACTACTGTGACTGCCGCCCTCATGGGCTCGGCGCTTGTGCCCTGCGATCTTTCAGCCCAAACCACGTGGCAACTGGAAGAGACCACGTTGGTCGAATACGACTTGGCCACGGGCATCAGCATTCCTTGGGAATTGCTCTGGGGGCCGGACGACATGCTGTGGTGCACCACCCGATACGGGGACGTGCTGCACATCGACCCCGCCACAGGCGCCTACGACACCGTCTTGGAACTGGATGTATACGGCGGCAACGGGGAGCCTGGATTGCTGGGCATGGCCCTGCACCCAGACTGGGACACCACCCCTGAGGTCTTCTTGGTTTACACGCAAGGCAGCTGGATCAGTGGCACGTCCGAGCGGCTGAGTAAATTCACCTGGAATGGGACCGAGTTGGTCGACGAGCAAATCTTGCACAGCGTGGAAGCGGGAGGCATTCACAACGGCAGCCGTCTGCTGGTGCTTCCCGACAACACCTTGCTCATGACCACCGGCGACGTGGGCGACGGTGGCGTCAGCTCCCAAAGCGACAACTCCGACAACGGCAAAGTCCTCCGATTCAACCTGGACGGCAGCGTTCCTGCCAACAACCCCACCCCAGGAAGTTACGTATGGAGCAAAGGACACAGGAATGCCCAAGGCCTCTGCCTTGGTCCCAATGGGCTTGTTTACAGCTCTGAGCATGGCCAGAGCAATTGGGACGAATTCAACATCATTGAACCAGGACGCAATTACGGATGGCCCAACGTCGAGGGGGAATGCAACACCAACGCAGAACAGGCTTTCTGCGAAGCGAACGACGTGATGGAACCCCTCATGACGTGGTCGCCTTGCGCTGCCGTCAACGGCATCGAGTACTACGACCATGTGGGCATTCCGGAATGGCAGGGGTCTGTATTGATGGCCGTGTTGGGCGGGTTTGCCCTCAACGACAAGCGCCTCAGCGTGCTCCACATGAGTGAGGATGGCTTGACCATCGAAAGCGAAGACCAGTTCTTTTCTGAATTCAATCAACGCGTGCGGGACGTCGCGGTCAACCCCTACACCGGCGCCGTGTACCTCGCCTTCAACGGACCCAGTTACCCAGGATCGGGGCTGAACGTCATCAAGGAATTCCGTCCACAGTCTGCCGATCAAGTGCAGGATTGGAGCGACGACCGAGGCTTGGACATGTTCCCCAACCCCACGTCGTCCAACGTTCGCCTCGAAGTGGGTGCGGCTTGGAACCTCGCAAAAGCAAGTGTCTACGACGTGCAAGGGAAAGAAATGTGGCGTGGCGTGCTGACGCCAGGTTTGACACTGGATGTTGCGTCTTGGAATCCCGGGACGTACTTCTTGGCGACCACAGACGACCAAGGGCACACGCTCTCCCGGACGTTGGTCGTGGAATGAAGCTGTGTAAGCTGTTGACTGGCAAGATCAGCCTGGCCTGTGCATCGTGGGCCATGGCCTCTGTGTGCACCTGGGCTGCACCACATTTCATTCTGGAACCAGACACTTTGCTGCAGCGCTGGGTCCAACTGGATTCAGCAGCCGTGTCCGCTTACGCTCCCCTGCTGCCTTCAGAGCAAATTGCCATGAGCCTGTGGACCGTGGACACTGCCCTCGCAACAGGGTTTGGCAGTCCGGACGTCGCCAACGCTTTGAACGCGATTCCAGGGGTGTTGATGGAGACCCGCGGCCTCGGGGGAAGTCGAAGACTGAGCATCCGAGGATCCTCGCTTCGAAGCCCATTTGCCGTTCGCAACACCATGCTGTTCGTGCATGGCTTCTGTTTGACGGAGGCCGATGGCACCAGCCCCGTGGAATGGCTTGAACCGCGCTGGTCGGCCCCACTTCGTGTGGTCTCCGGACCCGCCGCCACCTCCTTCGGGGGTGCCTACGGCGGCGCCATCCTCGTCGAACCTGACTTTCAACCAGGAGTGGCCCAAGTCCGGACTTCATTTGGGACGACGGGGCGTTCAGGTGGTCTGCAATCGCACACCAGCGTTCAGGCGTCCGAACGAGGATGGGAGGCGCGTTTGGCGCATGCCCAAAACACAGGCTACCGCACGTGGGAAGGCAACGAGCGCTGGCAGGCCGAATTGTCACGGCGTTGGCAAGGAGACAAGGCCACCCATCACACCTGGCTTGCTTTCCTCGACGCGTCATGGGACCTTCCTGGCTCTGTCGACAGCCTCACTGCGACAGAGACCCCGGAGTTTGCCCCAGGTGGCCAATACAACGCTCACGTTCAGCGCCGTCGGGCGCTTGCAGGACATCATGTGCACGTCTCAGATGTCACTGTTTTCGGGAATCGAAGCACAGTCGACGTCTGGACACTGATGCGGCTCACCGACAAGGTCAATCCATTTGGCACGTCGCCGTTTTTCAACGGGTACAAGGAAGAATCGGGAGCAGGTGCCAGCTTGCGACTGCGCCAGCGGTGGGCGCCCATCGAACGTCCTTCATGGACCCTTCAAGTGGAGTGGAACGCCCTCGTGAGCCTGGACCAAGGGCGATTTGAACTTTGGGACGACCCCTTGTTGGCTGCGATGGGAGCTCAGTTGTACAACCTGACAATGCAAGGGTGGCAGGCGCAGTGGACCCCATCTGTGGCCATGAGCCACCACAAAGGATGGCGATTGGAAGCAAGCGTTGCGGCATCCGCACGGGGAAGAGCGGCAGACGGCACAGCTTCTGACACCACGTACAGTGCCCCGTTTAATGCGGCTGAATGGCTGCCCAGGGTTGGCATCTCAAAAGCGCTAGGACCCAAACTCTCTGTGTTTTCACAGGCGAGCACAGGCTACAGCGACCCCACCAATTTCGAGACCTTGCCCTTCGAAGACGGGGCAGACGCCTCCGCCACGCTTGTGTCCGAACGCGCACGCTCCGTCGAAGTTGGCCTGCGCCTCCCGGGATTGGAGTGCGTCTTGTACCACCAAGCCGTGCAAAGCCCCATCGTGGAACAGGTGGACAGCCTGGGAATTTCAACGTTCGTCAATGCAGACGCGCCGCTTCAGATGCAAGGCCTCGAGACACGGGCCCAATGGCAAAGCACACATCATGCCCTGTCCTTGGCTGCAACGCTGCAGCACCACCAGCTGAACGGAAAAGGCATGCCAGGTTCTCCCCCATGGATGGCCAACGTTCAATGGACGTGGCAGCCGCGATGGGCTCCAATGTGGACAGCGCACACCTGGGTTCGTGGCCTGGGCGAAACCCCGCTGAACAACGACAACACGGTCAGCCACCCCTCGCACTTGACCGCCAACGTCGAGTTGACCTGCAACGTACCGGGCCATGGTGTGCAGGTGACGCTCGGATGCCGGAACCTCACCAACACCGCATATTCAGGTTGGCAGCAAGTGAATGCCTTTGGAGGAAGGTTCTACAATCCTGCCCCGCCCCGCACATTCACTGTGGGCCTGACCTGGCGCCACCGAAGCTGAGCCGCAGAAGGTCAGAGGTCAATCACCACCTCCACACGTCGGTTGGCAGATCGGCCTTCCTCGGTCGCGTTGCCTGCCACAGGCATGGAATCTCCCAGACCCAACACGTCCACCCGGGACGCAGTCACTCCCCTTGATTCCAAAAACAACCTCACAGCTTGCGCCCTTTCCAAGCTCAACACCTTGTTGCTGGCCGCACTCCCCACGTTGTCTGTGTGGCCTTCCACCCTGACACGGACGTCTGGATGTGCCAACATCCATGACGCCAAGCGCTCACACCCTCCTTGGTAAGAGGGACGCAACAAGGACTTGCCTGTCTCAAACTGGATGGCCTCCAAGGTGAACACGACCCCATCCTCAATGGGGGTCAACCGGATGTTCACTTGGTCGTTGGTGACCTCGGCGCCAGACGTTCCTTGGCTGTACGACTCCACTTTGAACACAAACCCTTGGGCGGAGACCTCAAAGGTGTAATCCCCCTCCTCAGGCAATGGGATCGCAAACCCCTGGCCTGCCGTCGATTCCACACGGGCCACGCGTGCCCCAGTTTGGGCATTCACCAGCACAACCTCGGCATTCAACAGCTGGCCAGAAACGTCGTCCAACACCCTGCCGGACAAGACGGACACCTCGATGGGCTTCACGTCGTCGTGCAAAGGAATTTGCCAGAGGTCCAAGTGGTCTGAACCTCGGGTGGTTGCGAAATACGCCAAACTCCCGTCAGGGCTGACCATCAAACTGTTGTCCCGTCCGTGGCTGTTGATGCCGGGTCCGAGGTTCTTCGGCTCCCCCCAAGTCCCGTCCGCTTGCAGACGAGACACTAACACATCGAGTTGACCGAAACCTGGATGGCCGTCGCTGCTGAAATAGAGCGTTTGACCGTCAGGATGCAAAAACGGACTTTCCTCGGTGTAAGGCGTGTTCACCAACCCGGGAAGCGGCTCCGGCTGCGACCATCCCCCCGAAGACATGCGGCGGCACATGACCAAATCAGAGGGTTTGTTCCTTCCCCTTGAAGACTGCGCAAAGACCAAGGTTTGTCCGTCCGCGCTGACGGAGGGTTGGCTTTCCCAACCCGCGCTGTTGGGGGCGCCCAAATTTCTGCCCACACCCCACTCTCCTTTGGCCGGGTTCCATGTCGTTTCGAACAAATCGCACGACCCCTTGCCCCTTCGACGTCCGTACCCGTCTCGAGGACTTGCACATGCAGTAAAAATCATGGTTCTGCCGTCCCCAGTCCATGTCGGGGCACCCTCGTTCTGTCGGGTGTTCACCCCGCGCAAGAGGACCGGTGGAGACCACTCCCCCGCGTCGTTCATGGACGACCGATAGAAGTCCTCACCGCCCACGGCTTGTTGCAAACCTCGGCCTGCCCGGGTCAGGATCATGTCCTTGCCGTCCAAACTCAAGGCGCCGTAATACTCGTCGGCAAGCGTGTTGATCGCCCCGGGCATCGGCACCGATTGCGAAGATTCGCCGTCCACGGCCCGTTGGGCTGTGGAGAATTCCAGACCGGCACGGACCCAAGATTCAGTTTGGGCCATGCCCGCGTCCAATGGCCCCAGCCCGAGCTCGTCGAATTCCCTCAGCACGTCAAGCCCCGACGCGTACGCCCCACGTTCCCACTCGAATTGGGCCAAATGCACCCAGCCGGCGGGGAACAGGTCGGGACCGAGGTGAAGGGCGCGCTCCATGGTTTCCCCGAAGGCTGGAGATCCTTGGTCACGCAGGATTTGGGCTTTCAAAAACCACGCATCCACAAAACCTGGGGTTTTGTGGATGGCCCGATTGACCTGTTCCAGCGCCAAGTCAGGCGCGTGAAAACGATACGCCTCCAAGGCGGCATCGTAGGCTTTGCGCGCCGCCCTTCCAGGGTCCTGAGGGA
This sequence comes from Flavobacteriales bacterium, assembly GCA_049610985.1. Classification (GTDB taxonomy): domain Bacteria; phylum Bacteroidota; class Bacteroidia; order Flavobacteriales_D; family Sanyastnellaceae; genus UBA11663. The sequence continues at coordinate 13,211 of JBMZAB010000037.1, read as the reverse complement.
GTGGCATGTGCCCCGATTGGGATTGCCCTTGACTTGAGGAGATCCACAAGCACACCGTCAGCGCCACACTCAACCATTTCATGAGGTTAAATTCAGACAAAAGCACCGACATCTGACACCGCTTTGCCAGAACTTCACAGACGTGAACATTGCTTTGCTTTCCGACACCCATGGCCACATGGACCAGCGCATCCTCCAGCACGTGGAGGGGTGCGACGAGGTGTGGCATGCGGGGGACATCGGCAGCCTCCAGGTCACAGATGCCCTCAAGGAAGTGGCGCCCGTGCGCGCGGTGTTTGGCAACATCGACGGACAATCCATTCGGGCAGAGTGGCCGGAGCACGCGAGGTTCACTGCGGGAGGGGCGCAGGTTTGGATGACGCACATCGGTGGACGACCCCCGAAATACGCGAAAGGCATCCTGCCCCAACTCTGCCTCGAGCGGCCCAACTTGTTCGTATGCGGCCACAGCCACATTTTGTTGGTGAAACCGGTGCCGAGCTGGGGCGGATTGCATTTGAACCCAGGTGCAGCGGGCATTTCAGGCTTTCACAAGGTTCGAACCATGCTCAAGTTCACCCTGAACCAAGGCCAAATCAGCGACCTGCGGGTAGTGGAATGGGAACGGACGCGCGGATGAACTGGCAACATTCGTGCCTTCAACCCAAACCAAGTAAAGGCCACCCTGTGTATCTTTGAGGGCAACCGGTGCCAACCTGGCGCCGACGAAGCCCCACGCTTCTCCCCCTTTTGAATCACGTAAGAGATGTTTGACATCATCGAATTGAACGGCAAAAAAGTTGCCGAACTGCGACAAATCGCAGGAAAGCTCGGAATCACCCGGCTCGACAAATTGAAAAAACAGGACTTGGTGTACAGCATTTTGGACGCTCAGGCGGCCCAACCTGCAGACAAGTCCGACAAGAAATCCGCCCCCAAAGAGCGCGCAAAAGCAGCCAAATCGAACGACGAAGGCGCCGAATCTTCCAAAGAAGAGAAGCCCACGCGTTCGCGTTCTCGGAAGCCACGCGGCGACCAAGACAAAAGCGGCGAGGACAAGGGCACACGCTCCCCAGAATCCAGCTCCTCCGACGGCAAAGAGTCCAAAGAGGGTGGCAAGCGTGACGAGGGACGTCGCCAGGGCGAAAGCATGCGCGAACGCCGCGACCGGCGCCGCAAGGAATCCCAAGACAGCGGACAGTCCAACGAAAACAAAGACAACAAAGAAGGCCAAGGTCGCAACGACCGTGGAGACCGCAACGACCGCGGCGGCCGTGACCGCAACCGCAACGACCGCGACCGCAACCGGAACGACCGAGATCGCAACCGGAACAACCGCAACCGCCGCGACCCCTTCATTTCTGAACCCGAAGAGCACGGCTTCGACTTCGACGGCATCGTCCAAACCGAGGGCGTGGTTGAAGTCCAGCCCGAGGGCCACGCATTCTTGCGTTCTGCCGACTACAATTACTTGAACTCTCCGGACGATGTGTATGTCTCCGGAAAGCAACTGAAGCAGTTTGGCCTTCAGACTGGCGACACGGTGGTGGCCGACATCCGCCCGCCGCGCATCGGCGAGAAGTACTACCCCTTGATTGGGGTCAAGAGCGTCAATGGCCGCAGCCCAGAGTGGATCCGCAACCGTGTGCCGTTCAAATTCCTGACGCCGTTGTTCCCGCAAGAGCGCTTCAAACTCAGCACCTCTCGCGGCACCGTGAGCACGCGCTTGATGGACCTCTTTGCCCCCATTGGCAAAGGGCAACGTGGCATGATTGTGTCGCAGCCCAAAACAGGAAAGACGACCCTGTTGAAGGACGTGGCCAACGCCATCAGCCTCAACCACCCCGAGGTCTACCTGATCATCTTGCTGATCGACGAGCGTCCTGAAGAAGTAACGGACATGAAGCGAAGCGTGAACGCAGAGGTCATTGCCTCAACGTTTGACGAGCCGGCGGACCGCCACGTGCGCATCGCGAATTTGGTCTTGGAGAAGGCCAAGCGCATGGTGGAATGTGGCCACGACGTCTGCATCCTGCTTGACTCGATCACACGCTTGGCCAGGGCCTACAACACGGTGTCTCCCTCCTCGGGCAAGATTTTGTCAGGCGGTGTGGAAGCGAACGCCCTCCAAAAGCCCAAGCGATTCTTTGGGGCGGCCCGCAACATCGAGAATGGCGGGTCCTTGTCCATCATCGCCACCGCCCTCACCGAGACAGGATCTAAGATGGACGAAGTGATCTTCGAGGAATTCAAGGGAACAGGCAACATGGAGCTTCAACTCGATCGTCGCATTTCCAACCGTCGCATTTACCCTGCCATCGACATTTTGGCCTCGGGCACGCGTCGCGAAGACTTGCTCATGGACAAGAGCGACCTGCAGCGAATTTGGATCCTCCGCAAGCACTTGGCCGACATGAACAGCGTGGAAGCCATGGAATTCGTGAAAGACCGCGTCGAAAGCTCTCGAAACAACGAGGACTTCTTGGCGAGCATGAACGGCTGATTGCATGCAACGTTCCAAGACGCTGGCTTCCTGCCTTGCCCTGCTCGCAGGGTACGTCTTGTTCAAGGCGGTTTCGTCCGAATGGGTTCTGGCCGAGCGGGCCGTGGCCTTGGGTGGCATGTACCATTGGACTGCGCTCGTGACCTTGGTCGTCGGGTGGTCCGTGGCCTTGGTCCGGCAAGGTTGGAGCGCCGGTTCGTGGGCTGGAGATGTTAAACAACTTCTGCGGCCGACCTTCACGTACGCCTTGTTGGCAGCGGTGGCCGTGTACGGATGGAACCATGTATGGGCGAAGGAATCCACCGAGCTCCGCAAATCCATCCGGATCGCCCAAGTGGAGGAGTTCACCAAATCCGACGAGGCGTTCGACGCCCATTTGTTGACGCTTCCTTTGGGACAGCGCAGCGCCATGCCTGACCGCGAGACCGTCCGCACCCAAGCAATTTCACAGGTGGAATGGATGATGTCTGGAGGGGTCACGTTTGCCCTTTCCCTGTTGATGTACATTTTTGCAGCAGCCCTTCTCTCCGCAGTGGCTTCGTTGTTGTTGCATCAGATTTGGGGAATCAGACCGTTCCAAGGATGACAACCTCCACATACATGGCCCCAGTCCGAAACATCCTCGTCCTTGTGACCCTCCTGGCCTGCTCTTTGAATGTGCACGCCCAAAGCGTGGGACGCAAGAATCTGCCGAATTTCGACCACCGGCCTTACCACTTTGGGTTCATGTTGTCGGCGAACCGCAGCGACTTCAACTTCGCCATGGCCGACAGTTTGGCCGAAGACGTGCGTGGCATCTCCAATTTGCCTCAAGCCGGATTCAACATGCACTTGATGGCGTCGTACACGCTGAGCCGACACATGCGCCTGCGTTTCGAGCCGGGGCTGAGTTTTCAAGACCGAGCGCTGAACTACCGATTTGCGGGACAAGCGGATGTGGTGCGCAGGACCGAGGCGGTCAATTTGGACATCCCTCTGCTGCTCAAGTACCGCACCGATCGGCTGGACAACTTCGCGGCGTACGCCCTGTTTGGGGTGAAGTACATGCGGGACTTTCAATCCCAAGAAAACGTCAACCAGCAGCTGCAATCGGACAACATTTTACGGTTGCAATCTGGGAACTTCGCGGCCGACCTTGGGGCGGGCATCGACTTGTTCTTGCCCTTTTTCAAACTCTCCATCCAAGCGAAGACGGAACAAGGCCTCATCAACGTCCTCATCCCTGACGACAGCAACTACGCCAACCCTCTGGAATTCCTGCGTTCGCGCAGCTTTGTGTTGTCCTTCTGCTTTGAAGGATGAACGCCGGAGACAAGGACACCTACCTCACCTTGGAAGGGCCTTGCGAAGGGCTGTTCAAAGCCAAAGGCAGCAAGCACTTTGGGTACGGGTTCCCCGTCCACTCTGAAGCGGAGGTCAAAGGGCACCTTGAAGCCATCCGAAAATCCCACCACGCCGCGCGGCATGTGGCCTACGCTTGGATGATTGGGTTCACCGGCGACCACTTCAGGTCCAGCGACGACGGGGAGCCAAGCAACAGCGCAGGGCCGCCCATCCTGGGGGTGATTCGGTCGCATGAATTGACCAACGTCATGTTCGCGGTTGTCCGCTACTTCGGGGGCGTCAAACTTGGCGTGGGCGGGCTGATTGAGGCGTACCGGGAAGGCGCTGCAGATGCCCTGGCCCATGGACACATCGTGAAGCGCATCCGAACCCAACGTGTGCGCGTTGCCTTTGCCTACGAGCACATGGGGGTTGTGATGGGGCTTCTGAAGCGGGCTGGGCTGTCCCCGGCCACCACGAACTTCAACATGACGTGCTCACTTGAAGTGGATGTTCGGTTGAACGACCTCGAGGCCTTCAAGCATTCGGTCGCGCAGACCAGAGTCGCCGAGGCCAAAGACGTTTAAACCGCCGGCTTGGTCACCTTGTAAATCCAGCGCTCCTCCCCGAGGCTGTAACGTGTGAACAACGCTTCCCCCAGGACATCTTTCATGTCCACCACGTCCACCTCAAATCCGGCATTCTTCAAGCGATTGGGGTAGTCTTCGTGGCCGTACAAGCGGACGTGGTCTTGCTGCCAGTAGAGACGCTCCCGTTCCATGGGGTCTGTGACGCTGGGGTCTTCAGCCGTGTCTTCGTCATTGTAGTTCACGGGCACCTGCAAGATGCCCCAACCTCCTGGTTTCATGACCCGGCAAAACTCCTTCAGCACCTGCCGGTCGTTCTCCACATGCTCCAACAAATGGTTCGCCATCAACACGTCGAAGGTGTTGTCGTCAAAGGGGATGTCGTGGCAATCGAAATGGTGGTCGGCCCAGGGGCTGTTCAAATCCGCGGTGATGTAATCCAACGAAGTCTGGGCCTTGAATCGCTTCAGAAAACAATACTCTGGCGCGAGGTGAAGCATTCTTCCATGGGTGGTAAAAAACGACGTAGCCCTCTTCAAATAGGCCCATACTGCACGGTGGCGTTCCAAGCTTAACGAATGCGGGGCAAGGGCGTTGGCACGACTTCGGACGCGGCCGTAGGGCAACATCTTCCGATACGATTTGCCAACGATGGGGTCTTCCAAGGTGTTGCCTGCATACGACCACGCCACGCTTTGCAACGCCAAATGCGCCCCGCGTTGCAACACTGTGCGAGGCACCCACCTCGTCAACACACTGACCAATCCCATGGGTTAAAAATAAGGCGGGACCTCTCGGCCCCGCCTCTTCAACTCAAGTCAATCTCGAGGTCACTTGACCACAAGGGTTTGGTGCTGCGGCTGGCCTTCTCGGACCACACGCAAAGTGTACCAACCTGCGGGCCAGCTCACCTGCAGGTCCCCGGTCCATGCACCTTGAAACACCACGCGACCTTGCGCGTCCACCACAGTCATGGGGGTGCCGCTGGCCATCCCACGCACGGCCAACACCTCGCCCCGATTCACCGGGTTGGGCCCCACAGTCCAGGCGCCGTTTTCCTTTTCATCCAACAAAGACGTCCCTTCCACGGTGATGGTGGTGGGCACCCGGTCCGAAGCGCATTCCACAGGAAGAGGCTCCGCTTGCCAGGCGTAGAAGAAGTAGTAGTACTGCAAGCTCGGGCCCGCGGTGCTGTTGGTTACAGTCAGCAGGTCTCCCACCTCGTACGGGTAGTTCAATTGTGAAGCTGTGCCTTCGCGCCAGAGCTGCGGATCGTTCGTTGTGCAACGGAGACCGTAGTTGGCCCCAGGCTCAATGTCCCAGCCCAATTCCAACACAAACGTGCCGTCGGTGACGTTTTGGGTGGTGCTTTCCAAGACCATTCCGAATTCATTGATCAACTCGAACGACCGCTCATACGTGCCGTTGGCATAGAGCGTGACGCTGTTCAAGCGAATGTCTTCGTGCACGTCAAATTCGAGCCAACGCTGGCTGTTGGTGTGGTACGCCCCACCTGTCTGGTTTTCCAGTTCTCCGCCAATTTGGGTTTCCCCTGCATTCACACGGACATCCTCCGCCCAGTAGGTCACGGTGGCGTCCACCATTGGGCTGAAGTCGTTGCCCATGGCGACCGCGTTGCCGCCCAAGGCCGCATCGTACCAAGTGATGTTTTCTCCTGTCGCGTTCAAGTCGACAGACGCTGGGGCTGGGATGGTTTGGTCTGGGGTGACCGTTGGGTTGTCCAAAGGCGCGTCGTACACCTCCACAAACAGCGTGTCAGACACCCCGTCGTTGCCGCAAATGTCCACGCTGTACACGGCGTAGGCTCCGGACGTCGTGACCTCAATGCTTTGGCTTTCCTCGCCGGTGGACCAAATGAAGTTGTCCGCGTTGGACGCCGTCAAGGTCAACATGCCCCCGTCGCACAAGTTGACGTCTCCGTCCACGGCGATGGTCGGCCCGTTGCCGACAATTTCAGTGACTGTGAGCAGGTTGCTGAAGCCCGCACATCCTGCGTCGTCGTACACAAGCACAGAGTAAGCTCCACCTGATGTCACCTCTGTTGTGGATGTCTCCGCCCCGTTGGACCACTCGTACGACGCGAAGCCCTCAGGCGCAGTCAACGTCACCGATTCGCCTGGGCAGAAGCCCTCTGCACTCGCTGTTGCGGTCACGTCAACCGTGCAAGGCACTTCCAGAACGTTGTGGTATTGGTCGATCGCAGGGTTGTCGATCACCGTTTCCAACCCGCTTGGCCACTTGACGGTGGCTTGCGTCACGGTTTCGTGCTGCCCCAGGCCGAACCGGCATGCGAACGTGCACGTGATGCCGTAGCTCTCGCCTCCGCGAACTTCACGCACCATGGTGCCGAAGTCTCCGGTCAATTCCACCTTGGCGCCCACGGCGTCGATGTTGCTTTCAAAGCCTTCCAAGTCGAAGGCAATCCAGTGGTTGTCGTTGCCATCGTTCACCCAAAGGATGTCTGGGTTTCCGTTGTCCGGGCTCACGTAGCTGTTGCCGTAGCTGGCGTAGACGTCCAATTGGCCGTCGCGGTTCACGTCGCCCGACGCGAAGCTGTGCATGGTGTCGTTCCAAGGGAACACGTTGGGCACCTCGGTGAACGTCATGTCGCCGTTGTTGCGGAAGAATCCGTCCGCGCCGCCTGTGTAAATGAGGTCGACAAACCCGTCGTTGTCGAAGTCGTCCATCTTGGCCTGCAAGAAGAACCCTGTGACCTCCAAACCGCTGCCTGCAGTGATGTTGGTGAAGTGGCCCGTGCCGTCGTTCTCCAACAACTGGATGGTCGAGCTGTGGTTGGTCGCCAAGCAATCGAAATCGCCGTCGTTGTCGATGTCCGCGAAGTCAGTAGTCCAGCTTTGCTCGTACAACACCAAACCGCGCTCCAAGGCTTCTTCTGTCCATCCGCCGTTGCCGTCGTTCACCCAAAGTTGGTTGATGCGGCGTGGGTCTTGTGGGTCGTTGACAAACTGGCGGCACTTGGCGATGAACAAGTCGATGTCCCCATCGCTGTCGAAGTCCGTCCACACCGTGCCGTAGTTGCCGCTGTGGTCGTTGCCAGGGTAGTCTTGCAGGTCGTAGTCCGTCAAGTCGATGAACTGTGGAGCGGGTGTCAAAGTGCCGTCCTCGTTGCCCTGCCACATGCGGCTCAGCGCGTCGTCGTGGCAGCCAAACACGTCAAGGACCCCGTCGTTGTCGATGTCCACCCAGTTGCACGCCTGCATGAACATGCTGCCGTCGGCCAATTCCAGGGTGTTGGACACGCCTGGTGCGGTGATGTGCTGGACGTGCACCCCGTCGTAGGAGCCGCCAGAGAACACGTCCTTGTGGCCGTCGTTGTCAAAATCCGCGACGCACATGCCCCACTGGCTGTTGTTGCTCACCTGCCCCAAGTTGTAATCGACGAACCCTCCCTCAGGGGTTTGGTACAACGTGTGGAGCGTGTTGCTCTGGTCCAAGACAATCAAATCGTCGTAGCCGTCGCCGTCCATGTCCGCGAATCCAACGCAGCCGCCGCTGTTGTAGGTGTCGGGCAGCAAGTTGCTGGAGTTGGTGAACGTTTGGGCCTGGGCCACCGAAGCGGTCATCGCAAGGGCAAAGAGCCAAGCGCCGTGTCGTGTAAGTGTGCTCATGAGTGCAGGTTTCATTTCTGGAGTGGTTCGGCAAGTTAACACGGCATGCGACCAGGAAGTTGCATCTGTTGGCCGATTGTACTTTTGCGGCCATGGTCCTGGGACACAAGGCGGCGTTTCACACGCTCGGGTGCAAGCTCAACTTCAGCGAAACGAGCACGTTGGCAAGGCAGCTGGCCGAGGCTGGCTACGCGCGCGTTCACATTGACGACGCCCCTGATGTGGTGGTCATCAACACATGCAGCGTCACCGACCACGCCGACGCCAAATGCCGGAACGCGGTTCGCCGCGCCATGCAGAGCAACCCGGACGCCTTTGTGGTGGTCGTGGGATGCTACGCCCAACTGAAGCCTGCCGAAATCGCGGACATCGTTGGCGTCGACCTCGTGCTGGGCGCGGGCGAGAAATTCAATTTGGCGGACCACCTCGCCTCGGCCTCCAAAGGGGATGAGGCGAAAGCCATTGCAGGCGAAATCAAAGAAGTCCGTGACTTCATCCCCGGCTTTTCAAGCGGGGACCGGACGAGGACCTTCCTCAAAGTCCAAGACGGCTGCAACTACTTCTGCGCGTTTTGCACCATCCCGTTGGCCCGTGGACGTTCTAGGAGCGCCAATGTGGCCGACACTGTGGCCCAAGCGCGCAAAGCCGTCGAAGCCGGAGCGAAGGAAATCGTCCTCACTGGCGTGAACATTGGAGACTTTGGCACAGCACACGGCGAGAGCTTGCTGGACTTGGCCAAGGCGCTGGACAACCTGGACGGGGTGGAACGCTTCCGCATCTCTTCCATTGAACCCAATTTGCTGGAGGACGACCTCATTGACTTTGTGGCCGCATCGCAGAAATTCCAGCCCCATTTCCACATTCCCTTGCAATCGGGCTCCGACGACGTGCTGGCCGCGATGAGAAGGCGCTACCGCACAGAGCTGTACGCCAGCCGCATCCAACGCATCCGCGAGAAGATGCCCCATGCGAGCATCGGGGTCGACGTCATCGTGGGCTTTCCGGGAGAAACCGATGCGTTGTTTATGGAGACCGTGGACTTCATCAAGTCCCTCGACATCAGCTACCTGCACGTGTTCACCTACAGCGAGCGCCCCAACACAACGGCACTCCGAATCGACGACGTCGTACCTGTTCCAGTCCGAAAAGAACGCAACAAGACGCTGAGAAACGTGAGCTTGAAAGCGCAACGCGCCCACTACGAATCGCACCTCGACAACGTGTTGCCGGTGCTGTTTGAGGAGGCGGAAGAGGACGGATTGCGCATGGGGTACACCCCCAATTACATTCGGGTGGCGGTGCCGTCCGCTGAGGTTCAAGGCAACGTGATTCGGACCGCGAGGTTGGACCGCATTGACCCCATGGGATGGGTGCACGGCAGCCTGGCCTGACGTAGCTTCGCCCGCATGTACCCCAACCTGTATTTCGCCTTCCTCGACCTGTTGGGTTGGGATTTGCCTGCCCTCAAATTGATCAACAGCTTCGGATTTTTCGTGGCGTTGGCGTTTGTCGTGGCGCATGCCTTGTTGCGGACGGAACTCAAGCGCATGACCGCGCTGGGGCACTTCACGCCTTCGTCGAGGACAGAGCGCATCGGAGAAACCCCGCACCCCGTGGACTTGGGGATGCAAGCCTTGATGGGCTTTCTGCTGGGGTGGAAAGTCCTGTACCTCGTGGTGAACGCGGGCGATTTGTTCCAAGGCGGGGGGCTGCCTCAAGCCCACCTTTTCAGCACAGAGGGCAACGTGGTTTGGGGGGTGTTGGGTGCGTTGGCGTTGACAGGATGGAGGTACTGGGAAGTGCAGCAAGCCAGGTTGCCTGAACCCAAAACTGTCGCTGTTGAAGTCCCCCCCCACGAACACGTCGGGGGCGTCACGGCCGCCGCCGCTGTTGGGGGCATTGCAGGAGCCAAGTTGTTCCACCTTTTGGAGTACCCCGATGAATTCGTGGCCTTTCTACAGGCGCCCAGCTTGAACGCCTTCCTGGGTGGGCTCACCATTTACGGCGGCTTGATCGTCGGAGGCCTGTCGGTGTACGTATACGCCCGACGTCACAACCTCAACTTCTTGAAGCTCGCAGACGGCACGGCACCTGGGCTGTTGCTCGCCTACGGCATTGGGCGCATCGGATGTCAAGTGAGTGGCGATGGCGATTGGGGCATTCCCAACCCCAACCCCAAACCAGGATGGCTGTCCTGGGCGCCAGATTGGGTGTGGTCGTACGCCTACCCCAACAACGTCAACGGCGTCTACGGCCCCAGGTCGGCAGGCTACACAGGCAAGCTCATCGACCCCAACGTCCATCCGTTCCCTGCATTCGAGGGGTACGGGACCTACCTCGACCCCGCCGTGTTCCCCACCCCGATCTACGAAACCACGGCCGCGGCCCTTGGCTTTGGCTTGCTTTGGGCCTTGCGAACCAAATGGGCCAAGCCGGGCCAAATTTTTGCCGCATACCTGATGTTCAACGGGTTTGAACGGTTTTGGATCGAGAAGATTCGGGTGAACACCACATTCGATGTTGCAGGCATCACCATGACCCAAGCGGAACTCATTTCGGTGTGCACGTTCCTCTCAGGAGTCACCCTTTGGGCCTGGACGACCAAGCGCAACTGACGCTCAGCGTCAAGAATTGGGCGAGAACGTGAGGCAAACGCCGTTGATGCAGTAACGTGTCCCGGTGGCTGTGGGGCCGTCGGGAAACACGTGCCCCAAGTGGCTGTCGCACCCTGAGCACCGCACCTCCACCCGGACCATGCCGTGCGAGCGGTCGACCACCTTCACAATGTTGGCCGCTTCCTCTTCTCGGTCAAAACTCGGCCAACCGCATCCTGCGTCAAATTTCGAGTCTGAATCGAACAAGATTTTGCCGCACCCTTTGCACGCATAACGCCCCTCACGCCATTCGGCGTTGAGCTCACTCGAGCCGGGGCGCTCCGTGCCGTTTTCGCGCAGGACGCGGTGCTCCTCTTCGGAGAGCGCCTCGCGCCACTCTGCGGGCGTGCGTGTCACGATCCTTTGGATTGGCCGCCCCCCGGCTTGCCGCGCCGCTTGAAGTGGCGCTTGCCACCCTGCCCATCGCCGGAGGAAGACCCTCCTGATTTGCCACCGCCGTGGCGACGACCGCCTGAGTGACGTCCGCCGGGTCCCCGACCTCCGCCACCGCGACCGCCGCGGCCGCCGCGGGTGCCTGCCGACTTGGGGTCGTACACAGGCGCATCGCCCAAAGCTTTGGGCACCTCCAACTTGGGGACTTCCTTTTCGATGAGCTTCTCGATTTTCCCGAAGCGACGCATGTCGTCTGGGGTCACGAGGGTGATCGCCTCGCCCTTGCGCTGGGCGCGCGCAGTCCGGCCAATCCGGTGAACGTAATCCTCCTCGTTGGGGGGCACGTCGTAGTTGACCACAAGCTCGATGCTGTCGATGTCGATGCCACGGGACACCACGTCGGTGGCCACCAGGATGGGCAATTTCTGCTGGCGGAAGGCCAACATCACTTCTTCGCGTTCCGACTGATCGAGGTCGCTCGACATGCGTCCGCATTTGATGCCAGCCTTGCGCAAGGCGCGCACAACTTGACCCACAGTCCGCTTGCGGGACGTGAAGACAATGCCACTTTTCACGTTGCGCTCCTTCAAGACGTCCACAAGGACCGCATCCTTTTGGTGGTCAAACAACGCATACGCCCCTTGCTTCACGTTGGCGGCAGGCTTGCTCAACGCAAGCTGCACCGTGACAGGGTCGTTCAGCAACTCGTGGGCCAGGTTCCGCATGCGGTCCGGCATGGTGGCCGAGAACAACAAGGTTTGGCGTTCCTCCCGGCAGTGCGAGGCGATTCGCATGATGTCCGCGTGGAAGCCCATGTCCAGCATGCGGTCAGCTTCGTCCAAGATGAGGACCTCGAGCGAAGACAAGTCCACGTACCCGAGCGTCAGGTGCGAGAGCATCCGTCCCGGGGTGACGATGACGATGTCGGCCCCTTCCGTCAACGCTTTCTTCTCTTGGGCAAACTCCTTGCCCGTACCGCCGCCGTAGATGGCCAGCGACGTGATGCCGGTGTAATAGGCAAAGCCCTCGGCAGCTTGGTCGATTTGGATCGCCAGCTCGCGCGTTGGAACCACGATCAAAGCCTTGACCTTGCCGTCGTTGGGGGTGTCCATGATTCGGTCCATGGTCGGCAGCAAAAACGCCGCCGTCTTTCCCGTGCCCGTTTGGGCGATTCCCAAAATGTCCTTGCGCTTCAAGGCGTGGGGAATGGCTTTTCCCTGGATGGGTGTCGCCGTTTCAAACCCCATCGACCACAAGCCGTCTTCAATGTCTGGGTGCAATTCGAGGTCGTCAAAACGAACCCTCTCTTCTGCGGCCTTTTGGCCTGCGTCTTCCGCGTGTTGTTCTTCCACGTCTCGAAGGTAGGGCGAATCGAAGGGGCATCCTGTAAGTTTGTCAGGACCCTTTGTCTTCAACCCCATGTCTTCACACCCCAGCCACCCCCTCACTTGGCGTCGCACTTTGATGCTCGCGTGGCTCAGCATGATGGCGGCCCCATGGGCTTGGGGCACGCACTTGGTGGGCGGGGACTTCCACTACGTGCATCTGGGTGGCGACGATTACAGCATCGTGCTGACGGTGTACCGCGACTGCAGCCCTGCCAACACCAACGGCACCGGATTCGACGCCTTCGCCGCCGTCGGCATGTGGGACGGCACAGGGACCATTGGCCCGGAAGATGTCATCACCATGACACTCTCCCAAACCAACGTCTCAACCGTGCCAGTGGAAATGGGCAACCCTTGTGGCACCCCGCCTCCTGAGTTGTGCATCGAGAAGGCGGTCTACGCCACCACGGTGGAATTGCCGTCGAATCCCTATGGCTGGGATTTGGTCTACCAGAGGTGTTGCCGCAACCCCACGATTGTGAACCTCGAAAATTTTGGGGGTGGCGAAAACGCCGGCATGAGTCTGGAAGTGCACATTCCGGGCACCGACGTCCTGGACGGGAACAACAGCTGCCCGGCGTTTCAAGAATTGCCTCCCGTGGCCTTGTGCAGCAACCTCCCCTTTGAGTGGGACCACAGCGCCGTGGACCCTGATGGGGACGACCTGGTGTATTCGCTTTGCCCTCCCCAACAAGGAGGCGACCCCAACAACG
>JBMZAB010000036.1:0-19257 GCA_049610985.1 Flavobacteriales bacterium | reverse complement strand
GGGGCTTGGCAGGATCCATGGAATGCCAGCCGGATTGAGTTGGGCATCCGACAATCCAGGGTGATGGACGAGCGCAATTGGTGACTGAACTCCGACAATGTCGTTCGCATCGTGAAGTAGCTTTGCCCCGCATGCACCGCGACCTCGCCACCTTGTTCAAATTGCGCCTCGGGTTTTTCGTGGTTTTGTCTGCCGTGTTGGGGTGGTTCATGGCCACGGAAACCATTGACCTGCCGACGTTTCTGACCTTGACGGTCGGAGGCTACGCCCTCACAGGGGCCTCCAACGGGCTGAATCAAATCATCGAGCGCCGCATTGACGGGCACATGAACCGCACCTCGGACCGGCCGTTGCCCGCTGGCCGCATGACGGTCGCTCAAGCTTTGGCTTGGAGCGTGTTGGCGGCGGCGGTCGGGTTGGTGTGTTTGTTCAGCCTCAACCCCCTGAGCGGTTGGTTGGGGGTGGCGGCCATCGTAAGCTACGCCTTCATCTACACCCCGCTGAAATCCAAGACCAGCCTGTGCGTCTTTGTCGGGGCGTTCCCAGGGGCCCTCCCCCCCATGATCGGGTACGTGGCCGCCACGGGTGACTTCGGGATTGAACCCGGGACGTTGTTTGCGGTGCAGTTCATGTGGCAATTCCCGCACTTTTGGTCCATCGCATGGTTGTCCCACGACGATTACCTCCGGGCGGGGTACAAAATGATGCCCTTCAATGCAGGACGGTCTGAACGCAGTGCCCAACTCATCTTGCTCTACACGCTGTTTTGCATTCCGGCCAGCATGTTGCCTTGGGCGCTGAACCAACCCATGGTGGGAAATGTTGCTTTCGCCGTGGCGGTGGCGGCCGGAGTGGGTTTCTCCTTTTGCGCGTATCGCCTGCGCATGCGGTTGTCCATGGACGCCGCGAAGCACTTGATGTTCGCCAGTTTCCTCTACCTGCCGCTTGTGCAAGTGATTTACGTTCTTGACAAAATCCCCCAATGATGAGTGAGCGCGTCTTTGAAGGTCACGATTCTGCGGTCCGCAACCGGACCAAGACCATGTTGATGTACTTCGTGGTGTTTGCCGTGACCATGCTGTTCGCTGGGTTCACATCTGCCTACATCGTGAGCAACATGGGGCAGTTTTGGGTTCACGTGCCAGCACCTTCCATGTTTTGGACCAGCAACGTCATGATTGCTTTGAGCAGCGCCTCGTTGTGGTGGGCCACACGCGCCATCCGCCAAGGCCAGACGCAAATGGGCACAGTCGCGATGGCCCTCACCCTCCTGCTCGGCATCGGCTTCACGCTGACCCAGGCGGAGGGCTGGAAGCAACTCACGGCCATCGGCATGGGCTGGGACACGTCCGAAACCGAATCAGGCACTGCTTTTCGTTGGAACAGCCTGGAAGCGATTTACGAGAGCTCGGCGGTGTATGGAGAGGACTACGACATCCGATTTGACGGCCAACCGTTGCTGCACGACGCGGCCCGGGGTGAACTGTACGCGTCGGACGACGCCTTGATGGTGCAACCCATCACCACCAAGGTCCTGCAGTCCTCCAACAGCGGAGGAGGGTACATTTGGGCGCTGGTCATGACACACATTTTACACCTGGTGTTTGGCCTCATATACTTGGTGGTCAACGGCATCCGCGTGTTCACCGGAGTGATTCACCAAGGAGACACGGTGCGGCTGAAGGCCCTGGGCATCTACTGGCATTTCTTGGGATTGCTGTGGGTGTACCTCTTCGCCTTCTTGTTCTGCTTGCATTGAGTTTGCGCCCCTGCGCTTGCAGGCCGGGTACGGGACCTGAGAATTGAGCCTAAGCCGGCTTCCGTGCAACGCGGATTTCCTTATTTTCGCGTCAGAATTTCAAGCCATGGCTGGAAACACCGAAACGATCCCTACAAGCGTCCTTTGGGGCGGAGGACAGAGCCCCTTCTCTGTCACTTACGGCAAAATGATGATGTGGTTCTTCCTCGTGTCCGACGCACTCACCTTCGGTGGGTTGCTGACGGCCTACGGATTCTCACGGGCCACTTCCGAAGACGCTTGGCCCATTGGCGAGCAAGTGTTCCGAGCCCTGCCAGGCTTGGATGGACATTACCCTTTGGTCTACGTGGCCCTCATGACCTTCCTGCTCATTGTGTCCTCCGTGACCATGGTGTTGGCTGTGGAAGCGGGGCACCGCAATGACAAGCGCGGTGTGGTTCGGTGGATGGCCGCGACCATTGTGGGTGGGTTCTTCTTCTTGGGCTCCCAAGCCTGGGAATGGTCGCACTTCATCCATGGCGCTGGAGGTGGATTTCAATTGGCCAAGGAAGTCACGGTGACCACCGACAGCGGAGACGCCATGACTTTGTCCAAAGGAGAGATGGTCTTCATGGACCACCACTTCGGACACCTCGCAGAGCCATGGTCCGAAGGTGACGCCAGCACGATACTGACGTCTGAAGGCGGGCACATCACCCTCACGCAATTCGGAGAGCACGACCACAGCGCCCAATTGCACAGCCTGACGGTCAACAAATATGTGGAGAACGAGCAGACCATCTCCGGCGATGAGGCTGTGAAGCTTTGGAACGCCCGCAGCGACGTGTTTGCATTTGGTGCAAACCTTGAAGACAGCGAGTACGCCGCGCAGCAGACCTATGCCAACTTTTTCTTCTTCATCACAGGTTTCCACGGGTTTCACGTCTTCTCAGGCGTCATCATCAACATCGTGATTTTCCTGATGGCGTTGAACGGCGTTTTCGAGCGTCGTGGCCACTACGAGATGGTTGAAAAGACCGGACTCTACTGGCACTTTGTGGACCTCGTGTGGGTCTTTGTCTTCACCTTCTTCTACCTCATCTGACATGGAACGCGACGATCTCATTGTCAACGACAGCTACGCCATGGCTGCACACCACAGCGAAGAAGCTGGGGCGGCCATCCGCAAAAAAATCTGGTTTGTGACTGCCCTTTTGACCCTCATCACCGCTGTGGAAGTGGGCATGGGCATCATCTTCAAGCGTTCCGAAACCTTCACATGGACCGCCATCAAGTGGACGTTCATCGTGATGACTTTGGTCAAGGCCGCCTACATCGTGTTGGTGTTCATGCACCTCGGCGACGAGCGCAGCAATTTGAAGCGCGTCATTGTCGCGCCTTACCTCTTGTTCATCTCGTACCTCATTTTCATCGCCATCACCGAGGGGTTCGGACACCTCGACTCCTACACGACGTTCCACTGACAACTGCGGAACGCGGATGGGCCAATTGAAAAACAGACTCATTCTCATTGCCATGATGCTGGTCCTGCCTTTGGCGGGGCTGGTTTTTTTTGGCGTTCTCACGGAGCACAACTTCAACACCCTGCCCTACTTCACTGAGAGGGGTGAAATGCAAGGGAGAACGTTGGAGGCACAGCGGGTGGGGGACTTCGAACTCACCAACCAAAACGGAGAGCCGTTTTCTTCCGAATCGCTCAAGGGCAAAGTCTGGATCGCCGCGTTTTTTGGGACCGACGCACCCCACGTGGCGCAGGTCACCAAGCAGCTGCTATGGCCCAACTTCCGGTACCGGGACGAGGACGACATTTCGGTGGTGTGCTTCACGTTGAATCCGGAGCACGACACCCCAGAAGTGCTGAACGACTACGTCCAACGCAACACTCGCTACAACGGGTTCGACGGCAAGTGGCAATTCCTCACAGGTGACAAGGCGGACATCGACCGCATTGTGTCGGAAGACTTCATGATTCAACGAGACGAGGACGACCCCAACAATGTGGCGACCATTTGGCTTGTGGACGCCGAAGGGTTTTTGCGTGGGGTGTACCACGCGGCGGTCGAAGACGACATCAAAGACGCGGTCGAGGACATCGCCTTGCTGAAAAAGGAAATGGACGTCGCGGCCTACGCCCAAGAACAACTGGTCGAACAGCTGTCAGTGTGTGACCCTTTGCCGGTGCTGGGTCCAGAAGGCCACACCGTTCCGGCGTTCGCATTTATGGGCATCGACAGCGTGGAAATCAGCCACCGAACCGTGGAGGGCAAGGTCAAAATCGTCGACTACTTCTTCACCCACTGCCCCACCATTTGTCCCATCATGAGCAGCCAATTGGCGCGGGGACAACAATGGCTGGATACCCATGGCCTCACCGACAACGTGGTGCTGTTGAGTCACAGCGTGGATCCCGTGCGCGACACGCCGAAGCGTCTCGAGACCTACGCCACCCAACTTGGGGCCGACACCACGTCCTGGAAGTTCTTGACTGGCGACAAAGAAGACCTCTACGACCACGCAAGACACGGGTACTACTTGACCGCGCTGGAGAGCGACACGGCGGCCGGAGGGTTCTTCCACAGCGACACCTTTGTGCTGGTGGACCAACAAGACCGAATCCGGGGATTCTACGACGGCACCTCCACGGTTGAAGTGGACGACATGCTCATGGACGCCGCCCAGCTTGCTTTGGCAGAGGACGACTGAGTGAACACATTGTGGGCCATTTTTGTCTCTGAAGAAGAAACCAATGAGCATGGGCATTGACCGCAACATGAAGACGTTTGTATGGGTGGCTGGCATCGCCATCCCTGTGGTGGTGGCCGTCATGTTCTTCCTGCCAGGCATTGAAGTCGATCCAAAAATGGAGGCGGTGCTGCACACCCTTCCTGCGGTGAACGCAACCATCAATGGCACGGCGTTTCTGTGTTTGGCGGCTTCGTTTTGGGCCATCAAGAATGGAAAAGTCCAGCTGCACCAAAACCTGAACACCGCTGCACTGGTCCTGTCGGCGCTTTTCCTGCTCAGCTACGTCAGCTACCACATCACCACGCCAAGCACGCCGTTCTGCAAAGAAGGGTGGATCCGTGGCGTCTATTTTGTCGTGCTGCTCACCCACATCCTGCTGTCCATTGTCATTGTACCCTTGGTGTTGACCACCTACTTGTTGGGCCTGGGGAATCAAATCCAACGGCACCGCAAGTGGGCACGCATCACTTGGCCCATTTGGATGTACGTGACGTTCACAGGCGTGGTGGTCTACCTGCTCATTTCCCCTTGCTACCCGTTCTGATGCCTTGCACGCGTTTGAATCCGGGCCTTTTCCTGCTCCTCGCCGCCATGCTGATTGCAGATGTGGCGTGGGGTCAATGCGTGATGTGCAAGGCTGTGGCCGAAGACAGCGCGGAGGACGGAAGTTTGGGCCGAGGCCTGAATGCGGGCATCCTGTACCTCATGGGTGTGCCTTATGCCATCATGGCGTTTTTTGCATGGTTTGTGTTCAAACGAAAGAAGCAACCCACCTCCAAAGGCATCTGAGGCCCGACTCGGCGTATTTTTGGGAAATGCGCGCCATTTTCTTCGCCTTTGCTTGCTTGTCCTTCGCCGCCTGGGGCCAGTCCACAGACACTTGGACCTTGGAACGCTGTTTGGAGCATGCCTTCGAGCACAACCTTCAACTCAAGCAATCGCAACTCGGCCTTCGACAAAGTGAGGTTGCCGCCTTGACCGCCAAGGGCGCCTTTTTGCCCAACCTCAACGCCTCCTCCAGCTTCGGGGTAAACATCGGTCAGACCATCGACCCGTTCACCAATCAGTTTGCGACCGACGCCGTTCAATCGAGCAACGTGGGCCTCAGCTCAGGGGTGACGTTGTTCAACGGATTCCAGAACCACTTGAACCTGCGCAGGGCCCGCCTGGGGCTGAAATTGGCGGCGACCAACTTGGAAGTCGCCCGCAATGGTGTGGCGCTGAGCTTGGCCTCAGCCTACCTCAACGTTTTGTTCCAGAAGGAATTTTTGGACATCGCCAAACTGAATGCCGAAGCGACCGGCCGTCAAGTTGAACGCGTGCAAACGTTGGTGGACGCCGGTGCCGCTGCGGAGAGTGACCTCTTGGATGTGCTTGCCCAACAGGCCAATGACGAAAGCTCCGTAATTGGCGCAGAAAACGGCGTCACCCTGGCCAAGCTCAATCTTGCGCAAGTTTTGCAATTGGAAGCCAATGCATCCGAAGCGCTGGATGTCGCCCCGCCGTCGGACGACTTGATGGAGAGCACTGTGCTGCCCGTGAATGCCGACGCCGCCGTGGCGTTTGCCTTGGGGTCGTTCCCAGACATGAAGGCCGCCGAGTTGCAAGTGACCGACGCCTATCTCGGGTTGGATTTGGCCAAAGCCGCCCGGATGCCACGCATTGTGGGGTCGTACAGCATGGGCTCAGGGTACTCGGCCAACCGATTGGAACAAATCGGGGAATCCACCACCACGTTCTACGAGATTCCCACCACCACGCCCGGCGTGAATTTGACCACACCTGTGGTGGACAATTCAGGAGTGACCTTCGAGACCATGTCTTTCCAGGACCAACTCTCGAACAACGTCAACCAGAGCATATTCTTCTCGCTGAGCATTCCCGTCTTCAACAACTTCGGCATCCATGCCGGCATTGAGCGCGCCAAAGTGGGGGTGTTGTCCGCCCAACTCTCCAAAGCACAAACGGCGCAAAGCCTCACGCAAACGGTTCAAACCGCCTGGGCCGATGCCCGGGCCGCCGAACGCACCTTCGACGCCAACAACAAAGCCTTGGAGGCGGCCAGCTTGGCCATGACCAACGCCGAGGCCAGATTTGAAGCCGGCGCCATCTCGGCCCTTGAATACGCAGACGCCCGGACCCGGTTGGACAACGCACGCATCAACGCCCTTCGAACGGAATACGACTTTGTGTTCAAGACACGCATCCTCGATTTCTACATGGGCCGTCCTTTGAGCCTTTAACCCCACAACTCCGCAACGATGAACAAGAACGCAATTCTGGGCCTCGGCGGCGTCATTTTGGCCTTGGTGGTTGTGGCGGTGGTCCGCGGTGGCAACCGCGAGTTGCCGGTCGTCAGCACCGATACGGTCCAAGCCAGGGACATTGTCGAGCGCGTGAGCGCCAGCGGCAAAATCCAGCCTGAAATCGAAGTCAAAATCACGGCCGAAGTCAACGGCCAAATCGTCGACCTGCCCGTGAAGGAAGGCGACGTGGTCGAAAAGGGCGACCTGCTCGTGCAGCTCAACCCCGACATCTACGAAGCGGCCTTGTTGAGGGCGGAAGCGTCTTTGAATTCTGCACGGTCCAATTTGGCCTCTGCGCGTGCCCAAGTGGCCCAAGGCAAGGCCAACCAATTCGCCGCAGCCAAGGCCTTCGAACGCGCCAAGTCCCTGCTTGCTTCCAAAGTCATTTCTCAAGCTGAATTCGACCAAAACGAGGCGTCTTTCCTCACGGCCAAAGCCAACCTCACCAGCGCAAAAGAAAGTGTGCGAAGCGCCGAGTTCGCGATCCGAAGCGGGGAAGCATCCCTTCAAGAGGCCCGGGACAACCTCAGCCGCACCACCCTTGTGGCCCCTCAGGCGGGCGTGGTCACCGCCCTGTCCAAAGAGGTCGGTGAAAGTGTTCAAGGCAATGGCTTCACGGCTGGTGAGGTCATCATGAACGTCAGCGACCTCAGTACGATGGAGGTCAACGTGGAAGTCAACGAAAGCGACATCGTCCGAATCCACATGGACGACGAGGCTGAAATCGAGGTCGACGCCTACCTGGGCGAAACGTTTTCGGGTCGCGTGACCGAAATCGGCAACACCGCACTGAATGCCGGCATGAACGGGTTCAGCATGGACCAAGTGACCAACTTTTCTGTCAAAATCCGACTGGATCGGTCGAGCTACATGCACCTTGTGAAAGGCAACCACGACCACGAGACCCCGTTCCGCCCAGGGATGAGTGCCACCGTCGACGTATTGACGGCCAGGGCCGACCGCGTGCTGTCAGCCCCCATCCAAGCAGTGGCGAGCCGGGCTTCCGACACCAAGGCAGACGAAAACACCGACACGGAACTCGGCGTGTTTCTGCTGGTGGACGGTGAGGCAAAATGGACTGTGGTGGAGACCGGCATCCAAGACACCAAATTCGTGGAAATCCAAGGCGAGGTGAACGAGGAAGATGTGCTGATCACTGGACCGTATGAAATCGTCAGCCGCAACTTGGAGGACGGTGAAGCCGTAGAAACCCGCTGATGGCACGAATCCTCATCCTGGACACCGCCACCAAACAATGTTCCGTGGCCTTGTCTGAGCACGGCGAAGCCGTGGCTTGGAAAGAAGAGCGCACCGACGGATACGTCCACGCAGAACGGCTGATGCCCCTCATCGACGCCCTGCTGGAAGAACACGACTGGGACAAGTCCTCACTGGAGGCGGTTGCCGTTTCAGGCGGACCAGGCTCCTTCACGGGGCTTCGCATCGGGGTCTCCACCGCCAAGGGCTTGTGCCACGGCTTGGGGTTGCCCCTCATCGCGCTCGACACCTTGGGCATCTTGGCCGCCCAGGGGGCGCGTTTGGACCCGACCCCACAGCGTCGTGTCGCCATGGTGGACGCCCGACGCATGGAAGTCTACGCTGGTGATTTCGACCACGACGGCCGCTGCCTCACATCAGGCCGCCCCGTGGTGGTCGACAATGAAGAACACGTGTGGGAGGGCCCTGCCCAATTCATCGGCGACGGCGCAGTCAAGTGCTCGGAGGCATTGGCAGGGGAAGGCCGAACCTTCGTCGAAGCGTGGCCTTTGGCGCGGGACGGGGCAAAGCTCGCCGAGGCAGCTTACGCGCAAGAAGAATTTGCAGATTTGGGCAGCTACGAACCCAACTACATCAAGGCGTTCAAGGCCGGCGCACCCAAAGACCCCCTGGGTCTGAGGTCCACCTTTGGCGCGGTCTGGCTGGCCCTGGCCCTCGTTTTGGCGTCGTGCTCTTCATGCGGAGAACAGCAACAGTTCATCCCGTACGTCCCGGTCAACCTTCAAATCGACCTGAATTTGCCGGCGTACAACACACTGAATTTTCCAGGAGAGGCCATTGCCCTGGCGGGCGGCTCCAAAGGTTTGTACGTTTATCGATACACCCTGGACGAATTTGTGGTGCTGGACCGGCATGCCACGTACGACATTCCGTTGGCCTGCAAAGTCACGCTTGACTCGGACAACTTCACCCTTCGGGACCACGACGACTGTTCTGAGAGCGAATGGCAAATCATCGACGGATCGGTCATGAACGGACCAGCCACGTTGCCGCTGCACCGTTACCGCACGAGCCTGAACGGCTCCATTCTGAGCATTTTCAATTGAACCCAAACGCAAACAACCCCGCCCGAAGGCAGGGTTGTTTCCATGTCGCGATTCGAATCTCGCGGCTCAGTAGCGATAAGCTTCGCCCTTGAAGGGGCCTTGGACCCCAACCCCGATGTACTCGGCCTGTTCCTGAGAGAGCTCGTCGATTTCCACGCCGATTTTGGCGAGGTGCAAGCGGGCCACCTTCTCGTCGAGGTGCTTGGGCAAGGTGTATACGCTGTTCTTGTAGTTGTCGGCGTTGTTCCAAAGCTCAATCTGGGCGATGGTTTGGTTGGTGAAGGATGCCGACATCACGAAGCTTGGGTGACCTGTGGCGCATCCGAGGTTCACCAAGCGGCCCTCTGCCAAGAGGATGATGTCCTTACCGTTCACAGTATACATGTCCACTTGTGGCTTGATGGTGTCCTTGGTCTCGCCATGGTTGGTGTTGAGCCAAGCGACATCGATTTCGTTGTCGAAGTGACCGATGTTGCACACAATCACCTTGTCCTTCATGGCTTCGAAGTGGGCACCGGTGACGATGTCCTTGTTGCCCGTGGCGGTCACCACGATGTCGGCTTCGGCCACGGCGTCAAGCATCTTTTTCACCTCAAACCCTTCCATGGCGGCCTGCAAAGCGCAGATGGGATCAATCTCAGACACAATCACACGGCAACCGGCGTTGCGCAACGACTCGGCGGAGCCCTTGCCCACATCTCCAAAGCCCGCAACCACGGCGACTTTGCCCGCCATCATCACATCGGTGGCTCGGCGGATGGCATCCACGCAGGACTCGCGACATCCGTACTTGTTGTCAAACTTGGACTTGGTGACCGAGTCGTTCACGTTGATGGCCGGCATCGGCAACGTCCCGTTCTTCTCGCGCTCGTACAAGCGCAACACGCCTGTCGTGGTTTCTTCTGAGATGCCTTTGATGCCTGCGGCGAGCTCTGGGTATTGGTCCAACACCACGTTGGTGAGGTCTCCCCCGTCGTCCAGAATCATGTTGAGGGGCTTGCGCTCCTCGCCGAAGAACAAAGTCTGCTCGATGCACCACTCGTACTCTTCTTCCGTCATGCCCTTCCAAGCGTATACGGGAATGCCCGCCGCTGCGATGGCTGCCGCTGCGTGATCTTGGGTGGAGAAGATGTTGCAGGACGACCAAGTCACCTCAGCACCCAACTCCACCAAGGTTTCGATCAAGACGGCGGTTTGGATGGTCATGTGGAGGCATCCCGCCACCCGGGCACCGGCCAGTGGTTTGGACGTGCCAAACTCCTCACGGAGGGCCATCAAGCCAGGCATTTCAGCCTCGGCCAAGGTGATTTCTTTGCGTCCCCATTCGGCCAAGCTCATGTCTTTGACTTTGTAAGGGAGTGTAGGTGTGGGGGTTGTGTTGCCCATGATCTAGATTTTATACGTGCAAAAATACGGAAGCCTGGTGCTTTGGAGCCGAGGACCAAACCCCCGTCCTTTGCGCCCATGCCCCGTTTGCCATTGACCAATCAACCTGAGAACCCTCAGGTTGTTCTGTGGAAGTGGGACAAAGGGGCTGCGTGGCCCTTGGCCAAGCTTGAAGCCCATTTTCCCGAGCGCGAATGGACCGAGATGTCTGACGGTCGACTGCGGGAACACCAAGCGGTGGCCTGTGCTTTGACGGAGCTGATGGGCTCAGAAGTGTGGCGTGTCACCCACCAGGACGGGAAACCCCAACTGCACGATGCCGTTGGAACACGGCGTCCCTTGAGCATCTCCCACCACAGTTCTCAGGACCACACCACCGCCGCGGTAGCCGTTTGGGAAGCTGGCGAGCGGCACCATGGCATCGACTTGGTAGACACCACAGATCGTCGAATTTCCCGCATCGCCAGGCGTTTCATGTCGCCAATTGAGCAGATGCAGTGGCCCGAAGCCAAGCCTTGGATCTGGGCGGCGAAAGAAGCCATGTTCAAAGGGCACGGTCCCAACCTCGATTTCCGACGCGAACTGTCCGTGGACTCACTGGAATGGGAGGCTGAACGAGGGTGGCTGGTCGGGTCGGTTCGAGGGGGCATTTGGCAAGGGGGATGCGCACTCGTTCCCCAATCCTCGTTGGGCGTGGTGTGGTCCTCCCCTTCCATTCAAAACCTTCGTTGAAGGGCAACAAAAAAGGGATCCCCTGGAATCCCTTTTTTGTGGAGTGGCTGTGTAATTACAGTCGCTCGATGCCTTTGTGGCGGCGCTCAGAGCTCACGGTCAACTTCTTGCGACCCTTGCGGCGACGTGCGCTCAAAACGTTGCGACCATTGGCGGTTGCCATGCGCTTGCGGAATCCGTGCTTGTTGCGGCGCTTCCGAACGGAGGGTTGAAATGTCCTTTTCATCGTGCTCTGATTTCCCGATAAGGGAGGGCAAATGTAAGGAAGCCTTTTTGTTTCGCCAAAGGGTTGACCCCACTTTAACTTTGTCCCCCATGGCACACGGCAGGCGACACAACGACGACGACAGGCCCACCAAGAAATTCGCGTTTGCCGACTTGAAGGGATTTGGGCGGATGCAAAAGTACCTGAAGCCTTACACCCTCCATTTCACAGCAGGCATCGTCATCATGAGCATCTCTGGGGTGCTGACGCTGGCCATCACGCGGCTCTGGGGGCAACTGGGCGGGGTGGGCACCACGGGAGCCGTGGGTGAATTGCCCTACCTCGGCATCCAACTTGACGATTTGGCTTCCATCGGATGGACGCTGCTGACGGTGTTGGCCGTCCAAGCCGTCTTCTCATTCATCCGAGTCATCCTTTTTGCAGACATGACGGAAAAGATGATGCTGACGATGCGACAAGATGCCTTTGACGCGCTCATCAGCATGCCCATGGCCTTTTATGACGCACGCCGCGTGGGCGACCTCAACAGCCGTATTTCGGCCGACATCGCCACCATCCAGGACATTTTCACAGTCACCCTGGCCGAGCTGTTCCGCGGATTGATTTTGATCGTGGGAGGCATTGTGGCCTTGGGATACTTCTCCGTGGAATTGACCCTCTGGATGCTAGGCACCATCCCTGTGATGATCGTCGCGGCCATCGTGTTTGGCCGATTCATCCGGAAACTCTCCAAGCGTACACAAGACGAAGTGGCCGCGTCCAACGTGGTCGTGCAAGATGTGCTCACTGCGATCGTGAGCGTCAAGAGCTACGCCAACGAATGGATGGAGCGCAGGAAATACGGGAAGCATGCCCGCGAGATCAAATCCCTCGCCATGAAGGGGGCCTTTTGGCGCGGGGCGTTTGCCAGCTTCATCATCCTGTTTTTGTTCGGGGCCATCACCTTGGTCATCTTCAAAGGGGCAGACCTCATGCAGGAAGGAGCATTGGCCAGCGAGCACTTCTTTTCGTTTCTCCTCATGACGGGACTTGTCGCGGGCAGCATTGGGGGCATGGCCGCCCAATTCAGCGCGCTTCAACGGGGACTCGGTGCCATTGAGTCGGTCATGGACATTGTGGACCAGGAGCGCGAGGTCCACGACTTGAACCAAGAGCCTGTGGCGGTGTCGCTTCGGCGGCCCATCACGTTGGAGGACATTCATTTCAACTACCCTCAACGCCCGGACGTGCCTGTGCTCCAAGGCTTTTCAATGCGTGTGGAACCAGGACAACAAATTGCCCTGGTCGGGTCAAGCGGGGCCGGCAAAAGCACGGTGGCCGCAGTGCTCTTGCGTTTTCATGCGGCCGACCAAGGCTCGTTCAAAGTCGGCGACGAGGACGTGGCCACCATGGACTTGCGCGGGTACCGCCAACGCGTGGCGTTTGTGCCGCAAGAGGTCATCTTGTTTGGAGGAGATTTGAGAAGCAACATCCGTTACGGCCGGCCTGACGCGTCGGAGGAAGAAGTCGTGGAGGCCGCCAAAAAAGCCTTTGCTTGGGAGTTCATCCAAGAATTTCCTGACGGTCTTGACACCCTGGTGGGCGAACGAGGCGTTCAACTTTCAGGGGGACAGCGCCAACGCATCGCCATCGCCCGGGCCATTTTGAAGGACCCCGATTTGTTGATTTTGGACGAAGCCACCAGCGCTTTGGACAGCACCTCTGAGCGCGAAGTCCAGGCCGCGTTGGACGCCTTGATGCAAGGACGCAGCTCGGTGGTCATCGCCCACCGCCTCAGTACGGTGAAGGGGGCCGACCGCATTTGCGTCATGGAAGCCGGACAAGTGGTGGAACAAGGCAAACATGCCGACTTGATGGCCCAAGGCGGGCATTACGCCAAGCTGGTCGAGAACCAAGAGCTCGTGTCCAACGGGTAAAGGGCGATTCTTGGTGCAAGCCGACTTGAACCTCGTTCAGCGCACGACCACCTGACCTGCCCGCAGGTCGCCTGTGAGCCGCATCACATCCCAATGCGCCGCCGCCCACTCTTGTCGGGCTGCGAGTTCTGCCGCCTCCGCCTGAAGCAGCGCCACATCGAGGGCCCTGAAGTCGAGGGCGTTGAGGATTCCGTCGCGGTACCGGTCTGCGCCAAGTTGGGCCGCCAACCTGGCATTCTCAGTGCGCCGTTGTGCCAACTCGTGCAATTCCTGCGCGGCAGCCCTACGGTCCCACGCTTGGGCCAAGGCCGATTGCGCCTCAAGCAGCAAACGGTCTCGGTCGAGGCCCGCAAGCTCCACTTGGATTTGGGCTTGTTGGATGGCCCTGCGGGTGGCGCCGCCGTTGAACAAGTTGAAATTCAGGGTCAGCTGGGCGCCATAGTTGGTCACAAAAGACTGGATGTCGCCGTTCTCGTAGGGGTTGAACACAAGCTGAGGCGGCAAATCGGACACCGCGCGCGACTGCCCGGCCGTGTTGCCCCAATTGGCAGTCAAGCCCAACACGGGGGACAAGCGCGCCTTGGCCTGCTGCACCCCCACTTCGGCCAACTGCATGGCCAACACCGCGTTGGACACGCTTGTGTTTTTGCCGGCCAAACGGGCCTGGGCCGAGGCCATGTCGCCGGTGGTGTTGGGGTCCAGCAACGCCGATGTCAGGGTCCAGGCCTGGTCGTCGGGCGCAGCGAGAAGCAGGTTGAGGTTTCGACGAGCCGCACGGCTGGCGACGCTTTGACGAAGCCAAGCGGCGCTGTCGGTCAGCAAAGCGTTCTCGAACTGGAGCCGGTCAAACGTTCTGGCGGTGCCCAACGCCAAGGACGCGTCCAGCCGGGCCAGCCGTTCTTGGGTCAAATCCATGGTCGCTTGGAGCACCACGAGGCTCTCCTCCTGCACGAGCACGTTGTCGTAGGCGGTCAACACCGCTTGCACCGTGGACTCCACCATCAATTCCACGTTGCCCTCCGCTTGCTCTGTGAGGAGCACCAGACGGTCCTTGTTGGCGAACATCGCCATGCCGTCGAAGAGCGTCCATTGCACCTGCAGGCCTGGGGACACCGATTGAGACTCGGTGGCGATGGGCAAAAAGGTGGACGGGTTTTCGGTTTGGTCGGTGACGTTGGTGCCCACCCCGGCCGTGAGCGCCAACCTCGGCAGCGCGCCGGCCGCACCCCAGGCGTTTCCGACTTCCGCCAAATCGCGCTGGCCCTGGGCCAACTGAATGCCGTAGTGCTGCTCGAGGGCCATGGTCACGGCCTCCTCGCGGGTCAGGTCCGTTTGGGCAGACGCGTCCGCGCTCAGGCCCCATGCCATGAACCCCAAAGCCAACACAGGCAGGGTGTTGGGGGCAAATCCGCGTTCCTCACGCACGGCGGGCTCTGCCGATTCCCGGGAGAGCCAATCGCCCTTTTTGACCCACACCCATGAACGGTGAAGCGGGTTGATCCACATCAAGTAGATGGGCAGCAGCACCAAAATCACCACCGTGACGAACAACAACCCGAACGCGACGGAGATGGCCATGGGAATGAGGAACTGCGCTTGGAAACTCTTGTTGAGCATGAGGGGCGCCAGGCCCGCGACCGTGGTGACGGTGGTCAACAGGATGGGCCTGAATCGGCTCATGCCAGCTTCCCAAATGGCGTCGTGCACGGGCATGCCCTCTTTGAGGTTGCCGTTGTAGGCGGCGACAAACACCAGGGCGTCGTTCACCAAAATGCCAATGAGGGCGATCATGCCGAGGATGCTGAACAAGCTGATCTGGGCACCCAGCAACCAATGGCCGAGGCTAATGCCGATCATGCCAAATGGAATGAGGCCAAACACCGCGAAGCCCTGCAACGGCGAGCGAAACGTCAGGATGATGATGAACAACATCAGCGCAAAAATCAGCGGCATGATGGCTTGGATGCTCACCTGGGACTTGGCCTGTTCGCGGTTTTGTCCTTCGTAACTCGCGCGGATGGCGGGATATTTGGCCAGGATGCCGGGGATGACGTTGACCTTCAAATCTGCATTCGCATCGCTGGCGCTGACGTCGGGGCCCGAGAGGTCTGCGCTGACTTGCACTTCGCGCTCCCCGTACAGGCGGTTGATCGCGGTGATGCCTTGCACCTCCCGCACCTCGGCCAATTCTTCCAACGGCACCAGTCCCCCAGCCGGGGTCCGAATCCGATAGCGTCGAAGGTCGCTCAAGGCGCTTCGGTCCGCCTCGGCCAGGCGCACCCACACGCGGACCTCATCCCGGCCGCGTTGGAGGCGTTGAACCTCGTTGCCGAAGAACCCTTGACGGATTTGCAGCATCAAGTCCCCGGCTGTGAGGCCGAGCTGCTGGGCCCGGGGTTTGGGCAACACATCCAGTTCTTGCAACCCCCGCTGGTTGTTGTCCGTGACGTCCTTCAAATCCTCTCGCTGCATCATCGCCGCTTTCAATTCCTCCGTGGCAGCTTGAAGTGCATCCAAGTCGTTGCCTAGCAAGGACACCGACACCGGCCGGCCGAAGGGCGAGAACCCCGCGAAGCTCAGATTCTCGGCGCCGTACACCGTGCCCACCTTCTCGCGGATGCGCGCGCTGATGTCCGTGCTCCGCACCCCGCGCTGTTCGCCGTCCAGCAACTGAATGTTGATGCTGCCCACGTGGGCGGCAGGGCCCACGCGTTTGTCCACGGCCAAGATGACGTCCTGGCCGTCTTCCCGCTCCGCCTTCAAGGCGGCGTTGACTTCCCAGACTTTGGCCTCAATCGCGTCCAATTCGCTGGCCGTGACCTCGTCCCGGGTTCCGCTCACCATGGACAAGCTCACCGTGAGGTTGTCCGACTCGATGAAGGGGAAGAAAGTGGTTTTCACCAACCCGCTGCCAATCAGGCCTGGGACCGTGATCAGGAAGAGGGCGACGATGCCCGAGAAGGTGATCCAAGGCTGCGCCATCGCAAATCGCAACACGGGAGCGTAGAGTTTGGACTTGAGGAAGTCCATGAGCGTGCGCATGGTGCGCTCCACGCGGTTGGGTTTCCAATCCCGGCGAAGCGCCTTGCTGTGGCCGACGTGCGCCGGCAATATGAACGCCCCTTCCACCAAGCTGAACAACAAGGTGAGCATGATGACAGTGGCCATGTCCCCGAAGAAGTCGCCGAGTCGTCCTTCGATGAAGAAGAACGACGCGAACGCCACTATGGTGGTGACGATGGCGCTGAACACCGCCGGCAAGACCTCCAACGTGCCCTCGATGGTGGCCGTGTGCCGGTCTTTGCCCATTTCAAAGTGGCGGTAAATGTTTTCGGCAATGACAATGCCGTCGTCCACCAAAATCCCGATGACCAGAATCATCCCAAACAAGCTGATGACATTGATTGTCACGCCAGTCATGCCGGCGAAAATGAACATCCCCGCGAAAGACACCGGGATGGCCAGCGCCACCCAGAACGCCAAACGAATGTTGAGGAACAACGCCAACAGCAAAATCACCAACAGGAAACCAACCACCCCGTTGTTGACGAGCAATTCGATGCGCTGGTTGAGCACGACAGAGCTGTCCCGGATGATGTCGAGCTTCAGGCCCGTTCCCACTTCCTCGGCTTGGAGGTTGTACGCCTCGATGTATTGGCGCACCAACTCTGTGACGTCCAAGATGCTTTCGGTGGTCAGGTTGTTCACCGTCACCACCACCGAGGGCATGCCGTTGTACCAACTCCGCGAAGGATCGTTGTCCGCCCACCGGTCCTGCACCACGGCCACATCAGACAACCGCACCACACGTCCATCGACGTTGGAACGGATCACAATGTCTTCCAAGGCCTCCGCATCGTACCCACGGAACCGGCCCCGCACGATCAATTCTTCGCGGGCGGTCTTCAAGCGTCCGCCGGTCGTCTCGACGTTGGCGGCGCGAATCGCGGCCGACACCTCAGCCAAAGTCATGTTCAACTCCGTCAGTTTGTCGGCGCGGATCGCCACTTCAATTTCCTCGCCTGGAAACCCGCTCAATGCCACCTGGCTGATGCCGTCCAAGGCGCGCAAGTCTTGCTCGATCCTGCGCGCCTCCGTCTTCAAGGCCCTCAAATCGTCCACCCCCGTGACGGCGAAGGTGATGGCCACCCCGATGGCTTCCTGTTTGAACACGGTGGGCGGCTCCATCCCAACTGGGAACGAGGCAATGCGGTCCACCGCGTTCTTCACGTCTTGCAAAATCTCGTCCGTCTCGCCCGCGTCCAGGACGGTCACCGTGATGCTTCCCGCGTTTTCAGAGCACACCGACTTCACCTGGTCCAGGCCGGCGATGCCTTGGAGGTTCTCCTCGATTTTGGCCACGATGCCTTCCTCGACCTCCGCTGGAGACGCCCCAGGGTAAACGACTTGAATCTGAATCGTCTTGGATTCTGTGACCGGGAAAAAATTGCTCCGCGTGGAGCCCAAACCCACCCAGCCCGCGGCCAAAATGGCCAACATGACTAAATCGCCAACCAGGTTGTACCTGACGAAATAACGGATGAGTGCACCCATGGCTTCAGCGTTGTGTGGTCACAACCAACATGCCCTCGAAGCTGCCCGACACAGGCTCGGCCAACAAGTCCACTCCAGCTTCCAGCCCTGTCACCAACACGCGGTCGGCGTCGCGGTGAACCACGTCCACCTGGGCCAGCGCCAGTCGGCTTTCCTTCACGACAAACACCTCTCGGCCCTTCTTCCCGGTCAACAACGCTTCGTCCAACGCCACGACACCCAACCGGCTGTCGCCGAGCACTTCGCCTGCCAAGAACTTCCCGTCCCGGAGGGTCTCCCCCTGCACGGCCTCCACATTGCAGAAGACGCTGGCGCTTTGGGTCATGGCGTCCACATGACCTGACGTCCTGGCCACTTGACCACGTGCAACCACGCGACCACCTTCTTCTCGAAGCACCACCCCTTGACCTGGGCGAAGCACGTCGAGGTGGCGGGCGTGCACGGCCGACTTCACCTCAAACCTTCCTGTGCCGACAAACGACCCGAGCGGTTGACCCGCCCGAACCATCGAGCCTGGCTCCACGTTGGTGGCGGTCACGACCCCGTCGAAGGGTGCGATGAAGCGGTGTTTGGCCAGCCGAGACTCAGACGCTCGAATGGCATGGTACCCCGACACGATGCCGCGTGAGGTCAAGTACAAGCGCTCGCGCTCCGTCTCTGCTTCAGGCAGCGGCGCCAGCGGCGCCTCCACGTTCAACGCGGAGACGTACCCCGACCACACAGCCGCACGTTCTGGAAAATCCAATTGCAGGTCGGCCAGCGAGGAAGCAAGCAGCTGAAGCCATTGGCTTCGCTGGGACACCAAATTGGCGCGCAATTCCTGGTCGTCAATCGACAACATGATCTCTCCTTCCTGAAAAGAAACCCCTTCGCGAAACTCCTTGCCGCCCACCGGGAGCATGCCGCTGACTTCGGCGATGACCGTCATCCGGTTTTTGGCCTGAACCCGTCCCTCCAGCTGCACCACTGCATTCAACGTATCGGGCTCGGCCGACATCACCTTGACCAGTCGTGCATTGGCCGGACGCGGATTCACCGGTGGGGTGGACTTCATGCCGACAAGGCCGTTCATCACGAACACCCCAACCGCGAGGATGGCGAGCCCCGCAAGGCCGCGCAACAAAATGGTTTTCATGACGCAAAGGTCAAGCGTCACCCTCCAACGAAGGTGTCACTTCAGTGACAATGCCACCAAAGAAATGTGGACGGCTCCCCTTGAGGCGCCTGTTAGAAGTTGTCCAAATCGATGGGCCTCATCACACCGAACCATTTTCGGACGGCCTGACCGACGCCTGGCACGTCGATGTGG
>JBMZAB010000035.1:0-23458 GCA_049610985.1 Flavobacteriales bacterium | reverse complement strand
GGGGGTTGGTGCTGCGGAACTGCGCCTCGTCGAAGTCGTCGCCAAACCGCTTGGCCGCCTTGGTGACGTCCTTGTTGATTTTGGCTTCGATTTTGGCGATGTGTTCCTCGATCAGCACGTCGGCGCGGTAACGCTTCTTGCTGTCTTTGTTGTCGATGAGCGGGTCGTTGAAGGCGTCCACGTGGCCGGAGGCTTTCCAAGTTGTGGGGTGCATGAAGATGGCCGCGTCGATGCCGACGATGTTCTCGTTCATGCGCACCATGGCCGTCCACCAGTACTGCTTGATGTTGTTTTTCAGCTCGCTGCCGAGTTGGCCGTAGTCGTAGGCGGCACTCAAGCCGTCGTAGATCTCGCTGCTGGGAAAGACAAAGCCGTACTCCTTGGCGTGGCTGATGATTTTCTTCAATCCGTCTTCGCTCATGATTCCTTGGGTTCCTCCGGCTTGGCCGGGATTCGCGCGCGAAGGTACGCCGCGCCTTCAGACAGCCCAAGTCGACGCGATTACCTTTGCCGCCATGAACGTGGGGATCCTCGGCAGCGGAAGTTGGGCCACAGCCATCGCCAAGATGCTGTGCACCAACGTGGACACCCTCCACTGGTGGGTGCGCAGTGAGGAGACGGCCAACGAGCTTCAGCAGTACGGCCACAACCCCCGCCACAGCCAAAGCATCAGCCTGCCCACGGCCAAACTTCACGTGACCAACGACATGCAAGCCGTCGTGAACGCCTGCGACGTGCTGGTGGTGGCCATCCCAAGCTTGTACTTGAACGACGTCTTTCGAGAGCGCAACATCCAGGGCGTCGCGTCCAAGGTGGTTTTCTCGGCCATCAAGGGCATGGTGGCGGAATACGACAGCATCCCGGCGCGCTACCTGCACAAGGAATTTGACCTGCCGTACGAGAACATCGGGATGATTTGCGGCCCGTGCCACGCCGAGGAAGTCGCCCGCGAAAAGCTCAGCTACCTCACGGTGGCGTGCCCCAACCTCGGCCACGCCGAGGCCTTCGCCGAGCTGCTCGAGACCCGCTACATCCGGGTCCAAACCACCCACGACGTCGTCGGCGCCGAGCTGGCGGCCGTCTTGAAAAATGTGTACGCCATCGCCGCGGGGATCGCCCACGGTTTGGGCTACGGCGACAACTTCATCAGCGTCCTGGTGAGCAACGCCAGCCAAGAAATGAAGCGGTTCTTGGCCGCGGTTCATGAAGTCGACCGCGACGTGAAGGGCAGCCCTTACCTCGGCGACTTGCTCGTCACGGCGTACAGCCCCCACAGCCGAAACCGGACCCTGGGCACCATGATCGGCAAGGGCTACACGGTGAAATCGGCCATCCTGGAAATGGACATGGTCGCCGAAGGATTCACGGGATCCCAGGGCATCCACGGCATGAACCAAAAGTTCGAAGTCGACATCCCCATCGCCGAGGCTGTGTACCGCATCCTGCACGAAAAAATGGCCCCGTCCATCGAGATGCGGCTGCTGAGCGACGAGCTCTCCTGACCCGGCGTTCTCAGGTGGCGTACTTTCGTTGTGATGCTGCCGCTTTTCCTTTCCCAAACCCGCCACTTCCTGAGCCTCCGTGCTTGGGTGAATCGTTTGCGGTTGGCGGCGACATGCATGCTCGGCTTGGGCCCTGTCACCTGGGCCCAAGACTGGATCCCCAACGAAGGCCAATGGGACGCGCCCGTGCAGATGCGGGCCGA
Source organism: Flavobacteriales bacterium (assembly GCA_049610985.1). Classification (GTDB taxonomy): domain Bacteria; phylum Bacteroidota; class Bacteroidia; order Flavobacteriales_D; family Sanyastnellaceae; genus UBA11663. Next base: position 21,753 of record JBMZAB010000035.1, on the reverse strand, counting down.
CTGGGCCGGCGGCATCACCTGGCTGGAGGACCAAGGGATGGCGGTCTGGGTGGCCGGCGAAGGCTACGATGAATTGTGGGCCCACGGATACGACAGGACGGGTGCCTTGGATCCTTCCGACCCCGACGCGACCGTGCACAGCCACGCGTGGCGCATTCACTGGGAGGGCAGCCAGCCGCACCCCACGCGTCAAACGCTGACTCAGGCTGAACACAAAGTCAATTACTACCTCGGAAACGACCCCAACCGATGGGCCGAGGGCCTCGTGCCGTCGACGCGATTCAAGTTGCTGGACGTTTGGCCAGGCATCGATTTGCGGGTGGGTCCACGTTCCCCGGGCGACCGGGCCGACTTGCCTGGTCCGGGTTGGAAAGAGGACTGGATTGTCCAGCCTGGCGCCGACCTGGCCGCGCTTTCTGTGCGCCACGAAGGCGTGGCCCTGACGCTGCAACCCGACGGAAGCATCGCCTTCCAGCTTGGCACCACGGCAGAGGCCAGGTGGGGCAAGCCCTATGCGTACCAGGACATTGACGGTTCGCTGCGCGAGGTGGAGGTCGCGTACGTGGTCGAGGGCCAAAGCGTGTCTTTCGCCGTGGGCGACCACGACCCTGGCCACCCCTTGGTCATCGACCCCGACATCGTGTTCGCCACCTACATCGGCGCCACCCAGAGCAACTGGGGGTTCACCGCGGCATACGACGACGAGGCGCGGGCCCTGGGTGGCACCGCCCTTTGGAACGGCAACTTGGAGGAGTACCCGACCACAGCTGGCGCGATCTCCACGGGGATGACGTTTGCGTCTGGGCCGTTCGATTGCGGGTTCTCCGTCTTTTCGGCGGACGGGACGGCGCTGGAGTACAGCACAGTTTTCGGCGGCGGCGCCCTCGACGTGCCGTCGAGCATCGTCTCGGACAGCCAGGGCGCCATCTACATCCTGGGCACCACGGGTTCGGACGATTTTCCCACCACCGACGGCGCGTTTGACACGAGCTACGACGACGGGCCACTTGTGAATTTGGACGGCTGTTGCAACTACCCTGGCGGCGGTGGATTGGTCAATGGGGCGAGCTTGTTTGTGATGCGGTTCAGCGACGTGGATGCAGGCTGCACGCTGGAGGCGTCGACCTTCATCGGCGGGTCGGAAGGGCCGTCGGGGGTGAACCGCGGCAACTATTTGAATTACAACTACGGCGACGTTTTCCGCGGGGAAATCAACGTCGACGCGGACGACAAACCCTGGGTGGCGAGCGTCACCGGGGCGGACAACTTCCCTCAGGTGAATTCGCCCAGTCCGGCCTACGGCGGCGGTTCCACGGATGCTGTGGTGTTCCGGCTTTCACAGGACCTCAGCGCGTTGGAATTCTCCACCTACCTGGGAGGGGATGGGGCGGATGCGGCGTACGGCATCCAGTTCACGCCCGGCGGGGAACCGGTGGTGTGCGGCGGCACGTCTTCAGGCAACTTCCCGACCCTGGCCAACGCCGACGACGATTCCTTTGGGGGCTTGTGCGACGGGTTTGTGGTCCGGTATCCGGTGGGGGGCGGGGCGCCGTCGGGGGCGACCTTGTTTGGGACCAACAACTACGACCAGGCCTACTTCGTCCAGGTCGACCCCGTCAGCCAAGTGTACATCTACGGCCAAAGCATCGGCGGCAAGCCCATCACCGCCGGCACGTACGACGAAAGTCCCACGGCGGGTCAGTTTGTGGCGTGCTTCACGCCGGCGCTGGACGATTTGGTCTGGCACACCCGCGTGGGCGACCCCGACAACTTCGGCAGCATCGACATCAGTCCCACGGCCTTTCTCGTGAGCGATTGCGGGGAGGTGTACATGAGTGGCTGGGGCGGCGCCACCAACAACACGAGCCCATTCATTTTCACGTCCGGCACAAGCGGCATGCCGGTGACGGAGGAGGGCTACCAGCTGGGTACGGACAACTCGGATTTTTGGCTGGGCGTGATGGACCCAGGAGGCGTTGACCTGAACTACGCAACGTACTTCGGGGGCGACGAGAGCAACGAGCACGTGGACGGCGGAACCTCGCGTTTTGACAAAGACGGCACGGTCTACCAAGCCATGTGCGCGGGCTGCGGCGGCAACAGCGACTTGCCCACCACGCCTGGGGCGTGGAGCTCCACCAACGACAGCCCCAACTGCAACTTAGGGGTGTTCAAGTTTGAGTTGGGAGAGCTGAATGTGGGCATCGACGTGGCCACGCAGGGGGTGCTCTGCGACGGGCTGGACGTCGAGTTCGACAACACGTCGACGGTGGGGTACAATTACCTCTGGACCTTTGACGACAACCAGGTGAGCACGGAGTACGAGCCGACCCACACCTTCCCGGGGCCGGGGTCGTACGAGGTCATCTTGACGGTGACCGACCCGACGGGGTGTTTGGAGCCGGTGGACGCCAATTTGGAGGTGAACATCCAAACCCCACCCAATCCCAACATCATGCCCATTGAGCCGCTTTGTGCGGGCGAGACGGTGGAGTTGATTGCGAACGGGTCGCCGGATTTGGAGTGGACGGCCAACGCCTTCATGCAGGACTTGACCCAAGCCGTGCAAGTTTTCGAGCCGCCCTTGGGCACCTCGATTTACAGCGTGACCGACGTGAACGAATGCGGGGAGGGGAGTGCATCCATTGAGGTGAACGTCCAGCAGGTGGTGGCCGACGTGATCCCCGGCAACGCGGAGATCTGCTTGGGCGACGAAGTGACGCTCATCGCCGACGGTGCGGCGAACGCCCAGTGGTTCCCGGTGGCGGGGCTCGACAACCCCAACGCCATTTCCGTCCAGGCCTCTCCGACCCAGAGCGTGACTTACAACGTGGTCCTCACGGACGACTTGGGCTGTTCAGACGAAGCGAGCGTGTCCATCACGGTGGTGCCTGAGCCGCCGGGAGGCCAAACCTACCCGACCGAGAGCATCTGCGAAGGCTTCGGACTGCAGTTGCCTGGCGCAGAGGGCGACCAGTGGTTGTGGAGCCCGGCCGAATTCGTGAACGACGCCAGTTTGCAATTCCCATACGCCTCGCCTGAGGAGACGACCACCTTCAGCGTGGCCATCGCCAACGTTTGCGGCATCGGAACGGACGAGATGACGGTGGAGGTGCGTGTGCCTGAAGCGTACGCGAGCGAGGACGGCGGGATGTGCCGGGGCCAATCCTTCGAGGTGTCCGCCGCCGGCAACGACCCCAACTCGACGTTCCAGTGGCAGCCCGCGGAGCTTGTGGTCTCGGCCGGGAGCGGCACCACAGCGGTGTTCCCCAACTTCACCCAAACCTTCACGGTCTTTGTCACCGACAGCGAAGGGTGCACGGCCAGCGACGAGGTCACGGTGTACGTGACCCAACCCCCGTTCATCGAGGCCGGACCGGATCGGGAGGTGTCGTGGCTGGACGAGGTTCGTCTCCTGGGCAGCACTGCCGGCACGGGCGCGCACTGGACCCCGGCCGAGAACGTCGACTGCGACACTTGCTTGACGCCGGTCCTGACCGTGCTTGAACCGGGGTGGTACGTCCTGACGGCCTCGGATTCCACAGGATGCTCCGGCCAAGACTCCACCTACGTCGACGTCTTCTACCCGGTCTACGTCCCCAACAGCTTCACCCCCGACGGCGATGGCATCAACGACGTCTTCAAGGTGGAAGGCGAGGATTTACGCGGGTTTTGGATGAAGGTCTTCAACCGGTGGGGCGAGGTCATCTTTGAATCGGCCGACCCTGAGGACCCGTGGTTGGGCAACGTCGACGGCGGCGACCACTACGCCCCGGACGGCATGTATTTCTACCAGGTCCGCATCGAGCAGGAGGGAGGCCCTTTGTTGCTGGAAGGCCATGTTTTTCTGTTGAGATGACGGCAGTTGAAACCCAACTCGACGCCATGTTCCAGATCATGCGGTTCGACCCGTCGGGAAAGGGGCGGGCCATGAAGGACTGGTTGCACGCCCCCCTCTCGCTGGGCGTGGACTGGCTGGCCTGGGCAGAAAGTGCGCGAAAGTTTGTGCACGAGCACGCCTGAATTTTACCTTGCCCTCATGGATTCACTTCGTCACGCTGCCCCGCTGACTCCTGCCGACGTGCTTCAGGCATTGCCTGGCATGTTTTGGGACCACGATTGCGTCATGCTTCCGGGGTTGGGTGGCTTTGTGTGCAACCCGCGTTCGGCGTGGTACGACGAAGCCCAACAGCAAATCGTCCCGCCGTCGCGTGACGTGCTCTTCAACCCGCGGTTGACCACCAACGACGGCCTCGTGGCCAACGAGTTGATGGCCAAACATGGCGTGGCCTACCCCGAAGCGCTCCGCGCCGTGGACGCCTTGGTCGACGCCTTGAAGGCCCAATTGGACGAAGGCGCCACCGCCGAATTGCCTGGCCTTGGACGCCTCTACCAGGAGGACGACGCACAGTTGCGCTTTGTGGCCGACGCGGAGTTCGAGCGTGTGCTCGGCTCGTTTGGCCACGCCAGCATCGCGCTGTCTCCATTGGAGTCCGTGATTGCCCCTGCGCCAGTGGCCCCGGTCGCTGCCGAGGAGCCCAAGCCGCAGCCAAAAGTCGTGTCGTTGCCCAAGCGCGACGAGACCGCCGTTCCGTGGCGCACCCAACTGGCGCGTGCCGCCGCGGCCGTGGCCATCCCGCTCACTTTGGGCGGCGCGTGGCTTCTGTCTCACCCCGCCGGATCGGACACCATGTTGGGGTCCAACCCGTTGTGGAACGCGGTTCCTGTGGCTGCGACTTACGCGCCCGCGGCACATGCCGCCCTGGAGGTGGAGGAGGCCACGCCGCCCGCAGAGGGGCTGGCTGAATTTGTGGAACGCACCGGATGGGAAGGGTTGTTGGAATTTGATGTGGAGGCCGGCGTGCCCAAGGCCGGTGGCCTTCGGGTCATGGTCCCCATCCCCGAGCCGACTCCCGAGCCTGTCGTCGCCGAAGCTGTCGTGGCGATCGAGGAAGCTCCTGTCCAGCACATCAAGTTCCTCATCGTGGGTGGGGCCTTTTCTGTGGAAGCCAACGCCCTGAATTTGGCGGCCTCCCTCGAGCGCGAAGGGTTTGAGTCTTCGTTGCATTTCCAAGACCACAACCAGTTGACGGTGGTGGCGCTGGGAAGCTTCGTCACGGAAGGCGAGGCCCGCGAGGCTCTGGCCGACGCCCGGGCCCGCGGCCACGAGAAGGCTTGGTTGAAGCGCCTCTGAGCCGGCCATGAACGAGCCTGTACGCCTTCAAGATCTGGACGCGGTCATCTTGGATTTCGGAGGGGTCCTCTACGACATCGACTACGATGCGCCATCCAAGGCGTTTGCCGCGCTCGGAGACGCCGAGTTCGCCTCGCTGTACCACCAGGCTTCTCAGTCGCCTTGGTTTGACGCCCTGGAGTCGGGGAAGATGGACCGCGCCACCTTTTACGGGCACCTCTTGGGCCGTTGCGCCCCAGGCACCACAGAAGCGCAAGTGCACCAGGCGTGGTGTTGCATTTTGACAGGCATGCCTCCCGAGCGGGCCGAACTTGTGGCCAAGTTGGGCACCCAAACGCGGTTGTTTCTTCTGAGCAACACCAACGCCATCCACGCCGCGGAGTTCGAGCAGGATTTGGAGCGAACGTTGCCTGACGCGTCGCGGTTTTGGGGCGCGTTTGAAGTGGCGCATTACAGCCACGATTTGGGCGTGAAAAAACCCGACCCCGCCACGTTCCTGCACGTCTGTGGGTTGCACGGATTGAACCCATCCAAGACGTTGTTCTTGGACGACAGCATCCAACACGTCCGAGGCGCTGAAGAGGCAGGGTTGGTGGCCCACCACCTCGACCTCAGCCAAGGGGACTTCGCCTCGTGGATGGCCCAGATGGGGTGGCGTTGATCTACCGGCGCTGACTTTCAGGTCAGTGGGCTGCCGCGAAGAGCTCGTCGAGGCTGTCGTGGCGTTCGCCCGGCACGGGTGTGGCGCCTTGTTCCAGGATGAGGAAGACCTCCTGGCCTCTGGCCTCCTGGGGGTAGGATTTGGCACCGCGGAATTGGGTGCCCTCGGGATCGATGCGCAAGAGTTGCGCGGAGTCCTCCCCAAACTTGAAGTACCACTGGTCGCCGCCGTCGTTGCGCTCGAGGTAGGTCAGGCGCGACGTGGTGGTTTCCCAAAACATGGTGCTGAACTCCCAGATGAGCGCCTCCACCTTGCCTGGCTCTTCAGAGGACACTCGGGCCCACTCGGCGGCGGGCATGCCCTGGGAGGCCAAGAAGCGGGCGAATTCCAGCTCCAGGCCTTCCAGTTCCTCGCGCGTCAAGGCGCGGTAGCGTCGAACGTTGCTCACTCGTCGATGCCTTCCAGCATGAACATGAACGCGTACTCGAGGGCGACCTCTTTGATGCGCTCGAACCGGCCTGAAGCCCCGCCGTGGCCGGTCTCCATGTTGCAGTCCATGATGAGGAGGTTGTCGTCGGTTTTGACGTCGCGCAGTTTGGCGATCCACTTCGCAGGCTCCCAGTATTGCACTTGGCTGTCCCAGTATCCTGTGGTGATGAGGGTGTGGGGGTAGGCTACGGCCGCCACGTTGTCGTAGGGGCTGTACTGCATGATGTAGTCGAAGTACGCCTTGTCCTTGGGGTTGCCCCACTCGTCAAATTCTCCGGTGGTCAATGGAATGCTCTCGTCGAGCATGGTGTTGATGACGTCCACAAACGGCACAGCCGCGATGACGCCATTGAACAGGCTTGGCGCCATGTTCATCACCGCACCCATCAGCAACCCGCCTGCGCTGCCGCCCATGGCGTACATGTGTTCAGGCGTCGTGAACCCTTCGTCCACCATGGCTTGGCCGCAGTCGATGAAGTCGGTGAAGGTGTTCATCTTGTTGAACAGCTTGCCGTCCTCGTACCAGTGACGACCCATTTCGCTTCCGCCGCGGATGTGGGCCATGGCGTACACGAACCCGCGGTCGAGCATGCTCAAGCGTCCCACCGAGAACCCAGCGTCCATGCTGTAACCATAGCTGCCGTAAGCGTAGAGGAGCAAGGGATTCTTGCCGTTGCGCTCGGTGCCTTTGCGGTAGACGATGCTCACGGGCACCTTGGCGCCGTCGCGGGCTTCCACCATGAGCCGTTCGCTCACGTAGTTGGCCGGGTCAAACGTGCCGCCCAACACCTCTTGCTGCTTCAACTGCGCGATGTCGCCTGTTTCGAAGTCGTACTCCAACACCGAGCTCGGTGTGGTCATCGAGGTGTAGCTGTAGCGCAACTTCTTGGTGTTGAAGTCGGGGTTGGCCCCCACCCCGGCGGAGTAGGCAGGGTCGTTGAACGGGATGTACTTGTCCGCGCTTCCGTCCCAGCGGATGAGGCGCAGGTGCGTCAAGCCCTCCTTGCGTTCGTCGACCACAAGCCAATCGTTGAATATGTCGATGCCTTCGAGCAGCACGTCTTCGCGGTGCGCGATGACGTCTTCCCAGTGTTCCTGGGTCGTGGCCGACACCGGGGTTTTGACGACTTTGAAGTTCTTGGCGTCCTTGTTCGTCACCAAGTAGAAGTGGTCACCGAAGTGGCTGACGCTGTATTCCAAATCGCGCTCGCGCGGCTGGACGACCTTCCACTCGCCGTTGGGCGTGTTGGCGTCCAAGAAGCGGTACTCGGTGCTGACTGTGGCGTAGCTGGCGATGACGAGGAAGGCTTCGCTTTTGGTCTTGCCTACGCTGCACGAGAAGGTCTCGTCCTTTTCCTCAAACACCAGCACGTCCTCGCTCACATCCGTGCCCAACACGTGCTTGTAGATTTGCGACGAACGCAAGGTCACGGGGTCCTTCTTGGTGTAGAAAAGGGTCTTGTTGTCGTTGGCCCAAGTCGCGCCGCCGGTGGTCATGGGGATGCGGTCCTCCAGCACCTCGCCCGTCCGCAAATCCTTGACGTACAACGTGTATTCGCGGCGGCTGACGGTGTCGACGCCGTAGACCAGCAAGTTGTTGTCGGGACTCACACTGCGTCCGCCTATGGCGAAGTAATTGTGGCCCTCAGCCATGGCAGGCTGGTCGAGCATCACTTCTTCCACGGCGTCCATGGAGCCTTTTTTGCGGCAGGAGAAGGCGTACTCCTTGCCTTCCTCGTACCGGGAGTAGTACCAGTAGCCCTTGTCCAGGACGGGCACGCTCTCGTCGTCCTTCTTGATGCGCCCCAAGATCTCGTCGTAGATTTTGGTTTGCAAGGCCTCCGTCGGGGCCATCACGGTCATCTTGTAGGCGTTCTCAGCCTCGAGGTACGCCACCACTTCTTCGGTTTGGGCGTCGGGCTGTTTGGCCTCTTTTTGGGCGTCGCTCAAGCGCATCCAGAAATAGTCGTCCTGAAGTTGCAGGCCGTGGATGTCGGTGGTGTGTGGCTTCTTAGCCGCGTCCGGAGGCGTGGGGAGCTCCGAGGCTTGGGTCACGTAGTCGGTCTTCATGTCAGTGGAGGGGTTGCAGCCCATGGCAAGGGCCAAAACAGCGGCGCATGCGGCGCCCATCAGTCGTGCGTTCATTTCGGCAGATTCGGTCCCGCACAACGCGTGCGGACCGCAAAGATACGCCGTGCTTTCGCCTGATACCGAGGCGTCAGGCGCCCAAATTTCCGTCGGCAATCAACCCCTCAATCGCCGCCAAATCCTCCGGCGTGTCCACCGACGGGGTCAGGTGCGTGGTGGTGCCCACGTCGATGCGCCAACCGTGGTCGAGCCAGCGCAACTGCTCCAACTTTTCACGCAATTCCAGCGGCGTGGGGCTCAGTTGCACCAGGGCTTCCAAGGCCGTTCGTGTGAACCCATACAAGCCGACGTGCTGCATCCAAGGCCCGCCGCCGTGGGGGATGGGGCTGCGGCTGAACATTTGGGCGCGTCCGGCCAAATCCCGAACCACCTTGACGCGGTGGGGCGAGTGAATTTCAGGGTCGGCCGGCATGGATTTGGCCAGGGTCACCACCGCCGCGTCGGGCTTTCGAAGCATCTCGGCGAGCTGGGCGATTTGGTCTGGATGGACGAACGGCTCGTCGCCCTGCACGTTGAGGACCCCGTCGAATTGCTCTCCTTGCCCTTCCAGCGCCACGACAGCTTCATGACAGCGGACCGTGCCGTTGGGGCAATCTGCTGAGGTCATGACTGCCTCGCCGCCGAAGCCGCGCACCACGTCTGCGATGCGGGCGTCGTCCGTGGCGACCACCACTTTGGCGCAGGCCTCAGGCCCGGCGCTCGCCACGCGTTCGTAGACGCGCTGGATCATAGGGACGCCGGCCACCATGGCCAGGGGTTTGCCGGGGAAGCGGGTCGACCCGAACCGAGCCGGAATCACAACGAGCATCTTCATCGCGTCAGTGGATCTCGTAGGTGTACACCACGTTCACCAGCCGCGGCGCCTCGACCGCAAGGGGTCGGATGCTGTATTCCGCGTTGGTCAGGTTGCTGACCACCAGCGACAGCTTGTGGGCTTCGGAGACGTTCACACCTGCTCGGAGGTCCAACAACCACGGCAAGTCGGGGTGGGCGTCGATCCAATCTTGCAATCCCCAATCCACGACGCCGAGTTGCTCGAAGGCGAGGAAGGCCGCGTCGAAGTTTTGCAGGGCGCTTTGGTACCGCGCGCTCAGCCCCAAGAACCAGGGCCCGCGCGACAATTCCGCGTCGAACCGCACGAGGTGCTGCGACCGGTACTTCAGGATGTGGCCTGTGGTGTCGTAGCTGGTGTTGAGGTAGGTGATGCCGCCGACCGTGGTTTGTTCTGGATCGTAATTGAAGTCCGGGGTGAGGCTGATGGGGTTGGTGTACGTGTACCCAGCCAAGACATTCAACTGCGTCTCCCCCCACGTGCAGCGGCCCATCAAGGAGGTTTCCCATCCAGTCACGCGGCTTCTGCCGGTGTTCAAACTCCGGAACCCCAAGCCCGCCAAGGGGTCGGCGAAGGTGCCCCACTGGCCAAAGGTGAATTCGATGAAATCGTCGTATTCCTGAAAGAATCCGGCCACGTCCAAGAAGCCTTGGAATGCCCCCACCTTCAAGCCTTGCTTGAACCCGGCCTCGATGTTGATGGCGGTTTCTGGGCGGAGACCGGCGTTGGGGTACACTTGCAAGGGACCGAGCCCTGTGCGGATGAACTTTTCTGCGATGGTCGGGAAGCGGAAGCCTTGCCCCACGCTGGCCCGGAACCACGTGGCCTCAGCCGCTTGAAAATTGAGCCCCGCCCTGAACACGGGCTTGGCGGCCGTGGAGTCGTTGATCGAGAAATGTTCGTACCTCGTTCCCACACTCAAGTTGAAGCGATCGCCCAACTTTTGGTCCAACTGGGTGTAAGCACTCCTGTTGCGCGCTTGGTTCACGCCGTCCTCGTTGCCGCCGCTGTAGAGCTCCGCTTGCCCCAGCGTCAATTGGTGCACCGCCCCAGCAGTGAGCGTTCCGCCTTTCCACCCCAGTGCCTCGTCGGGCACCTGCACTTGGTATTCGGAGTAGAACACGTCGCTGGTGTTGCCCTGGCCGTTGTCGTTGTTGTTGACGAGGTGTTGCCAGCGGTTGCGCAGGCTGTGCCGGACCCCAGAGGGCCGCGTGTATTCCACGTACGGGTCGACAGTTCCCACCAATTGCTTGGTGCGCGTGGCGGCACCGGTGCTGCTGGAGTACAAGCCGGAGGAGCTGTTTTCCCAAATCAGGGTGTTCAGCGATTCGCCCTTCTGCCAATTCGTGTTGATGCCGTAAGTCAGTCCATCAATGCCACTCTCACGCCGGCGAAGGTTCACGTTGAAGCGGGCTTGGGCGTTGGCGCCCCATCGGTCCACGCTCAAGGGGTTGTAGGCCATCGACGCCGTGTCCAGGGGCGCCCCAGTGAGGCTGTCGAGGTTGATTTGAGGGCCCTTGAAGCCGTCGTCGCCCAGGAAGTTGCCCCCGACAACCACGTCCCAACCTCCCAGCTGTTGGCTGTGCAAGAACCGCAGGTTGGATTGTTGCAGCCGACCGTTCCAGTACTTGGATGTTTCTGCGCTCCGTGGGTCGCTGTACACGCCGTGCTGCAGACTCACGCGGGTCAACGGCCGCGCGTCGGGGTAGCGCGTGCGGATGTTAATCACCCCGCTCAGTGCGGCGCTCCCGTAGAGCACCGAGCTGGCGCCTTTGACGACTTCGATTTGTTCCAAATTTTCGAGCGGCAGAAACCCCCAGGTGGGCCGTCCGGCATCTCCGCTGAGGACGGGCAAATCGTCCACCAGCACCATGACGCGCGAGCCGGCGCCGTAGGAAAAGCCGCTTCCACTCCGGATCTGGGGTTCTCCATCCACCAGGCTCACGCCTGGGGTTTGTTCGATGGCGGTTTCCAACGTGGTGGTCGCCTTGTTTTCCACCAGCGCAGGCTGGAGCACCTCCAGCGAGACGGTGACCTCCGAGGCGTCTTGTTCAAACCGCCCGGCCGACACAACCACCAAGCCCAGCGCTTCAGCGGCAGAGACCATCACGGGGTTCCAGGTGAGTTCTTGGCCGGCGGCAAGGGTGAATTCTTTGCGTTGGTCGGCCATGCCAATGAACGAGCACACCAACGTGTGGACGCCGGGCGTCAAGTCCAGGCGGTATGCGCCGTCAAGGTCGGTGGCCACTGTGGCGGACCCGTTGGTCACGTAGGCGCCAATGACAGGCGCTTGGTCGCCGTCGACCACCCGGCCTTGGACGGTTTGGCCCCAAAGAGAGGACCCGCTCAACGCGCCCAAAAGCAACGTCAGGGTGGCGAGGATGTGAATTCGCATGAGACCAAATAACGACACATTCCTCGCTTCCCCGCGCCGTGTGCAAAACATCGGCCCACGTCTGTGAATCCACATGCGGGCCTCGGCGGACCCGCGGTTGGTTTGCACCATGACGGAGGATGCGGTGTGGTGGTTGTCGTTGTTGGCGCGGCCCAATTGGGGGCCGGCGCGCGTGCTGAGGGGGGTGGAAGCCACGGGCAGCCCGCAAGAAGCGTGGGACCGTTGGTTCTTGCGTGAGCCTTCGGAAGCCATGGCAGGGCGCGACACTGCCCGACGTTGGCTTGAGGCGGCTCGTTCTGAAGGCATGCAGGTGTGCACGTTGGACGACCCATCCTACCCGTCGCTTTTGCGGGAATTGACAGACGCCCCGCCGGTGTTGTTTTGGCGTGGAACGTGGCCTGTTCAAGAGGCGTGGTCAAGGTCGCTGGCTGTGGTGGGGACCCGCAACTGCACGGCGGACATGGCCCGCGCCGCGCATGAGGTGGCGGGTGACTGGTCCTCGGCCGGCGGCACGGTGGTGAGTGGTTTGGCGCGCGGCATTGACGGCCGGGCCCACCGTGGCGTGCTGGAGGGCCCCCGCCCCCACGCGCAGGTGGCCGTGCTGCCATGCGCGCTGGACCAGGTGTTTCCGCGCATCCACGAGCCCCTCGCCCGGCGCATTGAAGAGGCCGGAGGGCTGTTGGTGAGCGAGCAACCTCCCGGCCGGCAGGTGGAGCGCTGGATGTTCGCCGCGCGCAACCGGATGGTGACGGGGCTGTCCGCCGCCACGGTCGTGGTCCAAAGTCCGGCCCGGGGCGGGTCCTTGATCAGCGCAAGATGCGCCCACGACCAAGACCGCGAGCTGTACACCTTTCACCAACCGCAATGGGGCGTGCTTTGGGCTGGAAACCGGGCCCTTGTGGTGGACGACATGGCCATGCCGGTGCCGGACGTGGACGCCCTGTGGCGAGCGATGGCCGACCACACGCCCTGGGTCACGAAGCGACGGGACCATGGGGTTCGGGTGCCTGCGGGGTGCGTGGCGGTGTGGGGCCTGGTGGATGCGGTGCATCCGAGGACAGAACGGGCGTTGGTGTCGGCGGCCAAGCTGCCGCTTCAGGACGTGCGGCGCCAGCTGTTCACGCTGGAGTTTCAGGGCTGGGTTCTTCGGCTTCCGGGCCGACGATACTTGCGTCGGTGACAGGCGTGCCGGAGGTGGCCAGCGCCAATTCCCCGCCGTCGACAAGGGCCTCTGGGTCCAATTCTGCGACGGGTTGGATGCCGTCGCCGTGCTGGATGAGTGCGGCGGTCATCACCAGGGCGGTGGTCAAGATGACCACAAGGAGGACCCCTTGGTCAAATCCGGGGAACACCAGCTCGCTGTACTGCGACTCGATGGCGAAGAACAGCAGGACGGTGATCAACCCACGTGGTGCGATGTACAGCAGTGGCGACATGGGTTTTTGGCGCAGCACAAAGAGAAACACCAGCCTCACGAGGTAGAGCAACACGGAGATGACCAAGCCTTGGAAAACGATGTTCAAGTCCAACAGCACCCCCAAGCTGACGGTCATCCCGAAGAGCACGAAGAAGAAGGTCCGGATGACAAACGCGCTCTCCAGGGTGAGGATGTGGAAGTCGTGGTGCAGGGCCTTCATGCGCTCGTCCTTGAGGAGCTTGCCCGGCCAGCCGTTGGTCAGCCCAAACCAGTCGGGGAAGAACAGCTTGTGGTTGTTCAGCATCAACCCGAAGATGAGGATCAGGATGAGTGGGCTGAGGTGGAACAGCTTTTGGATGGCGTAGATGAGAAGCAAGACGGCGATGCTCAAGAACAGCCGGACCCCGCTCTCGATCTTTTGCAAGACGTACACCATGAGGTAGGCGACCACGATGGAAATGGCCAGGGTGCCGAAAAGGTTGATGGCGATGTTGGTCAGGACCTCGCTGCCGGAGGCGGCTTCTTGGTTGCCCAGCAGCAAGTAGAACGCCATGATGCCGAAGATGTCCGAGAAGGTGCTTTCGTAGACCATGAACTCACGGGACGCCGGGGAGAGTCCGCCGACGCTGGGGATGATGATCGCGCTGCTCATGATGGACAGCGGGATGCCGTAGACCACGGCAGTGAACCACGGCATGCCCAAGAATTGCTCGAGGAAGTAGGCGATGGCGAGGGTGCTGGCGCCCAGGGCGAGCAGGGCCAGGGTCGCGCTGCGGAGGATGAGGACGAGTTTGTCGCGCCTGAGTTCAAGCTCGAGCGCGGCTTCGAGCACGATGAAAATCAGGCCGACGGTGCCCAACAGTTCCAGGATGAGCCCTTCGAAGGGGATCTGGTGAAGCCCCACCGCCTCCAAGCCTTGCCGGATGCCGATGCCCATGCCGATGAGCACGAGCACGCTGGGGATGTTGGTGCGTCGCGCCAGAAGGTTGGCGAAGTACGACAGAATGACGACGGCGCTGCCGCCAATGACCAGCCCGTAGGCGTTGATGTCTTCTGCCGACAATTCCAGGCCGGCTAGCAAGAGGTTACCCATGCCCCTAAAATCAACCAAATCCTCCGGTAAACAAGCGCCAGAAGTCGTTTCCGAGGGCAAAGACCATCAAGGTGAGCAACAGGACGATGCCGATCATTTGGGCCCGCTCCAGGAATTGCTCCGAAGCTGGACGTCCCGCGACCATCTCGTAGAGCGTGAACATCACGTGTCCGCCATCCAACGCGGGGATGGGCAGCAAGTTCATGAAAGCCAAAATCAGTGAGAAGAACGCCGTGTTGCGCCAGAAGATCTCCCAGTTCCATCCGGCGTCAAAGATGCTGCCGAAGGTGACCAAGCTGCCCATTTGCGACGCGCCACTCTTGGTGAACAAGAAGCGCATCGAGCGCACGTAATCCTTCAGGGTTTCTGAGGCGGTGCTGTAGCCGGCGGAGATGGCCGAGAGGGGTCCGTAGTCGAGGTGGGTCGTCTCGAACAGGCCCTCATAATGGGCCGCCGGGTGGACCATGAAGCCGAGGCTGCCGAGGCTGTCGGGAACGGCGTCGAGGGCCAGTTGCTTGCCGCCGCGCTCAACCAGGAGGCGGAGTGGGGTTTCTGGGTGGGCTTGGATCGCTTCACGGACCGTCTCATAGTAGGGCAAGTTCATGTCGCCCACCGCCACGATGCGGTCGCCCGGTTGGAGCCCGGCCATCTCGGCCCGACTCTCGGGGCTGACCTCGGCGATTTCACATGGGTACAGCAACGAGAAAGGACGGCGCACACCTTCGTCGATGAAGACTTGGCCGAGTTCCTTGTCCAGGGAGAGGGTGACTTTCTTGCCATTGCGGAGCAGGTCGACTTCGGTGACCCGTTTGTTGAAGCCTTCCATGCGCAAGTCGCCGTAGTACTCCAAGGTGCGCCCGTTGTAGCCGAGGACGCGGTCGCCGTCTTGGAAGCCGAGGTCCTCCAAGACGGGGTCGACGTTGACGGGGTGGACGTTGGGCAGTTTGGTCTCGCCCCAGGTGTAAAGGACGCCAGAGTAGATCACGAAGCCCAGGATGAGGTTGACGATGATGCCGCCAAGCATGATGATCAGCCGCTGCCATGCGGGCTTCGATCGAAATTCCCAAGGCTGGGCAGGCTGGGACATTTGCTCGGTGTCCATGCTCTCGTCGATCATGCCGGCGATTTTCACGTAGCCGCCCAGGGGCAGCCATCCGATGCCCCACTCGGTCTCGCCAATTTGCTTTTTGAAGAGGGAGAACCCGGGGTTCATGAAGAGGTAAAACTTCTCCACGCGGGTCTTGAAGGCGCGGGCGGCCCAGTAGTGGCCGAGCTCGTGGAGCACCACGAGGATGGACAAGCTCAGCAAGAGCTGGGCGGCTTTGATCAAGGCAACCATGGGTTCAAAGGTACGCGCCCGCTTCCCCGGGTGGAGGCAATCCACGCACCGTTGCTCACAACGAATCCAAAGGCGTCCGAATTGGGGCCATTGCGTGTGCAACTTGGGGTCCATGATGCGCATTCCGTGGACGTTGTTGTTGTGGGTGGTCGGCATGGGGCCGTTGCTCGGATTGGCAGGGCTTGTGGTCATGGCGCGCATGGGCGACTTGCCAGAAACCGAGGCGCTGGCCAACCCCAAAACCGACTTCGCCACCCGCGTCTACTCCATCGACGGCAAGGTTCTGGGCAGGTACTACACTGAGAACCGGGCAGACGCCGGCTTTGAAGCCCTGCCGCCTCATCTCGTGGACGCCTTGACCAGCACCGAGGACGCGCGTTTTTACGACCACGCCGGCATCGATTTCATCGGTTTGGCCCGGGCGATCGCCTTCATGGGCAAACGCGGCGGCGGGTCCACAGTCACTCAGCAGCTCGCCAAACTTTTGTTCACCGACAAGTACGAGACCACCAGCTTCTTCGAGCGGGCCGTGCTCCAAAAGCCGAAGGAGTGGATCATCGCCACCCGTTTGGAGCGGCACTACACGAAGCAGGAAATCGTCGCCTTGTACTTCAACCGCTACGACTTCATCAACCAAGCCGTGGGGGTGGAGAGCGCCGCGAACGTGTACTTCAACAAATCCGCCTCCGACCTGAACGTCCAAGAGTCTGCGATGCTGGTGGGCATGCTTAAGAACAGCGCGCTGTACAACCCTTTGCGCCGGCCGGAATTGGTGCAGAGCCGCCGGAACGTGGTGTTGGGCCAAATGGTCAAATACGGCCACCTCGAACCCGCCTTGGCCGACTCGCTGAAGGACCTGCCGTTGGGGCTGCAGTTTCAGCGGGTGAGCCACGACGAAGGGGCGGCGCCGTATTTCCGGGAGACGCTCCGGGCGGAGCTGAAGCGGATGCTGGCGGAGAAGGACGCGGACGGGAATCATGTTTTGGCCAAGGCGGACGGGTCTGCCTACGACATCTACCGGGACGGCCTTCGGGTCGTGACCACGATCGACAGCCGGATGCAGGACTACGCGGAGCAGGCGGTCCACCGTCACTTGGCGGGGGAGTTGCAGGCGAGCTTCGAGCGCGATTTGAGGGACCGCCCCAAGGAGGTCGCGCCCTTCTTCGAGGACATCAACCCCGAGGCGCGTCAGGCCATCTTGGACGTGGCCATGCGCGACGCCGACCGCTACAAAATTGGCATCGGCAAGCTGTGCCCGTCCTGCAACCGCCCCGGCTACTACATCAAGCCCACCACCTCGGCGGACGGCCGCAACGGCCACGTGTGCAGCGGCGAGAAGGGCGGGTGCGGCCACACCTGGGTGGCCCGAACCGACGAGGAGATGCGCGACGTATTCGCCAAGCCAGTGGCCATGAAGGTGTTCTCCCACCAAGGGGCCGTTGACACGGTTTTGTCGCCCATGGACAGCATCCTGCACAGGAAGGCCATTTTGCACGCGGGTTTGGTCTCCGTGGAGCCCGCCACAGGCCACATCAAAGCGTGGGTGGGCGGCATCGACTACAAGCATTTCCAGTACGACAACGTGGGCCAAAGCCGCCGTCAGGTGGGCTCGACGTTCAAGCCGTTTGTGTACGCCACGGCGCTGCGTTTGGGCGCCGACCCTTGCGACGAATTCCCCAACCAAAAGACCTGCATCGACTTGCCTCCCGGCAGCGACCCGCCCCGGTGGTGCCCCGACAACAGCGACGAGGAATACGGGGAGATGGTGACCCTGGAGTACGCGCTGGCCAACTCCATGAACACGGTGACGGCCAAGCTCATCAAGGACTACGGGACCAAGCGCGTCATCGATTTGGCCCATGCGTTGGGCATCGAAAGCGACATCCCCAACGTGCCGTCAATCGCCTTGGGGGTAGCCCAGCTGACCCTGCGCGAGTTGGTGAGTGCCAACGCGTCCATCGTGAACCACGGGGTGTACGTGGAGCCCACGTTCATCGCCCGGATTGAAGACCGGTTTGGCAACCCCGTGTACGAGCCTCAGCAAGAAATCCGGCAAGGCCTGGACGACCGCACTGCCCACCGCGTGGTGCAGATGATGAAAGGCGTGGTGGACGGCGCGTGGAATGAGGAATCCCAAAAGCGCATGGGCACGGGCATTCGCTTGCGGTACGACAGCGACGCCCGCGACTACGACGGCATCCGCGTGCCCATGGCCGGCAAGACCGGCACGACCCAAAACAACACGGACGGGTGGTTCATGGGGCTGACCCCAGACCTCGTCACCGGCGTTTGGGTGGGCGCCCAAGACCCGACCGTCCGCTTCTCCACCACCCGCCTCGGCCAAGGGGCCAACACGGCCCTGCCCATCTACGGCTTCTTCATGAAGGACGTCTACGCCGATTCGACGCTGGCGGTGAGCCAGGAAGACTTCCTTCGTCCGGAGAGCATTGGCGGCGACACCCTCACCTGCCGAGAGGTCGCGGAACTGCGTGGACCTACCTTTGACCCGTTGGACGACGACGACTTGTTCAACTGATCAACACCTGAATCAACGCTATTCAGCATGGCTATTTCAAAAGTGGCTTCCGGTCCCGGGGCCGCCCTGGAAGGGGTTGCGGACGACATGACCTTGATGCTCGGTGGGTTTGGCCTGTGCGGCATCCCGGAACAATGCATCGCAGAACTGGTGACGCGCGGCGTGCGAGGCCTGACGTGCATTTCCAACAACGCGGGCGTCGACGATTTTGGCCTGGGGCTGTTGCTCCAGCAGCGCCAAATCCGCAAGATGATCTCTTCGTACGTCGGCGAGAACGACGAGTTTGAACGCCAAATGCTGAGCGGCGAACTTGAAGTCGACCTCATCCCCCAGGGCTCGCTCGCCGAGCGCTGCCGCGCAGGAGGTGCAGGCATCCCTGCCTTTTTCACCCCCGCCGGCTACGGCACCGAGGTGGCGGAAGGCAAGGAAGTGCGCGAGTTCAACGGCAAGCCCCACATCTTGGAATCTGCCCTGACCGCCGACTTCGCATTTGTGAAGGCCTGGAAAGGCGACACCGCGGGCAACCTGGTGTACAAGGCCACGGCCCGCAACTTCAACCCCATGATGGCCATGGCTGGACGCATCACCGTGGCCGAGGTGGAAGAGCTTGTCCCAGAAGGCGAGCTCAACCCCAACACAATCCACACGCCGGGCATCTTCGTCCAGCGCATCTTCCAAGGCGAAGGCTATGAGAAGCGCATCGAGCAACGCACAGTTCGCCCACAAACCCCTTCAAACTGAACGCCATGTTGGACAAAAACGGCATCGCCAAGCGCATCGCGCAGGAGGTTCAGGACGGGTGGTACGTGAACCTTGGCATCGGCATTCCGACCCTTGTGGCCAACCACATCCCAGCCGGCATGGAGGTGGAATTCCAAAGTGAAAACGGCATCCTCGGCATGGGGCCCTTCCCGGAGGAGGGCCACGAAGACGCCGACTTGATCAACGCCGGCAAGCAGACCATCACGGCCAGGCCCGGGGCGGTCTTCTTCGACAGCGCCACCTCGTTCGCCATGATCCGTGGCCGCCACGTGCAACTGACGGTGCTGGGCGCGATGGAAGTCGCCGCCAACGGGGACATCGCCAACTGGAAGATTCCGGGCAAAATGGTGAAAGGCATGGGGGGCGCGATGGACCTCGTTGCCTCTGCCGAGAACATCATCGTGGCCATGCAGCACACGAACCGCGCAGGCGCATCCAAGTTGTTGGACGCGTGCTCCCTCCCGTTGACGGGGGTGGGGTGCGTCAAGCGAGTCGTCACCAACCTCGCGGTGCTGGACATCCGCGATGGGTCGTTCCACCTGGTGGAGCGTGCGCCTGGTGTCAGTGTGGAGGACATCGTCGCCGCCACGGCCGGTCCGCTTGTGGTGCCGGACGACGTCCCAGAGATGGTGCTGGACTGATCAGCCCTGCATGACCACGCAGATGTGGTCGCAGTCGCCGCCGATGGGCGGTTGGAATTTGGTCACCTTGACCTCGACGCGCTGGGCCAAAGGAAGTTCCGCACGCAGCCCTTTCACAATGCGGTCGCAGACCTGCTCCACGAGCTTGCTGCGCACGCCCATCTCGCGCTTCACGATGCGGTGCACGTCCACGTAGTCCACCGTCTTGTCGATGTCGTCCGTGGCGGCACTCGGGCCCAAGTCGGCCCAAATCGTTACATCAATGCGGTACTCCTGGCCGATGATGGCCTCTTCTTCCATGCAGCCGTGGTGCGCCCACACCCGCATGCCGTTCACTTCAATCCTGTTCTCAGTCATGGTTTCGCATCTCTTCCACGGCGGCCATGCCGTCACGCAAGCGTTGGAGGGTCGCCTCTTGGCCGAGGAACGCCGCAAAGTCAAACATCGACGGTCCCCCGCCTTCGCCGGTCAACGCAATCCTGAACGGCAACAGCACCTGGCCGAAGCCGAGCTCCGTCTTCTCCAAAAACGCCTTGAACCTTGTCTCGACGGCCTCGCTGCTGAAGTCCTCTAGCGCCGCAAGTTCCGTGGCCAGGTCTTCGAGGTGCCCCGAGGTTTGGTCTTTCCACTTCTTCTTGACCAGCTTGGCGTTGAAGTCTGTGGGCGCGGCGTGCAGCCAGGCCGTATCGACGATGTCGTGCAAAAAGGTCACGCGCTCCAACATCATGTTCAGCACCTGCGTGCAGGCGGCCTCGTCCCAACCCAACCCCTTTTCCGAGGCGAGCTTCTGAAGCGCGGCCACGTGGGGCGCGGAGCCGGACCCCCGGAGGTGCTGCTCTTGGAACCACTTCGCCTTGTCGGGGTTGAAGCGGGCGCCGCTTTTGACCACACGGTCCAGGGAAAATTCCTTGGCCGCCTCCGCAGCAGTGAAGAGCTCGCGCTCGTCTCCGGGATTCCACCCCAACATGAGGAGCATGTTCACAAAGGCTTCCGGCGCGTATCCCTGCTCACGGTACCCAGGCCAGGTGCCGCCGCTCTTGGGGTCGGTCCAATTCGTCGGGAACACAGGGAACCCGCCCGCGTCGCCGTCCCGCTTGCTGAGCTTGCCGTTGCCGGTGGGTTTGAGGATCAAGGGCAAGTGGGCAAACACCGGGTGGTCCCACCCAAACGCGCGGTACAACAATACGTGCAACGGGGCACTCGGCAACCATTCTTCCCCGCGGATGACGTGGGAAATGCGCATGTGGTGGTCGTCGACCACATTTGCCAAGTGGTAGGTGGGAAGGCCGTCTGCCTTCATCAGCACCTTGTCGTCGAGCACGGCCGTTTGGAAGCTCACCTCCCCGCGGATGGCGTCTTCAAACACCACTGCCTCGTCCGCCTCAGGCGTCTTGAACCGAACCACAAAGGGCGCCCCATCTGCCTTGAGTTGGGCCACTTCGTTGGCGCCCAAGGCCAAACTGTTGCGAAGCCCCCCGCGGGTCGTGGCGTCGTATTGCCACACGTCGGGCTCGGCCGCTTTGCGCAGGGCGTTCAGCTCCTCAGGCGTGTCGAAGGCCTCGTAGGCCAACCCTTGGTCCAACAAGGTTTGCACGGCGTGTTGGTACAGGGCGGTGCGCTCGCTCTGTCGGTAAGGCCCGCAATCGCCTCCTGCCTGGACGCCTTCATCGGGCGTCAAGCCACACCACGCGAGGGCCTCTTCGATGTAGGCCTCGGCGCCTTCCACAAACCGACCTTGGTCGGTGTCTTCGATGCGAAGGATGAAGGTGCCGCCGTGGGCGCGGGCAAACAACCAATTGTACAGGGCCGTCCGGACACCGCCCATGTGCAAGGGGCCTGTGGGACTGGGGGCAAAGCGAACGCGTACGTCAATCATGGGCCGCAAAGGTAGCGCCCGCAAAGCCCGCATCCACGCTTGTGAACTCGCTGGCTGAGGGACGATGGAGGTCCTGATGTTTGGCCTCAGACATCAAACACACACCCATGAATGCATTGCGCAACAAAGTCCAATTGATTGGACGACTTGGCAAAGACGCCGAGACCATCACCTTCGACGACGGCAAGGTGAAAGCCCGGTTTCCCCTGGCGACCAACGAACATTTCCGCAACAGCGAAGGAGAGAAGGTGGAACGCACCCAGTGGCACGACGTGGTCGCATGGGGCGGTCTGGCGGAAGTGGCAGGTCAACACTTGAGGAAGGGCCTGGAAATTGCGGTCGAGGGGCGGTTGACGTACCGGACGTACGA
>JBMZAB010000034.1:0-23673 GCA_049610985.1 Flavobacteriales bacterium | reverse complement strand
GGCCACACGATGAAAGTCACCTTGAGCTGCGACCACCGCGTGGTGGACGGCGCCACAGGTGCGGCCTTCTTGAACGAGGTAAAGCAAAACTTGGAGAATCCGGTCTTGATGTTGGTCTGACCGGAGGTCGGGCGTAGCTTGCCATGACATGGCAGATGTGCGTCCATCCACCCCCCTTGAATTTCTCAAAGGCGTCGGGCCCAAACGGTCCGACGCCCTTGTTTCTGAGCTTGGGCTGAGGACCTGCATGGACCTTGTCCTGCACTTGCCATTCCGGTACGAGGACCGCAGCCAATTCGTGGGCATCGGCGACATCCAAGGGGAACACGTCGCAGTGCAAATGCAGGGTGTCATCACCCGGGCCAACGAAGTGCGCGGGGGCCGTGGCAGCCGCTTGGTGGCCACGTTCGACGACGGGGAGCGCACGATGGAGCTTCAATGGTTTCGCGGGGCCCAGTGGATCATGCGCAACTTGCCTGTGCAGAAACAGGTGGTCATTTACGGCAAGCCCAAGTTGTACAAGGGCAAATGGAGCATTGCCCATCCCGAGGTGGAGCTCCTGACCCAATTTGAAATGCGGGGGGGCGACGGGTTGAACCCCGTGTACCGAAGCACAGAAAAACTCGCCCGCCAAGGGTTGAACAGCGCAGGGATGGCCAAACTCATTCGGAACGTGGTGTCGCAAGTCACCCCCGCGTTGACTGAAACGCTGCCCGCCAGCGTGGTGTCCAAGATGAAGTTGTTGGGCCGGGCCGAGGCCATGAAATTCGTCCACAGCCCCAAGCGTCCTGAAGACGCGCAAGCGGCCCAAACCAGGCTGCGCTTTGAAGAGCTGTTCTTGCTCCAACTGAGTTTGCTTCAGCACAAGAACAAGGTCACCAAGGACCTGCCGGGCGTTCGGTTTGAGCAAGTCGGCGACTCCTTCAACCACTTTTTTCACGACAAGCTCCCTTTCGAACTGACGGGCGCACAGAAGCGGGTGTTGAGGGAGATTCGTGCAGACTTGAACACGGGCCGCCACATGAACCGCCTGCTTCAAGGCGACGTGGGCAGCGGCAAGACGGTGGTCGCGCTGTTGACCGCACTGTTGGCCAAAGACAATGGATACCAGGCGGCGATCATGGCGCCCACCGAGATTTTGGCGCAGCAGCACCTCGAAGGGTTGAGGGAGATGCTCGGAGTCATGCCCGTTCGTGTGGAGCTCTTGACGGGGTCGGTCAAGGGCAGCGCGCGCCGTGAGATATTGGAAGCCCTGGAGGCTGGGGAGGTGGACATTTTGGTAGGGACCCACGCGTTGATTGAACCCAAGGTGGTGTTCCACAGGCTGGGCCTGGCGGTCATCGACGAGCAGCACCGCTTCGGGGTGGCCCAGCGCGCCAAGCTTTGGAAGAAAGCGAAGGTGGCCCCCCACATCCTGGTGATGACGGCGACCCCCATTCCCCGAACGCTCGCCATGACGGCTTACGGCGACCTGGACTCGAGCGTGCTGGACGAATTGCCCCCGGGTCGGAAGCCCATCCAGACCGTGCACCGCACCGACGCGTCGCGGTTGGGGGTGTTTCAATTTTTGGAAGACCAAATCGCCGAAGGGCGCCAGATTTACCTGGTGTATCCGCTCATTGAGGAGAGCGCGACCCTCGACCACAAAGACTTGATGGACGGCTACGAAAGCATCGTCCGCCGCTTTCCCATGCCGGACTACCAAGTCGCCATCGTGCACGGCCGGATGAAGCCGGAAGACAAGGCCTGGGAAATGGACCGTTTCGCCAAGGGACAAGCCCAAATCTTGGTGGCGACCACCGTCATCGAGGTGGGGGTGAATGTGCCCAACGCCAGCGTGATGGTGATCGAGAGTTCGGAGCGGTTTGGCCTGTCTCAACTGCACCAATTGCGCGGACGCGTGGGGCGTGGCGCCAGCCAGAGCTATTGCATTTTGATGTCCAAGGCGGAATTGGGTGCGGACGCCCGGCGTCGGCTGGAAACGATGTGTCGAACGAACGACGGGTTCGAAATCGCGGAAGTCGACATGGAATTGCGTGGCCCCGGCGACGTGATGGGCACCCAGCAAAGCGGTGTGCCCGATTTGAAAGTCGCCGATTTGGTCCGCGACCGTCCCCTGTTGACCAGCGCGCGTCATTTGGCCGAGGAGGTTCTCGACGCCGACCCCAACCTGACGCAACGGGCCCACCTTCCGCTGCGTGAGGCGTTGGAAACTGCGTTGAAAGCCCGCAGCAACTGGGGCCGAATTTCCTGAGCTTCCTGTCGAACTTGGCCACATGAAAACGTGGGTGTTTCCATGTGTGGCTGCGTTGTTGGCCGGCCTCGCTTGGGCCTGGTACCAAGCCAGTCCCGCGCCCGAGGGCAAGGCGGAAAACCCCATGCTGTGGGCGTCCGACCGTTGGACGGAGTGGCGTTGCCTGCCCCTTGAAGACAGTGAGGGGGTCATACGGGTGTTCCGCGACGCGGCCGGATTGGAAGTGACCCATGTGTTGACACCGGGGGAATCCCTGCCTTCGGCCGTGGCCCAACGGCCGTGGCGAGGAGGATGGCTTCAAGGTGCTCCGGAGGCGTTGGACGCATGGGTGGAAGATCCTGGGACGATGGCCGCGCATTGGCGCGAGGAACCTGGGTTCAACGTGTCGCTTGTGCGAACGCTTGGTGGATGGGTGTGGCGTGGAAGCGGGACGGTCGTGTGGCGTGAATCGGGGTCGATTGTAGGCGCGGGTGAGGTGTGGCTGACGTCCGGTTTGCCAGAGCCGTGGTGGGCGGGTCCGCGTGGTTGGGCGCCTTGGTCCGAAGCAGGCCCCACCCCAGAAGATCAGCTCCTGGCTGCGGGGATTCCAGTGGAACCGTGGGGCACCCGCTGGGAAGGGGGCGGACGCTTCACGTTGGAGGATCCGTTGGTTTGGCAAAACGACATCGACAGGTTGACCATTGAGCACGGCTGGGATGTGGAATGGAAAGACGACGGCATTGTGGTGAACGGGGATCCGTCGTGGGCATGGACGAGATCCGATGCCGGAGGTCAGGCCCAATTCGACGGCGACACATGGGCATTCAGTTCATCTCCGCGGGCTGGATTGTGGTCTCCACGGGACACGCGGGAGGGTTCTGTTGCTGCGGAGTCGTCGCCGACTTCCATGGCAACCGCCGTGGCCGCAGGTGTGCCAGGAACGCTCGGGGCGGTGTGCAACCACAGGACCAAGCAAGACATGGACTTGGTCCATGCGGAGGGGAAGGTGACGGCTTTGGACGTGAACGGCGACGAGGTTTGGTCTGTCGAGGCGGAGGTGCCGATGGGCGGGGTGGAAGACATCGACATCTACGCCAATGGGAAATGCCAAGCCATGTTTTGCACAGAAGAGGCCCTTCACCTCATCGACGTCAAAGGCCGTGAAGTCTCTGGTTTCCCCCTGAAGCCCCGGCGCGGGACATGGACGGCATGGGCGTTGGTGGATTACGACAGCAACCGGAAGTACCGCTACCTCTTGGCGTCCAGCGCCACGGGCTTGGTGGAAAACAAACGCCGCGAAGGGGAGACCACCCCGGGGTGGACCCACAAGCCTGCCGCCGACGTTGACGTTCAATCGCCGGTGCGACACATCCAGCACCTCAGGTTGGGGTCGCGCGATTACATCTACGTCGGCCGGGAAGACGGCCGGGTGGAGCTCCTCAAGCGCAATGGAAGCACCCGTGCCCAAACCCCGGTGCGTGTCTACGCCTCGCACCCGCCCGTTTTTCGAAAAGGCTCAGGCCTGGACAACACCTCGGTGCTGTTCATCGACGCCACCCAGCACGTTCGGGAATTCACCTTGGGGCAAGGCGCGGAGGTGGGCATTTCAGGGTTGACCCGCGCAGATCGCCTCGAATGGAAGGACGTGGATGGGGATGGGGTGGACGACTTGGTCACCACCTGGAAAGGAGAATCGACGGCGTGGGACGCCCGCAACAACCCGATCAGTCTGCCAAGACGGCGCGACTGATGACAATTTTTTGGACCTCTGACGTGCCCTCGTAGATCTGGGTGATTTTGGCGTCACGCATCAAGCGCTCCACGTGGTACTCTTTCACGAAGCCGTAGCCGCCGTGGATCTGTACAGCTTCGACCGTTTGCTTCATCGCCACGTCCGACGCGTAGAGCTTGGCCATGGACGAGGCCAAATCGTAGTTTTCTCCAGCATCTTTCAGCGCCGCAGCCTTCAAGCAGAGCAAGCGCGCCGCCTCAATTTGGGTGGCCATGTCCGCGAGTTTGAACGAAATGGCTTGGTGCTTGTGAATCTCCTTGCCAAACGCCTTGCGCTCCTTGGAGTAAGCGAGGGCCAATTCCAACGCGCCTGACGCGATGCCGAGGGCCTGGGCGGCGATGCCGATGCGTCCTCCGCTCAGCGTCTTCATGGCGAACTTGAACCCAAAGCCGTCTTCCCCGATGCGGTTTTCCTTGGGGACCTTCACGTCCTGGAACATTAGAGTGTGCGTGTCCGAGCCGCGAATCCCCAGCTTGTCTTCCTTGGCGCCCAACTGAAAACCGGGCATGTCGCGCTCCACGATGAGGGCGTTGATGCCACGGTGCCCTTTTTCAGGGTCGGTTTGGGCGATCACCAGGTACGTCGATGCGCTGTTGCCGTTGGTGATCCAGTTCTTGGTGCCATTCAGGAGGTAATGGTCGCCCATGTCCACGGCCGTAGTGCGTTGGGAAGTGGCGTCAGATCCGGCTTCGGGTTCCGAGAGGCAGAACGCCCCAATTTTTTCTCCAGAGGCGAGGGGCACCAGGTACTTTTCTTTTTGGGCTTCTGTCCCGAACTCTTGCAGGCCATAGCAGACCAAGGAGTTGTTGACGCTCATGCACACGCTGGCGGACGCGTCAATCTTGCTGATCTCTTCCATCGCCAACACGTAGCTTACCGTGTCCATGCCTGACCCCCCGTACTTCGGATCCACCATCATGCCCATGAATCCCAACTCGCCAAGTTGGCGGATTTCGTCAGCGGGGAACCGTTGTTCGTTGTCGCGCTCAATGACGCCGGGCTTGAGGACGTTGTGGGCAAAGTCACGTGCGGCATCGCGCACGGCAAGCTGTTCTTCGGTGAGGTTGAGGTTCATTGCCTGTGGTCGTGGAAGAGGTGTTCTGTCAAAAAGGGCAAGGCCGTACTTTTCGACCCATGCCTCGCGAAGATACATGGAGGTGCCCTCCCGAAGGTTGGCTCTGTCTTGGGTTGATGAGTGGGACGTCCGTGGATGGCTTGGACGTGGCCTTGGCACGCGTTCATGCCAGGCGCGGATCGGGTTCAGTCTCCCGCCCCAGCTCATTTGCGTGGACGGCTCAGTTGGAACACACCACCACCTTGGCCTATCCCGAAGTCCTTCGCCGCGGCCTGTGGAAGGCCATGGAGTTGTCGGCCGTGGACCTGCTTCGATTGGACAAACGTTGGGCCACTTGGTCCGCCGAGGCTGTCGCAGCATGGCTCGATGATGTCAACGTCCCCATGGCCGCGTTGAGTGTGGCGGGGTCGCACGGACACACGGTGCACCACCGACCTGAAGAAGGCTGGACGCACCAGTTGGGGTGCGGGGCCACGCTGCATCGAGCATGGGGCATTCCAGTGGTGTCGGACCTGCGTCGGTTGGACGTGGCGTGGGGCGGCCACGGGGCGCCGCTCGTGCCGTTGGCCGACCAAGTGTTGTTTCCAGATTGGGATGCGGTGCTGAACCTCGGTGGATTCGCGAACGTGAGCCTCGACGGGCCCGATGGGCGGCGTTTGGCGTGGGACATCGGGCCGGCCAATTTGTTGTTGAACACGCTCGTGCATCCTATGCCGATGGACAGGGATGGCGTCTTGGCTGCCCAAGGCGAGGTGTTGCCGGGCTTGCTTCGTGCCTGGCAGGAGTTGGCCCACCACCACCAACCGCCCCCCAAGAGCTTGGGGCGTGAGTGGATGGAAGGTGCAGTTTTACCCATCCTGAATGACCATGAGCAGGCATCCCAATCGGACTTGTTGGCCACGGCAGTGGCGTACATCGCCTGGTCTGTGGTGAAGGACATGCCCGAAGGTTCTCGTGTGTTGGTCACAGGTGGTGGCGTGTGGAACCCCACGCTGATGGCGGCGTTGGAGCGTCAAGGTGAGGTGAAGAAACTGGCTTGGGACGTGCCGAATCGCGAGCTCGTCGAAGGCAAGGAGGCGATGGTGTTTGCTTGGCTTGGCTTGTTGCGTTGGTTGGGCATCGACAACACGTTGTCGAGCGTAACAGGTGCAGAACGCGACTCAAGCGGTGGGGCGTTGTGGGGGCAGGGGGCGCTTTGACGCTACCTTTGCCGGGCAAGGAAACGACCCCATGAAAGACCTTCTGAAAGCCTACGAAAACCGCGCACCCGAGATTGTTTTTGCGTGGCAAGACAGCCAGACCGAAGCCCGTGGATGGGTGGTCATCAACAGTTTGCGCGGCGGCGCGGCCGGCGGCGGCACGCGCATGAGGAAGGGCCTAGATCAGCGAGAGGTGGAAAGTTTGGCCAAGACGATGGAGGTCAAATTCACAGTGTCTGGCCCCCACATTGGCGGCGCCAAAAGCGGCATCGACTTTGACCCCAGCGACCCACGCAAAAAGGGCGTGTTGGAGCGTTGGTACAAGGCGGTCACGCCGCTGTTGAAGCACTACTACGGCACGGGCGGCGACTTGAATGTGGACGAGATTCACGAAGTCATTCCCATGACCGAGGAGAACGGGGTCTGGCACCCACAAGAGGGGGTGTTTACAGGGCATTTCCAGCCCAACGAAGCCCAAAAAGTGCGCCGCATCGGCAACCTTCGCCAGGGCGTGTCCCAACCCGTGGAAGATCCGTCCATCAGTCCGGATGTGGACCGGAAGATTCGCGTGGCCGACTTGATCACCGGGTACGGCGTCAGCGAGTCGGTGCGTCACTTGTACGACTTGCGCGGCGGCAACGTCAAGGGCAAGCGCGTGGTGGTGCAGGGTTGGGGCAATGTGGGGGCTGCGGCGGCGCTCTACCTCGCCCAAGCAGGTGCGTCCATTGTGGGCATCATCGACCGCGTCGGTGGCGTGCTGCGGCCCGAGGGGTTGACCTACGAGGAAGTGAAAGAGTTGTTTCTTGCCAAAGAAGGCAACGCACTGCGCACCAGCGAGCTCGTGCCTTTCGATGAGGTGAATGCGCGCATTTGGGATTTGGAACACGAGGTGTTCTTGCCTTGTGCGGCGAGCCGTTTGGTCACCCAAGACCAGGTTGAGCGCATGGTGAAGGCTGGGGTGGAAGTGATTTCCTCCGGGGCCAACGTGCCCTTTGCGGACAAGGAGATTTTCTACGGCCCGATCGCCGAGTGGGCCGACGCCCACACCACCGTCATCCCGGATTTCATCGCCAATTGCGGCATGGCCCGGGTCTTTGCTTACCTGATGAGCGACGAAGACGTCGACATGTCGGACGCGGCCATTTTTGCGGACACCAGCGGCATCATCCGCGAGGCGTTGGCCAAAATCCACGAGAACCACCAGGAGTCCACCCATTTCACGGCCAAGGCGTTCGAGCGGGCTCTGAATTTTCTGATGTGAGGAACTTCGGTGCGCGTCGGTGTTCCGACGAACATTGAGGCTCATCTTGCGTTTAGACATTCACGACCATGGACATTCTGATTCTATCCGTCTTTGTGCTGGGCTACTTGTTCATCGCACTTGAACACAACATTCACATCGACAAAGCGGGCTCTGCCCTGGTGACTGGCACGTTGTGTTGGGCCATTTTCGTGCTTGGTGCGCACGACGTTCCGGCCCACCTTGCGGGCCAGTTTGAAGCGTTCATGGCGGAGGGGCATGGGGCAGGTCACGCGGGGCTATCGTCGTTTTTTGAGCATCGCTTGTTGCACCACATGGAGGAAATCAGTTCCATCCTGTTCTTCCTGATGGGCGCGATGACCATCGTGGAGCTGGTGGACGCCCACGAAGGATTCCGCGTCATCACCGACCGAATCCAAACCCGCAACAAGGTCAAGATGCTCTGGATCGTGTGCATCCTGACCTTTTTCTTCTCCGCCTTGTTGGACAACCTGACCACGTCGATCGTGATGGTGTCGCTGCTGCGCAAGCTGATCGACGACCGTCAAACGCGTTGGCTGTTTGCGGGGATGGTCGTGGTGGCCGCCAACGCGGGCGGTGCGTGGTCGCCCATCGGCGACGTGACCACCACCATGCTTTGGATTGGCGGACAACTGACCACAAGCACAATCATCACCAACCTCATCGTGCCCAGCATCGTGTGCCTTCTGGTGCCGCTTGGCTTGCTGAGTTTCAGGCTCAATGGGGAGGTGGCCCGTCCAGAGGCCGAGGCTGAAGAGGAATGGGACCCCACCACGCCGTTCGAGCGGAACCTGGTGTTTGCGGCGGGTGTGGCTGGACTGTTGTTCGTGCCGGTCTTCAAGACCGTGACCCACTTGCCGCCGTTCATGGGCATGATGCTCAGCCTTGGGATTTTGTGGATCCTCACAGAGCGCCTTCACAAGTCCAAAAACCAGGAAGCCAAGGCGCACCTCACCGTGGTGGGGGTGCTGCGGCACATTGACTCCGCGTCTGTGTTGTTCTTCCTCGGGATTTTGCTGGCCGTGGGTGCGTTGCAGGAGGCAGGCCACCTCATCTTGGCGGCTGAAGGCCTGCGGGCCAGCTTGAATGACGTGTACCTGATTGACATGGCCATTGGTTTGCTGAGCGCCATCGTCGACAATGTGCCCCTCGTGGCCGCCAGCATGGGCATGTATGATGTGGTTCCCGCGGCTGCGGGTTTGGGCGACTGGGACAGCATGTTTGTCCAGGATGGAATTTTTTGGCAGTTCTTGGCGTACTGCGCTGGAACGGGTGGCTCGGCCCTCATCATAGGATCTGCTGCGGGGGTGGCCGTCATGGGCCTGGAGCGCATTGATTTTGTGTGGTATGTCAAGAAAATCAGCCTGTTGGCCATCCTTGGGTATTTCGCCGGCGCCGGCGTGTACATTCTGATGTACGCCTGATTTCAAGGTGCTGGAAGGCGTGGTTGTGAACCCGGGCGTTTGAACAACTTGGGAGCCGTCTCTCGAGGGAAGGCCAATATTCGAATGAACTTGGACGTTCGAACCCTGGAATTGAACGCTGAGCATGTTGACCCACCTGGCCACCTTTCTTCTTCAAGCCGCCCCTGGAGCGGCCGATGTTTCCACCCCGGACATGGCCGAGGTGGAAGTGAATGTCCTTCAACTCTTGATGGAGGGCGGATGGTACATCATGCTGCCGCTCGCGCTCATGAGTTTGATTGGGATGTACGTGTTTTTTGAGCGCTTTTTGGCCATCCAAAAAGCAGACAAAGTCAGCCCCGATTTCATGAACCGCTTGAAGGATTACATCTCGCAAGGCAACCTGTCAAGCGCTCGGAACCTCTGCGCAGACAGCAACACGCCGTTGGGCCGCATGTTGGACAAGGGCATCAGCCGCATCGGCAAGCCACTCAAGGACATCAGCGTTGCGATTGAGAACGTGGGCAAGCTGGAGATCTACCGGTTGGAAAAGAACCTGAGCACCCTGGCCACGGTGGCGGGTGCCGCGCCCATGGTGGGTTTCCTCGGCACGGTGATCGGGATGGTGAACGTCTTCCTTGACATGGAAGCGGCCGGGACCGTACAGGTCAGCGACATTTCCTCTGGCACCAAACAAGCGATGGTCACCACCATCGTCGGGTTGATTGTGGGGATTTTGGGCTACATGGCGTACAACCACCTGGTCAGCAAGGTCAGCAAGGTGGTGCACCGCATGGAGGCCAACAGCCTCGAATTCATTGACATCCTCGAGGAACCTGCGCGCGGATGAACCTCGGGCAACGCAACAAAGTCAGCCTGACGGGCAACATGTCGTCCATGACGGACCTCGTGTTCTTGCTGCTCATCTTCTTCGTCATCCTCTCGACGCTGGTCAGCAATGGGGTGAACGTGGACTTGCCCACGTCGAAAGGCACCACGTCGGTGACGTCCCGCCTGACGGTCAGCATTCAAGCGGATGGCACGTACCACCTCAACGGCGAGGTGCGACCGATTTCCCGAGAAGACCTCGAGCCCAAGCTCGCGTTGGAAATGGATAAGCAAGCGGAGAAAGTCTTGTACCTCCAAGTGGATCGCAACGTCCCCACAGGCCAAACGGTCGAGCTCATTGGTTTGGCCAAGTCCAAGCAATGGAAGGTGATGTTGGGCTCCAACCCGGCGTCAAACTGAAGCAGCCATGGAGGGCACCCTTGAACACGCACGGCTCCAGCAGGAGAAACGCAACCGCAGGCAGGCGGCTGCACTGAGTGCGTTGTTGTTTGTGACGGTCCTGGTGATGTGCTTTTTCTTGACGGCCTTCACCACCCAGGAGCCGCCTCCGGGCGAGCAGTTCGTGGCCGTGGGTTTCGCCGACCTCGGCAGCACAGAGGCGGCCGGCGGCGATGTGGAGACCGAGGCCCCCAGCGAAGTGGTGCAGGAAGCGGTGGAGGAAGAAGCCCTGTCGAACGAGCCTGAACCGGAACAGCCCGTGGTGCAGGAGACAGTGGTAACCCAAGCAGCCAGTGAGGTGGCCGCGCAAAGCAATCCCGATCCCAAGCCGGAGCCTGAAACGGAGCCCGAGCCTGAGAGGCAGGATCGCACGGCCCACTTGTTCCGCAACCCTGGCGCGCAAAGTGCAGGCGGTGGAGGGTCTCAAGGGGAGGCATCGGGCGTGGGAAACGAAGGCGACGAGGCCGGCAAGATTGAAGGTCGCGGCTTGATTTCTGGCGATTTCGGCGACGCCATGCTTCGCGGGGGGACCATGATCGGCGAGCCCAAGCTCGACGAGAAGCCAAGACAAGAGGGCAGCGTCCAGATCAACATTGTCGTGGACGCCTCGGGGTCCGTCATCCAAGCGGTGCCGGATTACCAATCGGCACTGACCACCATCCGCGACTCTCACCATGTCCAATTGGCCATGCGTGCCGCCAAAACGGCGAAGTTCGATTCGGATGCCACCAAGCCACGCCGCTCGGGCTACATCACCATCCGGTTCGACCTTGAGTGAGATGACCTACCTCGAGGCGGTCGACGTCCTGTTTTCTCAACTTCCCATGTTCCAGCGCCAAGGCGCGGCCGCGTACAAGGCCGACTTGTCCGCCACGAAAAGGGTATGCGCGGCCCTGGATCATCCCGAGCGCAAGCTCAAGTTTGTGCATGTGGCAGGCACCAATGGCAAGGGCACTGTGTGCCACATGGTGGCAGCCGCCCTGAAATGCGCTGGCCACCGCGTGGGGCTCTTCACCTCGCCGCACTTGGTGGACTTTCGGGAGCGGATCCGGGTTGACGGCAAGATGATTCCTGAGTCAAACGTGGTGGCGTTTGTGCGCCGATGGCAAGAGGAAAGTTGGGGCGCGCCGTCGTTTTTTGAGCTGACGTTTGGCATGGCCCTTGACCATTTTGTGCGGTCCGAGTGCGACATTGTGGTGCTCGAAACTGGGATGGGCGGGCGTTTGGATTCCACCAACATCGTTCCCACGGCCGAGGCCTGCGCCATCACCAACATTGGCCTGGACCATCAGCAATTCCTGGGCCCAGACATTCGAAGCAT
Source organism: Flavobacteriales bacterium (assembly GCA_049610985.1). GTDB lineage: Bacteria > Bacteroidota > Bacteroidia > Flavobacteriales_D > Sanyastnellaceae > UBA11663. The sequence goes on along the minus strand of JBMZAB010000034.1, from coordinate 12,081 downwards.
CGCCAAGGAAAAGGCAGGCATTCTGAAAGACGGCGTGCCGGTGGTGCTCGGGTCCATGCGTCCTGAAGCCCAAAGCGAAATCTTGGCTGCAGCCTTGCGCACGTCAAGCGAAATGCACTTCGCCCTGGAGCGCGTCCAAGACATGCCTTTCCGCGACTTGGATGAAGACAGCCCCGTGGATGCTGTCAACCGGGCCACGGCGTTTGTCCTGTTGGAGGTGCTTGAAGCCGCAGGGTGGGCATGTCCTCGCTCAGCCATGGAAGAGGGCCTTTGGAACCATGCTGTCCATTGTGGTCAGCAAGGCCGTTGGCAGGTCTTGTCCAAACCTGAGCATCCCAAGGTCGTGTTGGATGGAGGGCACAACGTGGACGGTGTGAAACTGGCGGTCAGCAAGTTGCGGCTGATGTGCCAATCGCGTGGCGGGCAACTCCACGTGGTGTGGGGCACCGTGGCAGACAAAGACCTTGACGCCGTGTTGTCGCTGTTGCCTTCAGATGCCATTTTTCATTGGTGCCAGGCAGACATCCCCCGGGCGCTGTCTGCAGAAAAATTGCAGGATACGGCCACCCAATTGGGACTGTCGGGCGGGTGTTTTGACCGTGTCGAGGACGCGTACCGCCACGCGCTCCGCGTGGCCCAGCGCGAGGACGTCCTTTGGGTGGGTGGGAGCTTGTTCGTGGTGGGCAACCTGTTGCGTGATTTGGACCAAAAAAGCCCCCGCAACGCGGAGGCTTGATGGAAGGGTGGGCGGTGAGGGACTCGAACCCCCGACCCCCTCGGTGTAAACGAGGTGCTCTGAACCAGCTGAGCTAACCGCCCGGAGGCGCGAAGATAGCGAACTACATTTGAGGCATGCAGCGGACTGAAGCCAATTTTCAAGGCGCCACTTCACCCTGGTGGGGGTGCTTGCGCGACAACCGATGGGCTTCCCCATGGACGGGCATGTCGTGGCGGAAGTTGCATTCCCCGCTGCTCTTCCAATGGGGCAAAGCGCTGCAGCGCCAACCCCAACATTGGCCTGAGGGTTGCGCGCCCTCAGACCCGGGGGTCGCGCGCCGCATTGAGCAATGGCGTGCGGACTTGCTGTTGTCTCAAGACACGGTGTCTCGGACTGATTTGGGCGCGGGTTCCCGGGCGCACAACCGCACAGACCAGGACGGCAAGGACGTGCGTCGGGTGGCGGAGTTGGCTCAAAATTCCTTGACGCCCCTCGCCGATGTGCAGTCTTTGGTTCGTTGGCTTCGCACGGTGCGCCCCGATGGGCGGTTCTTGGAATTGGGCACCTCCCTCGGGGTGACCACCGCTCACTTGACCACATCAGGATGGCACATCGACACGTGGGAGGGATGTCCGGACACCTTGCAGTTGGCCCAGGAGGGCTGGAAGGAAGTGGGGTGTGAAAAGCACATTACGGCCAAGCAAGGGGCCTTCAAAGACCACATTGCGGCGCTGGGCGATGAGGTCTGGGACGTGGTGTACCTCGACGGCCACCACCAGGGCGATGCCACCTTGATCTTGGCCAAGGCACTCGCGCCGCGCACGACAGTGGCCATGGTGGTGGACGACATCGCTTGGAGCCGAGACATGTACCACGCATGGGAGGTGTTGAGGATGCAGGACCAGTGGCGGGTGACCTTCACCTGGCGGGGGCGCGGATTTTTGCTAAAGGCGCCTGAGATGGCCCGTCAGCACTTGCGTTTGGCGTAACTTGGGGATTCAAATCAAAATCCGAATCCCATGAAAAAGATGTTGATGACCATGGTGCTTTGCGGCCTGGCCACGGCGGGCTCAGCCCAAAAGAACATGTCTCAGATGTCCACCAAAGGAAAGGACCCACGCGGTGGGGTATCTCGCACCCGTGTGCACGAGGTGAAGTTGGTGGGCGAGATCACTTCGAGTGTGATCGCCAACAATGAGGTTGTCAAGTTCAACGTCGACGACATTGTGTATCAAATCACAGAGGATCAGGGCTTCCTCAAATACCTGGACGAAGCCACCAACTTCCGTTTCGAAAGTGCAGGACAGGCACTGAACGTCTTGGCCTCCCATGGATGGGAAGTGACTTCGGTGTTCACCACCAGAGGCCGACAGGGAGATGAAGTGCATTACGTGGTGGCTTGTGGCGTGCCCATGACTCCTCCATATTCCCCATGGCTCGACCCGAATTTCCGCCGCGGAGGAAAAAAGTAAGCAGACTGACCTCCGGCCTCTGGCTGCTGAGGGCGGTGGGTGCTTACGTGCTTCTGCAATTCTCGTGGTGGGCATATTTGCTGACCCAAACGGGCGGTGAAAAGGCGTGGCACATGGTCCTCGGCGAGGGCAGTGTCTTCGCCTTTTTCCTTGTGTTTGGATTGGTCCGTCTGGAGCGGGGAATCAAGAAGGAACGCGCACGGCTGGAGCGGGAGCGCCACATGTTCATGGGGGTCACCCACGAGCTGAAGACGCCCTTGGCTGCGGTGCAGTTGGGCGTGGACACGTTGCGCCGGGTCAAGTTGTCCGCGGAGGACGAGGCCTCCGTGCTCGGCAACATCCAGAGTGGTGTGAAGGACTTGGAGCGCAGGGTGAACGACATGTTGGTCGCCACCCGATTGCAAGGGTTGTCGGAAGTGAAGGCCGCCCCATTTTCATGGGACGAAGCCATGCGGTCCGTGGTGGACCGACTCGGGGCCCATGCCCAGGACCGATTGACTTGTCCAGAGGTGCCCAAGGATGACCTTCAAGTGCAAGGGGATCGAGAACTGTGGGGGTTGGCTGTGGCCAATTTGATTGAGAATGCTTTGAAGCACTCCACGGGCCAGGTGCACGTGGCGTGGCAATGCGACGGGTACCTGGCCTCCGTGGAAGTGGTGGATGAAGGAAAGGGCATCGCCCCTGCAGACCGGGAACAGGCCTTGAAACCGTTCTCCCGACTCACAGAAGAGGGTGAGGGCACGGGGTTGGGCTTGTACCTCGTGGCAGAAACCGTGCGGGCACATGGGGCCCAACTTGAAATGGAACAGAGGGCCAAAGGCGGCTTTTCTGTGCGTGCGGTTTGGCCGCAGCGGCGTTGAGTCGTCCCCTACATTCGCGGCATGAAAACCGCACTGATCATTTTGGACGGCTGGGGGCACGGCAACCCCGATGAGCACAACGCCATCCACGTGGCCAAGACGCCATGCGTGGACGACATGAATGCACGCGTACCTCATGCCTCTTTGCGGACAGACGGGGAGCATGTGGGCCTTCCCCGAGGCCAAATGGGAAACAGCGAAGTCGGGCACATGAACATCGGCGCCGGACGGGTGGTCTACCAAGACCTCTTGCGCATCGACCGGGCGGTGGCTTCAAGTGAGCTGGGCCAGGAGCAGGTGCTGCTTGACGCCCTGGCTGCGTCGAAGAAGGCAGGTGTGCGGCTTCACTTGATGGGCCTGGTGTCGCGAGGCGGGGTGCACAGCCAACAGGCGCATTTGCACGCATTGGTCGACGAAGTAAATCGCGTGGGGGTGGAGGATTGCGTGATCCACGCCTTCACCGACGGACGAGACACGGCCCCCAACATGGGCACCACGTACCTCGGTGACTTGGAGGCCCACCTGGAAGGCTCCAATGTGCGCATTGCTTCGGTGCATGGACGCTATTTCGCCATGGACCGGGACAAGCGTTGGGACCGCATTGCCAGGAGCTACGAGGCTTTGACCAGTGCCATCGACGCCAAGCACCCCAACGCCGTCGCCGGCGTCCAGGCGCACTACAACCAGGGGGTGACCGACGAGTTCGTCGAGCCTTTCCAAATCGAAGGCGTCGACGGGGTGGTGCGTCCCGGAGATGTGGTGCTGTGTTTCAACTTCCGAACGGACCGGTGCCGCGAAATCACCCAGGCGCTGACCCAAGAGGCCTTCGAGGAACACGGCATGACGCCGCTCGACTTGCACTACGTCACCATGACCAACTACGACGACAGTTTCAAAGGGGTGCACGTTTTGTACGACAAGCCCAACTTGGTGAACACGGTCGGCGAGGTCGTCAGCCGTGCAGGCAAGACCCAGTTGCGGATGGCCGAGACCGAGAAATACCCGCACGTCACGTTCTTTTTGAGCGGGGGACGGGAGGAGCCTTTTGAAGGGGAGCAGCGCGCCATGGCGGCCAGCCCCAAAGTGGCGACCTACGACCTGCAGCCTGAAATGTCCGCCCCGGAGTTGACCGACAAGGCTGTGGACGCACTGACGACCTGGAAACCCGATTTCCTGTGCTTGAACTTCGCCAACCCGGACATGGTCGGGCACACGGGCGTGTTCGACGCGGTGGTGAAGGCGGTGGAGACCACAGACGCGTGCCTGAAGAAGGTCAAGGATGCGGCGCTGTCGCAGGGGTATGCTGTGGTGGTCATCGCAGACCATGGCAACGCGGATTTGGCCCGAAACGCGGACGGCACACCACACACGGCCCACACGACCAACCCGGTGCCCATTTGGGTCGAGGGATCAGGCCACCAGGAAGTGCAAGACGGCATCCTCGCCGACGTGGCACCGACGGTGCTGGCGCTGATGGGCGTGAGCCAGCCTGAAGAAATGACAGGTCGCTCGCTCGTCTAAGCGGTCAGCGCATCAAGCTCAACTCGCCGCTGTCTTTGAGTCCGTCTGCCCGGAGCAGCACCCACTGGTACACGCCTGCAGGGGCGGGGTTGCCGTTGGCGAAGTTGCCGTTCCACACCAGTTCAAATTCCGCGTCGCTCGCAGTCTCTTTGGTGTAGACCACCGTGCCGTAGCGGTTGTAGACGATGAGCTTCGAACCGGCGAAGCCGTCGAGGCCGCGGATTCGGAAATTGTCGTTTTTGCCGCTGTTGTCTGGCGTGAAGACGTTGGGGATGATGCAATCGCGCACGCGCATGAAGGCCTTGGTCACATACCCGCAAGTGTCCACCAAGGTGAGCGTGTCCGACCATTGCAATTCCACCACATCGGCAGAGATGCTTTCAAGCAGCCAGTTGTCGCCCACCGCCATCGCGTCCACCGTCAAGGGGGTACTGCCCAAGGTGGTGTTGATCAAGCTTTGGCCGTTGTACAGGACGTCGGACACCGCAATGCCCACGTTGTACGCCGGGAATTCTTGGACGTCCCCGCCACAAATTTCTGTTTCGAAGATGACGGGGTACAGCACCTCTTGCTCGTGGACGATGGAGTTGCCGCATTGGTCGGTCACCACGAGCTGAATGACATGGGTGTCGATGAGTTGTCCGTTGTCGTCTGTCATGACAAACACCGAGTCAAACGACGTGGTCCACGCGCTGGGATCCATGGTGGCGTTGCCCCAGAAATCCCCTGCCCACTCGAAATTGAACGGCCCGTACCCCACCATGTCGGTGTAACCGAGCTCTTGCTCCCCGTCCAGAGTTTGGCACTCGACCGTCGCCGGAATCGCTTCAATGGGGATGGGGTCCACAATCACCACCAAGCTTGTGGTGCTGATGAGCTCGCCACAACCGTTGATGTATTCGTAGGTGATCTCAGCGGTCTCGATGCCTTCGTTGAACCCGTCGTCCACAACCCCAAGGGTGACGATGCTTTCCACTTGCCCCGGGCCCATGACGACCTGGTTGAAGTTCTCGGCGTAATCCAAACCAAGCTGCGCCGACCCCGCCAAATTCAAATACAGGGTGTCGGTTTCTGCGGCCTCCTCTTCCGAGCGAATCACGGTGAACTGGGCGTCGTTGCAACCCTCAATGATCACGGCGTCGACCAAGGTGGATTGGCCATCTACGGTCACTGCAATGTTGTTGTTGGCGTACCAATCTGAAAATGGGAAAGTCTCGCCGTTGGGGTATTGGAAGCTGTTGGGCAACCCGATGGCATCTGCATACGGGACAATGTCCTCCAAGCCATCTGCTGCAAAAGGCACGGCTTCAGCCTCCAAGGCCACAGCGTTGGAGCTGAACGACCCCGCCTCCAACACCACAATGCTTTCTAAGAAAGTGTCCGAGCCATCTGCGATGGCCAGTTTGATGTGGTAGGTCTCGCCGCATTGCACCGCTGCAGCTGCGGTGAACGTGGTGGTGTAGCCATTGATGCAGACGTCCCCCGGAGCAGGGTTTTGGTTGTCAATGTAATATTCTGGATTGGTCACATTGTTCACCGAACTGATGGTTACAGGCAGCAAGGGGTCAGAATTGGGCACTTGGGCGATGTTGATGGCCCCGTCAGGGAAGCCTGCGGGGGCGGCGTAAGGCCCTGAGATGCCAGGTCCACTCAAGAAGAACGCGAAGATGTCGTTGTACTGCGTGTTCACGAAGTTCAGGTACTCGTCTGAGCCGAACACGTAGTTGAACGAGATGCTGTCCCCGCCTGCTTCAAAGTCAAACTCGAGCACGCAGCCGTCGTTGACACTGCTCACCGTGAAGCTTTCCCCAATCAGGGGCGGTACAGAATTGGCGACCTCCAGTAAATCAGGATCATCAAATGCATCTCCTAGACCTGTTGGATTTGCGTCACCGCCGCAATCCATCAATCTGTTCGGATCTCCGCAGCTCAAAACCAAGCCAGACTCCACACTGAAGTTGCCTGACCCTTCTGTAAGCTTCGCAAGCTGAATGGGGTCTCCAATGAGGGTGATGTTGGAAGCTGAGACCCCGTCTCCAAGCAGCAGGTCGTTCACATACTCTTCGATGGTGAACGATTGGTCGATTTCGACTTGAGCGTGCGTCAAGGTCGCGAACATCGAAAGCATGTAAAAAATGAGAACGGAACGTTGGAGCAGCATGGTATGAAGTTCGGATTCTCTCAAACTTACAAAGGAGTCCTTTCGACGGCAGGTTGGGCTGAAATGTATCTTCGCACCATGGCCGGTGGACAACCTTTGATCCATGCCCGCGACCTGCGGAAAACGTACCACGTTGGGGACCAAATGGTGCAAGCCCTCGACGGGTTGGATTTGGACATCCACGCCAACGAATACGTTGCCTTGATGGGCCCCTCAGGCTCGGGCAAGTCCACGTTGATGAACATGCTCGGGTGCTTGGACAGCCCCACCTCCGGCCAGTACATCCTCAACGGCCAGGATGTGAGTCGGTTGGACGACGACGCCTTGGCCGACATCCGCAACCGCGAGATCGGATTCGTGTTCCAAACGTTCAACCTCCTCCCGCGCTACACGGCCGTGGAGAACGTCGCCCTCCCGATGATCTACGGTGGGTTTTCGAAGGCGGAGCGGGACGCACGAGCCCGTGAAGTGCTCACCCAAGTCGGGCTTGGCGACCGGATGGACCACAAGCCCAATGAACTCAGTGGCGGGCAGCGCCAGCGCGTGGCGGTTGCCCGGGCCTTGGTCATGAAGCCATCCATCATTTTGGCCGACGAGCCCACGGGCAACTTGGACACAACCACTTCGCTGGAGGTGATGCAACTGTTTTCCGACATTCAGAAGGCTGGCAACACGGTCATCTTGGTCACCCATGAGGAGGACATCGCCGCGTGCGCCCATCGGACGGTGCGCTTGCGGGACGGCAAGGTGGAAAGCGACGTCTGACCTGCCATTTTGCGCCTTTTGGGCGGTGCGCTTGAGCGTTGCCTGTTGTTACTTTGTAGGTGCAGCGAACACGCGGCAAGAACCACGCTTTTGAGTACGACATGACGGACGCAAATCATCTTTCTCGGACCCCCATTTCCAACCTGCTCGACGCGTCGGCGACGGGCCAGACCTACAAGGTGTGCGGATGGGTTCGGACGTTTCGGAACGACCGCTTTTTGGCCGTGAATGACGGATCGACCTTGCACAACCTTCAGTGGGTGGTCGACAAAGACCAAACCCCCGACGACCTCCTCAAGAAGCTCAACACCGGAGCGGCGGTGCAAGCTGTAGGCACGTTGATTGAAAGTCAAGGCGGCGGGCAATCCACCGAATTGGTGGTCCAGGAATTGGTCCTTCTTGGCGAGGCGGACCCCGACGAGTTCCCCATCCAAATGAAGCGGCACAGCTTGGACTTCTTGCGAGAGAAGGCCCACCTGCGGTTCCGAACCAACACATTTGGGGCAGTGTTCCGCGTGCGGCACGTGTTGCAATACGCCGTACACAGCTTTTTTCACGAGCGTGGATTCTACCAACTTCACACCCCCATCATCACAGGGAGCGACGCAGAGGGCGCGGGGGAGATGTTCCGCGTCACGACCTTGGACGTCGAGACCCCCCCTCGAGCCGAAGACGGCTCGGTGGACGTCAGCCAGGACTTTTTTGGCAAGGAATCCAACTTGACTGTGAGTGGACAGTTGGAGGCGGAACTGGGGGCCATGGCCTTGGGCCAGGTGTACACCTTTGGGCCCACGTTCCGGGCAGAAAACAGCAACACCTCCCGGCACCTGGCTGAGTTCTGGATGATCGAGCCTGAGATCGCGTTCGCCGACCTGAAGGACGACATGAAACTGGCAGAAGACTGCTTGAAGCACGTCTTGCAGTACGCCTTGGAGCATGCGGCCGACGACCTGGCGTTCCTGGAGAAGCGGGAATTGGATGCTGAAAAGCAGCTTCCCCAGGCCGAGCGCCACGACCAGCCCTTGCGGGTGCGCTTGCAGGCGGTGGTGGATGCCCCGTTCACGCATTTGACCTACACGGAGGCGATTGACTTGCTCCGGAATTCGAAGCCGTACAAGAAAAAGAAGTTCAAGTTTCCGGTAGAGTGGGGGGTGGACCTGCAGAGCGAGCACGAGCGCTGGTTGGTGGAAAAGCATGTGGGCGGACCTGTCATCGTGACGGACTACCCGGCAGGCATCAAGGCCTTCTATATGCGCGACAACGAGGACGGCAAAACCGTGGCGGCGATGGACGTTTTGGTGCCTGGCATCGGGGAAATCATCGGCGGCAGCCAGCGTGAAGAGCGTCTGGACGTGCTGAAGAAAAAGTGCGCAGACTTCAACATTCCCGAGGAGCACGTGTGGTGGTATTTGGAGACGCGGAAGTTTGGGACGGCGCCGCACTGCGGGTTTGGCATGGGTTTTGAAAGGCTGGTGATGTACGTCACCGGGATGGGCAACATTCGGGACGTCATTCCATTCCCACGCACCCCGCAGAACGCCGAATTCTAACCCCTCATGCTCAAGCAGAGTCTCCAGCAAAAACTCCTCCAAAAGCTCTCTCCTCAGCAGATTCAGCTGATGAAGTTGCTCCAGGTGCCGACGCTGGAACTCGAAGCGCGCATCAAGCAGGAATTGGAGGCGAATCCGGCCCTTGAAGAAGGAGGCGAGGTGGAGGTTGAGCTGGACGAATTCGACAACCAAGAGGCCGACGAGGGCAACGAAGCGTTGGAGGAGTTTGACTTCGACGATTACCTCGACGACGAAACCCCCGATTACCAGTTGGGCATCCGCAACCACGGCGCAGACGTGGAGGAGAAGACGGTGCCGCTCGGCAGTGGGTCGACGTTTCGCGAGCTCCTCGTGGACCAACTCGCCCTTATGGACACCACGACCGAGTCTCGGGCGTTGGCCGAGCACCTCATCGGACACCTGGACGACGACGGATACTTGCGGCGGGACTTGGACAGCATCGTGAACGATTTGGCCTTCACCCAAGGCATCGACGTCCCCCGCGCTTTGTTGGAGGCGGCGTTGGAGGTGGTCCACTTGTTGGACCCTGCCGGGGTGGGTGCGCGCGACTTGAAGGAATGTCTGTTGCTGCAGGTTCACCGCAAGCAGGCGGACAAAGACGAGGCCGACCCCCGTCAACGCTCCTTGGCCTTGGCTGAGGTCATGTTGCGCGACCATTACGACGCGTTCGTGAAGAAGCACTACGACAAGCTCCAAACGTCGCTCGACATCGATGAGGCCACGTTGAAAGCTGGCTTGAACGAGTTGACCAGGCTAAACCCCAAGCCAGGCAACGCAGGCAGCGAATCGGCGCGGACCATCCAACACGTGATTCCGGACTTCTTGCTCGCCGTGGAAGGGGAGGACATTGCCTTGCAGTTGAACGGCCGAAACGCGCCGGACCTCCGCATCAGCCGGACCTACAAGGAGATGATGGACACCTACTCGCAGGGGGGCAAGCAGGACAAGGCGACAAAGGAAGCCCTGACGTTTGTGAAGCAAAAGGTGGAAGCCGCCAAATGGTTTGTCGACGCCATCGCCCAGCGACAGCACACCCTGATGAAAACCATGCGTGCGATTGTCGACCACCAGCGGGCCTACTTCCTCAGCGGGGACGAGGTGGACTTGAAACCGATGATTCTGAAGGACATCGCCGAGCGCATTGGCATGGACATCAGCACCGTCTCACGCGTGGCGAACAGCAAGTATGTCCAAACGCCCTACGGCACGTTGTCGCTGAAGTGGTTCTTTTCCGAAGGGCTGACCACCGACAGCGGGGAAGAGGTGAGTTCCCGAGAAGTCAAGAAAATCCTCCAAGACGCGATCGCCGAGGAGGACAAGCGAAAGCCGCTTTCCGACGAGAAACTTGGGGTGTTGCTCAACGCCAAGGGGTACAACATCGCGCGCCGCACCGTCGCCAAGTACCGGGAGCAACTTGGCATTCCTGTGGCACGTCTGCGAAAGGAACTGTGATGAAGACGTTGGCGAAGTTGGTGAGTGCGGTGCTTCATCCGCTGTGCATGCCGCTGCTGACCCTGGCGATGTTGCTGTCCGAGGACGGCTACCTCAAACACAGGTTGGGCTTGTTTTCGTACTTGTTTGTCCTGTTGTTGATCAACACGTTGGCGCCTGCGGTGTCCCTTTGGATGCTCCAGCGCCGGGGGTTCATAAGTGACTTGGACATCCGATCGCGAAAGGAGCGCCCATGGCCGTTTTTGCTCGTGTTGGCCTACTACACCATGGCTTACCTGTTGGTCTTGAACAGCACCGCAGTGGAGGTGCCGCTGTTTTACCGCTACGTGCTCTTGTCCCTGGTGGTGTCGATCGGCATTGCGTGGCTCATCACCCTGCGACGGAAAGTGAGCATGCACATGATGGCGCAAGGTGGGACCCTGGCCGTCTACACCCACGTGGCCCTTCAAAATGGCCTGTGGAGCATGGGATGGGTCACCGCCTTGGTGTTGTCTGCGGGACTGGTGGGGTGGAGCAGGCTCACCTTGGGTGCGCACACGCCCCGTGAGGTCTACGCAGGGTACACCGTCGGCGTGGTGTCCGTGTGGCTGACGCTGTTTTAATTCGAGCCCTCCTGGTTCAGCTTCTCTTGCCATCGCCAGGCGTCGGCCAGCGACGTTTCAAGGCTTCGGGTGGTGCGCCATCCCAGTTCGTCGGCCGCCCTGGACGGGTCCGCCCAAATCGCGACGACGTCGCCTTCCCGGCGATCCCCCATATTGTAGGGCACTTTTTGGCCTGTGGCACGTTCGAAGCTCTGGATGACTTCCAACACCGAAGCGCCTTGCCCTGTGCCCAAGTTGAACGGGCGGATGGCCGACCGGTCGTCAGGCTGGTCGAGGCACCATTGCAAGGCCGCGACGTGAGCTTCGGCCAAATCCATGACGTGCAAATAGTCCCGAATGCACGTGCCGTCCGGGGTGTCATAGTCTCCTCCAAACACCGTCAGGGCCTTGCGGATGCCGGACACGGATTGGGTGAGGAATGGAATCAAGTTGTTGGGCACACCCAGGGGCAACTCCCCGATGTGGGCCGAGGGGTGGGCGCCAATGGGGTTGAAGTACCGAAGCAAGGTCACATGGGCCGCACCACGCGCCGCCGCGTGGTCTTCCAAGACGCGTTCGGACGCCTGTTTGGTCCAGCCGTAGGGCGATTCGGCGCGTTGAAACGGGGCCGATTCAGCCACGGGCATGTCCTCGGGCTCGCCATACACCGTGCAGCTTGAGGAAAACACAATGTTGTCCACATCGTGTGCGCTGGCCACCTCGAGCAGCACGCCGAGGCCGCCGACGTTGTTGGCCGCGTACATCGCTGGCTTGACCATGCTTTCGCCCACTGCTTTGTGCGCAGCGAAGTGCAGTACGCCGACAAAGTCATGTTTCTCGAAGAGCGCATTCAATTCAGGTGCATTGCGGATGTCCAAGTTTTCGAACGGGACGTTGTCGCCCACAATGGAACGAACCCCGTCCACGGCCGAGGCCTTGGAGTTGTGCAGGTTGTCCACCAACACGGGCATGAATCCCGC
>JBMZAB010000033.1:0-23904 GCA_049610985.1 Flavobacteriales bacterium | reverse complement strand
AGGCGATGCGAACTTGACGGGTGCCTGCACCGGGTGTGGCGTAAAAGCCCGTGGCTGGCGCCATCATGACCGTGTCCCCGTCCAGGTCAAAGTGCTCCAACATCCATTGGCAAAACGCATCGGCGTTGTCGATGGGCAGCTCGCATACGGCGTAAAATGCCCCTCCCGGGTTGGGCACGGTCACCCCTGGGATGTTCCTCAGTCCTTCGACCAAGGCGTCCCGTCGGGCCACGTAGCGGTCACGCACCTGCTCGAAGTAAGACTCGGAGGTGTTCAGGGCGGCTTCGGATGCGATTTGGGCCAAGGTGGGGGGGGAGAGCCGAGCCATGGCAAACTTCATGGCCGCCTTGCGCACCGCGACGTTTTTGGTCACCATGGCACCAATGCGCGCACCGCACATGCTGTAGCGCTTGGACACGCTGTCGACCAAGACCACGTGCTGCTCCAAACCAGGCAATTGAAGCACCGATTTGGGCTGGGCCCCGTCGTAGCAAAATTCGCGGTACACCTCGTCGGCGAAAAGGTACAGGTCGTGGTCACGCACCAATTGGGCCAAGGCGTCCAGCGACTCTGGGGCGTAGACCGTCCCTGTCGGGTTGCCAGGGTTGCACAACAAGATGGCCTTCGTCTTGTCGTTGATTTTGGCGGCAAAGTCGGAAATGGGAGGCAAGGCGAACCCGTCGTCAATCCGCGCCGTCACGGGCACAATCTGTACCCCTGCCATTTGGGCGAAGCCGTTGTAGTTGGCGTAAAACGGCTCCGGCACGATGACTTGGTCGCCTGGGTCCAGGCACGACATGAACGCAAACACCAGGGCCTCCGACCCTCCCGTGGTGATCAGAATGTCGTCGGCCTCCACGTCCAAACCTGCCCCTTGGTAATAGGAAGCAAGTCCGCTGCGGTACGAAGCAAACCCTTCACTCGGGCTGTACTCGATGACCGTCCGGGTGTCTTGACGAACCGCATCCAACGCGACCTGAGGGGTCTCGATATCCGGTTGGCCGATGTTCAAGTGAATCACACGCTTGCCCGCCGCCTTGGCCGCAGTGGCAAATGGGGCGAGTTTGCGGATGGGGCTGTCGGGCATGGACTGCCCTTTTTGGCTGATGCTTGGCATGGTTCCGTCAATTGCGCGGCGAAGATAGGACCAGCGCCATGGTGCGGTGAGGGCCCACGTCCGGCAACTCGTACATCTCGTTCATGAAGACAAACCCCAGCCGCTCGTAAAACCCAAAGGCCACCTCACGCGCGTCGCACCAGAGCACGGATTTTTCACGCCGCACCACCTCGTCGAGGGCCCCGGCAATCAGCGCCGCGCCGGCGCCCTGGCCTCGAACCTCAGGCAACGTGCCCATCACGCGCAACCTCAAGGCATCCTCGTTCTCCCAAGGCACCGCGCAGCGTGTGCACGGCTGATCGAACAACGAACACACACCGACAAGCGCGCCAGCACGCCCGTCAAGCGACACCCCCCAATGCGCGGGTCCCGCCATGAACACCCCGAGGTGGGTGGCGTGGTCGGCCTCGTCAACGTCGATCACGCATTCTTGGGCAGAGCGCTTGTGGGGCCAAAGCACACGGTGCCTCAGCTCACGAGTCTCCTCCGGCCTCAGCTCGTGCACTTCAAACGTCGATTTCAACGACGTTCTCACGACTTGAACGCTTTCTCCCAATCGCGCCGGTCACGCTTGGTGGGACGTCCAACGCCTTTGGGACGGTCTTGTTGGGCGAGTCGAATCATCTCCAACTTGTCAAGCTCCTCCGGCGCAGTGACGTCCCGCATGTGGTCGGCCACCAAGGCGGCGCCCACCCGGTTCCGCGGGAAAGACAGCACTTCGTATCGAAACCGGACCGCGCCCTTCCTCACCTCCACCACCTCGCCCACTTTCATCTCTCGGGCGGGCTTGACGGCTTTGTCGGCCACCGACACCTTGCCTTCCCGGCAGTGCTGGCTGGCCATGGAACGGGTTTTGAAGACCCGAATCGCCCACAGGAATTTGTCCACCCTCATGCCGCTGGAATGTGAAGCGATTTCAAGGCCTCAATGACCTGTTTGCCGTCTGCGCGTTTGGCAAACTCGTACACCTCAAGGTCCTCCACCCCTTTCTTTCCGCGGTCCACCCGCAAGGTCAAAATGAAACTGTGCGCCCGAACCGTATTCCGCTGGGACCAACTCGTGTAGGTGGTGACATCGCGGTGCTCTTGGAGAGAAGCACCCAAGATTTGGTCTTTGGCCCAATGGTTGCGACACAGCGGAAACCGGCCCAGACGCTTGACCACAGAAAAGCCCTGAGACGTCACGCTGACGGTGGTCTCGAGCAACAACAACGCCACGCCCGCCAGCACCCCTATGGGAAGGGAAACGATGTGAACATGCGCACCGAAAACCGCCGCGAAAAAGAGCATTCCCGCGTACGGCAAGCTTTCATACTGCCTTCCCAAATCCAAGTGCGTCACCCCACGAAGGTAACCCCAGGACATGGCTCACAACTCCACGATCAACCCGATGGCGGGCAACACTGCACCCGCGTTGGCGTTGATGTACCTGGGGTCGTACGAACCGGGCGTGGCCGAGGATGGAATGGGGGCGCCGGTCTCGGGATTGCGCTGCACGTCCAACTGGGCTTGCTGGGGCGGAGTGGCACCCGTCAAGTTTTGGATGTCCATGAACACGTCCAACGACCAGGTGTCGAAGAACCATTTGCGGTCAAGCCGGATGTCAACCTGGTGAAAGTTGCCATTGCGGACCCCGTTGAGTTGGGCGTAATCCAACAACGGCCCATTGAACGCTTCCCAATTGGCAATGAGCAGACTTTGGTCCACGTCATACGGCGTGTAAGGCAAACCGCCGCTGAACAGGACGCGCGCGCCCAACTCCCATCCACTGTCCCACTTCTTGCCTCCTGTGAAGCTGACGATGTGCCGGTTGTCCCACGAACTGGGTGTCCACCCCAACAACGCCAATTCCTCACCTGGGTTGATGTATTCGCTGCGCACGAGCGTGTAGGCAAGCAGGCCATAATACCCCTTGTACAGGCGCTGTTGCAACAAGACTTCCATGCCGTAGGCACGGCCCTCTGCGTCGAACGTCACTTCCTCGTTGCCCACGACCCCAAAGTCCGCCCCAAGGTTGGCCAAGGCGATGCCCGAGTTGGCGCTCGCCGGCGACCCCACATAGCCCTTGTAAAAGCCCTCGAGCGACACCGCCGCGTTGCGGCTGGCGATCTCCCTTTTGAAACCCATGACCAACTGCCGGTTGGTCGTGTACGTCATCCCCGAATGCCAGTTGAGCAGCGTGGCCGACGCCGTGTCGACGGAAGCCGCGTAGCCCATCACCGTGTAGGCTGGCAATTGGTGGTAAATCCCGGCGTTGGCGTTCCATGTCCATCCCGGGGCGAAGCTCCAGCTTGCTGAGGCCCGGGGGCTGAACTGGTCGATTGGGTTGGCCAGAGCCATGTCGTTCTCTGGCATCTCCAGGTCGTCCTGGACAGATAGCAATGAGGCGCCGTCCACACGCAAGCCACCAGACAACGTCAACCGGTTGTCCAGCATGGCTTTGGAAGACTGCACAAAGGCGCCGTATTTCGCCATCTTGAACGCCGAGCTGTACGTCACCGTCGCGCTGCCCAACCCAGGCACAAAGACGATGTTCTTGGTGCTGTTGTTGTATTTGGCGTATTCCCCCGAAATGCCTGCAGTCATTTTCCAGCCAGGCGCCAAAGTCCTGGCGCGCTCCGCCCGGAATTTGTTCTCGATTTCCTGGCTGACGTAGTCCAACGTCTTGTCCAAGGTTTCGTCGTTGTCGATGTGCTTGAAGGCGGTGTTGTTGAGCATGTTTCGGCTCAACACAAACATCCATTTGCCGTCGTCCTTGTACCGATCCCATTTGACCCCTTGCATGTAATTCCACTGCTCGGAAATGGGGAGCACGTCCAAAATCGCCACCTGGTTCAGGTAATCCGGCGCCGTGGGGTCGTCGGCCAACCCGGTGTTCAATTCAAAATCGTCCAAGGCCCCGAGCCCGAGGAACGTGATGGCGTTTTTGTCGTCAGGCCGCCACACCCACTTGTATTGGTAGTCGTTGTACGTGGGCAAAAACGGCAAACCGATGGCTTGAAACAGCAACTGCAGGTAACTGCGGCGGAGGCTAAAAATCAGACTGCTGTTGTCGCCCGTCGGCCCTTCAAACGTAACCCCCAAATCGCTGGTCCCCACCACGGCATTGGCTGTCCATTGGTCGGTTCGCGGCTCCTTGAACCTGAATTCCATCACGCTGCTCAAGGCGTTGCCACGTGCCGCGGGGAAAGCGCCAGCGTAGAAGTCCACCCCTTCCACCAAGTCGACGTTGATCATGCCCACTGGCCCTCCACTGGCCCCTTGCGTGGCGAAGTGGTTGATGTTGGGGATTTCAATGCCGTCGAGGTAAAACCGGTTCTCGTTGGGTGCACCCCCACGAATGACAATGTCGTTTCGGAAACTGGGGATGGCCGCCACACCTGGCAACGACCGCAAGGCTCGGCTGATGTCCCGCCCGCCCCCTGGGTTCCGTTTGATCTCGTTCGTGCCAATGCTGCGGACGCTCAACGGGGCTTCCTCCACCGTCCCGCGCGATTCAACCACCACTTCTGCAGCCTCCACCGCCACGGCGGACTCCACCAGCGCTGCATTCACCACCGCGGGACGTGCCGGCGTGGTCTCCACTTCGAAGGCCGTGTATGTGGCGTACCCGAGGAACGACACAACCACGTTGTGGACCCCCGGTGTTATACCCGTCAAGGTGTAGTTGCCGTCAAAGTCTGTGGTGGTGCCATTGGCATTGCCTTGAAGCACCACGGAGGCAAATGGCAACGCTTCGTTGGTGGTGGCGTCAACCACCTTTCCCAAAATCACACATCCTGTGGCCGGGCGGTCCTGCGACCATCCATCTCCCGTGAAAAAAAGGGTGCAGAATGCAAAAAATGTGGCTTGAATGGCTTTTTTCACGGCTTGGAAAAGTTTCAGAGGTGCACCCAACGAACCTCTGATTCTCCCCTTTTGTTCGCTCAACCCAAGTCCAAATCCAAGGCCTGCCGCAGCTTGTCGAGTTGGGGATTTTTCTCCACCATCATGTCGTACCTCTCCCGGTCCGACAAAAACGCCTTCTTCTCGTCGACCGGCGTCTCCTTCATCTCCACCTGCAACTGAAGCCCTGCATTCTTCAAGGTGGTCTTGAGGTGCACGAGCATCTCCGTCTTCAAGTCGCTCACTTGCTCACGCTGAAGCGGGTTGTGCACAGGGAACGTCACCACCAACCCCTGCAGCGTGGGCTGTTCCTGCGCCATGGTCGCCACCACAGAAATCCGATCCTCGTCTCTCAATCGCTGCACGAACGCATCCCACGCTTTTCGCACCCTGGCTTCGTCGACCTCGTCAGACCACGACTCGTCAATGACAGGCCCCGTGGGCGAATCCTCGTCCTCGTTCTTCTTCGCAGTGATTCCACCACCTGGGGTGGCCATGTTTTTTTTGGCCTTGCGCAGCCCACTGGCTTTGGCTGGCGCTGGCGCTGGCGCTGGCGCTGGCGCTGGCGCTGGCGCTGGCGCTGGCGCTGGAAGCTTTTCGCCGGAGGGCGACATCAACCCTGCGTCAGGGCTTTTTTTTTTCAGCGCCTCGTGAGAGCAAACTTGCATCAAGGCGAGCTCCACCAGCAACCGCTGGTGCTGAGAGCCTCGATATTGCACGTCAGTCTTGTTGAGGATGTCCAAACCACCCACCAAGAAAAACAAGTCGGCGCGCGAAGCTTGGTCCTGGAATTTGGCCTTCACGTCGTCGGTGGCTTCCAACAGTTTCAAGGTCTGGGGGTCGCGGGCCACCATCAAATTGCGAAGGTGCCCTCCCCATCCGGTGATGAAGTGATGTGCATCGAACCCACGCGCCATGACCTCGTCGAACAACAACATGGCTCCGGGAATGTCGCTGACCAAAGCCTGATCCGTGAGCGTAAAGTAAGTGTCGTGGTCGAGCACATGCAACTGCTCGGTGACGGCTTGGTAGGTCAGATTCTTGCCAGCGAAGGCCACGAGCTGGTCGAACATCGACAGCGCATCGCGCAGCGCTCCGTCGGCCTTTTGAGCGATGATGTGCAAAGCTTCTTCCTCGGCTTGCACCCCCTCCTCCACCGCAATGTGCTGCAAGTGGGCCACGGCGTCTGGAACCGTGATGCGATGGAAGTCGAAAATTTGGCAACGCGACAAGATGGTGGGAAGAATCTTGTGCTTTTCTGTCGTGGCCAAGATGAATACGGCGTGGGCTGGCGGTTCCTCAAGGGTCTTCAAAAACGCATTGAATGCCGCCTGACTCAGCATGTGCACCTCGTCGATGATGTACACCTTGTATTTGCCTTGCTGAGGAGGAATGCGGACTTGGTCCACAATGCTCCGGATGTCTTCTACTTTGTTGTTGGACGCCGCGTCGAGCTCAAAGACGTTGAACGACAACGCTTCGTCTTGCCCGTCAAAGCCGTTGATGGCTTTGGCGAAGATTCTCGCCGACGTGGTTTTGCCAACGCCACGTGGTCCGCAAAAGAGGTAGGCCTGGGCGATTTGGCCCGAGGCGATGCTTTGCTGCAAGGTTAGCGTGATGCCGGATTGCCCCACCACCGCATCCCAAGCCTGGGGACGGTATTTTCGCGCGCTCACGAGGTAGGGCTGGTCGCTCATGATGCGAATATCGACCCACATTCCGTGGAAGGTCAAATTCGATTATTCACAACCCGTCCCCACTTCCGCCACGCCGTGGTTGGTTTTCAGAGGGATTGACCGTACTTTTGCGCCCCATTAATTAACAACGTTCCATGAACCGTTACGAAACTGTTTTCATTATGACTCCCGTGCTATCTGCAGAGCAGGTGGCGGAAACAGTGTCGAAGTTCCGTGCATTCGTGACCGACAAGGGCGGCAAAATTGTCCACGAGGATGCATGGGGATTGCGGAAGTTGGCTTACCCCATCCAGAAGAAGTCCACGGGCTTCTACCACTTGATGGAGTTTGAAGCCGACGGCGCCGTGATCTTGCCTTTCGAGACTGAATTCCGTCGGGACGAACGCATCATCCGCTTCCTCACAACGAAGATGGACAAGCACCACATCGCGTACGCCGAAGGCCGCCGCGACAAGTCGAACCGCCAAGCCGCCCCTGCTGAAGCAGAGGGCACTGCTGAGGCTTAATCTCACTCGTTATGGCAGACAAGAAAGTACGCTACCTGAACCCCATCGACATTGAAACGAAAGCCGAGCGTTACTGCCGCTTTCGGAAGAAGGGCATCAAGTACATCGATTACAAGGACGCCGACTTCCTGTTGATGTTGTGCAACCCCCAGGGCAAGATTTTGCCTCGCCGGTTGACTGGCACCAGCCTGAAGTACCAGCGCAAGGCAGCCCAGGCCATCAAGAAGGCCCGCCACCTCGCACTGATGCCTTACGTTGCTGACAACCTCCGTTAATCCCGAGCACCATGGACATCATTCTCAAGCAAGACGTCGACCTGCTCGGAAGCAAGTATGACGTGGTGACCGTCAAGGACGGTTACGCGCGCAACTTCCTCATCCCACAAGGATTGGCCGTCGCGGCGACCAAGTCCAACGTGAAGGTGAACGACGAAGTGATTCGCCAGCAGGCCCACAAAGCGGCCAAGGCCAAAGAGGCTGCGGAAGCCATTGCATCCAAGCTCGAAGGCCTCAGCCTCAAGCTTGGCGCCAAGGCTGGAGAGAGCGGAAAGATCTTTGGATCTGTCAACTCCATCCAGTTGGCCGACGCCATCCAAGGCGCGGGTTACGACATCGAGCGCAAGCAGATTCACCTCGCCGACGACACCATCAAAGAGCTCGGCTCTTACGAGGCCACAGTGAAGCTCCACAAAGAAGTGACCGTGACGGTCAAGTTCGACGTGGTCGCTGAGTGACCTTGATCCCACATTGAATTCCCGAAAGCCCCGCCGTGTGCGGGGCTTTTTTGGGCCTGAACATTTCACCCTTCCGCGTACTTTCACCTCCGCATGTCCACCTTCCGAATCGACAGCCCCTTCACCCCTCAGGGAGACCAACCTGAAGCCATTCGACAACTGGTGGAAGGGGTGAACGAAGGCACAGAGCACCAAGTGCTCCTGGGTGTGACGGGGTCGGGCAAGACATTCACCATGGCCAACGTGATCGCGGAGACGCAACGGCCCACGCTCATCCTGAGCCACAACAAGACCCTGGCGGCGCAACTTTACAGCGAATTCAAGGCCTTCTTCCCAGACAATTTGGTGGAGTATTTCGTGAGTTACTACGACTACTACCAACCGGAAGCGTTCATCCCGTCGTCCAACACGTACATCGAGAAGGACCTTCAGATCAACGACGAAATCGAAAAGCTCAGGCTGTCTGCCACCTCTGCCCTGCTCAGTGGCCGACGAGACGTCATTGTGGTGGCGAGCATCAGCTGCATCTACGGCATCGGCAACCCTGTGGAATTCCACAAAAACGTGGTCTCGCTTGAAGTGGGGCAACGCCTGACGCGCAACGACCTTCTTCATCGGCTGGTGACCAGCCTGTACAGCCGGGCTGTGGCCGACTTCAAACGCGGAAATTTCCGCGTCAAAGGCGACACGGTGGACGTGCATTTGGCGTACGCCGACCACGCCGTGCGCATCGAATTTTGGGACGACGAAATTGAGCGGCTGTCGTCCATCGACCCGGAATCGGGCCAGACCCTGCACGCGTTTGAGCAGTTCACGATTTACCCGGCCAACCTCTTTGTGAGCAGCAAGGAAACAACGAATACGGCGGTTTGGGAAATCCAACAAGACCTCGAGAAGCAGAAAGGCCACTTCAACGAACAGTCCCGATTCTTGGAGTCCAAACGCCTTGAAGAACGCACACTCTACGACCTCGAAATGATCAAGGAACTGGGCTTTTGCTCGGGCATTGAGAACTACTCCAGGTATTTCGACCGCCGGCAACCGGGGGAACGCCCGTTCTGCCTGTTGGATTATTTCGCGAAGGACTTTTTGGTCATGATCGACGAGAGCCACGTCACGGTGCCGCAGATTGGCGCCATGTTCGGCGGCGACCGTGCAAGAAAAGTGACTTTGGTTGACCACGGATTTCGCTTGCCCTCTGCATTGGACAACCGCCCGCTGACCCACGACGAGTTCAACAGCATTGTGAACCAAACCATCTATGTGAGCGCCACCCCGGCAGACTATGAATTGGAGCGCGCCGAGGGCGTCATTGTGGAGCAGGTGATTCGTCCCACAGGCCTTCTCGACCCACCAATCGAGGTAAAACCATGCGACAACCAAGTGGACGACTTGGTGTTGGAAATCCGGAAAACCATCGCCCATGAGGAACGCGTGTTGGTCACCACCCTGACCAAGCGCATGGCGGAGGAACTCACCAAGTACCTCGACCGCCTCAGCATCAAAACCAGGTACATCCACTCGGACGTCAAGACCCTGGACCGCGTAGAAATTCTGCGTGAACTCAGGGACGGCGCCTTCGATGTGCTGGTGGGAGTGAACCTCTTGCGAGAAGGATTGGACCTGCCAGAAGTCAGCTTGGTGGCCATCATGGACGCCGACAAGGAGGGATTCTTGAGGAGCAACCGCAGCTTGACCCAAACTGCTGGACGGGCCGCGAGGAACGTCAACGGCCGAGTCATCATGTACGCCGACAAGGTCACCGACAGCATGGCCGGCACCATCGAAGAGACGGCCCGAAGGCGCGAGAAGCAAATGGCGTATAACCAAGAGAACGGCATGTCCCCTGTCCAGGTCAAAAAGGAGAAGCGCACCTTGTTCGAGCAGAGCGACGCCGTGACCAATCGCCCCAAGAACTACGCCGCGGAACCTGACCATGCCCCCCTGGCGGCCTCCGATCCTGTGGTGCAAAACATGGGCGCTGCGCAACTCGACAAGCTCATGGCCAAAACCAAAAAGGACATGGAGCGCGCCGCGAAAGCCATGGAGTTCATGGAAGCGGCCCGACTCCGGGACGAGCTGTTCGCCTTGGAAGTCCGACGCAAGGAGGTCAAGGGGTAAATTTGACACATGACGACGCCCGGTTGGTTTTGGATTGCATTTGGGATGGGAATGCTGGGATGCCGCGCCTCCCAAATGGCATCCGAAAACCCCGCCCCCGTCGCGAACCCCGCCCCCTTCCAAATCTTGAACGCTTGGGTGGATGGAGACTCGTTGAGAAGCGTTGTTCAACACAGCGGCGGCTGCGACGCACACACGTTTTCGTTGCGCACCACTTCCCCCATGTTAAAAAGCCTCCCACCCAAGCAACCTGTCGCCTGGGAACATCGTTCCAACGACCCATGCCGGGCCATGATGGTGGACACCATTTCTGCGTCTGTGGCCCACTTGCGTGGCACTCCGCGCGGCGTGACCATCTTGCTCTTGGACCAATGGGAACCTGAACTCCCCTACACCTACCCATGAATTTGAAATCCTCTCTGTTTTTGTTGCTGGCCCTGTTGGGCGCTTCAGCCACCACCCAAGCCCAAATCACCTATGGCGGGGCCCCCTTTCACAACCAGGAATTGCCTGAAGCCGTTGCCCTTCCGGCCCTGGACCGCGATGCCTTGGCCTTAGAAGACGACGTCACGGACCGCTTCAAGGAGGCCCCTTGGCGGTTTGGCGTGGAGCACAACGTCGCATGGTCTTGCGACCACGATGGCGCTTGGACCCTTGAGCAAGGCCACAAGGTGTGGCGCATGGTTGTGGACGCCCCGGGCGCCACATGCATGTCCGTGCGCTTCAGCGAGTACGACATGCCCAAAGGAGGTCAGCTCTTTTTGTACGACGCCCATGGTGGGAACGTGTTGGGTGCCTTGGATCACCGCAACGAGAAGCCGTGGGGCGGATTGGCGACGGGGGTCGTGCTCACGGAGAAATTGGTGGTGGAATACCGGCAACCCGTGCACATCGAAGCCATGCCGTCGCTGTCCATCGACCAAGTCGTCCAAGGGTACCGTCTGCTCAGCGGGTGGCCCCACGGCGAAGAGGTCGACCGGGGTCCTTTTGGCAACAGCGGGGCGTGCAACATCAACGTCAACTGTCCTGAAGGCGCCACTTGGGCGACGGAAAAGCGCAGCGTGGCCCTCATCGTGCAAGGCGGTTTTGCAGCCTGCACGGGAGGCATGGTGAACAACACCGCCAACGATGGCACACCTTATTTCTTGACCGCCAACCACTGCCTCGGCAACCCGGGAAACTGGGTGTACTACTTCAACCACGAATCGGCCTCGTGCAATGGCAACACGGGCCCCACCAACCAAAGCATCAGCGGAGGGTCGCTCCTCTTCAACAGCGGCCAATCTGACGTGGCCCTGATTGAATTGAGCAACACCCCACCGGCAGACTTCAACGTGCAATACGCCGGTTGGGACGCCACAGGCACCGTACCGAGCAGCACGGTGGGCATCCACCACCCGTCAGGCGACTTGAAAAAGATTTGCTTCGACGACGACAGTCCTTCTCAGCAAAACCAATTTGGGACAGCGGTGTGGTACCTCGAACAATGGGAACTCGGGGTCACCGAAGGAGGATCCTCTGGGTCGCCGTTGTTTGACCAAAACCACCGGGTCATTGGCCAGCTCTACGGCGGAAGTGCAGCGTGCGCCGGAAGCGTGAACAACGGACAGCCCGACTGGTACGGTCGATTCGACGTGAGTTGGGGCTTGGGGCTCTCGGAATACCTCGACCCTGCAGGCACAGGGTCGTTGGTGTGGGACGGATACCCCGACGGCGCCATCAGTTTTGAAAACGACGCCAGCGTGAACCTCACAGGCGCGCCCGAGGGATTGGTGTGCGGGGTCCAGCCAATCAACCTGGAAGTCACCCTCACGAACACCGGCACCAACATCCTGACGAGCTGCATGCTGGAATACGCCATCAACGGCGGGACGACCCAATCCCAGTCATGGGCTGGGTCGTTGGCGCAATTCGAGACCGACGTCATCACACTCCCCACGTTTTGGAGCCAAGGCGGCACCAACACCGTCGAGGTCAACGTCACATCCCCCAACGGCAACGACGACGACAACGTGCTGAACAACACCACCACCGTGGAATTCTCGTCCACCTCAGGCCCCACCACGACGGTTCACTTCTCGTTGGTTCTGGACGAGTACCCCGACGAAACCACCTGGGAGTTGGTCCGACTCGGACAGGTGTTGTACGAAGGCGGGCCGTACAACGACGACCAAGCTGGCGAGACCCTGATGGAGTCCTTCTGTTTGGAGGAAGGCTGCTACATCTTCCGAATTTTCGACGATTACGAAGACGGCATTTGTTGCGAATACGGCGAAGGGAGCTGGTCGCTGATGGACATCGCAGGCGACCTCGTATGGAACGGGTCGTCGCTGGGCACTGGAGGAGAGTTTGGCGCCTCGGAGCAGTTCATCTTTTGCACCGACGACATCTCAACGGTCGAACTCCCTGCGTCCGCTCAAATGCAAGTCTATCCGGTGCCTGCGAATGACGTGGTGAACGTCAAATGGCCTGCTGCGCATGGACAAGCCACGGTTCGAGACGCAGTGGGACGGTCGATTCTCCGCGCCAGCGTCGACGATGCTCAGACGCGGTGGAACACCTCCGCTTGGCCCGCCGGCCCCTACACCGTCGAATGGGTGGGTGCCGAAGGCGCGAGAGAAGTGGTCCGTCTGATTGTCACACACTGACATCCCACAGCCATGATGTTGTCCGCCTCAGGCCTGGCCCTTCACGCATGGTGGGCCTTGAGATGGGACGGACTGGGCATCCTCAAACCCTCTTCTCCATCTGGAGCAGAGCTTCCAGATTCATGCAGTGTGGTGGTGTGCTGCCACAACGAAGCACCTCGCGTTGCTGGCTTTCATGAAGCCTTGCGCCCTGCCCTGAATCACGCCGCAGCGCGCGGCGTGCACGTTCAGGTTGTGGCCGTGAATCACGGGAGCACGGACAGCACCCCCGAAGCGTTGGAGGCCCTGAAAGAAAGCTCGGGATGGACCGTGGTGCACCAAGCGCGGACCCGGCTTTCGAAAAAGGAGGCCTTGGAAGCTGGCATGGCCGCGGCCACAGGCCAAGTTGTTGTGGTCACCGACATCGACTGCACCCCATTGGCACCTGAGTGGTTGGACATGATGTTGTGTGGAGCCTTTTCGCATTGGGACGTGTGCGTGGGCTTGAGCCTGCCAGGCCGTGGCATTGGGTGGTTGCATGTGTTGCAGCGGCTTGAGGCAGAACGGTCAGCCCAAAAAGCCGTGGGGGCAGTGGTGAGGGGGCGTCCCTACCTTGGGTTTGGCCGCAACATGGCCTTCACCCGTGAGATGTGGACGCGTGTGGGCGGCATGTCCAACCACGACCACGTCCGAAGTGGGGACGACGACCTGTGGTTGCAGGAAGCCGTGGCCTTGGGTGCCCGCGTTGCGACCAACACTTCGGTTTCGGCCCAAACAGCGTCTTCATGGCCCTCGACTTGGGACGGGTGGCGAAGGCAAAAAACAAGGCATTTGTCTGCCAGTTCGGTGTACCCCGTGGCCACGTTGACACGGCTTGCGTTGCCCACCGTGGGCACGGTGATCCTGGCCGCAGGGGTTGTCCACAATCCTTCGGGGACATCGGTCCTCTGCGCAGGGTCAGCCCTGCTCTTGCGGGCCGTTACTTTCGGGTTGTTCTTGCACCGAGCAGGCAGGCCTCCCCTTCGGGCGTGGACCCTTCTGCTGGAGCCCGCAGTGGGATTGTTCCGCGGCTGGTCGTGGTGGAAGGGCGCAACCACTGATTCGACCGCATGGAAATGAACCCCAACCTCTCTGAGAAAGCGCAATATGACGTTGCGTTGGTGAAGCGTGCGTTGGAAGACAAAGACCAAAAGGCTTACGCCGAATTGATGGACCGCTACCAAGGCGCCATCTTCCATTTGGTCAACCGCATGGTGTTCAGCGAAGACGACGCAGAGGATTTGACAATCGAATCTTTCACCAAGGCATTCAAGCGGCTGCACCAGTACACCCCTGCGTTTGCCTTTTCCACTTGGTTGTTCAAAATCGCCTCCAACCACACCATCGATTTCATTCGTAAAAAGCGGATCAACGCCCTTTCTCTCGACCGTGGGTTCAGCAATGCCGAAGGCGACCGCATGGAAATCAGCGTCAAAGACGAAGGGCTGGACCCCATGGAAGCGTTGCAGAAGCAAGAGCGAATTGAGCGCATGCGCGAGGTGGTGTCCCAGCTCAAGGACCGCTACAGAAGGCTGGTGGAATTGCGGTACTTCGAAGAGAAGAGCTACGAAGAAATTTCAGAGGAACTCAACCTGCCCTTGGGGACGGTGAAAGCCCAACTCTTCCGTGCGAGAGACATGATGGCCAAAGTCCTCGAATCCTCGCGGGAAACGATTTGACCTCCATGACGGCGGCTGACGTCATCGCTCCCCACTTCCCGGATCTTTCCGAGTCCCAGCTCCTCCAACTTGACGCATTGGCAGGCGCCATCTGGACATGGAACGCCAAGATCAACGTGATTTCACGCAAGGATCCACATGTCATGGAGCGGCATGTCCTGCACAGCTTGGGCATCGCCAAGGTGACGCGTTTCCAGCCGGGCGCGCGCGTGTTGGATGTTGGCACAGGCGGCGGATTTCCAGGGTTGCCCCTCGCGGTGCTTCATCCCGAGACCGAATTTGTCCTGTGCGACAGCATCGGCAAAAAAATCAAGGTGGTTGAGGCCGCCGCGAAGGCCGCAGGCTTGAAGAATGTGAACGCCGTTCACACCCGCGCCGAGCATGTGCCTGGCCAATTCGATTTTGTGGTGAGTCGGGCGGTGACGCGGATGGCAGGCTTCCTTGCCTGGATTGAAGGCAAAATCACCCCCTCACCCAACCACGATCTGGCCAACGGCGTCTTGTACTTGAAAGGAGGCGACTTGGCGGAAGAGTTGGCCGAAGTGAACGCACCGCACACCTTGCATCACCTGGGTACGTGGTTCAAAGATCCGTTCTTCGAGACCAAGCAGGTCGTCCACGTGGACCTGTCCTGACGGTCCGGCTGAACATGAAAGAAGGGAACCCTGGGGGCCCCCTTCTTAACCTGCAAGAAAATTGAAACCAACATGACCGCTGGCCATGTCATAGGTAAGACGAAGCACTTTTTCAAGGGTTGCCTTGGCCGATCAGCTTTTTCTTGACCTACCTCAGAAGTCGGTCAGAAGTCGGGGTCAGTGGGTGAATTTGTACCCCACACCACGGACTGAATGAAAGTGCTTTGGGGATTTGGGGTCGCGTTCGTACGTCTTGCGGAACGCCAAGATGAAATTGTCGATGGTGCGCGTGGAGGGGAGCACGTCGTAGCCCCAGACCATTTGCAAGATGTCCTCCCGGCTGACCACCTCACCTTCTTTGCCGATGAGCAACTTCAAGAGCATGCCTTCCCGCTTGGACAGCTTGCGCACAGTTCCATCGTAGGACGTGGCCTCGAAGGCCAAAAAGTCTGCGCTGCCCTCACCGATGGTCGCCCGTTCAATTTGGGTCCAAGACTCGGAAGGGGTTTGGTCCATCAGCCGATCCAAACGAAGAAGCAACTCCTCCATCATAAACGGCTTGCCCAGGTAGTCATTGGCGCCCAATCGCAGGCCCTCCACACGGTCCGCACCTTCGTTTCTGGCGGTCAAAAACAAAATCGGCGTGTCGATCCCTTCCAACCTGGCGGTTCGGCAGACGGCAAACCCGTCCATCCCAGGCATCATCACGTCCAAAATGGCCACCCCAAATCGCTGCCCTCGAAGGGCTTCCAAGGCGTCGGTCCCGTTGTTGACCTCCACCACCTTGTGGCCTTCGCTTTTCAAATTCAGCGCCAACATTTGCCGCAATGACGCGGTGTCTTCTGCAAGCAGAATGCGAACAGGGCTGGGGTTTGATTGTAATTTTGTCATGATGGACGATGCAAAGATGAAGCGGCTGTCGGAAATCGGAAAAAACACCATCGCTGAGGCCCTTGGCATGGAGTTGACCGACCTGCAGGACGGCGTGGTGAAAGGAAGGCTGCCCGTCGACTCTCGAACACACCAACCCTACGGTTTGTTGCACGGCGGTGCCAGCGTCGTGCTTGCCGAAACCCTGGGCAGCGTGGGCTCCCACTTTCTCGTGGCGGACCAAGGCAAAGGCGCCGTGGGCGTCGAAGTGAATGCCAACCACGTCAAAGGTGTTCGCGACGGTTGGGTGCATGGCACCGCCACACTGGCCCACAAGGGAGGCCGCATCCATGTCTGGAACATCGACATCCGAAACGACGACGGAGACTTGGTGTGCACGTCCCGTTTGACCGTCATGATTGTCCCCAGCCGTGGCTGATGTTGTCCCGCAATTGTGGTGGCGTCCGCCCGGAAGCCGCGACACCCACACCATGGTTCCTGCTTCAGACGGGACCACCACGTTTCACTTCGTGCCGTTTGACCCGGAGGGTGCCTCGCCGGCACTTTCGTGGACAGGCCACGTTGTCACATGCGACTCGCCCACCCCTGGAACCTTGACTTTGGCCAAGAAACCTCTGTCCCCTTCCACGTCAAAGGAAGAGCACGGACACAACGTGGCCCGAGCCCTCAACGCCATCTCACAAGGCACTCTGGCCAAGGTCGTGGTGTCCCGAGGGCAACAACGTTCCTCCGCAGTGACGCCCGAGGAAGCCTTCTTCAACCTCTGTCAAATGCACCCCAACGCGCTGGTCTATCTCATGCACCACCCCGAAGAGGGCACATGGTGCGGGGCCACACCCGAACTCTTGTTGCGCGCCCAGCAACACGACGTCGACACCGTGTCCTTGGCGGGAACCCGAAGAAATGCATCCGTGGCTTGGACCGACAAGGAACGTGTGGAACAACGGCTTGTCACCGATCACATCCTCAACGTGCTGGCCCAAAAAGATGCGACACAGATTGCGCTGGACGGCCCGAAAGACAAGATCTATGGAGAATTGGCCCACCTCGAAACACGCATTTCAGCCACCTGCCGTGGCGACCTGCATGGGCTGGCCCAAGCCCTGCACCCCACGCCGGCCGTATGCGGACTCCCTGTCGCAGAGGCGGCCGCGTTCATTCGCGACCAGGAATCCCATGACCGCATGTACTACGCCGGGTTCTTGGGATGGTCTTCTCCGCTCGGATGCGCCTACTACGTGAATCTTCGGTGCGCCACCTGGGGCCTGGAGGGCGTGAACCTGTTCGCCGGTGGAGGCATCGTAGAAGGCTCTTCTGCGGAAGAAGAATGGCAAGAAACGGAGGCCAAACTTCATTCCTTCGCCCCTGCATTCCTCCCTTGACCGCCCCTAACTTCGAGTCATGGCCGACGTCCCTCGACAAACCAGTTTGCATCCCGCCGCGGCCATCGTCACGGAAGTGCTCGTCGAATGCGGCGTGCGCCACGTCGTGACCAGCCCAGGGTCGCGCAACGCCCCTTTGGTGATGGCCATGCACCACCACCCCGACTTGGAAGTGCACGTGAGTGTGGACGAACGGGCGGCCGGCCACCACGCACTGGGCTTGGCCTTGGCCACGTTCGCCCCGGTGCCGGCCGTGTGCACGTCGGGAACTGCCGCGTTGAACCACGGCCCAGCCTTGGCCGAAGCCACCCACGCCCGCATTCCGCTCCTGAGTTTGACCGCCGACCGCCCCGCGGATGTGGTCGGACGCGGGCACGGGCAAAGCATCCACCAAAGCCAAGTCCACCGCTTGCACACCGTTCATTCCGACGTCCTGGATGCAGATGCAACCTCTGAAGAATTGCTGTGGACCAAAGCACGCATCGCACTGCACAAAGCCATGCATGGTGGCCCTGGCGGAACACCTGGCGGTGTCCACTTGAATGTGCCATTCCCCGAACCGCTGTACGACTTGGGGCCAGTGCCCGCCAACCCTGGGATGGAAAACGCTTTGGTCACGTCCACATCCCAAGACAGGCAAGCGTTGCCCGAAGCCACGCAACAAGCCTTGGACAGCGGCCGCGTCCTTGTCGTCGCAGGCCCCAATCCTGGGTTGGCCCACTGCGACGAACCGATTCTCCAAACCAACCTGCCGTGCCTGGCCGAATGCGGCAGCGGAGTGCACGGCCCCTTGACCGTGCATGGCGGAGAACGCCTTCTCGTGGCCGGAGCATTCCCCGAAGCGCTCCGGCCCAAGGCGGTCCTCACCGTAGGCCTCCCCCCCATGTCCAAGACCATTCGACACGCACTGCTCGGGTTGCCGCATGTGCATGTCGACGGCGAAGGCTGGGACGTATGGGGCACACTGCAAGGTTCTTGCGGCTCAGAGGCACTCCTTTCGACCTGCCCATTGGACATGGCCTCCGCTTGGCTCGCCGCGAAAAACACCATGGAGGACATTCACAACTCACACCAACCAAGTTGGAGCGATTGGCGGGCTTGGGATGTGCTGACAGAGACCCTGGAGTCGTGGCCTCCCCACCGTCAACCAGGTGGCATACACTTGGCCAACAGCACGTCGGCCAGGTACGCGCAATGGTTCAATTTGGCGGATGTCCTGGGACCGAGGTGCCTCATTCACGCCAACCGAGGCGTGGCCGGCATCGACGGATGCACCTCCACTGCGTTGGGATGGCACGCGGCCAAAACCCGTGAACACAAGACGCACACCACTTGGTTGATCACTGGAGACGTGGCGTTACACTACGACGCCAACGCCATGTTGTGCTCTCCCTCGCTGAACCGAGAGGGGCTCAAAATTGTCGTCTTCAACAACGGCGGCGGCGGCATTTTCCGTTGGTTGCCGGGGAAAGCCCATGCAGACATGTTTGAGCGTCATTTCGAAACCCCACCCACGCGCACTGTGGCCCAGCTCGCCAACGCCATGGGCGCAAGCCACAGCATTGCACACCACCCCGACGGACTCCGCGAGGGGTTGCGGCGATTGGCGGACCAGCCAGGTCTCGCCGTGCTGGAGGTTGTCACGCCCAGCGAATGCAGCGGGGAGGTCGCGCTGGACTACCTACGAGCTTTTCAACCAAACTCGCCCACCCACTGACATGAGCGCACTACGATCTTGGGTCGAGGCGGCCCGTCCTCGCACCTTGCCGCTGGCCGTCACATGCGTCCTTCTCGGAGGCGCCCTTGCCAAAGCCAAGGGCCTCAACACAGCGCAAGATGCCCGATTTGTGGCCGTGATGTTGGGCGCTGGGATCACGGTCGTCCTCCTTCAAATCCTGGCCAACTTCGCCAACGATCTGGGCGATTTCCAAAAAGGCACCGACACCGCGGCAGACCGAACCGACCGCGCGTTGGCCTCCGGCGCGCTGACCGAAACCGCCATGAAGCGCGCCGTCAAATGGACAGCCACGCTTGCCTTTCTGTGCGGCCTTGCGACCTTGGCAGCGGCGTTTTGGAGTGCACCTTCCGCCGCCATGAAAGCGCTTTTACTTGGGGGCCTAGGGGTGTTTTCCATGGTTGCAGCAATACGTTATACGATGGGACTCAAATCCTATGGATACAAGGGACTTGGAGACGTTTATGTGATGTTGTTTTTTGGCCCTGTTGGCGTGCTCGGTGTCGGACTTTTGCTGACCCATAGCGTGGACATGGCCTGGCTCTGGGTGGCGCTTTTCTCAGGATGCATGAGCGTGGCTGTGCTCAACCTCAACAACCTCCGTGACCACCCTTCCGATGCACGGGCAGGCAAACGCACACTCGTGGTTCAAATGGGGTTTGAGCGGGCCAAATTGTATCACTTGGCCATCCTTGGGGTCGGGTGGTCGGCACTGGCCCTGTTCTTCACAACCAACCAAGCCGAAGGCCTCTGGAGAGGCACCATGTGGTACGCGCTGCTGGCGTTGCTCCACGCGCGGCACGCCGTGGACGTTTGGCGCTGCACAGACCCGTCCACCTTGGACCCCGAATTGAAGCGCATCGCTCTGTCCACGTTCCTCGTGGCGTTGTTCATGTTCATGGACCAAACCCTGGGCGAATGACCGTGCTCAACCCATGGCCCCCTGCCCCAGTCCTTCGAGGGCTCAAGATGGCCGTGCTGGAACATCCCTTGGTGTTCAAAGTGCCCGCCCAGACCTCCCGGGACACCCTCAAAAACAAACCCACCTGGTTCCTGGTGGCCGAGGACGATCATGGCCGCGTGGGTGTCGGAGAATGCAGTTTGATTCTGGGGTTGTCCCCTGAAACGGAAGCGGTGGCGCGCAGCATGCTGCACGACATCGCCGCGAAAGGTGTGTTGGACGCCATGGCCGTGCCTGCCTTTTGCCCAGCGGTTCGGTTTGCCGTGGAAACTGCGGCATGGGATTTGGTTCAAGGAGGGTCTGGAAACATCGCCACTTCGCCTTTTTCAGACGGATCTCGAGGCATCGACATCAATGGCCTGGTGTGGATGGGAAACGCTGAATCGATGCGTACCCAATTCGACAGCCTCGTCCAACGCGGATTCACCACCCTGAAATGCAAGGTGGGTGCCTTGGATTGGAACCAGGAATACGCGGTGTTGCAGGAGTTCCGCGAGCGCTGTTCGGCAGCGGAGTTTACGCTGAGGGTGGATGCCAACGGTGCATTCAGCAAACTGTCCTCGGACGACACCGCGCGCCGACTCGACGCCCTGGCCAAGCTCGAGGTGCACAGCATTGAGCAACCGCTCGTGCCCTCGGACCGCGATGGGCTGGCAAGGCTGGCCGAGCAACCGGTCGTGCCCATCGCCTTGGACGAAAGTTTGATTGGGGTCACCTCCTTGGCCGACCGGATGAGGCTGCTGGACCACATTCGTCCGCAACACCTCGTCCTCAAGCCCTCTCTTGTGGGTGGTTTGGACGGGGCCACGGTGTGGTCCAAACTGGCTGAACAACGCGACATGGGCTGGTGGGCGACGTCCGCACTTGAATCCAACGTTGGGTTGTCGGCCATCGCGCAATGGGTGGCTGTGCAGCCGGCGGTGTCCGACGTCAAATCGCCGCTGCCCCAAGGCTTGGGCACCGGAGGGCTCTTCACCAACAACATACCTGGCAAACTCGAGGTACAGCAAGGCCAGCTGCACACCGTGTCCCAGTCGGCGAGAGAAGAAACCCGCTGGCGCCAAGCCCTTCTGGGTGCGGTGCCGCATGAACCTGGGTGCGCCTGCGGTGGCCACCACGACGCACCATGACCTCGGGCCGCATCGAGTGGAACCGTCAATCTTGGCCTGCCACCAGCATGGGGGCCAAGGAATTCGGCCGCACCCAAGGCAGGCGGTCGGCGTGGCTTGGAGACGTGTCAGAAGTGTGGCGGCGCTGGTGCGCCGAGGAGGAACCCGGCCTCGCCGTGACCACCTCCGGAACCACAGGCACCCCCAAAAGAATCTTTCACTCCCGCAGCGCCACGGCCTTCAGCGTGGTCCAAACTGCCGAGGCCTTGGGCCTGGACGAAGGGTGCCATGCAGTGTTGGCCCTGCCGACGACATTTGTGGCTGGCCAAGCCATGCTCGTTCGCGCTTTGGTAGGGCAGTGGCGCCTGACACTGGTGGAACCCAACGCAGCGCCTTCTTGGTCTGGAGCTTGCGATTTTGTGGCCATGACTCCCCATCAAACGCTGGGGTGGCTGGAACACGGCTCAGGATCCGCCACCACCTTGCTTCTCGGTGGTGGACCGGTGTCCCCTGCGTTGCTTCGGGACTTGTTGGCGTCTCCGCGGGTGTCGACTGTCTGGGAGGGATTTGGCATGAGCGAGACCCTCACCCACATTGCCCTCAGGCAGCTGGGCAAGGTGCAAGATTTGGCGGCGCCATTTGTTCCTCTTCCTGAAATACACATCACGGCCGACGCCCACGGTTGCGCGCGCATCGACGCCCCTGGTCGAGAGGTTCTCGGACTGTCCACCTCCGACCTTGTGGACGTGAGCGACAATGGGTCGTTCCTGTGGCTCGGGCGTCGCGACGACGTGATCAACTCTGGAGGCGTCCTGGTGCATCCCATGGAAGTGGAGCGGGCCTTCCACACCCTTTGTCCGGGCTGGGTTCAAGACTTCTTGGTGTACGGCCGTCCCGACGATACGCTGGGGTTTGAAGTCGTGTTGCGCGTGCAATGCATTGAACCAATTGAGGACCTCGACCGCGCGTTCCAAACGTGGCGCAACCAACTCAAAGCCCTTCTGGGATCCGCCAAGACGCCGCGTGCTGTTGAGTTGGGAGATGTGCCCCGGTCCGACCGCGGGAAAGTGCTGCGTCAGGCATTTTCCTGACGAGGTTTGACCCAATTTTGCATCCATGTCTGCACCCACCCGCCCCGTGTTGGTCTTTGCCACACACAACCCCCACAAGGTTCGAGAAATTCAAGAAATGCTCGCCGACCGCTACGAGGTCAAAAGCCTCACGGACATTGGCTGCCACGAAGAGATTGTCGAAGACGCGGACACGCTGGAAGGCAACTCCCGGATCAAGGCGCACCACGTCGTCAACCACTACGGGCTGGATTGTTTTGCCGACGACACAGGGCTGGAAGTGGAGGCCTTGGACGGGGCGCCGGGGGTGTTCAGTGCGCGCTACGCCGGGACGCACGGGGACGCAGAAGCCAACATGGCCAAGTTGCTCCGCGAGCTCGAACGCGCTGAACAAGTGGGCAACACGTCGCGTCAAGCGCAGTTCCGAACCTCCATTTGCCTCGTCCAACGAGGTCGAGAGCATCTGATTGAGGGGATCTGTCGAGGTCGCATTGAGCGCCAACAATCCGGGGCCAAAGGCTTCGGATACGACCCTTTGTTCACCCCTGAAGGCCACCAGGTGACGTTTGCCGAAATGGACGCCGCCCAGAAAAATGCGATCAGCCACCGCGGCAAAGCGGTGCGCGCCATGCTCGATCATTTGCTTGCGTGATTGTGGAAAAGCCCCTTGAATACTTGGGGTTTTTTGGTGGAGTGTGCGGGCACCAGGTGCATTTGACGTCGCATCTTTGAAATGATGAATTACCTCG
Source organism: Flavobacteriales bacterium (assembly GCA_049610985.1). Classification (GTDB taxonomy): domain Bacteria; phylum Bacteroidota; class Bacteroidia; order Flavobacteriales_D; family Sanyastnellaceae; genus UBA11663. The sequence continues at coordinate 969 of JBMZAB010000033.1, read as the reverse complement.
ATTTTGAAGAGCCCATCAAGACGCTGCGCGACCAGCTGGACCAGGCGAAAGACATCCAAGACAAGAACGACCTCGACATGGCCACCACCGTCGAGGAGTTGGAGGTGAAGATCCAGGAAGTCATCCAAGAGATTTACAGCAAACTCACACCTTGGCAACGTGTGCAAGTCAGCCGCCATCCCGACCGCCCCTACACTCTGGACTACATCCAAGCCTTGACGGAAGGCAATTTCCTGGAATTGCACGGGGACCGCACGGTGAAAGACGACAAAGCCATGGTCGGGGGTTTGGGCGAACTCGACGGCCGCCCAGTCATGTTCATTGGGCAGCAAAAAGGCGTCAACACCAAGATGCGCCAATACCGAAACTTCGGCATGGCCAACCCCGAGGGCTACCGAAAAGCCCTGCGCTTGATGAAGCTCGCCGAGAAGTTCAACATCCCCGTGGTGACCTTGATCGACACCCCTGGGGCGTACCCTGGCCTTGAAGCCGAGGAACGGGGACAAGGCGAAGCCATTGCACGCAACCTTTTGGAAATGTGTCAACTTCAGGTCCCCATCGTATGCATGGTGATCGGCGAAGGGGCGTCTGGAGGTGCGTTGGGCATCGGCATTGGCGACAAGGTGTTTATGATGGAAAACACCTGGTACAGCGTCATCAGCCCCGAGTCCTGCTCCAGCATCTTGTGGCGCTCGTGGGACTTCAAAAAGCAAGCGGCAGAGGCGCTCAAGCTCACAGGCGAAGACATGAAAGGATTGGGCTTGGTGGACGACATCGTGCCAGAGCCCCTGGGAGGCGCCCACGCCAACCGAGAAGAGACCTTCGCCACGGTCAAAAACCTCCTCATCACGGAACTCGACAAACTACAAAAACTCAACGCCGACAAACGGGTCAACAGCCGCCTCCGCAAGTTCTCCAACATGGGGGTCGTGGCTGGCTGATTTCTGTCCTTGAGTTGGTTACTTTTGC
>JBMZAB010000032.1:0-24748 GCA_049610985.1 Flavobacteriales bacterium | reverse complement strand
CCCCGTCGCCGTCTTCATCCGCGACACAGCCTCCGCCGCACACACCCAAGGCGTCGTCGTAAAGGCATGAACCGTCGTTGACCGTGGCGGCTTCCTCGAAATTGCACGCCATTTCGTCGTTGCAGCCGTCCACCAGAGGTCCGTCCACGCCGTAGAGGCCAGCGCCGTTGAAATCGAACGTCAGCAGCTCGCGGTCCGCACTGACGCCAAGTGGGAACACTTGGGCGTTCAGGGTGCCGCTGAGGGCGCCAGACGTGGTGACCTGCATGAAGAGGACACGCATGTCGGCTGCGGGCAAGGCGTTTTCCGCGTCGTTGAGCACAAACCAAGACGAACCCACCACCGTGTTCGACTCGACATGCGTTTCTCCGTCGTTTTGGAAGAAAGGAGAAATCGGCTGGGTGCTGTCTTCCACCAAGGAAGGGTCCTCGGCGTTGGGCAAGCCTGATGCACTTGCGGGACCCTCCAACCCGATGGTGGCGTACGTGTCGGCCACCAGTTCTGGGAACATCTCGAACATCAGCGGATTGACCCCCGAGGCGTTCCACGTGGTGTTGAAGGCGTTGTTGTACACCCCTGACGGTGCATCAAGCACCATGCCCTGCTCGTTGTTGCCGTAGATCGCGCTCAGGCGATCTGTTTCGTCAAGCATGTTCACGTAAAACCTGTACGTCGTCATGCCTTCCACCGCAGCCGGGTTGGATTCAACCGTCATGGTGTACGCCTGTTGGGCGTGGGACTGCACGGCCATGGCAGCGACAAGGAAAGTGAGGAAAAGTCTCATGGTGGAGGTTTTGGGTCATCCAATTTACGGCAAGACAACCTCCCGTTGTGTGGAATTGTTGGGGTCGGAACCTTTTGACCTCCAAATTGTTGACCCTGTATGAACGCGATGCCCCTGGCCTCTTTGGCCAAATCCATCTTGAATCCCTCTGTACGGCGCAGGGTGGAGCATGGCCTGGTGACCTTGGCCTTGGTGATGTTTTGCATCCACCTGGGGCTCTACGGCCTCGGACAATTGGGCGCCCTGACCCTCCCAGCAAGCCTCTTCTCCCACCCGCTTCAGTCGCTCTACACCCCCTTCTCAATCATTTTGATTGCCGAGGTCTACTTGCTCGTGTACTACCTGCCCACCTCCTTTGCGCGGTCCCTGGGAAAACAGATTGAAATTGTCGCCCTGATTGAGATTCGGTCGGTGTTCAAGGACCTGGACAACACGTCCAATTGGCCCTGGGAAGCGGCCTTCTTTCCTCACTTGCTCTCGGCCATGGTGTTGGGCGGGGCCTTGGTCTGGTTTTACCATTTGTTGCCTCGGCGGGTGGCACGGATTGAGGAGCAGGAGTTGGCCCGCTTTGTGGACTTCAAAACCGCCTTGGCCGGACTCCTTTCCGTGGCGTTGGTGGGGCTGAGCGTGTACTCTTTGGGGGCTTGGGTGATGGAAATCGCAACCACGCCGGACCACCTCCATTCAGACCTGAATTCCATCTTCTACAACGAATTCTTCACAGCGTTGATCCTGGTGGACGTCCTGCTGCTGGTGGTTTCCTTCAGATATTCCGACGACTTCGGGCTCGTGCTTCGAAATTCGGGGTTTGTCGTGGCCACCATCCTGCTCAGGCGCGCCCTTGGCATCGAGCCATGGCACGCCTTGGCTTACGAAGGCACCGCCGCAGGGCTCGCGGTTGTCATGGTGTTGCTTCAACGGGGCTTGCTGCTCCGAGGGCGAGAGTGAAGAAGGCTGAACTTTTGGCCTGCGCGTCAGTTCTTCCTCAATGACGCAACAACCACCCATTCAAGCACCTGCGAAGCTCATCCACGGAAACCAATACCTCCTTCACGGGAAGCTGGAGACCTGGCAAGGTCCATCCAGCGAAGTGAGAAGTCCGCTCTTGGATGCGGAAGGAAACAGAACCTTGCTGGGCACCGTTCCCGACCTCGGCAGCGAGGTGGGCATGGCCGCGTTGGATTCTGCGAAGAAGGCCTACGACCACGGTCGAGGGGCTTGGCCCACGGCGCCAGCTGGGGAGCGCATCGCAGCCATGGAAAAGTTCATCGAACGCATCCTCCCTCGGCGCGACGAGGTGGTGGATTTGTTGATGTGGGAAATCGGGAAGAAGCGGAGCGATTCGGAGAAAGAGTTTGACCGCACGGTGGACTACCTGCGGGACACCATCGCGGAATACAAGAACCTCCAGCGGGAAGGTTCGCACATCAACGTGGTGGACGGCACCCTGGCCCAAATCCGCCGCGGTCCCCTTGGGGTGGTCCTGTGCCTGGGGCCCTTCAACTACCCCCTGAACGAGACCTTTTGTGTCCTCCTTCCTGCCATTTTGATGGGGAACACGTGTGTGTTCAAGCCCGCGAAATACGGGGTGCTGCTCATGGTTCCATTGCTGGAGGCGTTCGCAGAAAGCTTTCCTCCAGGCGTGATCAATGTGGTGTTTGGCCGAGGCCGAACGCTGGCCTCCCCCATCATGGCTTCAGGCGACGTCGACGTCCTCGCATTGATTGGCAACAGCAAAAGCAGCAACGCCCTGATTTCCCAGCACCCCAAGCCCAACCGCGTGCGTCAAGTGCTGGGTTTGGAGGCCAAGAATCCCGCCATCGTCTTTCCCGACGCCGACCTCGACACCGCCGTGCGTGAATGTGTGAAGGGTGCGTGGAGCTTCAACGGGCAACGCTGCACTGCCCTCAAGGTCGTCTACGTCCACAAGGACATCCGGGCCAAGTTCCTCGAGGCCTTTGCACAAGCCACCGACCAACTCGTGTGGGGTTCGCCTTTGGACAACGCCGACATCACCCCCCTCCCAGAGTTCGGCAAAGTGGAAGCGATGCAGGCCTACATCCAAGAGGCCCAGGAGAAAGGGGCCACCATGGTCAATGCCCGCGGCGGCGAGGTGAAGCGCAACATGGTTTTCCCGGCCATTCTCTTCCCTGTTTCGCGCGACACCGCCTTGTTCAAGGAGGAGCAGTTCGGGCCTGTATGCCCAGTCCTCGAATTTGAGGATTTTCAAGAGGTCTTGGACGACATCGCCATGAGCGACTACGGCCAGCAGGTCAGTGTGTTCACCCAATCCCCAGAAACGGCGGGACATTGCATCGACAATTTGGTCAACCAAGTTTGTCGGGTCAACCTCAATGCCTCCTGCCAACGCGGGCCAGACACGCTGCCCTTCACAGGCCGGAAAGACAGCGCAGTCAGCACCTTGAGCGTCAAGGCCGCCCTGCGCTCGTTCAGCATCCGTACCCTTGTCGCATGCAGCGAAGGACAGAAGGGTTTGGTGGAAGACGTCATCGGCGGAGGTCACTCGTCGTTTTCAAACATGAACTATTTGCTTTGAGTGTGTGAGGCCCGCGAACGGGCACATCGATTGCCGACCTTTGAAGACATGGTTGTCTTTCGCAGTTGTCTGTTCATTCTCGCGTTGCTGGTCACCGGTGGGGCTTGGGGCCAAACCATGGCCACAGTCGACCGCCAAGCATTGGCCGAGCTTGAAGCCCTCGTGGCCCAAGATCTGGACGCCAAAGCGCTGGTGCTTGCCGCCCAAGGACACCCTGTGGCGTTGGTCCAGGGCCGAGCCACAGTGGGTTTCATTGGACGGTTAAACGCCGACACATCGCCCACCGCGTGGCGCGCGTGGGGCCAGGCCCATGAGGCTGTCTTTCCTGGAGCTTGTCGTCACGGCGTGGCGTCGTTCCGCGTGGACGTGAACCACCTGGACGTGCTGGAAGCCTTGCCCATGGATCGCGTAGAATTGGCGTCGCGGGCCGTGCCCAACTTGGACAAAGCGCGGTACGGCACGCGGGTGGACAGCGTGCACGCTGGATTGGGCCTGCCCACCGCGTTTCACGGCGAGGGCGTCCTTGTCGGGGTGCTCGATTGGGGTTTCGACTACACCCACCCCATGTTCTACGACACCGCTTTGACTGCATCCCGAATTCGCGGGGTCTGGGACCAGTACCGCACTTCCGGAGAAGCGCCGGAGGGCTTCGATTACGGAGTTGCCTCGCTCGAGCCATGGGAAATTCAACTTTTGGGCAGCGATACGTCCAACGTGTACGGATACTCCACCCACGGGACCCACGTGGCTGGCATCGCGGCGGGCGGAGGCGCTGGATTCGGACTCACCGGCATGGCCCCGGCGTCTGAATTGCTCTTGGCCACCCTGATGGTGGACGAGGCGGCGGCGTTGGATGCGTTTGCTTGGATGCAAGACGTGGCGGAGGCGGACAACAAACGTTTGGTCATCAACAACAGCTGGGGACTGCCGCAATGGGGGACCCCAGACGGCACCTCCTTGAGCAACGTGTTCATCGACGGCTTGTCCGAAGATGGCGTGGTGTTCGTGAGTTCCAACGGCAACAACGGCGACAGCGACTTCCACATCGAACACACCTTCACGGCCGCTGGCGACACCGCCCGCTCCAAGGTCCAGTTCTACCCGCTGAGCGCGCATCCCTCCGCGTGGGGCCAAAACCTAACCCTGTGGGGCGAACCCGGTGAAGCTTTCGGCGCCAACTTCATGGTGACCGTGGGCGCGAGCACCGAGGTGAACCAAAGCCCGTGGTTCAACACGGACGACGGACCCTTCATGCTCGAGGCCGTGCACGTGGCCATGGAGGACACCTTCGTCTACGACGTGGTGGCAGAAGCGGCCCATCCCGACAACGGCAGGCCTTTCTTGCAACTCCGCATTCACAAGGGCAACACTGGCTTGGGCGTGGCCCTTCAAATGACCGCCGACCAAGGCACAGTGCACGCTTGGAACCACACCCACTTGTCCAACGACGTGGGCAACTGGGGACAAGACTTCCAAGCCGCCACGTCCGGCTGGTTGCAAGGCACGCCAGCCTACGGCATCCAACAACCGGCGTGCGGCGAAAGTGTGATCGCCATCGGGGCATACGCGTCGGAGTACCTGAATTCCCAAGGCACGGAAGTGGGGGGAAGCCTGGCCTATTTCTCGTCCCACGGCCCCACACTCGACGGTCGCTTGAAGCCCAACGTCAGCGCCCCTGGCGTGAACGTGGAGTCTTCGCTGAGCTCCTTCCGAGATGGTGCGTACGCCGTCACGGAGGAGGTCGAATTTGACGGAATGACGTACGAATTTGCCAAGCTTTCTGGCACCAGCATGAGCAGCCCTGCTGTGGCAGGCATCGTGGCGTTGATGCTCGAGGCCAACCCCAACCTCTCCCCCTCTGACGTGCGGGACATTTTGGAAGCCACAGCACGGCAGGACCAAGCGACGGGTGACCTCCCTGCGGAGGGCGACGTGGAGTGGGGGCACGGCAAGGTGAACGCCCACCAGGCCGTGTTGGCGGCCTTGAATTGGGTGTCCTGGGTGGGGCACCCCACCCTCCCCGACAACCCCACGGGCGAAGATTTGATGGCGCAGCCCAACCCCGCCCAAGATCGCGTGCTCGTCTCGGGCAACCTGAGCGCCCAGTCCACCTACCGACTTGTCGACACACGCGGTCGGGTGTGGCAAAAAGGCCCCGCCTCACCCGTGTTTAGAATCGACCTCCAAGGCATGCCCCCAGCTGTGTACGTGGTGATCGCCTGGGACCCTGAACAACAAACCTCACAGACCACACGCGTGGTGAAGACGCATTGACCATGACCCAACCTCAAGTGACCACCAAAATCTCGCGCGCCCTTTGGATGTGCGCCATGTGGACCTGCCTCTGGGGCGTCCACGCCCAAGTCGAATTCCGGGCCGTCGGCGGCCAGGGGGAAGAATTTGGCGAGGTCGTGGTGCCGCACGGCACAGGCGCCTTCTTGCTCGGATCCACCCAGCTGCCCAACACCCAAGATGTGCGCGGGTACGTGGTGCATTACGACCAAAACCTCGACGTCGATTGGACCGCCCTAACCCCTGGGGACGTCATGTTTGAAATGGCCATGGACGGGTGGTCCGACGAGCCTGGCGTGGTGGACGTCCTCACTTGGCGTTTGACGACAGAGGACGGATACCACGCGGCCATCCACTCCTTCGATTCCACTGGGGTGTGGCGCGGAATCACGGTGCCTCCCTTGACGCAAGGCTTTCGGCCGACCTGCTCGGTGGAATGGTTGGGCGAGCGTTGGGTGGTGGGCGCCATCGGGAACCGGCCCACCGCCATCTCCCTCAACACCGGGGAATTGAAACATTGGGGCGGCGAGAACGGGGTGAACGACGAAATCCGCGATGCCATGGTGGTGAACAACCTCTTGGTGAGTGTCGGATCTCGCACCGAAGCGGGCCAAACCCGCACCGCGATTTGGGGCATGTACCCCTTGGGTCAAATGGCGTTTGAATTTCACCAACCCGACACTGTGCCACAGACCTGGAGCCAAGCCGAGGCCCTGGAGTTGGGGCTAAACGGCAACGTTCGGGTGCTTCAATCCTACGAGCGCAACCTGCCTTCCGGCGGCGGGGCCCTGTTGCACAGCATGATCAGCCTGAACGCCCTGACTGGGAACCTCAACGGGTTCTTGTACGGGCCCACTGCGGGCGAGCGGCCTGGCCGGGATTTGGCCTTCACCGAGGGCGGATGGCTGAAATTGACCCAAACCGACGTGGTCACGGCATTGGACCAAAGCATGCTCCTCACCCATTACACCCCCGGCGGCGGGTACATCGGCCAGGGGGCGTGGGGCACCCTCTTCGAGGACGACCCTTCCCGATTGACGGTCGACAGCTTGGGCCAAATCTGGGTCGCAGGCAGCACCCGCGGCGCGCTCAACGACACCTGGAACGCCTGCTTGCTTCGGATCGACAGCCTGGGCCCGCTGGACAGCTGGTCCTTGGAGACGCCTGGGTTTGGGGTCCACAACGACCTCCTCTTCACCACCCTGAACGTGGACCAAGTCCCTGAAGGCACGGAAGCATGGCGGCTCTTCCCCAGCCTCGTCGGTCCTCGCACGGCACGGATTCGGATTGACGGACCGTCAGCGGCGCAAGGCCATCAGATGACCTGGACGTTGCTGGACAGCCGTGGCCGAGAGGTGGCGAAGGGCCAAGGCCTGGAGGTGCCGATCGGTCGGTGGACGCCTGGACGTCATGTGCTCGTGGTGCACGACGGGCTGCGTGCACGCGCCCTGGACCTGGTCGTGGCGGGTCATCAACCTTGATATCTTCGCGCCGTGAACCGACTCGCCCTTTTCCTCGCCCAAACCGTCCTTGTCTTGGCGGGCTTGTCCGTGTTTGGATGGGCCATCAAACACCGCACAAAGGGCGACCGGGACTTCGGAATGGTGAACAAGCCCCTCGAGATGTTGTCCGGCTTTCCGGACTTGTTCAAGCAGTCCGTGAAGGAGGCCCAAACCCTTCCTCAAACGTTCATCCCCACCCCTGAGGATTGGACGTCGGTGAACCGATTGGGCCAAGACGTTTGGGCGTTGTCCGCCTATTCCAACGAAGACGCCGGCCGCAACATCGACTTGTGGAACCTGCGCAACGGCAAAGTCGGGCACCGTTGGGTGGTTCCTTCCGACGAGATCCCTGTCAAACCCCACTGGCGCATCCACCACCCCTTGCTCTTGGAGGATCGTTCTGTGGTGTCCTTCATCACCAACCGCAACCCGCTGTTCCGTTTGGACTCGGCCTCCCAGATGGTCTGGCGGCAGGACAGCCTGAGTTTTCACCATGCGATCAACTTGGACGCGCAAGGCCAAATCTGGGCGTGCGTGATGCAATGGGAACGCGGCGGACGGCACATCGCGTACCGCGGGAGCTACACCATGGACCAGAAAAAGGTCCACTTCCTCGACAACAGCATCGCACGCATCGACCCTGAAAACGGGCACATCACCTACCTCAAGTCGTGCGCCGACATCCTTCGCGACAACGGCCTGGAGCACCTCATCCTGCGGTCGGGCGACCCGCAGGACCCCCTTCACCTGAACGACGTGGAGCCGGCCCTGTTTGGTGGCCCATTCTTCGAGGAGGGTGACCTGTTCTTGAGCTTCAGGAACCTCCAAGCGGTGTTGCACTTCCGCCCCTCCACCGGCGAAGTGATTCGGGTCATCGACGGCCCCTTGGCGGCGCAGCACGACGTGGACATCTTGGACGACCACACCCTCGCCATCTTCAACAACGCCACCCAAGAAAACACGGGCAAATACACGAGTGGCGCCCACAAATACCCCGTCTCCAAGGACCAGGTGCAACTCAAACATTGGTACTCCGAAGTGGTCGCGTTCAACCTGGTCGACGGTACCTTCTCGGAGGTCCACAACGAGGCCATGCGGGAAGGCGAAATCATGACCTTCAGCGAAGGCCTTCAGGAGTTCCTGCCTGGCGGCGACGTGTTCGTGGAAGAACAAAACTCCGGCGTCCTCTGGGTGCTCGGCGAGGAAGGCATCCTCTACAAGGACGTCATGCCGTCCCACCACGAAGGTCACCACCATTTGCCCAACTGGACCCGAATCATCCCCACGCCATGACGCTGACTGCGACTCCCCTTCTGCCCGCTTGCCTTGCCTACATCGGACCTTCCATGGGCGCAGGTGCCATCGCCCTGACCCTGCTCGTGGGGGGCATTGTGGTGGCGGCCTTGGGCTACATCGTTTGGCTTCGGTTGAAGAAGATTTTCAAGAAGTAACCGGTGACCTGGGCGCCTGTCTTTCTGACCCTTGCCTCGTACGCGGCGTTTCTGTTGCTCCGGCACAATGCCCCTCTGCTGCACCGGCTGGCCCTTTCCAGCATGGCGGTGCTCGACGGCATGCTGTCCGACGCCCCCGAGGACGACAAACTGGCGGCCTTGAAACAAGCCACGTCTTCGCTTGTCGGGGCGCTTTTGAAATTCCTGGGGTTGGTGGTGGCTGGGGGCACATGCATCGCCACCCCGTGCATGTTCGTGGACGGTCTAGGCCTCGGCCTTCTGGCCACCTGGCAAGGCATCGCGGCGGTGTCCGTGGGCGGCACGCTGGCCTTCTTGGTGCCCAACGTGTTGCCCCGGCAGGAGCGCTCAGGGGCCGCAACCTCGGACCACTCTCCGCTGTCCCAGTTGCTGCACAAAATGGTCCTGGACCACCCCCATGTCCACGCTGCGCTGATGCGCCGCGAAATCCGAGCGTGGAAAGGCCGGGGCGGAACCCCCAACCCGACGTTTCTGCTGGTCACCGGGTTGGCGCGGGCCGGCACCACGAGCGTGCTGGAACGGCTTGTGGCCAGTGGGGCGTTCCACAGTTTGAACTACGCCAACATGCCGCTGGTCCTGGCCCCTGGAACCTGGCGCCGCGTGCACAACCCCGCCTCCAGCCCCAAAAAAGAACGCAGCCACGGCGACGGCATCATGGTCGGGAACGACTCGGCCGAAGCGCTGGAAGAAGTGTTTTTCCAGACCATGGCGACCGAGTCTTACGTCCAAGACGACGCGGTCGTCGCGCACCGCGTGGATGCCGCGTGCCATGAAACCTACTTGGATTACCAAGGCATCGCCCTGGCCACCGCCCCCCAACCCGGTGCGATGTACGTGGCCAAAAACAACAACGCCCTGCTCCGCTACCCTTCACTTCGCGAGCACAACCGAGACTTTCACGCCGTGGTGATGTTTCGAGAACCCCTGACCCACGCCGCCTCTCTCCGTGCCATGCATCAGAAGTATTGCGCGATGCAGCAGGACGACCCCTTCGTGAAGACGTACATGGATTGGCTGGCGCACCACGAGTTTGGGCTGGGTCAAAAACCATTCAAATTCGCGGATCAAACCCCGCTTCCCCAGAGCGGCCGCAACACCCTGAACCATTGGCTCGACTTGTGGATCAACCATTACGAGGCGGCGTTGGCGATGGACCGCCACCGCCTTCATTTCATCGGTTACGAGCGATATTGCGCACAGCCTACTGTGGTTTTGACGGGCCTGGGCCAAGAGGTCGGCGTCGACGTGGATTGGGAGGCGTTCGAGCCCTATACCAAACAACGCAAGGTGGAAGGCGACGTGGACCCTGCCAAGCTGGAAAAGGCCCGAACGCTCTACAACGAGATGCAGGCCCGGCAGCGGGGCTGATCAGAGCGCGAGGTCCACGCGACGGACAACGCTGGCCGTGTCCATCAATACAACTTCAATGCCCGTCAAGGGCGACCCTTCCACTTCTCCGGTCAAGACATACCACTGGGGCTCTTCCCGCGTGCCACTCGCCCCGAAGTCCACGTCCGCGGACCCGACGTACGTCAGGACGTCTGACACGGTGAGGTCAGGCTGCGACGCACGCAATTCAGGAGAGAACTGAATCCCTCCTTCCACAATGGTTTTCCGGACTTGGGCGGAAGGCAACCACGACCCGCACCCCCGTCCTCCGAAGAAGTACAAAGAGAGGGCGGTGCCCAACAAGATGCCGATGCCAAAACGCGAAAGTCGTTGCCAAAAATTCATGATTGCATGTGCTTGGTTCGCGAAGCTAAAGCCAATCTCACGCTCCGCCTGCGTACCTTCGAGTCATGGTCAGCATTGAGGGGGTGAAGTTTCAATACGACGCGGCTGGACCCGTCCTGAGCTTTCCCGATTTTTCATGTGCCCAGGGGGATCGAATGCTCCTGTTGGGCAACAGCGGTGCCGGCAAAACCACCTTGCTTCACCTGCTGTGCGGACTCCTGACCCCCACGTCAGGAGTGTTGACGGTGGGTTCCAAATCGCTGCACACCAGCACCGACCGAGAACTCGACCGCTGGCGAGGCACGGAAGTGGGCGTCATCTTCCAGCAATCACATTTTGTGCAGAGCCTGACGGTGCGCGAGAATTTGGCCTTGCCCCACCAACTGACCACCGGGCGTGTCCCGGCAAGCCTCGAATCCAAGATGGACGACATGCTCGACCGCCTGGGAATCGGTCACCGCGCTGGAGCGCGGCCGCATGAGCTCAGCGTGGGCGAACAGCAGCGCGCGTCCATTGCCCGTGCGTTGCTGCACAAACCCAAAGTGGTGTTCGCCGACGAACCCACCTCCGCCCTGGACGACGAGAACGCAGCGGCGGTGATGGACATCCTCGACCGAGAAGCGGCCGACGCGACCCTGGTGGTCGTCACCCACGACCAACGTTTGAAGGACAGGTACGCCTCGTGCGTCACCCTCACCCCCCAACGGCCATGAAGCTTGGGGTGACCACACAGGCCTGGCGAAACTTGCAAGCCAAGCCCCTGCAGACGGCGTTGAGCCTGGCCCTGTTGGCCTTTGGCGTGGGGATGGTCAGCTTGATGCTCCTGACGGAAAAGCAGGTCAACGACGCGTTCGAACGCAACATCAAAGACATCGATTTGGTGCTGGGGGCCAAGGGAAGCCCCTTGCAACTCATCCTGGCCAACGTCTACCACATCGACGCGCCGACCGGCAACATCTCGCTGGAGGCGGCCCAAAAAGTGGTCAAGCACCCTTACATCGCCTCAGGCATCCCGTTGGCGTACGGCGACAACCACGAAGGCTACCGCATCGTCGGCACGGACATGGGCTACGTGGAGCACTTCGGCGCGGAATTGGCAGACGGTGGTTGGTGGGACAAGACGTTCGACGTCACGATTGGTGCGAAGGTGGCAGAAGCCACGGGGCTGACCTTGGGAGACACCTTTTTCAGCGCCCACGGCCTCACGGACCAAACCGACATCCACACCAACCGGACGTTCACTGTGGTGGGCGTCATGGAACCGAGCGGCACCGTGGTGGACCAACTCATCCTGACCTCGATTCAGAGCATTTGGGACGTGCATGCCCACGACGGGGAGGAGGTCGATCCCAGCACCCGGGAAATCACCGCGATGCTGCTCAAGAAGCGCAACCCCTTGGCCGTGTTGACCATCCCCAACACGCTACGCGACACCAACATGCAGGTCGCCCTGCCGGCGATTGAAGTCAACCGGATGACCCAACAGTTTGGGCTCGGCACTGCAGCCCTTCGCGCCATCGCCATGCTCATCATGGCCCTGAGCTTCGCCAGCATCTTCATTTCCGTGTTGGACAACATCCGGGCGCGACGCCACGAGTTGGCGTTGATGCGCACCATGGGCGGCACCCCCCGCACGTTGTACACGCTGTTGCTGGTGGAAGGCGGGCTTCTGAGTGCAGGTGGCACGCTGTTGGGATTGGTCCTGAGTCGCGTCGCCATGGTGGTGCTCTCGGCCTTCGTGGAGCAGCAGTTCCATTACAGCTTGAGCGCCATGATGCCGCTCCCAGGGGAACTGGCATTGGCCGCCGCCGCGGTCGCTGTGGGGCTCGTGGCTTCCGCCATCCCAGCTCGACGCACCTTGCGCCTCGACATCAGCAAGACCCTCAGTGAAGCTTAACTTCGTCCTGATGAAACGAAGCAGCTTCTTGACATTTGTGTTCTCGGCCGTGGTGTTGGTCGCCGTGTCCATGATGGATTGGAGCAGCATGTGCCACCCTTCTGAGGCGGCGCAAGCGACGCAAGATCAGATTCGTCAAGTCGGCGAGGCCAAACTGGCCAGCCTCGACCCCAACCCAGTCACAGCAGCGCCTGACCCGGCTGAAAGCGAAGTAGTGTCGTACGACGAGCTCGAAGAACTGACATGGCAAACCCTCAGCGACGTGGAGTTCACCGACGTCTACTTGGAGGAGCTCGACGCCTACTACTGGATGCCCAAGTTTGGAGAATCGGTGGTGGCCTCCGAAGGCAAGGCGTTCTACATCACGGGCTACATGATTCCTGTGGACGTCGACGAAGACTTCTACGTCCTCAGCCGTTACCCCTTCGCCAACTGCTTCTTCTGCGGTGGCGCCGGGCCTGAATCCGTCATCGACTTGCGGTTCCCCGACAAGAGCGAGCGCGCTTACCAAACGGACGAGCGTCTGACCTTCAAAGGCACCTTGCGACTCAACTCCGACGACGTGTACCAGATGAACTACATCCTGGAAGGCGCTGTGGAGCACGAGCCCTGACCCTCACTCGAGGCTGGTGGCCTTGAGCCACTTTCTGTATGCGTTGAAGAGGCGCGACCGAGATACGAAGCCCACATACCGCCCGCCCTCCACCACGGGCAAATTCCAGGCGCCACACAGCTCGAATTTGGCCATCACGTCGTCCATCTTGTCCTCCCATTGCACCTCTGCCAGCGGCAGGGTCATGAGGTCCACCACACGCAAGGTCAAGTACTGGTTTTGGTCAAACATCACTTGTCTGATGTCCTGCAAATCCACAATCCCCAGAAGCATGCCATCGGCGTCCACCACAGGGTGCAGGTTGCGTTGGCTTTGGGCCACCACCTCCACAAGCTGTCCCAAATTCCAGTGGGCTTGCACCGGCAAAAAGTCCTGTTCCAACTCCTCCTTCAGGTTCATCAGCGTCAGCACCGCCTGGTCTTTGTCGTGGGTCAACAGCTCGCCACGCTCCGCAAGCTCACGGGTGTAAATGCTGTGGCGCATGAGGGCGCGCGACGTGGTGAACGCGATGGCCGAGGTCAGCATCAGCGGCACAAAAAGGCCGTACCCTCCACTCAACTCCGTGGCCAAGAAAATCGCCGTCAGCGGTGCGTGCAACACCCCTGCCATCATGCCGCACAAGCCCGCCAGGACCGCGTTGCCGATGGGCATGGCCGTGGGGTTGATCCAACCGTTGACGCCAAGCGCAAACGCAAAGCCCACCAAAGCCCCGGCGAACAACGCAGGCGCGAAAATGCCAGCGACACCACCTGCCCCCACCGTGAACCCCGTCAGCATGGGCTTGAGGCAGGCGGCCAACAGCAACCAACCCAACAGACTCGGCAAGGCCAGGGACCCTTCGAGCATCCACATGTCCTCAATCAACACGTCGGAGTAACCCAAAAACATGGAGTTGATGACCTCGTACCCTTCCCCGAACAGAGGCGGCAAGGCCGCAACGGCTGCCCCCAACAAGAGTCCGGCCAAGACCATGCGGGTTTGGGGGTTTTTGAATCGGCCGATGGCCCGCTGACTCAAGATGTAGAGCTTGGAAAAGACCACCGATCCCAACCCGGTTCCGATGCCCAAGACGATGTACCATGGCAACCTGCTCGCCTGAAACGCGGCCAGCGTCGGAACCGTGAGGATGTCCTCGCCTTCGAAAAACACAAACGCGGTCAGCAGCGACGCCAAAGAGGCGAGCAAGATGGGCACGAGGCTCGACGCCGTGAGGTCAATCATGATGACCTCCACCGCAAACACAATGGCGGCGACTGGCGCCTTGAACATGGCCGCCAAGGAGCCCGCGGCAGCGCAACCAATGAGCAGCAAACGGCGGCGGAAGTGCCTGCGGGTTTGGGAAGCCACCTCTGACCCCAACGCCGCGCCAGCTTGCATCGCGGGCGCCTCCAGTCCGCCCGAGCCCCCAAAACCCACCGACAACACGCTGGTCACGACAGGGGCAAACATCCACGTTCGCTTCATGCGACCCCGGCGGGTGGAGATGGCGTGCAAGGTCGAGGGGATGCCCGGTCCAGGGTGGTCACCCTTCAACAGGCGACGAACCACATGGGCCGTGGCGACCAATCCCAGAATGGGTCCCAACGCCAAAAACCACGAGCCGCCCACCCACGATTGGATGGCGAACATCCCAGATCGCAGGGCGCCCACCGATTGCTTCATCAGGACGGCGAGCAGCCCGGAGGCGATGCCGACCAAAACGGCCCACAACATGAGGCCACGGTCCGACCGCATCCATTCCCAGGCTTGATTTCTGAGTGCGGTCACGTTCATGGCACCCGCACGCTGACCACGAGCACGTCGTCGACCTGCTCCTCCTCTCCCCGCCATGCCTCGAATTGGTGCTTGAGGTGTGCTTCATGCTCCATCACCGGCAACGAAGCCGTTTCCACCAACAACTCCCGGAAGCGGCGGCGCATGAATTTCTTGCCGTGCGGCCCGCCGAATTGGTCCACAAACCCGTCCGTGGCCAGAAACAGCGTGTCACCCGATTCCAGCGGGAACATCTGGACGTCGTAATTCTTTGTGTTGGGCTCGAAGGAGCAAATCGCGAATTTGTTGGGCTTGAGCTCCAGAAGTTCACATCGACGCACGACGTACAAGGGGTTGTTGGCCCCGGCATACTCGAGCATCATCGTTTCCCAGTTGACAGCGGCCATGCCCAAGTCCATGCCGTCTTGCCCTCCGATGTCACGTCCGCCCGCAGGCCCCACACCCTCCACCGACATGGCCAAATGGCGAACCAAATCTTCGGGGATGCTCGCCACGGTTTGGACGTCCTTCCGCAAGAGGGCCAGCACGTGGGTGTTCAAATGGTCGAGCACCTTGTGCGGTTCGGTGTACACCTTCGTGACCCGGTCCAAGGCGTTGTGGCCGACCAAACTCAAGAACGCACCTGGCACCCCATGGCCCGTGCAATCGATCGCCGAGAACATGCGGCGGCTGCCCACGGCTTTGAACCAATAAAAATCCCCAGAAACGACGTCGCGGGGCTGATAAAACACCGCGCTTTCGCTCAGCACTTCGCGACGCTCTTGGTCAGACGGCAGGATGGCTTGCTGGATGCGCAGGGCGTAGTTGATGCTGTCCTGAAGGTCGCCCAACACATTCTCCACCTTCGCCTTTTCTTGGGCCAATTCTTCCGTACGTTGCTGGACCTTGCCCTCCAGCTCGCGCTCGTTTCGTGCGAGGGAGCTGCGCATCTGAAGCAACGCCTTGCCAAGGGCGTCGTCGTCGCTCAGCGGCTCGTACGGGGTGTTGAACGCCCCACCCCCCACTTCCTGGGAGAACTTCTGGGTACGAGCCAACCCTTGCGACAACCGGTTCACCGCCAAGGCCATGTCGCCAATCTCGTCCGGGGTGACCCGGACTTCGCCAGGTGGCAGCACCCCACGGCCCATGTGGTACAGCGCGCGCTTCAATTCCTTTACCGGCTGGACGATGCTGCGGGTCACGACCACCCCCAGGACAATGCCGAGGATCAGGACAAACCACGCCACCCGACCGGCCACCATGGCCAACTGGTTGCCCAGCTCGTCCATTTGGGTGGTGTGTTGGCGGAGGGCTTCGTTTTGGGCTTCTGTCAAGGTGTACAGCCGCTGCTGGACGGCGGCGGTGAACCGCTCCAATTCTCCGCCGTCGACCGCGTACCGCTCAGCCTCCATGACCTTGGCAGGGTTGTCGTAGCTGCGGAAATCCGGGAGCAATTCCATGATGTACCCATACAACACGCGCAAGCGGTCCACTTCTTGTCTCAGGGTGTCGACGTGCCCCGCCGCTGCCGGAGTCCACGCCCCATCCATGGCCTTCAGGGTGGACATCTGCTCAGGTAATTTGCGGTCAACAATGGCCCGGAGCAGGACTTTTTCTTCGTCTTCCGCGCGGCTTTGACGCGTCAACCAATGGTTGATGCAAACCCGGCTGTCGGCCAAAGTTTGGTCCAACTGCTCGAGAGCACCCAAGCTTGGCACGAGCACCTCGTCGATTTCTTGGCCCAAAGCGCTGCTCTCCGAGAGGTTCATCCGGGTGACCACCAACAGGATGGCGACGGCCATGATGAACACCCCGAAGCCTGTGCCCATGCGCCACGCGATGTTCCAACGCCACTTCATCGGCCGCGGGCGTTTTTCCAGGCGGCATGGTACCGATCGCGTTCCGCTTGGTTGTGCAAGGCATGATGCACCGTGGCCAACCCCAGAAGGATTTCAGCCCGGTCAGGTTGGAATTCCAGTGCAGATTCAAACGCCGGCAAGGCTTCTGAGAAATGGCCTCGGCTGGCCTGTTGCTTCTCGATGATTTCCCCAAGGGACGTCTCCAGCCCAAGCTCCTTCATCACCCCCACCCCGCGGTTGTACACGTGCACGGCCAGGTTGTACCACGCCGTGGGGTCGTCCGGCGTCAGCGCCAGCGCCTCTCGGTAATTCGCTTGGATGCCCTCAAAGTGCACCTCGTCTGAGGTGGCAGCGTACAACGTGGCGTGGGCGTGGGCCATGTTCTTGTGGAAGGCGGCACGCTCGGCCGACAAATCCGTCCCCGGCTTCAGCGCTTGGACGGCCGAGGCGTATTGGTCGAGGAGGGCCAACACTTTGGCCTCGTCACCCGTTTGGAAGGTGTTCACCGCAGCCACCGCATCGTCGTAGCAGTCGTCGCCCAAATACCCGAGGGCTCGCCTCGCCTGGGGCAGCCAATCTGCAGAACGGCCTAGGGACGATTGGAGGTCGAGCGACGTCGCCAAGCGCTGCATGGCCTCCTGCCTGTGGGCACGGTTGTCGGACTGCTTGTACCACTCCTTCAGCAAAAAGCCTGACATGAACCAAGCCTCCGCGTGGCGGCTGTCCTCGTCCAAATGGACCTCCACCGCCTCCAAGCCCCGGGCGAATTCCCCAGCCTTGCCCAGCAGAATGGCACGCTGGACGTCGCGGTCCAAGGCCGTACCAGGTTGGGCCAAGCACCATCCAGGCACCATCCACAGGCACATGGCCATCCACTTCAACGCGTGACGGCCCATGACGTGATTCGGTTGCCAACCAACACCCCGCGGCGGTCCGCATCTTGCTGGTTGAGTTCGTAGCGAAGCAGTCCCTCGTGGACGATCAAATTCACAGTCACCCCTCGGGACAACGCCTCCAACCCTCGGGTCATCACCAACGTCGGACTGCCCCCAATGCGCTTCAGGTCCGCCTGCAATTCATCTCCTTGGGCGTCGGTGTAGAAGATGTGCATGCCCTCGACAGCCTCTTCGTCTTCGAGCTCTTCCAAGCGGAGCGGTTGGTCTCCGATGGGCGGCGTCCCGTAGTTCTCTGCAAAAATTCGGACCAAGGCGGGGTTGTCCTTCACCCCAATGACAAACGGCCCTTGCTTGCTCGCCTCGGGCCAATCGTTGTCTTTGGCGAAGTGGTAGAGGTACTGTGCCGTGGTCAGCAGGTGTGGATCGGTGGTGTCGAGTTTGGGGTCCTGTTGCCCCGCTTGAAACGCCCAAAACGCAGACACCAGCGCACCCAGCGCCAGCCACCGCGTTCCTCGTTTCATGTGGGCCAGGACCTGCATTTCCAGAGAATCAGTTGCCCGCGTGGCCTTCTTGGTCGAAGCTCAGGATGTCTCGGTCAAACAAGTACAGCGCGCCCTGGTCGTTGCCTGCGAGCGCCAATTTGTCCAAGATTTTCCGCGCCAACCCTTCTTCCTCAATTTGCTCGCTGACGTACCACTGCATGAAGTTGTGGGTGGTGTAATCCTTCGCTTGCAAGCAGGCGTCCACCACGTGGTTGATGCTTTCCGTCACCCTGGTTTCATGGGCCAAAATGCTTTCGAACACCTCCTTCAGTCCCTCGTAAGATGTGGGACCCGCCTCCACTGTGGGAACCTCAGCCACCCCGCCGCGTTCGTTCACGAAGCGCATCAACTTCAACATGTGCTGACGCTCTTCCTCGGAGTGGGCGTAAAGAAATTCCGCGACCCCGTCAAAACCGGAGGTTTCCGCCCAAACCGCCATGGTGAGGTAGGTGTGGGAACTTTGGCCTTCCAACGCAATTTGCTGGTTCAAGGCCTGGGCAATCGATTCGTGCAACATGTTCCCAAAGTACCTCACGCCCAAGCGCGCAGGCGACCAGACGGCAAGGGTTAGGAACAGCTCAGTCTGGGAAACGTGTCCGCACCGACTTGAAGCGATCCGGGCGCATTTCGGGAGAAATCGGCGCGTTGTCCAGCCAAAAATTCACCAGCGCTTCTGCCGCCGTAGGACCCACCAACACCCCCCGGGTGCCCAAACCGTTGAGCATGAGCACACCCTTGGGCTGACCAGGCCACGGCCCCACCATCGGACGGCGGTCGGGCGACGCGGGACGCAACCCCGCTTGGTGTGCCTCCACCCTGGCCTTGTCCCAAGCGTGACTTGCCCCCTCATGGAAGGCGTCCGCCATGTGGTATTTCAACGCTTGGGCCGCTGAAGGGTGAGGCGCAGGCGTGGGCTTGTCCCACGAATACGTCGCCCCCAACCGCCACCATTGCCGCCCATCTCGTTGCCGCATGGGAAGCAGCCATTTGCCGTTGTTCACGTTGTGCCCTTGGGTCTGCAAGTCCCCAGCCTCTGTGCTCAACGTGAGGACGTCGCCATGGTTGGGGTTGACTTTCAACCCCACCTCGGAGAGCTCCTTGGCCGCCCCAACCCCACGGCAATCCACCACCACATCGGCCCCGTTGGGAAGGCCCTCTTCCACCTGCCAGGTGCGGTCGGCCAAGGTGTGGTGGGCCGCCACATGCGTCTCCATCGCGTCCAACAAAGCCGGGACATCCACCCAGCCTGCGGCGTGGACTTTGCCCACCCCATGGGGGGCGTTCAAGGACGTGATGTCCAGGGCTTCGACGGGTTGACCACGCTCCGCCCACTGGGTGACGCCGTGGTCCGTGGCCCAGCGTTCGTCCCAGGTTTGGCGGTAGGCGCCGTTGGCAAAGATCTTCACCACCGGCACCTCGTGCATCAACGCTCCCTGCAGTCCGAATGCTTCTTCCATGGCCAAGAGCGTGGACCGCATGTTGGCCACATGGGCCGATGCGTTCCAAACCTCAACCACACGCCTGAACGAGACGGGGTTGAACATGCCTGCGGCCACACGGGAGGCGCCGGGCTCCCCGTCGCCCCACCACGAAATGCGGCAGCCGCGCTCGGCGAACTTCCAGGCGACCATGGCCCCTGCAAGTCCCCGCCCCACGACCACCGCGTGCTGGCTCATGCCACCACGCCCAGGTCCCGACCCACCTTTTCAAACGCAGCCAGCGCACGATCTAAGTGCGCTTGGGTGTGGGCTGCGCTGAGTTGCACGCGGATGCGGGCTTCCCCTTTGGGCACCACCGGGTAGAAGAACCCGATCACGTAGATGCCCTCCTCCAGCAGGGCATTCGCCATGACTTGAGAGAGTTTCGCGTCGCCCAACATGACCGGTACAATGGCCGATTCACCGTCTTTGAACGGCAGGCCTGCCTTGCGGAGGCCTGCCTTGAAGTAGGCGGTGTTCGCCTCCAAGCGGTCGCGCAACTCGGTGGTCTCGGCGAGCATCTTGAACACCTCAATGGATGCACCCACAATGCTCGGAGCCAGCGAGTTGGAGAAGAGGTAGGGACGGCTGCGCTGGCGCAACATCTCGATTATCTCGCGCTTGCCCGTGGTGAATCCACCCATGGCCCCACCCATGGCCTTGCCCAAGGTGCCGGTGATGATGTCCACCCTGCCGAGGGCGTTCCGCAATTCGATCGACCCACGCCCGGTCTTCCCGATGAACCCGGTGGCGTGGCATTCGTCCACCATGACCATGGCCTCGTACGAGTCGGCGAGGTCGCAAATCTTGTCGATTTGGGCCACGTAGCCATCCATGGAAAACACGCCATCGGTAACGACCACAATGTGACGTCCGCCGTTGGCGCGCGCTTCCTTCAGGCGTTGCTCCAGCTCCTCCATGTCGTTGTTGGCGTAGCGGTAACGCTGGGCCTTGCACAACCGAACCCCGTCGATGATGGAAGCGTGGTTCAAGCTGTCGCTGACGATGGCATCCTCCTTGGTGAGCAGCGGTTCAAACACCCCGCCGTTGGCGTCGAACGCCGCCGCGTAGAGGATGGTGTCTTCCGTATGATGGAAGTCCGCGATGCGTTGTTCCAACTCCTTGTGGATGTCTTGGGTTCCGCAGATGAAGCGGACGCTGGACATGCCAAACCCGTGGGTGTCGATGGCCCGTTTGGCCGCATCCACCACCCGAGGGTGGGAACTCAACCCGAGGTAGTTGTTGGCGCAAAAGTTCAAGACTTTGCTGCCGTCGTCGAGGGTGATTTCCGCGTCCTGCGCGGAGGTGATGACGCGCTCACACTTGTACAGGCCCGCGGCGTCGATGTCCGCCAACTCCTGCGTCAATTGGTCTTTGATGCTTCCAAACATGCCGGCAAGGTACGACCAGCCCGGCCCCAGGTCGGCGGCCTTCAGCCCAGGATGAACGGGGCGTTTCTGGCCCCGTGACCGGCGGGCACATCCCACTCCACGGGACAGTTCGCCGGCCCGAGGTGCGACGCCAAAATCTCTTCCGCCGTCTTCCCAAAAGGGTTGTCGACCGACTGTCCGTGGGCTACGGTGTTGTCCCGCATGTCGGTGAACGACCCCACCATGACCCCGGCCACCTGCCCCCACACCCCCGCCTGCGTGAACGCCACGAGCATGCGGTCGAGGTGGTAGAGGTATTCTTCCAAGTCTTCCAGCAGCAACCATTTGCCCTCCAGCGGCGGCATGTGGGGCGTGCCCAACATGGCGTAGAGGACCGAGAGGTTGCCACCCACGACCGCGCGATCGAGTTGATCCAACGTGGGATCGCCGGTCTTCAGCACCTCCACAAGCGCGGCGCCGTCGTCGTCGTCGGTCGACGCCAACGTCGACGCCACCGGCGCATGCAAGGAGGCCACCCCGGCTTGGTTGGCCCACCCATGAAGAGCCGTCACGTCTGAGAACCCCACGATCCAAGTCGGATTGTCTATCAGGTTTTGGCCGTCCAGGAGCGGCAGCAGGCGCGTGCACCCGTACCCTCCTCGAAGGGCCCACACAGCCCCGATTTCGGGGTCCGCAAACGCCGCGTTCAAGGCCGCCGCCCGCTGGGCGTCGGTGCCGCCAAATTGTCCATGGAGTTGGTTGGTGTCGGGGTGCAGCACAGGGTCAAATCCCCAGCTTCTAACCGCCGCCGATGCGGCGTCGACCACCTCCTGCGACGCGTGGCGCGCAGGAGTCACCAGGGAGATTTTGGCCCCGGTCTTCAAAGGCGAAGGTGTCCTCAGAGGACCCGGCCCTTTTGGGGACGGAGCGCCGCTTCAGCGGCGGTCTTGGCGCCGTTCGCGAAGTTGTGCTCGCGCTTGCCCCAGATTTTCTTTTGGAAGTACGCCTCCAAAATTTCTCGCTTGTCGGCCACGCCTTGCAAGGTCACTTCCTTCACCGCGGCCTCGGTCTTCTCTGCAATTGCTTTCATGTCCAAAAGTTTGATCCGACCACGTCGGTACATCCAAAGAAACGTGGGCCACCTAGAATATCGCAATCCCCCCAACCTGCAGTTCTCCACATTCAAAATCCGTTGAACTGGGGAAAACGCCTTGCAACAGGCGTGTCCATCGGACGCGATGCGGCTTTCAATCGAGGTCAGGATTACTTTTGTCCCCATGTCGAAAAGCGCCACCAAGCGGAGGATGATCACCTCCGCCCTGCCCTACGCCAATGGCCCGATTCACCTGGGACACATTGCCGGTGCGTACCTCCCTGCGGACATCCACGTCCGGCACCTGCGCAGCACGGGCGAGGACGTGCTTTGGATTTGTGGGAGCGATGAACACGGTGCGGCCATCACGCTTCGTGCAAAAAAAGAAGGCACCACGCCTCGGGAAATTGTGGGTTTGTACCACGAAGAGATGCAAAAGGCCTTCACCGGGTTGGACATCAGCTTCGACCACTACAGCCGCACCTCCTCTCCCAAGCACCATCAAGTTGCCCAGGAATTCTTCCTGACCCTCATGGAGAAGGGTGGGTTTGAGGTGAAAACGGAGGAGCAATTCTTCGACGAGGAGGCCCAGCAATTCTTAGCAGACCGTTACATCCAAGGCACATGTCCTTCGTGCGGGCACGACGGGGCCTACGGAGATCAATGTGAGAAATGCGGCAAGACCCTCAGTCCCACGGAGCTCGTCAACCCCAAGTCGACCTTGAGCGGCTCTACCCCCGTGTTGAAGCCCACGACCCTGTGGTATTTGCCCATGGGAAGGCACGAAGCTTGGCTTCGGGAGTACATCGTCGAGGGCAAGCTCGACGGCCAGCCACACCACGACCCCAAAACGTGGAAAGCACACGTGTTGGGCCAGTGCCGGTCCTGGATTGAAGGCGGGCTGGAAAGCCGGGCCATGACTCGAGACTTGGATTGGGGGGTGCCCGTGCCTGTGGAAGGCGCCGAGGGCAAGGTGCTCTACGTGTGGCTCGACGCGCCCATCGGATACATCACCGCCACCATGGAGTGGTGCGAGGCCCATGGGCAAGACTGGAAAGATTGGTGGCAGGACCCCAACGCGGAACTTCTTCACTTCATTGGCAAAGACAACATCGTCTTCCACTGCATCATCTTCCCGATTTTGCTCAAAGAGCACGGCGGGTACAACCTGCCCACCAACGTGCCCGCCAACGAATTCATGAACCT
The DNA here is from genome assembly GCA_049610985.1 of Flavobacteriales bacterium. Lineage (GTDB taxonomy): Bacteria > Bacteroidota > Bacteroidia > Flavobacteriales_D > Sanyastnellaceae > UBA11663. Next base: position 1,683 of record JBMZAB010000032.1, on the reverse strand, counting down.
CGAAGGCGACAAAATCAGCACTTCGCGCAACTGGGCGGTGTGGGTCACCGAGTACCTCGAAGACTTCCCCGAAGGCAGCGATGCCATGCGTTACGTGTTGACGGCGATCATGCCTGAACAAAAGGACAGCGAGTTCACCTGGAGCGACTTCCGGGACAAGGTGAACAACGAATTGGCCGACGTGCTTGGCAACTTCGTGAACCGCGTGCTTGTGTTGACCAAGAAGTACTACGGAGGAGAGGTTCCCGCGGCACCCGCCCCTGAGCGCTTGACCGACACGGACCGGACGCTACTCGACGCACTGGCCGCCGCGCCTGACAAGATTGGCGGGCTCATCCAACGCCACCGCTACAAGGAAGCCCAACTCGAGGCGATGAACGTGGCGCGCTTGGGCAACAAGTACTTGACCGAGCAGGAGCCTTGGAAATTGCAAAAAATCGACCCTGAACGGACGGCGACCATCATGCACTTGACCTGCCAGGTGGTGGGCAACTGCGCCGTCTTGCTGGAACCCTTCTTGCCCCAAACTGCGACCAAACTCGCCGCGGCGTTTGGCTTGGCCGACGCACGCTGGACAGACGCCCGGCCGGACATGGTTCAGCCGGGAACCACCCTGGGAGAACTGGCCATTTTGTTTGCCAAAATCGACGACGACACCGTGGCCGCCCAGGTCGCCAAGCTTGGCCAAAAGGGGGGCGACACAACCCGAGAGATTATGCCTGCAAAAGACGAAATCACCTTCGACGACTTCACCAAACTCGACCTGCGCGTCGGCACGGTCCTGGAATGCGAAAAGGTGCCCAAAGCCGACAAGCTGCTGAAGTTGACGGTCGACACTGGCCTCGACACACGCACGGTGGTGAGTGGCATTGCGGAGCATTTCAAACCCGCAGATGTGGTCGGTCGCCAGGTGACCTTGCTGGTCAATTTGGCCCCACGCAAGTTGCGCGGCATTGAGAGCCAGGGCATGGTGCTCATGGCCAGCACGGAGGACGGCGGATTGCGGTTTGTGAGCCCAGAAGAAGGGGTCCAACCCGGGGACGTCATCAGCTGAACTTCGCTGAGCAGAACAACCCTGGCCAACGCTTGTTGAGACTGGCATGAACGTCCTCGACCTCGCCCAACGCCGTCACAGCCCGCGCGCGTTTTCAGGCCAAGCCCTGGCTTGGGAAGACTTGGCGCCAGCCTTTGAAGCCGCCCGTTTGAGCAGCAGCTCTTACAACAACCAACCCTGGCGGTTTGTGGTGAGCCTGAAAGGGGAAACGGGGTTTGACGCACTCCTCAAGACCGCCGTGGAGGCCAACCGCGCGTGGATGAAGGACGCGGGCGCCATTGTGGGTGTTGTCGCGTCAGGGTTGCTCGAGAAAACGGGCGAGCCTGATCATGCGGCGATGTACGGTGTGGGCATGGCGGTCAACGCCATGGAGTTCACCTTCGTGGCGCAAGGACTGACAAGCATGCAGGCCGGGGGATTTGACCGAAAGGCCTTTGGCGAATTGGCTGGATTGCCGGCCCATCACACCCCCATCGCCTTGTTGGCCGTGGGTCACGCCCCAGAGGGACACACGCCAGGTCCCAAAGTCCGCAAGGACCTCAAGGACATTGTGTTCAAAGTCGGGGAGCGCATCCCCGGATGACCGCCTCGCCTCAGTGACGGACCACGAGCGGGGCGCGGAATTGCAA
>JBMZAB010000031.1:0-26057 GCA_049610985.1 Flavobacteriales bacterium | reverse complement strand
ACCTCCGTCGCGGGCCAAACGCTCCGCGAACTCGAGTTGCTCAAGCAAGAGCAACAGCGCCGGAAAGGCTGAATCAGAATTCGACCGTCGCCCCCATTCGGAACGCCCGGGGCATGGCAGGACGCAATCCGTAGGGGCGGCGCGCCACCACGTAGGATTGGTTGGTCAGGTTGGTCGCCCCCGCAAACCACGTTACGTGCGATCCAGGGAACCATCGGAACATGATGTCCGCCACTTGGCATCCATCCGTGCTTTCGCTTGGCAACAGGTCACCTTGGCCTGCCAAGGTGCGCATGGCCGACATGGCCCTGTAGTTGGCGTCCACACTCCAAGTGGTGCTTTGCCAGCTCAGGGAGGCGTTGAATTGGTGGGGCGCGAGGTAGGGCAAAGCGTCGCCCACTTCCACCGCACCCCAAGGGTCGAATTCGCTCTCGAACGCCTGGGTGAACTCTGCTTGGGTGAAGGTGTAGCTCACGCGAATCGGCATGTGATGCCTTTGGTCTGCGAAGAAAGCGTCGGCCCCTGTCAACTCCAAGAGATCGGTGACCGCTTCCAATTCCAACCCCCTGGCCATGGATGCCCCGCCGTTGAACAAGTCGCCCGTGCCTGTGCCGCCACTGGCGGTGAGGTCGGCCCCCAAGAGGTTTTGGTGGTCGCTGTAGAACAGCGTGGCCTGGGCGCTGAAGGCTGGGGCGCTGACCCGGGTTCCCATTTCCACGTTCACGCTGAACTCGGCTTGGGTGTCGGGAGAGGATCCCGGAGGCACAAATCCACGGTGCACCCCGGCAAACACAGTCCACGTGTCCTTGAGCAGCTCCCAGTGGGCCCCGAGGCCCGGCAACCACACTTGGAGTTCGTTGGTGCGCTGGACGCCGTCCCCTTCCCGTCCCAAGTCGTCCCCGAAATCCACCCGAGACAACGCAATGCGCTCGTGGCGCACCCCAGGGGTCAACGTGAGGCGTCCCCAGTGGAGCGCGGCCTGAATGTGGCCCGCCAGGGCTTGTGCAGATTCAATGCGGTTGGAGGCTGAACCGGAATCGCCCGCCGCCGTCAGCACCATGTGGCTGTCCTCCATGGCGTAACGGTCACGCCACTCGTGTCGGTCCATGAAATCCTCGTGGGCCCGAAGACCGAAGGTCAGGCGGTGCTGCTTCGTTCCACCCCAATTGAGCCGGCCACGGTGCTGGACACCACGGGAACCGTACACCCGGTTGTTGGCTTTCACATCCAAGCCTGCCCCGTCGGGGGTGTCTTCCCCGCGCAGCCACCCCAGGACGTCGTCGTGGTCGCCTTCCAGCACGCTGCCCAACGACACTTTTTGGCCCAACGAGTCCACGGCCCGGTCCAACTTGTACCAGTTCCGGGCGAAACGGGTTTGGTAAACTTCCGTCGTCAAGGCCAGGTCCTCGGTGGGCTTGAATTCGTGGCCCACCACCGTGTGGCTGTGGGCGGTCGTCATGAGGTCTTGGGCCGAGGCGGCGTAGCGACGCATGGGTGACACGTCGAAGTCAGCCTGGGCCAAGCCCAAATACGTTTCGCGCGACTCTTCGTCGCTGGACATGGCCTTCCCACGCAAGACGTGACGCCCGTTGGCGGACGACCACTGCAACTTGGCGACGCGGTCGGCTTTGTCAAAGCCCGTGTTCCCACCTCCATCGAGTACCTTGAAACCGTCGCTGGCGAGCTGCATCCACTCGAGGCTGTAGCCCCAAGCGCCCGATTGGCCCCCGACCGCTGTGTGGGTCTGTTGGTTGCCAAAGCTTCCCGTTTCCATCCGGACACGCCCCGCGAGTTCTTCGTCAGGAATGGATGTGGAGACCATGTTCAAGGCGCCGCCCGCCGTTTGGGGGCCAAATGCGATTTGGCTTCCACCCTTGCGCACCTCCACACTCTCCATGCGGGCCATCGTTGGGAAATAGTACGCGGAAGGTGCGGAGTACGGCGCAGGTGCCATCAACACGCCGTCCTCCATCAAGGTGACGCGGGCAGAACGGTCTGTGCCCGAGCCGCGCATGCCGATGTTGGGACGCAAGCCAAACCCGTCCTCCTCCACCAAATTCAACCCCGCCAAAGCGTGCAACGACTGCATCGGGTTGGCGTAGGACATTTGGCGGAGCATCTTGGCAGACAGGCGCTGCATCGACCCAGGAACTTCGCTGGCGTCCCTGGACCCTGCCGCCAACCCAACGCTGCCGACCTCGGCTTCAGGGAGCGCATGCCACAACTGGGTCATCACATCAAGACTGTCCTCTGGGGCCCCGAAATTGTGGTCCTGGGCAAGGGCCATTTGAGACATCAAGACCAGGACAGAGAGGGGAAGAAATCGCAGGGTCATGGAGAGGTTTTGACACGGCAAAAGTGTGTCTCGACCTCTGGGGCCACAATCCCCCAAAAGGGGTAATCTGGATTTGTTCTAAATAAAAAGAAGCCTCTTGAAGGCGCTCAATTCAAGGGCGCAATCGCCTCGTTGCTCAGCCCAAAAATCCCAAAGCCGTCGGGGATGTTCCCCTGGATGCTTGTGGGCTCCGCAAACGGGTTGCCCTGGGCGTTGTAGTAGGCCTCCACGCTTCTGAAGTAGTTGGCCAAATCGGCCGAGGGACGGACCACGCGAATGCGTTTGGGTTGTGTGCCTCCCTCGTCCAGGTCCTCCACGTCGCCTGCGTACATCTCCAAGACAAGGTTGTTCAGGTCGATGTTGTTTTGGCCGTTGTCGGTCACCAACACACAACCGCAATTCCAGCTGTACTCGGCCCGGGGATCGGGGAAGGCCAAATCGCCCTCGGCGTACCACTCCCCGTCGTCCTCGAATCCTTCAAAGTAGGTCTCCAAGAAGACCATGTAGTCGTCCCTGACGCCCAGCCGGTTGGTCAAGTCCAACGTGACTTGGTCGAAGTATTCCATGTACCCCCACCCGTAATCGACGCTGTCGGCCAGGGGAACGTACTCGAACCCAAAGGTGGGGCGCTCCGGCACCTCTTCCGACAGCACCAGGGGCTCGAATTCCGGCGACGCGTCCACTTCCACCACCACAGGACCTTCGCCCAACGTCAAGGGCGCGTCCAGCCCGATGGACATGAAGGTGTTCACGTCTTGCATCCAGGGCTCCACGTCGTCCTCCATCCAATGGGATGAGTCGCCTTCGAGCAACGTTTGGCCGTCCTGCGAGACCTTGAGCGTGGCCCACCTGAGGGCCTGCGACCCCGCAGAGTCCAATATCCCAGCGGAACGGTAGATCGTGGCCTCCACGACGGTGTCGCCCGGGGCGAGGAACATGGTGAACGCCAAGCGTGGCTCGTGTTCTGGGAACTCGACTTCATTCACGACGCCGTTCACCAGCTTGTCGCACGACGTCAACGTCAACGAGCAGGCCACCGCGGCCCATGCAGTTCGGGTTAGAAATGGAAACGCCATGCGACTGAAGGAATGATGGGGAACAAACCGTACTCGCGGATCACGCGCGTGCCGTCAGGCTGGGTGTCCGCAAGTGCGAAGAAGGGATTCAAGTTGTTGTAGGCATTGTACACGCTCCAGATCAAGGCGCGGTTGCCGTCGCTTCCAGGCTTCACTCGCGTCACGCTCACGTCAAGCCGGTGGTAAGGGCTCATGCGGAACGCGTTGCGGTCGCTCGGCACTTCAAAAGAGGGTGCGTAGGGGTACTCCCCGTAGGCGAGCCCCGTGAACACCGACTCGCTCAACGTCACCGCCCGGCCCGTGCCGTACACCCACGTCGCCGAGGCAGACCACTTGGGGTTGAATTCCTGGGTGAGCACGACGCTCACGTCATGGCGACGGTCGTAGGTGAAGGGGAACCACTCGCCGCTGTTCAAGTCTTCAAACTGTCGGTTGCTCCAGCTGAGCGTGTACCCGATCCAACCAGAGGTCTTGCCAACCTTCTTTTGGACCAACGCCTCCATGCCGTAGCTGTTGCCGATGCCTTGGGTGACTTGGTCCTCCCAGTTTCCGCTCAAATCGGACAAGAAACTCGCCCCTTCTTTGTAGCTGAGCAACCCGTCCATCTCCTTGTAGTACCCCTCGAGACTGAGTTCGATTTGGCCGTCCATGACAGAGGTGGCCAATCCGGCGGCCACCTGCCAGCTCTCTTGGGGCCGAATGCGCGCGGTGGAGGGCAACCACAAGTCGGTGGGCAAGCTCAGCCCTTCGTTGGTCAGCAAATTCACAAACTGCGCCATCTCAGCGTAGCTCGCTTTCAGTGCCCAACCCGGCGCCAATTTCCAATTGAGCGCGAAGCGTCGCTGCAAGCTGGCGTACGACGTGTCCTGCACCGACAGGCCCGAAAGGTGCAAGCCCGCGTTCACCTTCAACCTGGGAGACAGTTCAAACTCGTCTTCGAGGTAGATGTATTGCTCGGTGCTGTTGACGTCGCCTTGGCCGATGAGGGTGTCCAACGGGTTCTCCTGCCCAAAGTCCAATTCCAACGCCAGCGCACCAGGTGAAAACAGGTGCCTCGTCACGTTGTAGCCACCGCGCACAAAATGTCGTGCGTTGGGCGCAAAGTCGATGTCGAGCTTCGCTGCGTAGTCTTCAATGCCGGATTGGTAGAGCGACGCGAACCGAGACGTGGTGGTTTCGCCGTTTTCAGTCAGTTCGTCGCGGAAATCGACCCCGGTGTTGAAATTGTAGACGCTGTGCGTGGCGGTGGCATTCAGGAACATGCGTGGGCCGATTTCGCGGTTCCAACGCAGCGCCTGGATTTGATTGCGCCAGTCCAGGCCCAAGTCGATCGTGGAACGTTCCGTCCCTCCTTCAAAATCGTACGTTTCAGTGCTCTCCACCCCGAAGTCGTCCTTGCCTGAAAACGCACTGAAATACACCCTGTCGCGAGATCCGACGCGCCAGTTCAATTTGGCGTTGAGGTCGTAGAAGTAGTATGCCGGGTTGGTGCTCACACTCGGGTCCTTGCTCGTCGCTGCAGCGATGATGGGACGCAACAACAAGTCGAGGTAGGTCCGGCGGGCGCTGACCATGAAGCTGGCCTTGTCCTTCACAATCGGGCCTTCCAAGGTCAGCTTTGAGGCGATGACGCTGATGTTGCCGTCCGCGTGAAACTCCCGCATGTTGCCGTCCTTCATGTTGATCTCCAAAATGGACGACAGACGGCCGCCGTAACGCGCGGGAAACCCGCCTTTGGTGATGCTCATGCTCTTGACCGCATCCGCGTTGAACACGCTGAAAAACCCAAACAAGTGGCTCACGTTGTACAACGGCACCCCATCCAACAGCATGAGGTTTTGGTCTGGAGATCCACCTCGGACGTAAAGCCCGCTGGTGCCTTCCCCCCCCGATTGGACCCCGGGAAGCAATTGAAGGGTCTTGAGCAAGTCCACCTCCCCGCCGATGGCAGGCAATGCCTTGATTTGGTCGATCGGGATTTCCATCCGCGACATCTGCACCTGCTCCTCGATGCGGTTCTGTTGCTCGCCCGTCACGACCGCCTCGCCCAATTCCAGTCCTGCCGTCAACTCCACGTTGAACTTAACGTCGTCGGAGCTCAGGTCGACCTCAAACCGCTGCGGGGCGTAGCCGATGTAATTGACGCGCACGTCGTACGTGCCGGCGGGCAAGGTCAAGGTGTAAAAGCCGTAGACGTTGGACGCCACGCCCTGGCCCGCGGACTCGGACCACACCGTGGCCCCGATGAGTGTTTCACCCGTGGCCGCGTCTGTGATGTATCCGCTCAGGGTGTGGTTGGTTTGGGCCCATGTGCCCCCAAGAAGGAGCATCCAGCACGCCAACCCCAGAAGATGTGCTTGCTTCATGCTGTGCAAAAGTGCACAACCTCTGACGAGTTGGCCACGAAGAGGTCTTGCTAAAACTCCAAGGTGAAGGAGAACCAAGGCACAGGAAAGCCTTCTCCATCGACAATCACAGCAGCCAGACCATAGTCCCACAGCCATCCGCTTCGTCTGCTGTAGCTCCGCACCCCCAATGACAGAACACCCAAGGGTGCCTCATCAGACCAAACGTCATCGCCTGTGAAGATGCGGTCTTCGTAATACGAATCGTACACAGATTCATTCGTCGGGGTCTCCACAACCTTGAAAAACCAATTCTGTGTGACGAAATAATTCTCTGTGATCAGCCATATCCTGTCCGTCAACGGCGCCATACCGCTCACGTTCAGCATGACTGCTCGGGTAAATCGCTCGTACTTGAACTCCGGATAATAGTAATAGCCGTTGAAGGCAGCGCCAGGACTGTAGTAGGTGCGCCCCACGCTTCCGAACGCCCTGTTGGTGCACCCCAGATTGAAGGTGATGTTCTTGTTGTTGTCTCCCCGGGTCACGTTGATGAAGCCCAAGGCCAATGGTTTTTCCAGTTCCCCAAAGAAATCAGCCGCACCGAGTACCCCCAAGCTGACGCTGGTCTTTTCTCCAACCTTCCACCCGGCTTTGGCAGTCAGACCTCCTCCCAAAAAACCAATCATCGCGCCCGCGGTGAACTTGTCCGACAGTCCGTAGCTCACAGAATTGAGTGCAATGTTGGACTGGAAGTACCCTTCGCCATCTTTCAGCTGCATGGCTGAGGGGGCAAAGAAATAGCGTGTCGCTTGGCTGCTGACCAAATTTTTGACTTCGCCCGATTCGTCCACTTCCATGACCTCCTGTGTCAATTCAAGCACCAAGAATTTCGGGATCGACGTCGGACCCAACCCCACCAAGTCCACCAGGATGTTCGATTCGTCCGCGTCCAACAGTTGCCCAAACTTGAGGGTGCCGTCATTCAAGGTGATTTTGACAAATTGGCCCTGAAACTTTTCAGACAGAGAAAAAGACGCGCTCTCCGCGGCAGAGGTGGTGGATTGGGCACGAAGCGGCAGTGGCGCGCCCACAAAGCAGAGCGCGCCCAAGAGCATGACCAGAAGAAGGGTCGAACGTTGAAAGAAGTGCATCATGTGGTTGGTTTGTAGGGCTTAAGGTAGGCATGGTCGGGTGGATGTGAAAGAATGCCTGGCCCGTTGTCTTCCCTGCCGCAAGGTGGTTGGGAACGACTGCACAACCCCGACCTTTGGGCATGGACTCGTTGTCGCAAATTGTGTTGGGAGCCGCCGTCGGCGAAGTAGTGTTGGGAAAACGTCTGGGCAACCGGGCCATGGTTTGGGGGGCGGTGGCTGGCACCCTGCCGGACATGGACGTGCTCGGCCAGTACTTCCTAAATGAACTCGACAATTTGGCCTTCCACAGGGGCATCAGCCATTCGCTGTTGGCCAGCGTGATTGGGTCTCTCGTGTTCGGATGGGCCACACACCAGCTCTACCAAAGTCGCCACCACGCCACCATCGCCATGGCTGCAAAGGCCTTTGCTGTGGTCGTGGTCGGGTTCGTGGTCAACTTCCTCACGCAAATCTTGTCGCCTGGTGGATGGCTGCCACTCGCCTTGTACATCCCCGCGGCGGCTTGGCTCTGGTGGAGGCACGGCCAACGGCGCTACTTCAGCGGTCAATGGGAACAGCCAGACGCCGATTTGAAAGGGTGGGTGCTCCTGTTCTTTTGGGGGTTCGTGACCCACATCGTGCTGGACTGTTTCACCACCTACGGCACCCAAGTCTTCGCCCCCTTCAGCGACCAGCGGGTGGCGTGGGGCACCATTGCCGTGGCCGACCCCTTGTACACCGCCCCGTTTCTGATTTGCCTCCTTGTGGCGGCGCGATTTTCACGTGACGACCGTCGGCGAGGACGATGGAACGCGGCCGGGCTTGGGTTGAGCTCCCTGTACATGGCGTTCACGGTGGTGAACCACAGCCATGTGTCCCAAACCATGGAATCCGCCCTTGCAGAACAAGGCATCTCGCACGACGCCTGTTTCATCACCCCCACCATTTTCAACAACGTGCTTTGGAACGCCGTGGTCGACCGCGGCGACGTGTTCCTCTTGGCGCAATACAGTGTGTTCGACGAAATCCCTGTGACCTTCCATCCCGTTTCGAAGGGGCACGACCTCTTGCACAACCTCGACACGGACGAGACCTTGAAAGTGCTTCGCTGGTTCAGCGCAGGCTTCTTCAACGCGGTGCAGCGTGAAGACGGCACCCTCCAGCTGAACGACCTGCGGTTTGGGACATTTTCTGGCCAAGCCACAAGCCCCGACGACTACATTTTTCGGTTCAAATTGACCGACCTCGGACCCGACGAAGACTACGGATTTGAGCGGGCCCAGGGCGGCCCGCCCAACAACACGGCCGAGGACATGATGCGTGCGTTGTGGAAGAGAGGGAGAGGGCTTCGGAAGGTCACCCCTTGATCAAATCCCGTATCTTCAAGGGCATGGAGCTCTACGTCAAGACCCTCGTTGCCGCCCTGTTTTGGGCCTCGATGTCCTTGGCAGGACGCAGCCAAGACCCGGCCTGGCTCCAAGCCCAAGGCACGCACATCCAGAATGGCTTGGGTCAAGAGGTGGTGTTGAGGGGCATGGGACTTGGCGGTTGGATGGTGCAAGAAGGCTACATGTTGCAAACCCAGGCCTTCGCCAATCCACAGCACGAAATCAAGGCCGCGATTGAATCCCTCATAGGGACGGAGGCAACGCAGGCGTTTTACGAGGCGTGGCTGCACAACCACGTGCGGGAAGCGGACATCGATTCCTTGCACGCTTGGGGGTTCAATTCTGTGAGGGTGCCGCTTCACTACAACCTCTTCACGCTGCCCATTGAAGAGGAGCCCATACCTGGAGAACAAACCTGGCTCGACCTCGGGTTTGCCCTGACCGACAGCCTGGTGGCGTGGTGCAAAGAACGGTCGATGTACGTGGTGCTCGATTTGCACGCCGCGCCAGGGGGGCAGGGATACGACGCCGCCATTTCAGATTACGATTCGTCCAAACCATCCTTGTGGGAGAGTCCCGCCAACCGGAACAAAATGGCGTCCCTCTGGAAGAGGATTGCCGCGCACTACGCTGACGAGCCCTGGGTGGCCGGGTACGACGTGCTCAACGAGCCCAATTGGAACTTGCCTGGAGGCACAGCCCTTCGCGCCCTCTACGAGCAGTGCACCGACAGCATCCGGGAAGTGGACACCCAGCATTTGCTGTTTTTTGAAGGGAACTGGTTCGCCAACGACTTCACAGGCCTCACCCCGCCGTGGGATGGCAACATGGCCTACTCCCCGCACAAGTACTGGAGCAACAACGACGCGGCGACCCTGGAATTCGCTTTGGCGTTGAGGGACACTTACCAAGTACCGCTCTACTTGGGGGAAGCCGGGGAGAACTCCAACGTGTGGTTCCGAGATGCCGTGCGCTTGTTGGAAGATTTGGGCATCGGTTGGGCATGGTGGCCTTTGAAAAAAGTCGAGAGCATTTCCGCCCCCATGTCCATCGAAAAGACCACCGGATATCAAGCACTCCTGGACCACTGGGAAGGCAACGCCCCTGCGCCGGAAGCGGCGTTCGCCCAGGCCGTGCTGATGGATTTGACGGACAAACTGAAGGCAGAACATTGCCTGGTGCAGCCGGACGTGGTGGACGCGCTGATGCGTCAGCCGCACACAGATGCCACCCTGCCCTTCCCGGGGACGACAACCCTCCCAGGAACGGTGTTCGCACCCGATTACGACTTGGGACGTGCTGGGATGGCCTACGTGGATGAGGTGGACGCCACGTACCACGTCAGCAACGGGTCCTTCACGGCTTGGAACAACGGCTGGACGGGCCGCAACGACGGGGTGGACATCGAGTCGTGCTCTGGGGATTTTCCCCACAACGGCCGCGCCGTGGGCTGGACCCAAACGGGCGAATGGATGAAGTACACCGTCGAGGTGGCGTTCTCCGGGGTCTACGACTTCCACATTTGGGTGGCGTCGAACTCCGGCGATGGCGAACTCCGGTTGGAAGTGAACGGCGCCGACGTCTCTGGGGACGTGAACGTCCCCAACACGGGTGGCTGGGGTGCCTGGTCAAGCCTGACCGTGGAAGATGTTGTCCTGTTTCAAGGAACGCAAGAACTCGTGCTTCACACCGTGAGCGCCGGGCACAACGTGGCCAGCATGGACGTGCATTGGACCGGTGAAACCCCTCCCAACCTCCAGTTCATTCCAGGTGTGATTCAGGCGGAAGCCTACCTTGAACAATTGGGCACAGGGTTGGAGGCCACCACCGACGAAGGGGGAGGCCAAAACGTGGGGTACCTCGATCCAGGGGATTACCTTGGATACCAAGTTGAGGTGGAGTCTGCCGGACCCCATGTCGTGTCGTTCCGGACGGCTTCTGAATCGACCGACGGCCGAGTGTCCATGCAGCTTGTGGACAGCGAGGGTAACATCCACGCGTTGGGGGAATTTGAGTTCGCCGCCACCGGCGGATGGCAGGCGTGGAGCACAGCCGAATTTGACCTGGATCTGCCGTCTCAAGGGGTCGGGTTGTTGCAACTCTCCGTCCTGGACGCCCCGTTCAATTTGAATTGGTTGGCGTTCGAGCGCGTGGTGGAAGGGTGCACTTACCCTTGGGCATGCAACTTCGACCCCCCCGCCAACCGGGACGACGGCAGCTGCAACTTGGACGAATGTGCCGGGTGCACCTACGCCCAAGCCCTCAATTTTTCATCCTCCGCGCAACTTGACGACGGAAGCTGTGTGTTTTCAGAAAACGCTTGTCCCGAGGACATTGACGGCGACTCTGCGGTGACCACCTCCGATTTGCTGGCCCTGTTGGCGGCCTTCGGAGACGGGTGCGCCCCTTGATGGAAGGTGTCCCCTACTTTTAAGGCCATGAGTTGGATCTTCCGTTTCCATGTGTGGTTGTGTGTGGCCGCGGGCGTGGCCATGGGGTCGTTGGAGGGTTCTGCCCAACTGCTGGTGTCGGAAGCCAGTGCGGGCGGCGGAGATTGGATTGAGGTTCGAAACGACGGACCCGACGCAGTGAATTTGGACGGCCACCAGCTCTTGGACAACCTGGATGACGAGGCGGGGTGGGCGTTTGGACCGGTGGTCCTCGGCGGCGGCGAGCGACTTGTGGTGTTGGCCAACGGCGAAGACCAACCTGTTTGGGGCGGCAGCTGGGAGTTCCCAGTGGTTGACTCCGACGTGTTCAACTACACGATGAGCACCAACAACCCGGACGCCTCTTGGAAAGACTTGGGGTTTGACGACGTCAGCTGGATGTCCGGACCCGGGGGAATTGGGTACGGGGATGGAGACGATGCGACGGTGGTCCCCAACGACGGCACGTTGTACCTCCGGATTGGGTTTGAGGTGGACACGCCAGAGGATTGGGCAGAGATCGGATGGGCCATGGACTACGACGACGGCTACATCGCCTACCTCAATGGGGAGGAAATTCAGCGCTCGCCCAACCTCGTGGGGTCCGCTGGAAATGCGTGGGACTTCACCGATGGATACTTGGAGGCGGTGCTGTTCAACGGCGGCATTCCCGACATGGTTACTTGGGACATGAATGGCCCAGGGTCGCCGCAACTCGTGACAGGCCAGAACGTCCTGGCCATCCAGGTCCACAACGCGAATGCGACATCGTCCGACCTGACCGCGCGGCCGTTCCTCGGTTTGCGCAAAGCATGGGGCGCACCACCCACGTACAGCCCACCACCGACGTGGTGGCCGCAAGCTGAAAACGACAACCTGCAAGCGACATTTCAATTGAGCCCTGGTGAACACGCGGTGTTGCGCGATCCCGACGGGCAGCTCCTCGACGCGTTGATCCTGCACCCGGACCTGCCCGACGTCTTGTCCGTGGGAAGGCCGGAGGGCTCCAGCACGGAGTGGTGCATCTTCGACCCACCCACCCCAGGAGAACCCAACGCCGACGCGCCCTGCTACTCAGGCATCCTTCCCAACCCGCAACTCACCGTGCCTTCTGGGTTTTACGACAACGCCCAAACCGTGCAGTTGGCCTCGGCCATCCCCAACGCCCAAGTGCGGTACACGTTGGACGGGTCAGTGCCTGACCCCACTTCACCCGCCTTCCCGGACGACGGGTTGACCGCCTACACCACCACGGTCCTGAGCGTGAAGGCATTCTCCGACTTCAACAACATGCTTCCCAGCGGAACTCAGGACGAGAGCTATTTCATCGACGCGTTGGACCACGAGTTGCCCGTCATCTCGGTGTTGATTGCACCAGAGGACCTGTTCGATTGGAACGACGGGATGTACGAATTGGGTCCCAATGCGTCAGACGATTACCCCTTCTTCGGGGCCAACTTTTGGCAACCGTGGTCCCGTCACGCACGGATGCAAGGCTTCGACGCCCTGGGCTCGCTGGCCGCACGTGAAGAACTCGACTTGGAAATCCATGGCGGCTGGTCCCGCGCAGAACCTCAGAAATCCTTCCGCTTTGACTTTAAAGGAGTGCACACAGGGGATTTGGATTGGCCGTTGTTCCCTGAAAAACCGTGGCTGACGCAACTCAACAACATCAACGTCCGCAACGGGGGGCAGCATGTGTGGGCCACGAAAATCCAAGACGCGCTCATCAGCGATGTGGCGGCCCAAACCCACGCCCATTCGTCCGCCTGGCAGCCGGTCGAATTGTACCTGAACGGGAACTATTGGGGGTTGTACGGCGCCCGGGAAAAATCGGACGAGCACTACGTGGCTGCACATTTTGGGACCGATCCAGCGGAGGTCACATTGCTCAACCCCTTGGGCGCCCTGGCCGGAGATGCCTCCGAATTCACGTCGGCGTGCAATTCCTTGCTGGCCGCTTCCCCTTCCAGCCCGGCATTCTACAACGCCTTCGCGGCGACATTTGATGCGGAGAGCTACATGGACTATTTCATCCTCCAGACCTTCTTCCAAAACATGGACTGGATGGGCATCGCTTGGGGGCTGAACAACACGAAGGTGTTCAAGGCCTCGCCCGCGCACACTTGGCGGTACATCCTGTACGACACCGACGCTTGCTTGGGGCACTTTGGCCAGTCGGTTTGGGAGAACTACCTCGAGTACGCACGCAATCCGAGTTCTCCGTCTGTGCACAGCAACCTCTTTGACCACGTGTTGGACAACCCGACGTTCCGGCACCGGTTCGTGAACCGGTACGCCGATTTGGTCAACACCCTCTTGCAGTCGGAAGCGTTCATCGCCCGCATGGGGGCCATGACGGGCCAAATTGAAGGAACCATGCCCCAGCACATCGCGCGCTGGGGATCCCCTGCTGGGATGGACGCATGGGACAACTCCCTGAACAACATGATGCTGAGGGAGTCTGAACGGGTCACCACCTCTCGCATCCATTTGATTGAAAGTTTCAACCTGCCGTTCCAACGGACCGTGACGTTGAACGCCACGCCCAACTGGGCCGGAGACATCCGCGTCAACACCATCGTGCCTGGTCCCTATCCCTGGGACGGGGTGTACTTCAATTCCTGCCCCATTGAAATGGAGGCGATTGCCGACCCTGGCTACATGTTCACACACTGGAGCGACAACGACCATTCTGAGGATGGACAGTTCAACCCCCTCGACCAAACCATCGAAGTCGACGTGTCGTCCAACGACACCTTCTGGGCCCATTTCTCGCCTTGTCCGACGGATGCCACCGTGAGCGTGCTGAATGCCGGCGAGTGGCTCGGGGTGGAGACTGAAAACATCCCAGGATTTGATTCGGTGTCCTGGCATCTGGACGGCGCCTACCTCGGCACCACCCCCCACATTTGGTTCCACGAATCCACCGGGGAATACAGTGCGGTGGTTCACTTCGACGGGTGTGCCGTCGATTCCGAGGGGTTGCTGGTCCTCGATGTCGGTGAACCCAGCCACGTCTTGGAACTGTCTTGCCATCCCAACCCTGTGTCCACCGAAGTTTGGATGAACTCCCCCCACGGCGACGTGCACATCCACAACGCGCTGGGGGAATGTGTGCACAAGGTGCCACGCGGTCAATCCGTCATTCCCACGGCCAACTGGCCGGCAGGGACGTACACGGCAAGCAGCGGACGATCCAGGATTTCCTTTGTGGTCTTGCGTTGATGTGTCTTGGACACAGTTTGGGCTGAAAAATGGCCAGCTCCCTGCACTGACAAGCATTTGGAGGGTTCTCAAAAAAGTGTAACTTCCACGCGCCTTGCCGTACGTTGGAATGAGCAATGTCCTGCCCAAGGCCATGAACCAAACACCTTATGATTCAATTCTTGCCCCAACTTCGGCAAGCGCCTTGCATCGCGCTTCTCGGAGTGCTGCTGTTCCATACCAGCATCAGCTTTGCCCAAAGCACCGCCATCACCGGAACGGTGTACGACGCCAGCACCAAAGAAGCGTTGATCGGCGCCACCATCCTTCAAAAAGGCACCACCACAGGCACCAGCTCCAACGCGGACGGCACGTTCCTTCTGCAAGTAAATGAGCTTCCCGTGGACATCACGGTGAGCTACATCGGGTACGAGACCCAAGCCCTTTCTCTGGTCAACAACCAGCCCCTCGAAGTCTATCTCAAGGTGGACGCCGAATTGGTCGGAGAAGTGGTCGTGGTGGGATACGGACGCCAAAAGAAGCGGGTGTCCACCGGCTCGATTGCCAAAATCACGGCCAAGGACATTGAGGGCATTCCTGTGCCCGACGCCATCTCCACCCTGGAAGGCCAAACCTCAGGGTTGCTCGTGAACGAATCTTCAGGGCAACCAGGCGCGGGCAAGTCCATCCTCATCCGAGGCATCAGCACCAACGGAGACAACACCCCATTGTTTGTGGTTGACGGATTGCAGGTGGGGAACATCGACAACTTGAACCCCAGCGACATCGAGTCCATCGACGTGCTGAAGGACGCCGCCTCAAGTGCCATCTACGGCGCGCGTGCAGCCAATGGCGTCGTCATCATCACCACCAAGAGCGGAAGTGCCTCAGACGAAGGTGTGGTCACCTACTCCACGAGCTACCTGAATTCCCGTCCATGGCGCTTGCCTGAGATGCTCAATGCCGAGGATTACGTCACCCTGATTCGAGAGAAGTATGCGAACAGCAACCAGACCGCCGCACTCGACCAGCTGCAATTCCCTGACGCCGGCGACGTACTCGGCGCGAACACCAACTGGATGGATGAAATCTTCAACCCAGCCACGATGGTCAACCACCGAATCACCGCGTCCACGAAGAACTCATTCCTGTCCATCGACTACTGGGACCAAAACGGGGTCATCGGCGGGGAGAAATCCAACTACACGCGCTACGCCGTGCGCTACAATTCGTCCAAGAAGTACAAGGACTTCCTGTCCATCGGCCAAAACCTCTACATCAACCGGACCGACAACAACAACATTGGCACAAACAGCGCCTTTGGCGGCGCCCAAGCTGACGCATTCGCTTACGATCCGTTGACCCCGGTGTACGACGAAGAAGCGCAATACGGCTTCGCCCAATCGCCCTGGGTCCAGAAGGAATACATCAACCCGTTGAGCCGCCTTTGGTTGATCAACGGCGACGGCAAGTCGGACCAAATCTTGGGGAACATTTTCCTGGAAGCCGAACTCATGGACGGCCTGATCCTGAAAACCGACTTCGGATACGACCTGAACTGGTGGGACTACCGGAGCTTCACCCCCACCTACGAATTCCACCCTGCCGCCCAGAACTTGAGCAACGACGTGTCGCAAGGGTCAGGCAACTTCCAAGGATTCCAGTGGGAAAACACGGCAAACTACTCGCGCCAATTCAAGGAGAAGCACAACTTTGATTTCTTGGCAGGCACGTCCTTCCGGACCAACCAGTTCCGCCAGGTGGGCGGCACCACGTCCAACATTCCGTTGACAGCTCAGTTCAACCCCAACTTCCAATACTTGGATGCCGGGCAAGACACGCTTGATCTGACGTGGGGCGGCCCCAGCGTGGACTACGCGTTGATCAGCACCTTCGGTCGCTTGCTCTACAACTACGACGAGAAATACCTCTTCTCGGCCACAATCCGCCGCGACGGCTCGAGCAACTTCGGCCCGGGCAACCAATTCGGCGTCTTCCCGTCGGCCTCCGTCGGCTGGGTGGCCTCGAAGGAGGGCTTCATGGAAACGGCTGAAGCGATTTCATTCCTCAAGCTTCGCGCCTCTTGGGGCATCAACGGCTCGGACCGCATCGCCCCGCTCAGCTACGTGGCCCGCATCGAAAACGTCTTCAGCTACGCGTTTGGCACAGAGAACCAAATCTTGAACCAGGGCTCCGCCCTCGCCACCCCACCCAACCCCAACGTGAAGTGGGAAGAAAGCGAGCAAATTGACCTCGGTGTGGAACTCGGCTTGTTCAAAGACAAGTTGACCATCGAAGCCGACGTCTACCAGCGCACCACGAAGGACTTGCTGATGACCCAAGTCATCCCAGGGTACATCGGTTCCACCAACAACCCCACGTCCAACCTCGGTGAAATTCGCAACCGCGGGGTGGACTTGTCCATCACCCACCGCACTGGCAAGGGCGACTGGAAGCTCAGCAACACACTGAACTACACCCACTTCAGAAACCTCGTCATCGATGTGGCCGGTGAAACCGGATTCCTGAATGGGTGGGGTTGGCCGGTGCGCAACACCGCCATCACTCGGATGACCGAAGGCTACGCGGTGGGACACTTTGTCGGCTACGAAGCGGACGGCATATTCCAGAGCGAGGACGACATCTACAGTCACCTCAACCTTGACGGCGAGATGCTGCAGCCCAACGCCGAGCCCGGGGACATCCGGTTCTTGGATTCGAACGGGGACGGCGTCATCAACTCCGACGACATCACCGACATCGGCAACCCTTGGCCCAAGCACATCCTGGGCCTGAGCAGCAACCTCACGTACAAGGACTTCTACGTCAACACCATTTTCAGCACCCAACTCGGTCACGACATCTACCGGACCTACGAACGGACGGACGTGCCCTACTCCAACTACCAATCGTTCTGGATGGACCGTTGGACACCTGAAAATCCAAGCTCTGAATTGCCTCGCCTGACCGCGTTGGACCCCAACAACAACCAACGCCCGTCGAGCTTCTACGTCGAGAAAGGCAACTTCCTGCGGTTGCGCAACCTGCAAATCGGCTGGAACCTGCCCAAGGATTTGTGCGCCAAGGCGAAGATGACCGAGGTCAAAGTGTACCTGACAGGCAACAACCTGTTCACCGTGACCAACTACCGCGGGTTTGACCCAGACATTGGCACCAGCGGTTGGATTTTGGACACCGGCATCGACAAAGGCTTTTACCCCAACAACCGCTCCTTCGGCGCGGGCATCAACGTTTCATTCTAACGCCAACTGCCATGAAGAACACCATTCAATTCACGTTGCTTTTGGCCCTCATAAGTGTGGCCGCGATGTCATGCAACAAGGACCGGCTTCAGGTTGACCCCGTCAACGAATACCTGTCGAGCAATTACTACCAAAACGAAGAACAGGTGTCGGCCGCCCTCATTGGCGCGTACGACCCCATCGGATGGACCATGGCCTACGGGCAGTGGATTTCCTCGGTGATGTTTGGAGAGATTCGTTCTGACAACGCCAATGCCGGCGGAGACCCCTCCGACCAAGACCAGCAAGGCTGGCAGGAGCTGGACGACTTCAACAACACGGAGATGAACGTCGTGTTGCACCCGCTGTACCGCCGCAACTACATCGGCATCGCCCGGGCCAACGCCCTGTTGGCGTTGACCGAGTTGGAATCCTCTACAGTGGAGGTCTACAAGGCCGAGGCGAAATTCCTGAGGGCGTACTACCACTTCGAACTGTTCCGCCACTTCGGGCCCATTCCCGTGGTCACCGAACCGCTCGACCCGAGCGATGTCAACCTTGAACGGAACACCATGTCTGACGTGTTGGGCCAGGTGGTCAAGGACTGCCAAGAAGCCGCCGACCTGCTTCCCACCATCGCCCCTTCAGGCGAAGAAGGTCGCGCCACGAAGGGGGCTGCTTACGCCCTGATGGGCAAGGCCTACCTGTATTGGGCGGACTTGGGTGGAGACGACGTCGCACGCTTCGATGAGGCCGCTGCCGCCTTCCAGCAAGTGGTCGACCTCGGATTGTACCAACTCGTCGACGACATGCAGGAACTGTACAACTTCGGCGCGCGCAACACCGTTGAATCGGTGTTTGAGATCCAGCACAACCCCCTCTGGTCGAGCGACTGGGGTTGGTTTGAAGGTGTGGACGGCAACGGCATCATTCAACTGTGCGGCATCCGCGGTCTGTGTGCCGACCACCCCGACTACGAGGCAGGCTGGGGTTTCATGCCGATTTCAGAAGGCCTTTGGAACCACTTCCTCGAAGACGACACGTACCGCCGCGACGTGGCCATTGTGTCTGAAGACGAGTTGGCCCAGGATTTGGAAGACGCGGGGGCCAGCTGCGACCCGATCATCGACATCACCCAAAACAATCCCAACGACTTCACCGGCTATTGGCAGGAGAAGTACTCCAACTACAAGGCTTACGCTGGGACCAACGTCAACGGCGGAAACGAGCACCTGACCAAGGCCCAAAACACACACGTGTTCCGGTACGCCGACGTGTTGCTGATGTTGGCCGAGGCGTTGCACCGCGGAAGCGGAAGCGACAGCGAAGCCATGCTTCACATCGATATGGTTCGCGAACGCGCAGCGGGTCCTGGCGACAACGGCGGGTCGTTCCGGACCTCGTCCATGGTCATGGCTGAAGAGGGTTGGACCCTGCAGGACCTCATTTGGTACGAGCGCCGTGCCGAATTGGCGTGCGAGGGCGACCGCTGGTTCGATTTGGTGCGTTCAGGACGGGCCAACGCGAGCCTTTTCGTGGGCGACGGCAACAAGGAGGCCAACTTCGATCCTGAAGACCTTTGGCTTCCCATCGCCTTCGAGGAAACCGTCTTGGCCACCCAGCTGACCACCTACCCCGACGACTCCTTGTTCAACTGATTTCAACACAACTTCTATTTCAAATCAATTCCATGTTTCAATCCTTGACAAAACACCTCCCCGTCTTGACGATGGTGGCGTTGGTGTGCTTCGCAATGGTGAGTTGCGAAAAAGATCCCCCCGAGCCCAATGCGGTCATCGCCAGTTTCCAATACGAAATCAGCGAGGACAACTGGGCTGAAGTGACCTTCACCAATTACTCCCAAAATGCGGCGTCGTACGTGTGGGATTTTGGCGACAGCAACACAAGCACGGATGAGGACGTGACCCACACCTTCGCCGAGGGCGGAGAATACGAGGTGACGTTGACCGCCACAGGTGAGGCAGGCACTGCCACCCGCACAGAAACCGTCATTGTGACCGACCCGAACACTGCAGGACAATTCTTGGCAGGCACGGACGGCAAGGTTTGGCACCTCGACCGCGAAGGCGTGGCCCTGAGCATTGGTCCCGGCATTGGAGACGATTCCTGGTGGTCCTTGGGCGGTGTCACCCCATCAGGGGAGCGCCCCTGCGTGTTGGACGACTCGTACACCTTCTACCCCGACGGTTCTGTGGTCTTGAACACCGAAGGCACCATCTTCGTCGACTCCGACAACAACGGAGGTTGGCTTGGACAGCCTGAAGGTTGCCACGACGAGAGCGAAGACGGCCTGTTCACTGGACCGGGCGGAGAAGACCTGAGTGCTTACGCCAACGGCGGAGACTACACGTACGATTACAACACCTCTGCCGGCACCATCACTGTGAATGGCTTCGGGGCGTACATCGGCCTCCCTCAAAAGACCAACAACGGCGACCAATACGTGCCCATCAGTGAGAAGGTGTACACCATTTTCGCCACGGAGACTGGAGACGTCTTCGACCGGATGCACGTGGCCATGGCGGCCGTGGACGGATCCAGCGCTTGGAACTTCTACTTGGTGAGCTACCACAATCCTGACGATTTGCCTCCCATCCCCGCGGTGACCCCGACGGCGGCATTCACCTACGTCAAAGAAGGCAATGTGGTGGAATTCACCAACGCCTCCAGCAACGCCACTTCGTACCTCTGGGACTTCGGAGACGGCGCCACAAGCACCGACCTCAACCCCGTACACATCTACGCGGGAGACGGCGACTACACCGTGACGTTGACGGCCTACGACGACGCCATGATGAGCGGCGAGACGTCGCAAGTGATTTCCATCAGCTCGGCGGTCTTCACAGCGGCGGACTTGTCCAGCCCAGAAGGCAAGACTTGGCGTTTGGATGGCGAGAACAGCTACATCGTGGGTCCTGGCCAAAACAGCGGCGCATGGTGGAGCGGCTTGGATGCCGCAGGCGTCATTGAGCGCGCTTGTCAGATGGACGACGAGTTCACGTTCTTCGACGACGGCACCATGGTGTTCAACTCGCAAGGCCAAGTGTGGGCCGAAGCTTACATGGGCGGATCAAATTCGTGCGTAGATGATGCCGCGCTGACACCTCCTTTTGACGCATTCGGGTCAGGCACACATTCCTTCACGGCTACTGACAATGAGATCACGGTAGAAGGTCTCGGAGCATACATTGGATTCAACAAAGCAAGCAATGCTGGTGAGTTACCTGATGATGGGACTGGAACGCCACAATCCACAATCACTTACGAGGTGTTCGATTACACGTCGAACGACGGCGTGGACCGTCTCACCATCACCGTGGACTACGGCGCAAACCCAGGAGAAGCCTACTGGACCATGCGCATGATTTCCGACTGAGGGAATCGCATGAACGACAAAAGGGGAATGGACGAATGTCCATTCCCCTTTTTTGTGGTCATGACTTTCGTGGGGAGGTCAACTCTTGACGAAGCGTCCAAGGTCCACCGTGCCGTCCTCTCGGATGACAAAGACTTGGTAGATACCTGAGGCCCATCCTTCCAAGGCAATGGTGGTTTGGAATTCAGAAGTGTCCTCGAAATGCTCTCCGTACACCAGCTGACCTTGGCTGTTGTACACGACCATGGTCAGGTCTTGACGGAAGATCAAGGCGAAAGCCACATTGACCAGATCTGCCGCAGGGTTGGGGTACGCCACCACCCTCTGCAACTGGAAGGGGTATTCGTCGCCTGGAGGATCGACCTCCTCCCCTTCGAATTCAAACTCGAACCAATTCAGGTTGAACGGCGAAGCCGTGATGGTCACACGAAGGGTGTAGATGCCCGCATCGATGTGGTCGATGTCCTCTGTGGTGGTGGTCCACTCTTGCCATCCACCCGTCGGCTCAAAGTTGGCTTGACACAAATACGTCGATTGGCCGAATTCGTCGACCAGCTCCATGCTGAGTCCTCCGTTCCCGTACTCTGAGGCCGTCCTGAAGTGGACCTTGAACTCGCCGGTTTGGGTGACGTGGACGAGGTACTCCAGCACATCTCCCGGATCCAGGAACCCGACATTCTGGCCTCCGCCGACATCCGTGGTGGTCTCCAGCTCCACGCCAACTTGGGACGTGTAGTCCTCGGCTTCCAACCAACCCGGCAAGGGGAACCAGAAGTCCAGATCGTTCACCACCGGCTCCAATTCGAACGGCGCAAGGGCTGTGCCGTCTTCCGCCACAACACTCGATCCCGTGTAGGACACCCGAAGCAGCATGGTGGCCGTCAGGGTCGTGTCAAGCGCCAAAACCAGCGATTGGTCGCTCTGGCTGTCCAATGCGACGTCGGCCAACCCAAATTCCGACCCGTCGATGTAGAACGTGAAGTCGTCCGTGTTGAGGGCGGAGGGCGTCACATCCAACGGCTTGTTGAACGTGAGTCGAACGGTTGTCGGGTCAAGGGTTTTGGCCAGCGTCAACTGCACCGGAATTTCCTCTGGCGTGACTCCCGTGAACTGGAAATCGAAGCTGCTGAAGTTGAAACCGGCGTTGTCGATGTGGAAAGTCAGGGTGTTCGTCCCTTCGTAGAGCAAGACGTTCTCGACCATTTCAGATCCCCAACTGTTCCAGCCTCCTGTGGCCGACACCGGCATGACAGGGGTTGCCTGAACCCCGTTCACGTCAAAGTGGAAGGCGCCGCCGCCGTTTTGGGACGCCACACGCAATTCGATGTCGTACAACCCCGCGGCCCCCACTTCAACGGTGTAATTCAACCACTCCTCCTGAGCCGTCCACCCCACGTTGAATCCGTTGGAATTGACGTTGTCGCTGCACGGCTCGATGTCCACCCCGTCGTTGCGATACGCCCATCCGTTGTTCCATGACGTGAAGTTGCCTGTCGAGACATGGTAATTGGCCACCGCGACATCTTGGTAAGCTAGGCCCACGCGGCCCATGTCGTAATCCGTGGCATGGACCACGCCAGGCAAGTTGTGCGGGCCTTTGTAAGGACGGGTCTCGTCGGATTGGGGTTGGCGGATCATGGCGTCCAACACGTCAGGTTGAACGCTGCAGTTCTCGACCTTGAGCTTCTCTGTCAAATCCATCAACACTTCGGTGGCGTACTCCACCGAAGGCTCGGGCCCGTTGCCTTCCCAATAGTTCAGCAAGGACTGGTACCCTTCTGTTTTCTCAATGGACATGGATCCCGAGATGCTCTCAATCTTTTTCAGAGGCCACCACGCCCAACCGATGTTCAGGTCTTCCAAAAGATGAATGGCGTCGCGAAACCACACGTTGGAATTTTCCCCGCTTTCGCCCAAGTACAGCGGGACGTCGAACGCCGTTCGAATGCTTGTGGCAAATTGCATGTCTGACTCCTCGTTGTGGCTCCAGTATTTGTGCGGAGAGTAGACCAAATTGTCGTCCCATGGCGGGGTCAATCCTGTGAAGTCGTTGGCAAACCAGTTGCCTTCGATGAAAATCATGTGGTCCTGGTCCACCAGGCGAATGCTGTCCGTGCACTGCATGTACAACGCCCGGAGCGCGTTGCCGCCAGGAAGGTCCCAATTGGGTTCGTTGAGCAAATCGTACCCCGCCACCCAGGGCTCGTCCGCATAGTGCTCTGCGATGCGCTTCCACAGGGAAGCCATTTTGTGCCGGTTTTGGATGCTTTCCCACAGGGATGGCTTCGAAGGGTCGTAGTCTGAAATGGCCGCGTCGTAGCCCTGTCCTCCAGGCGCCGCGTGCAAGTCCAAAATGACGTACATCTGACGCTCTTTGCACCACTTGACCAGGCTGTCCGTCAATTCAAAACCGAGGTCAAGCCACGTGTTTTGGTACGCCACCGGTTCTTCTTCAATGGGCAAGGTGAAGAGGTTGTAGTGCATCGGCAGTCGAACCGAATTGAACCCCCATGCTTTCATCGAGTCGATGTCCGCTTCGCGGCAATGGTTGTGCAACCACGCGTCGTAAAACTCCGCCGTGGCCTCCTCGCCAATCAGTTCGGTGATGGTCTCCTTGATTTCATGCTGGGGGCTGGCGAACGACGCCGTCTGCAGCATGTAACCTTCCTGCACCATCCAGCCTCCCAATCCCACGCCACGCAACAGGACATTTTCACCGTTGCCGTTGACGATGGACGCGCCGCTCGTGGTCAGAAAAGCAGGGTCCTGGGCCCAAGAATTCCCTGACAACAAGATCAAAAACAGGGCGCTCAACGAGGCTTGATGTGCAAATTTGGTCATGACAGATTCGTTCGATGTGAGGTGAAAATAAGGCATGAAATCACATCCTCCGTGCTGCGAAAGGGCGAGCGTATCTTTACGCTCCTTGAAACACCTTTTTGACATGCGCCACGCCTGCAACTTCTTATGGATGTTCATCCTGTTTTGTTTGGTCTCCTGCCGAGACAACGGACCCGTGGTCGTGCCCGAAGTGCGCTTCCCTGTGGACATCGCCGGAGATGAGAACGAGGAGAACAACGTCTTTCGTTTTCCCCTGGTGCTGGACGTTTCCACCACGCGGGACGTGACAGTGCACTACGAAACCAGGTCTCTGACCGCCATCGAAGGGGAGGATTTCATCGCCGCGGCAGGGTCCATTGTCTTTCCGGCCGGCACAGCCTCGGCGTCGATCGACGTGGAAATCGTGGTGGACGACCTCAAGGAGGAAGACGAACAATTCCGCGTAGTGCTCACGGGGTCGGAAGGGTGTGTGTTCGCCAAGGGGCTCCAGGAGGCCTTCGGGACCATTCGAAACGACGACAGCGTTTTGGCCACGCCCCAAGGGGGGTACGAGGCGGCCACCAGTTACCCTGGGAAAACCCTGGTTTGGTCCGACGAATTTGACGGCTCGAGCATCGACTTGACCAATTGGACCTACGACTTGGGCGGCCACGGCTGGGGCAACCAAGAATTGCAGGTGTACACCAACCAAGCGGAAAACGCCTATGTGGCCAACGGCAACCTCATGATTGTGGCCGAGGACAAGGGGAGCCACTACACCTCTGCCCGCTTGAAATCCATCGGGTTGCAAGAGTTCCAATACGGTCGGATTGACGTCCGGGCGGTGCTCCCCCAAGGCCAGGGGATTTGGCCCGCCATTTGGATGCTTGGTGCCAACTTCCCGACTGCGGGTTGGCCGGCATGCGGGGAGATTGACATCATGGAATTGATCGGCTCCTCGCCCAACATCGTGCATGGCACCGTTCACTTCGGGAACGACTACACGCAGCACAACTTCACGGGGGGCGGCACGTCCATCGGGTTCTCGGAAACCTTTTCCGACGAATTCCACGTGTTCTCCATCGAGTGGGATGAATCTGGCATCATCTGGTTGTTGGACGACCAGGAATTCTACAGCGTGTCCAACACGGTCAGCGGAGCGCAGAACTATCCCTTCGACAACCCCTTCTTCTTCATCTTGAATGTGGCGGTGGGCGGTCTTTGGCCAGGATACCCTGACGCTACCACCACGTTCCCGCAGTTCATGGCGGTGGATTACGTCCGGGTTTACCAATGAGCTTGGCACGAGCAATCCGCATGATCGCTTCGGGTGTGGTGCTGGTTGGCTTGGGGAAGCGTATGCCCGAAACGGGGACCTCCGATACGCCCTCGCAAAGTCCTACTGCGGACTGGTTTTGATTGCTCCCTCATGGCGGAGGGGCTGCTCCTGGAGGAAGATGTTGTTGAGCCTCATTCCACCGATCTGTTTCGTAGTGATGAACCGCAAGGTGGACGACATCGCCGTTCAATACGCGGCATGACGACACACATTTGATCAATCATCAAAAAAGGCCACCCCTTCGGATGGCCTTTTTCATACCAGAGAACGTCCGGCTCACTCGCAGGAGTTCCCGTACTGAGGCAAGAACACCAAGAGGTCGTTCACATTGATGTGTCCGCTGCCGTCGATGTCCGCTGGGCAATCGCTGATGTTGGCGAACTCACACGAGCCGTTGTCTATGGTCGCCTCGTCGTCGTAGTTCAGGGCCATGCTGTACATGCACCCTTCTTCTGCGTCGCACATGCCATTGGCGTCGAGATCGGATTCACAATCACCACCGCACACTCCGACCGCATCAAGCTGGTTGCCGTCGCAGTCGCAGTATCCCTCTGGCACCATCATACATCCGCACTCAAACATCGCACCCGGCCCGTTGCAAATGCCGCAGGCATCGTATGAACCGACGCAGGCATCAACATCGTCACAGACTCCATCTAAGTCGAGGTCAGCTGAACAAGCTCCTCCGCATACCCCTAACGCGTCAAGCTGATTGCCTCCGCAGTCGCAATCTCCAGATGGAATGTTACCACAGCCACAATCAAAAATCAGGCCTGGGCCATTGCAAATGTCACAGGCATCGTAAGAGCCAACGCAATCATCAACATCGTCACAGACTCCATCTGAATCGAGATCAGCTGAACAAGCTCCTCCGCATACCCCAAGCGCATCAAGCTGATTACCCCCGCAGTCGCAATCTCCAGATGGAATGTTACCACAGCCACAATCAAAAATCAGGCCTGGGCCATTGCAAAGTCCACAAGCATCGTAAGCACCAATGCAATCGTCAATGTCATCGCAAATACCATCAGCATCCACATCCGTATTGCAATCACCACCACAAACGCCTACGATATCCAGTTGGTTGCCAAAGCAGTCGCAGTAACCAGAGGGAATGATGTCACAACCACATTCATAAACAGCCCCTGGTCCATTACAAATACCACAAGCATCGTAAGAGCCAACGCAATCATCGACATCGTCACAGATTCCATCAGAATCGAGGTCAGTGGAGCACGATCCACCACAAACCCCGAGGGCGTCCAGCTGGTTGCCTTCGCAGTCGCAATCGCCTTCAGGCAGCGGAGCGCAGCCGCATTCGTAAATCGATCCAGGGCCGTTGC